>NZ_JARPQB010000047.1 GCF_029478665.1 Pseudomonas entomophila
TGGCACTGTGATGCCTCGGCGGGGGCGAGTCCATTCAATTACAAAGGGCGACAGCGCAGATGCATGTCAACGCCAGGGAAATTTGAGTTCCCAGCGCCAGGCATGGGCCACGATCTGCTCCAACGAATCGAACTGCGGCGTCCAGCCGAGCACCTGCCTTGCCTTGCCGGCATCGGCCACCAGCCTGGGCGGGTCGCCAGGGCGGCGGGGCGCATCGCTGATATCGATCAGCCGCCCCGTCACGTGGCGTGCGGCATCAATCACCTGCTGCACCGAGAAACCAAGACCATTGCCGAGGTTGAACGCGGTGCTCGCGCCACCGGCGACCAGGTAGTCCACCGCCAGGGCATGGGCCGAGGCCAGGTCGGCGACATGCACATAGTCGCGAATGCAGGTGCCATCCGGGGTGTCGTAGTCACGGCCGTACACCGTGATTGTCGGGCGCCTGCCGGCAGCAGCCTGCAGGATCAGCGGGATCAGGTGGGTCTCAGGTTCGTGGCACTCGCCCAGATGTCCCTCCGGGTCCGCGCCGGCGGCATTGAAGTAGCGCAGGCACACCGACCTCAAGCCATAGGCGCGGTCGAAATCCGCGAGCAATTGCTCGACCATCCATTTGCTGCGCCCGTAGGGATTGATCGGTGCCTTGGGGTGTTCTTCATCGATGGGCGTTGCCACCGGGTCGCCATACACGGCCGCCGTGGAGGAGAACACCAGTTTGTCGATACCAGCCCGCACCATGGCCTGCAGCAGCGTCAGGGTGGCCGCAACGTTGTTCTGGTAGTACTTGCCGGGGTCGGCGACGGACTCGCCCACCTGGATGTACGAGGCAAAGTGGAACACGGCGTCGAAACGGTACTCGGCCAGCAGCGTGTCCAATGCATGGACATTGGCGATGTCCAGTTGCACCCAGTTGATACCTGGGCGCGTGGGGGCGGTGTCGGCCACCACCACCTGATGATTGGCCCACAGCAGGTGCTTGACCATGTGCGAACCGATATAGCCTGCACCCCCGACAACCAGAAAATTCATGCAAACCTCCTGGATTCCTTTGCCTGTGCAACCTTCCCTGACGCGCGCTGGGAGCGGTGGCTTGTCGGCAGGCCTGATCACAGGCCGCCAGAACAGGTCTTTTGTGACTCTAGATGGCTATTTCAGGAACAGCCAATTGGTCATTCGCTGGCCGTCGAGGCGCAGGTTGTAGCGGCCGTCCTTGTAGGTCACGGGGAGCTCGCTCTGCTTGCCGGAAGCGTCGCGGCTATAGAGCTTCAGGCCCTGGGCGGCCTTGATGGACAGCGTGCCTTCGAGGGGTTCGACATGGAAAGGTGTCTTGTCGTCCGCCCTGGGCTCCGCCCGGCTGCCCAGTGAAACCAGCAGGCTGCGGGACTGGGCGAGCGGCTTGGCGTCCAGGCTTTGCACAACGACACTGGCATAGGGCGTTTTCATCTGTACCTGAATACCCCCCAGGCTGATCGACTGACCGCCGAGCCAACCGGTGGCGGCCTGGGTCAAGGGCGTGTCGATGGTATAGACCCCTTGCTGCCAGTTGCGCTTGAGCTCGCCTGTGTCGGTGGTCGCTTCGCTGGCGTTGGCGTCGATCAGTGACTGGTCGGGGTCATGCAGGACCTTGGCATCGGCGGGTATCGCGCTGGGATGCAGCCACGGCAGCACCGGGGTGGCGGGCATCGCGACCTGCAGCCGGCCCTTGGTCATGGCGGTGCGCAGCAACGCCGAGTTGGCGGGGGTGATCTCCTGGCCGAACAGCATGCTCGAGGGCGGCGCGAAGACATAACGGGTACGTGCTGCTTGCACGTCGCCTCGGCGATAGAGCAAGGCGGCGGCGGGGAGGGTGGCGAGCATCGCCGGGTCGTTGTAGGCATGCCAGTTGTCGGCCGTGCGCCAGCCTTCGGTCAGGGCTTGCTGGCTGTAGGCGTACTGCATCAGTGCATCCCAGCCCTGGTGCCTCGCGGTCGCCGCCACATACAGCGGCAGCGAGTGGCGGTCGGGGGTGGGGAAGGGCTCGGCGTTCCATTCGGTGACGGTCAGCGGCATGCCGACCACCTGGGCGGCGGCGATCCAGTTGATCATGCCGTCGCTGGTCAACGGGTTCCTGTCCAGCTGGCCGGCACCGCCATAGCTGTGCGCATCGATCACGTCGCCGGCGGTCAGCGCCGGCAGGGCGCTCAGGCCGTTGCCGCCCCAGGTGCTGGTGGTGACGATCGGCACCTTCACCCCCAGGCCGCGCAGGTGCTTGATCATGTCGACGTTGAAACGGTGCTCCAGGTCGTTGAGGAACAGTTTCGAGGGGCCGTGCTCCCAGGCGTGCCAGATGGTTTCCGTGGGCAGTTGGTTGCGCAGGGCGAATACCTTGGCTTCTTCCATGTAGCGCTTGCTGTGCTTGGGGACGTTCTTGTCCTCGAGCAAGGCATTGCCAAAGTGCTGGGTGATGTCGTTCTCGTTGGTGATCAGCACCGCGGCGATCGCCGGATCATCCTTGTAGGCAAGGCCGGTGTAGGTGTTCACATGGGTCAGGTATTGCTCGGCGAAGCGCTTCATCGCCTGCTGGATGCTCGGGTTCACATAGGCGTAGCCCTTCAGGTCGATCGCCCGGTCGCCCCTGGCCACTTCGTCGAAGCCATCGATCCGGTCGGCGGCGGCCAGGGGGCGCTGCACGTGGAGGTCAAGCCAGACATAGACCCCTTCTTCTTTCAGGCACTTGATCCACCAGTCGATCTTGCGCAGCGATTCGGCGCTCAATTGCTGGGTGTCGCGCAGGGTGTTGACGTCACCGAAGATGTTCGGGCTCACCCAGGGCGAGTCGTGGTGGTGGATGCGCACGAGGTTGAAGCCCAAGGCCGAGAGGCGCCTGGCCTGTTGCCTGATCTCGTCGTCGGGGGTCTTGAAGATCGCGTAGGCCGACAGGTTGGTGCCCCAGAAGCGGACCTGGGTGTTGTCCGCGAACACCAGTTGCTCGCCTGCCGCCTTGACGAAGCCGCGCTTGCCGGCCGGCTTTTCCGCCTCGTTGAGGAACGACAGGTCGACCGGCGAGGTGCGCCAGTCGAGCTGGTCGTCCGGCCAGCGCCTGGGGTCGGCCAGGCCGAAGCGCTCGGTCGGCGTTGGCCCGAGGGTGATGTCGCCGCTGACTTCGAGGGTGGCCTTGATCTGCTGTCTGCCGGGCAGGATCGGGTCCTGGTAGAAAAAGGCCCGCACTTCGTTGGTGTTGCCGCGTTCGAAATACACCCTGGCCAGCGCTGGTTCGAAGCGCATTTCGATACGCCGCGCCCGGCCATTGCCGCCCCAGGCCCAGCCACGGTTGTCGGGCAGCAGCACCGGGGCGCCCATTTCCCCGTCGATCAGCGCCTGGTCGAACTGGAAGGTGATACCGCCGCCCATCACGTTCGCCTGCCGGCTGTGGGCGTTGAGGTTGAAATTCCAGGTCAGGGTATTTGCAGAGGTCTTGCGGATGTCGGCTGAAAGATCGAAATCAAGGTCTTTATTCTTGCCTTGGAGCAGGTAGTCATAAGGTCCGTTGACCTTGAACGACGTGTAGAAGCCCGTCCAACTCCATTCCTTGGCCCAGAAGTCGAACTTGGATGCCATGGTCGGGCCGCCACCCCGTGTGAGGGCCGGCAGGCCATTGCGCTCGTCGACGCTGACGTTCCAGGCCGCCGCCCAGCCTGCCAATGGCAGCAACACCAGGCCAGCGCATGCCGATATCCCTATGAAGCGGCGCAGAAAACCTCGTGTCATGGTGTTTACCTGGGTTGAAGGCCTGCATTGGAGATCAAGGTGTCCTGAGCGTAGCGCTGTTGGCGGACCATCTGGATATAGGCCACGCCCAGTCCGCCCACCGACCAGTACACCGTGGGGATGACGGTGATGCTGCTGACGGTGAAGATGATCACCATGATGCCGATCAGCGTTGCCAGCAACGCCCGCCCGAGTTGTCGTTGCGGGTCATCCTTGTCCGGGAAGGCGTGCATGGATTTACGGATGCCGACCAGAATGACCACGAAGAACGCCACGAACAGCGCCAGGCCCACCAGGCCGACCCTGAGGGCCAGGTTCACGTAGGTGTTGACGATGTCGATGATGCCGTCGCCCTGAACCATCGATTGCATTTCGGGGGTGTTACGGAAGTCGAACGAGCCGAACAGCGGGTTGCGCTGGATGACGATCCACGAGTTGTCCAGCAGGCGTTCGCGGTAGGTGATGTTTTCTTTTTCGATATTGCCGATGAACGGTAGCAGGTCGAGCACTTTCTGCCCGCCTGGCACCACCGTGAGCAGGGGCAGGGCCAGAACGCCGGCCATGCCCAGCAGCATCAGGCGTTTGATGGCGTTGCGGCCGGTGGCGATGAAGGCCACCAGGATGATCCCCGCGCCGATCCACGGCCCCCGCGACAGCGGCGCCACCAGGCCGGCCGCCAGCAGCAGGGCACCCAGGGCACGCTGCAGCCCGCTGCGCACGAAGCCCTGCACGAACAGGTACAGGCCGGCGGCCACGCTGATGACGTAGCCCAGGGCGATGGCCTGGCCGGTGGTGGCGCTGGCCCGCAGCGAGCCGCCACGGCTGAGGTAGCTGGACATCTCCCAACGCACGCCCATGGCGTCGAGCAAGGCGTCGTAGAGCAGCCAGTGGCGCAGGAACTCGGCCACCCCGATCAGCGCCAGGACGAACGAGGCGAGCACGAAGGCCAGCAGGGCGTCCTTGAAGTCTTGAAGGGTCTTGAGCGCGCGGCTGGCCACGTAGTACGGCAGGATCACGTCGACATACAGGTAGAACGCCTGGCGCAGGGTGTCGGTGAGGGTGGTGTCGCGCAGGTACAGCAAGGCCAGGAGCACGACGCCCGCCACCAACAGCTTGTCTGGCCACAGCCGCCCCAGGCGCACGGTGTCGCCCTGGCGGCTGAGGTTCAGCGCTGCCGGCAGCAGGATAAACAGGCTCAGCAGGCGCAGGTGGTTGAGGTCGAGCAGGTAGTTGATGACGCCGAAGCCGGGGATCTGCACCGAGGCGGGCGGGATAAGAAACAACAGCATGAAGAACAGCGCCATGGTGTTGCGTTCGCGCCTTCCGGCCAGGTACATGACCAGCGCCGCGGCGACAGCGTATACCCAGAAGCTGAACGAGAAGAACGCCACCAGCGTCAGGGCGAACCATAGGTTGCGCCGCCGCTTGAAGTCGCTGTAGGGGATCAGGTCTGCCGCCGGGCGGCGGGCAAGCGTGAAAACGACGCCGGCGGCAAACAGAATGACGATCAACGCACGAATATGTTCAGGCATTGGCGGTGTTCACCTATCCGGTGGTGGACGACGGCTAGCATCATGGCTGATTGAAACTATAGTGACTTCTAGCCATCCAGTCAGGGATCGAACTCATGCCGTCAGTTGAAGCGTCTGCATCGGGGAGCCTTCGTAGGCGGGCGATAGGGGCCGGGGCCTGGAACGTGTTCTCCCTGGTCGCCTCACAGGTGATGCGCCTGGGTGGCAACTTGATCATGGCCCGGCTGCTGTTGCCGGAAATGTTCGGGATCATGGTCATCGCCACCACCGTCTCGGTGTTGCTGCACCTGCTTTCGGACGTGGGCTTGCGCCAGAACATCATCCAGAGCCCGCGTGGCGACGACCCGCTGTTCCTCAACACGGCCTGGACCGTGCAGATCATCCGCGGCTTCATCCTGTTCACCCTGACTTTGCTGCTGGCGCTGGGCGCCTGGCTGTCCCAGCAGGCCAACCTGTGGCCGGCGGGTTCCACCTACGCGGCGCCGGAGCTGCCCATGATCCTGGCGGTCACCGGCCTGTCGGCGATCATCTACGGGCTGCAGGCGACCAATATCGACGTTGCCTTGCGCACGTTCCAGCAGAAGCGCGTGGTGCTGGTGGAGCTGGGCTCGCAGCTCGTCGGCTTGATCACCATGCTGGTCCTGGGCTACTTCACCCGTTCCATCTGGTCGCTGGTGATCGCCGGCCTGGCCGGCGCCCTGGCGGGTACCTTGCTCGGGCACCTGGCGATCAAAGGGCCGGTCCACCGCCTGAAGTGGGACCGCGAGGCGCTGGCCGAGCTGGTGGTGTTCGGCCGCTGGATCCTGGTGTCGTCGATTGTCGGTGTGTTGGCGATGTACGGCGACCGCATGTGGTTCGGCGCCAGCATGACCACCGCGGAACTGGGCGTGTACTCCATCGCCGTGCTGATTCTCGGCTCGCTGCAGACCGGCTTGCTGAAAGTGGTCGGCACGGTGGCGCTGCCGGCCTTCAGCGAGGCTACCCGGTCGGGTGACAGCGAGCGCCTGAAAGCCTTGTACCACCGCTCGCGCCTGCTGGTGGACCTGGTCATGCTGTTCACCTGCGGCGTGTTCCTGACCGCGAGCCCCATGCTGATCGGTTGGTTGTACGACGAGCGCTACGCCGCTGCCGGGCCGATGCTGGCTATCCTGTCGTGGTCGTTCTTCACCCTGCGCTACACCCTGGCACACCAGGTCTGGATCGCCCTGGGGCATACCAAGTACCAGGCCATGGACAACATCATCCGGATGGTCGCGCTGTGGGTGGGGTTACCGCTGCTGCTGGCCATTGGTGGCGTGAAGTATGCAATCTGGGGGGTGGCCTTGCATTCCTTCCCGACCCTGGTGCTCATCGTCTACGTCAATTGCAAGCTGGGCATGTTCAATCTCAAGCGCGAACTCGTGGTGCTGCCGATGATTGCGGTAGGCGCGGCCTGCGGCGCGTTGGCGACGAGCTTCTTCAACTGGCTCTGAGACCATTTCGAGTGTTTCGGCGCAGGGGCGCCGGGGGCAGTGCCGCGCAGGCAGGGATCGAGGCGCGATTCGGGCACTGGGATTCACGCAGTCTATGGCATGGGGCTTGGATCATGGGGAAGCTTCAGTTCTGTACTCCGTCTTCTGGTCGTAGGGGTTTTATTCGTAGTTGTGTGTTGCTGGGCGCGGGGGTGGCGGTATTGGGTACCGGGACGGTCGTTGGGCGCAAACCGGCTGAAAAAGGCGGCTTCGTCATCATCAACGGCTGGGTGTTGCCTTCTCAGTATTTTCGGGACGGGCAGGCATGATCAGGGATTATCAGACCGAGAAGGCGCTGCGCGGCGCCTATGATTTCTGCATCGTCGGCGGCGGACCGGCCGGTATCACGCTGGCCTTGCGCCTGGCCAAGGCCGGGTGGAGCGTGGTGTTGCTGGAGGCTGGCGGGCAAACCTACGCGGACAGTTCGCAGACGTTCTACGACTGTTCATCGACGGGCCTTGAGCTCTACCCCCATGACACGCGCCTGCGCTTTCTCGGGGGCACTTCCAACCATTGGGCGGGCCGCTGCCGTCCGTTCGATGCGACTGACTTCAGCACCCCACCCCAGGGAGGGCTGCCCGGCTGGCCCATCGCCTATGCCGAGGTCGAGCGTTACCTGCCCGCCGCCATGGACATCGTCGACATCGGCCAAGGGGCGGATTTCCGGGCCGTGAATGCCGATCTCGGTGGCGGTGAGTTCGACGCCGACCGTTTCCTGCTCAGCCCACCCACACGGTTTGCCCAGAAGTACGACACCGAGCTCAAGGAGACTGCCGGGCTGGATGTCTTCATCAACTGCAACTGCGTCGACCTGCAGTTCGACAAGGCCTCCGGCGGCCTCGCTGCAGTGGTCGTGTCGGATTACGACCGCCACCGCGAACGGGTGTCGGCCAAGCACTACGTGCTGGCGATGGGCGCCATCGAGAACGCCCGGCAACTGCTCAACAGCGGTTCGCTGTCGGCGGCAGGCATCGTCAACAAGGACGGAATGGTCGGGCGCTGCCTGATGGACCACCTGAACATCGAGATCGGCACCTTCATCCTCAAGGAAGGGCAGGATACCGGCCTGCGTTCGTACTACACCACCGATGTCTTCGCCGACAAATACCGCTCGGGCAAGGGCAATGTGACCGCCGCGGTGATGGCCGAGGTCAGGACCTACGGCAGGACCGCCGAGGTCAAGGACTTCCTGGAAAACCTGGCCTGTGAATGGGGCGTTGCCGGCAAGATCGACTTCATCGCCAAGTTCAGCTGCCCGGGCGATGGCATCTTCGGCACCATGATCGAGCAGTTCCCCAACCCGCAGAGCCGTATCACCCTGCGCGACGAGAAAGACGCCTTGGGCGTGGCCAAGGTCAATGTCAACTGGGCGCTGGCCCCCGAGGACCGGCACACCATCAAGTGCATCGGCACCGAACTGGCCAAGCAGTTCGCCGACACCGGCCTGGGCTTCGTCAAGCTCAACGAGTTCATCTACGACACCAGCCTCCCGCTCAAGCTCGAGCCCCATGCCCACCACATGGGCACCACGCGCATGGCCGCCAGTGCCGAGCATGGCGTGGTCGACAGCAACTGCAAGGTGTTTGGCGTCAACAACCTGTACGTCGCCGGCAGCAGCATCTTCGCCCGCGGCGCCGCGGCCAACCCGACCATGCCCCTGCTGCAGTTCGCCGTGCGCCTGGCGGATCACCTGAATGAACGGATGAAGTCGATGAACGGCGTGGTCGTCGCCAAGTGAGGGCAAGGGCGGGGCGGTAAGCGTAACACCGTGGTTGAAACGGTTCGTGGGCGGCAAGGTCGATATCGGTAGTAACAGGCCCCATTCGCCTCAGGAACACTCCAGGATCGAAAGACTCGCGAGGTGTGCACTATGTTCGGATGGATACGCAGGGCAGTGGCCTACTACGCCAACAAGACCGGCCGGGCGGGCGGGACCTACAAGAAACTGTGCAACCCGAATGCCCAGGACTGGGGGGCGTACCAGACCCGCTGGGGCAAGTTCTATTCAGTGGGGCACAACGTCCATATCAACCCCGGTTGCAACGTCACCGACCCGACCCTGGTGCGCCTGGGCAGCAATGTCGGCTTGTCGGATTGCACGCTGATCGGCCACGACAGCGTCGTCGCGCTGATCGAGTACGCCCGCGGCAAGCACCTGGACTCGGTGGGCTATATCGACATCAAGGACAACTGCTACATCGGCCATGGCGCGATCATCATGCCCCGGGTCACCATCGGCCCCGACGCCATCGTGGCCGCCGGGTCCGTGGTCACCAAGGATGTGCCGCCCAATAGCGTGGTCGGTGGCAACCCGGCGAAGTTCATCTGCACCATGGACCAGTTGATCGAGCGGGTGGAGGCACGCTGCGCCGCCTACCCCTGGATCCACCTGGTCAGCGAACGCACGGGCGGCTACGACCCGGAGCTGGAGCCTCTGCTGGCGGCGGCCAGGCGCGAGTACTTCTTCGGGGAGGGCAGCAATGGATAGCAAGCCGGTCGATGTGATGGTGGTCAATTTCAACACAGCATCGCTGTTACAGCCGATGTTCGATGCGTTGCGCCAGGCCGGTGGCGAGACGCTGGCCAAGTACCTGGTGGTGGACAACGCCTCGGCTGACGACTCGGTGGAACGCATGAAGCGGGTCTGCCCCGAGGCGGTGCTGCTGAGCAACACGCAGAACGTCGGTTTCGGCCGGGCCAACAATCAATTGCTTGATCACCTGCAAGGTCGTTATGCGTTGTTGCTCAATACCGATGCTTTCGTGGCCGCCGACTCACTCGCCAAAACCCTCGAGTACATGGATGAGCATCCGGACTGCGGCGTGCTGGGTGTGCGCCTGGTCGGGCGCGAGGGCGACTTGCAACCGTGCTGCCGCTACTTTCCGACGCCATTGAACGTGTTCGTCGCGCGCACCGGGCTCGGGCGTTTTTTCCCCGGCCTGAAGATGGTCGACGAGATGGCCTGGGACCACGACGCGGTGCGCGAGTGCGACTGGTTGCCCGGCTGCTTCTACCTTGTCCGGCGGGAGGTGCTTGACCAGGTGGGGCTGTTCGACCCGCGCTACTTCCTCTACTACGAGGAGGTCGACCACTGCAAACGCGTCAAGGAAGCGGGCTGGAAGGTGGTGTTCTACCCCTACACCACGGTCGTGCACATCGGCGGTGAAAGCTCCAAGTCGGTGGCCGAGCTGGAGGCGGCCAGCCGGCAGATCAGCGCCTACCAGATCGAAAGCGAGTTGCTGTATTTCCGCAAGCACCATGGTGTGTCGGGGCTGGTCCTGCACATGGCGCTGGTGTGCCTGGGCGACCTGGTGCTGGCCCTCAAGGCCTTGCTCAAAGGGCGCGGCTGGGCCGCGATGCAGGCCTGCTGGCGGCACAACCAGGCCACCTGGTCGTTGTTGCGCAAGACCCGTTACGCCACTCAACCCACCCGCTAGGTGAAGCCATGTTCGAGAACATTCGCGCGGACTTGCGAGCATACGGAGGCGACTGGGGCGCCCAAGGGTTCTGGGTGATGCTGGTGTACCGCTTCGGGCGCTGGCGCTACGGCGTGCGCCCGGCGTTGCTGCGCAAGCTGCTGTCGTTCGTCTACAAGGTGTTGTTCAAACTGGTGCAGATCCTCACCGGCATCGAGCTGCCGTGCGAAGTGGAGGTCGGCCGCAATTTCGTCATCGATCATTTCGGCGGCATCGTCATCAGCGGCTACGCCCGCTTCGGCGACGATTGCCGGATTCGCAACGGTGTGGTGGTGGGCCTGAAGAATGTCGAGCGCCCCATCGCGCCGGTGTTCGGCAACAACGTCGACATCGGCACCGGGGCCAAGGTGCTGGGTGAAATCCACATCGGCAACAACGTGGTGATCGGCGCCAACGCCGTGGTGCTGACCGATGTACCGGACAACTCGATCGCCGTCGGCGTGCCGGCGACCATCAAGACCCGGGCGCGCCACGAAGCCGTGCAATGCCCGTGAATGTGCCGATGGGGCGTGGTGATAAAGGGAATTTTCCATTCAAGGCAATTGAGTGAGGCCCAGGGTGACAGGCATAGGAGTAGTGGTGATCGGCCGCAATGAAGGCCTTCGTCTTGAACGCTGCCTGGCGTCGTTGCGGGAGGCGGCGGAGCAGATCGTCTATGTCGACTCCGGCTCCACGGATGGCTCGGTGGTGATGGCGCGCCGGCAAGGGGTCGAAGTGCTGGCGCTGGACATGACCATCCCCTTTACCGCGGCGCGTGCGCGCAACGAAGGCTTCACCCTGTTGCAACGCCTGTTGCCGGGCATGCGCCATGTGCAGTTTGTCGATGGCGACTGCGAAGTGGTGGCCGGCTGGCTGCCTGAGGCGCAACGCTTTCTCGATGCGCACCCCCAGGTTGCGGTGGTGTGTGGCCGGCGTCGCGAGCGCTACCCGCAGCATTCGGTCTACAACCTGTTGTGCGACCTGGAGTGGGACACGCCGCTGGGGGAGACCAAGGCTTGCGGTGGCGATGCGCTGATGCGGGTGGACGCCTTCAGTGCGGTCCACGGCTATCGCCCGGACCTGATCGCCGGTGAAGAGCCCGAATTGTGCATTCGTCTGCGTGCCAGTGGCTGGAAGATCTGGCGGCTCGACCAGGAAATGACCCTGCATGATGCTGCGATGACCCGCTTTGGCCAGTGGTGGCGGCGCAGCCTGCGTGCCGGGTATGCGTTCGCCGAGGGGGCCTCACTGCACGGTGGACCACCGGAGCGGCACTGGCGGCGCGAAGCGCGGCGTGCCTGGCTCTGGGGCTTGGGGCTGCCAGTGGCGATCACGATGGCGAGCCTGGCGCTGGGGGGCTGGGCCCTGCTGCTGTTGCTGGTTTACCCGTTGCAAGCCGCGCGCCTGGCGCGCCGTGGTGGCAGGTCCGCTCGCGAGAACTGGCTGCAGGCCGTGTTCCTGGTGCTGGGGAAGTTTCCGGAGATGCTCGGGCAGGTCAAGTTCATGATGAACAGGTTCACTACCGGCAAGCCGGTATTGATCGAGTACAAGTGAGAGGCCTATGTACTTCAGAGCGATCGTGAAGAGTGTGCTCACCGTGCAACCCGGGTTTGCGCTGCGGGCGCTGAAGAACAAACTCAAGTTGCTGGTGCTGATGGTCAGGGAGTGGCCGGCCCTGCGCGCGTTCCTGCAGCGCATGTCCGGCGCCCTGGGGGCCGAGCGTTTCGCCAGGCTCGGCCTGGACTGCGTCGGGGTCGTGCAGTGGCCCTACATCAGCAAGGACTGGGACGCCCAGGAGCGCTTCGACGCCCTGGCCTCGCACTATGAAGTGGTCACCCGGCACTTCCCCGCGCTGGTGCTGCTGGGGCGCGATGAGCGGCTGGTGTTGTGCGACCTTTCCCGCTATTCCCCGGCCTGCTCGCTGCTGCTGGACCGGGCGATCTGGTTCAAGCGTGAAGGGGAGCTGGTGCTGAACCTGTTCCAGGGCGACCTGCGCGTGGCCTCGCTGGCGTTCACCCTGCGTCGCGCGGACAACGTGTTGAACCTGTTCATCGGCGCGGTCCAGGGCATCCACAAAGGCATCGACAGCGAAACCTCGCTGAACATCTACCGCGACCTGACCAAGGACTTCGAGGGGCTGCGGCCGCGAAGCCTGCTGATCGAGGTCGTCAAGTGCATCGCCAGGACCCTCGGGGCCGTGCGCATCTATGCCGTTGGCGACGCCCACCGGCATCACCGTCACGCTTATTTCGGTGCCGAGAAAGCCCAGGACCTGGCAGCCAACTACGACGTGATCTGGGAGGAGCATGGCGCGACGCCCTCTACGCGCGAGGACTTCTTCAACATTCCGCTGGCGGCCGCGCAACGTTCGCCTGATGACATCCCACCGAAGAAACGGGCGATGTATCGCCGGCGCCAGGCCCTGCTGGACGATATCTTTACCCATGTCGAGGCCGTGCTGTCGGGAAACCGGATGGACCCCCACCGGCAACGCCTGGGGCAGGTTCTGGCTGAACAGGATGAGGGGCCTGCGCCGCAACCGGGGTTGTTCAAGGGGAAGCTGGCGACGCTCGTTCGGCAGTTTCAGACCGAACCACGGCCTGACCAGCGATTCATCGCCTACCTGCGCAAGGCAGGGCTGTATTCAACGTTGAGAAAAGCCTGGCGTGAGCTGCTCAAGCAAGGGCCGGGGGTGTTGTGGAAACCACCGGACATCAAGCGCAAGAGCCTGGCACTGGACACGCCGCGGGTGGCGGCGCGTGAACTGTTTCCCCGGGAGATACTGCTGCTGGTTGAAGTCGAACCGGTGGCGCTCGCAAAGTCACGGCCTGGGCAGATCCGGCAACTGCTCGAAGGGCTTGGCTACCGGTGCCGGGTGCTTGACTGGCGCAACCACGTACATTGCCTGAATGCCCTGCAGACCAGTGGCGCGGTGATTCTTCATCGTGTGCCCGCCAGCCCGCAGGTGCTGCTGCTGCTCGATGAAGCCCGGCGGCTCGAGGTGATGTCCTGCTGGGACAGTGATGAACTGACCTTCGAACCCCAGGCCTATCGACGGGCGCACGACATGGCCGGCCTGAGCGCGGAGGCTGTCGATCGGCTCATGTCGGCCGTGGCGCTGCACCGGCAGGCGCTGTTGTCCTGC
Organism: Pseudomonas entomophila; assembly: GCF_029478665.1. Classification (GTDB taxonomy): domain Bacteria; phylum Pseudomonadota; class Gammaproteobacteria; order Pseudomonadales; family Pseudomonadaceae; genus Aquipseudomonas; species Aquipseudomonas entomophila_F. The sequence goes on from NZ_JARPQB010000047.1 coordinate 13,391, forward strand.
GACCAGGCGCTCGCCTCGACAGCGGAGCTTGCGTTGGCCATGAAAGAGGCGGGGGCTCGCCAGGTCACGCTGGTCGAGGCGGGTGCCAGCGACCGGGAAAAGGAGCAGGTCAGGCGCCTGTTCCCGATACCCGCGGCCGCGCCCGGCAGGCGCGTGCTGTCCGCCAATATCTTCTTCGCCCCCCGCAGCTTTGGTGGCGCCACCGTCGTCGCGGAGCAGATGGTGCGGCTGATGGGTGAGATGTCCGCCTGGCAGTCGTTCATCTTCACCTCGCTGCCGGTGTCCGAGGTCGCGCCCTACGGGCTTCTCAGGTACGAGGCACACGGGGCACCGGTCATCGGTGTGGGGCTGCCCGAGACGCGCTCGGCCCACGAGGACTTCGAGAACCCCGCGACCGTCGCGGTGTTCGAGCAGGTGCTTGCCTGCGTGGTGCCGGATATCGTCCACCTGCACTCCATCCAGGGGCTGGGGGCGCTGCTGGCCAACAGCTGCCGCAAGGCCGGCGTGCCGTTCGTGGTGACCCTGCATGACGCCTGGTGGATCTGCGGTCGCCAGTTCATGATCGACGGACACGGGCAGTACTGCGGGCAGACCACCATCCAGGGCGAGGTGTGTGCCCGCTGCGTCGACGACCCGCCCCTGAACGCCTACCGCCAGCGTTTCCTCGCCGATACGCTGAAAACGGCCAGCCTGCTGTTGGCGCCGAGCACGTTCGCCAGAAACTTGTACATTGCCAATGGTTTCGATGCCGGCAAGATCCGCATCAACCGCAATGGCATCCTCGCGCCAGCGGCCGACTACCTGAAACACCCGGGGCAGAGGCTGCGCTTCGGTTTTGTCGGCGGCAACTCCTCGATCAAGGGGATCAACCTGATCACCCGCGCATTTGCCTCACTGGAACGCTCCGACTATGAATTGAAGGTGGTCGACAACCTGCTGCACCTGGGGTTTCGCTCGTTCAACCGGCACAGCGTGAAGATTCCGGGCACCGTCAGCATCATCCCCGGTTACACCCAGGCGGATATCGATGCGTTCTTTTCCGGCATCGATGTGCTGCTGTTCCCGACCCAGTGGAAAGAAACCTTCGGCCTGGCGGTACGCGAGGCGCTGGTGCGGGATGTCTGGGTGGTCAGCACCGACGCCGGGGGCACGGTGGAGGATATCGTCGACGGCGTGAACGGCACCATCATTCCCTTGAGTTCGGATGAGCGCTACCTGCGCGAGGTGCTCGACGACATCCTCGACCACCCGCAGCGCTATGTGCAGCATCGCAACCGCTTCAAGGACGGCATCACCTTGTGCAGCGACCAGGCCCTGGAACTCCAGGGGATCTACCAGGATGTCGTCCATGTGAGTGAACCGGCCGGCCAGCCATCGTCGGCCATCGACAGCCTGAAGTAGAAAAGGCCTGTCATTCGAAGACGCAGGGATCGTTTCGGGGGCTTATGCGCATCGCTTACTTCATCAACCAGTACCCCAAGGTCAGCCACAGTTTCATTCGCCGGGAAATCCTGGCGCTGGAGCGCCAGGGCTTCGAGATCCAGCGCATCGCCTTGCGCGGCTGGGACGCCGAGTTGCAGGACGGCGAAGACCTGGTGGAGCGGGGCAGGACCCGCTACATCCTGCAAGACGGCCTGCGTGGGTTGCTGGCGCCTGCCTGGCAACTGCTGAGGGCGCAACCCCGGCGCTTTCTTGCCGCGCTGCGGCTGGCCCTGCGCACGGGGCGCCGGGCCGATCGGCCCTGGCCCTACCATCTGGTGTACCTGGCCGAGGCGTGTCGCCTGGTGCAATGGTTGCAGGCCGCAGGCGCCGAGCATGTGCACGCGCATTTCGGCACCAACTCGGCCGAAGTGGTGATGCTGGCCAACGCCCTCGGTGGCCCGGGCTACAGCTTTACCGTGCATGGGCCGGAAGAATTCGACAAACCACAGTTCCTGCACATGGGCGAGAAGGTCAGGCGCGCGGCCTTCGTCGCGGCGGTCAGTTCCTACGGGCGCAGCCAGCTGTATCGGTGGGTGGCCCATGAGCACTGGGCCAAGGTGAAGGTGGTGCATTGCGGCCTGGAACGCAGTTTTCACGAGGTCGACGCCGTCGCCGTGCCTGCGGCCCCGCGCCTGGTGTGCGTGGGGCGGCTGTGCGAGCAGAAGGGCCAGTTGCTGTTGCTCGAAGCCGCCCGGATCCTGGCGGAACAGGCCTTGGCGTTCGAGCTGGTGCTGGCAGGGGACGGCGAAATGCGCGCAGAGATCGAGGCCCTCGTCCTTCGCTACGGGTTGCAGGGCAAGGTGCGTATCACCGGCTGGATCAGCAGCGCCCAGGTTCGCGAGGAAATCCTCGCGGCCCGTGCCCTGGTGCTGCCGAGTTTCGCCGAGGGCCTGCCGGTGGTGATCATGGAGGCGATGGCCTTGCGCCGTCCGGTGCTGACCACCTACGTGGCGGGCATTCCCGAGCTGGTGCGCCAGGGCGACAACGGCTGGCTGTTTCCCGCCGGCGCCGTGCAGGAGCTGGCCGCGGCCATGGCCGACTGCCTGGCGCAACCCGAGGCGGTGTTGCAGCGCATGGGCGAGGCAGCCTACCAGCGGGTGCTGCAACGCCACGATATCGATACCGAGGCGGCCAGGTTGGCCGGCCACTTCAGGGCACCGGCATGATCATTTTTCTGGCGTGGTTACTGGTGGTGGTCACGATCGCACTGCTCTTGCCAGTGCTGGTGCTGGTTGCCCAGGTGCTGCTGGCCTGCTTGCCTGCACGCACGCTGCCGACGACGGCCGGGGCACGCGGGCAGGTGGCCGTGCTGGTACCGGCCCACGACGAGTCGATGATCATTCGTTCGACCCTGGCAAGTATCCTGGCGCAATTGCAGGCGGGCGATCGGCTGCTGGTGGTGGCCGACAACTGCTCCGACGACACCGCTCAGCTGGCCCGCGCCAGCGGTGCTCAGGTGGTGGAGCGCCAGGACGCGCAGCGGCGTGGCAAGGGCTACGCGCTGGACTTTGGTGTCCGTCACCTGGCGCAGCAACCGCCTGAGGTGGTGATCGTCATCGACGCCGATTGCCAGGTAGGCGAGGGCGCCATCGACCAGTTGACCCGCTGCTGCCAGGCCAGCGCACGACCGGTGCAGGCCCTCTACCTGATGCATGCACCGGTCGGCGCCGGGCTCAAGGTGCAGATCGCCGCGTTCGCCTGGCGGGTGAAGAACCTGGTGCGCCCGCGAGGCTGGGCGCGGCTGGGTCTGCCATGCCAGCTGATGGGCTCGGGCATGGCCTTCGCCTGGCGGGACCTGGCCGCGATCGATCTCGCCAGCGGGCACCTCGTCGAGGACCTGAAGCTGGGCCTGGACCTGTGTCGCGCTGGCAAGCCACCACTGTTCTGCCAGGCGGCCCAGGTCGACAGCCAGTTCCCCGCCAGCGACGAAGGCCTGGCCAACCAACGCAAGCGCTGGGAGCACGGTCACCTGGGCGTGCTGTTTGGCGAGGCGCCTGGATTGCTGGCCGGCGCGCTGGGGCAGCGCAATGTTGGCTTGCTGGCATTGGCCCTGGACTTGCTGGTGCCACCGCTGGCGCTGCTGGTGCTGGCACTGATCGCCTGTTTCTGCCTCACCTGGCTGGTCTTCGCGCTGTCTGGCCTGCTGCTGCCAGCGCTGATCTGCAGCGGCGCCCTGGCACTGCTGGGCGTGGCGGTGCTGCTGGCCTGGGGGCGCTTCGCCCGTGAGCTGATCGCGTTTTCGACGCTGATGTACGCGCCGTTCTACGCGCTGAGGAAAATTCCCCTGTACCTGGGCTTCCTGGTCAGGCGACAGGTTGATTGGGTGCGTTCGAAACGGGATGACAGCTAATGGACAGGCATGCGTGGCGCATCCGGTGGAAGCGGCTGGTGGAAAATCTGCACGTGGTTGGCGACCCGGCGGCCGAACAGCTGCTGATCGAGCGGTTGTCCCACCCCGACAAGACGACTGTGCTGGCGTTCGCCAACGCCCATGCCATGAACCTGGCGACTCACAACGCCGAGTTTGGCCAGGCGTTGACGATGGCCGATGTGTTGCTGCGCGACGGTTCCGGCATGGCAATCCTGCTTCGCCAGCTGGGCGTGGAGCCCGGCCTGAACATGAATGGCACCGACTTCATCCCCAAGCTCCTGGCCGCGTACAAGGGGCGGCGGGTAGCCTTCTGGGGCACGCGCGAGCCGTATCTCGGGCAGGCGGTGAGCCGCTGCGTGGAATGCTTCGGCATCCGGCCGGTCTCGGTCTGTGACGGTTTTGCCGAACTCGACAACTATCTGCGGCATGCCCGTGACACCCAGCCCGAGCTGATTGTGCTGGGGATGGGCATGCCCAGGCAGGAGGCGCTGGCCGCCGCGTTGGCCGCCAGTGGCTCGCCGTGCGTGGTGGTGTGCGGCGGGGCGATCCTGGACTTTCTCGGTGGCAAGGTGGAGCGGGCGCCGCAATGGCTGCGAAGGCTGGGTGGCGAGTGGGTATTCCGCCTGGCCAGGGAGCCCAGGCGTTTGTTCATGCGCTATGTGGTGGGCAATCCGTTGTTTTTGCTGCGTGCGGTGTTGCTGCGCAAAACTGTGGCAAAGGGCGCATGAAGCCCCCCTGCAGGAGCGGCTTCAGCCGCGATCAACCAGGTATCGCGTCGCCTGCATCGCGGCTGAAGCCGCTCCTACGGCCTGGCGCTGCTACAGTGATATCAGACCTGCACCCGTGAACCGTCAACATGGAATCGCGCACGCCGTCGTATCAGTCCTGTGGGGGATGGGTACCTGAAGGCACGCCGAAGGGGTTATGAAGATCATGGGAACATCCCGCCGCCGCAGGCTTGCGGCACGTGTCATCGCACACCCTCGCTTCGCATTGCACAGGTCGCTGGCTGATCGCCCAGCGTGAAAGACAGGCATTTGCTCACTCACCTTTCGATGAGGCCTGACCATGGTGTTCGAACCCCGCAGCAGTCGTTCCTTGCTCCAGCGCAGAAGCAGCGTCAGCAACGCCATCCAGGCGGGCCTGGATGGCATCGCCGTGACCGGCGTGGCCTGGTACCTGATCTACGATCAGTTTGGTTTCATCACCTCCGACTACGTGATCATGCTGCTGTTGCTGATCGGTGCGTTGGCGGTGATCTACGACCACTATGGTATCTACCGCAGCAATGTCGGGCTGACGCGCAAGGCGTTCAGGTTGTTCAAGGCGTGGTCGGCGACGTTCTGCTTCCTGGCGGTGATGGCGTTCCTCACCAAGCAGAGCGGGCAGTACTCGCGGATGCTGGTGGCGCAATTGTTCGTGATTGGCTACGCGGTGCAGCTGTTCCTGCACATCGCCGTGCGCGAGGTGCAGAAACGCTACATGGCGCATGCCTCCAGGCCGGAGAACGTGCTGATCATCGGCGCCGGCGACCTGGCCGAGTTCCTGTACCTCAAGATCAGCAACAACCCCTGGCTGGGTGAGCGGGTCGTCGGTTGTGTACTGGTCGACGACGGCAACGCCGCCGACAGCGAGGCCGCGCAGATCAAGTCGCGCCTGCCGGTGCTGGGGCACATCAGCGAACTCGATGGCATCGTTGCGCAACACGCGATCAGGACGGTGTACCTGGTCACGCCGCTGGGCGGCTCCGATGTGATCAACGACGTGTACATGAAGTTGCTCGACAAGTGCATTGCCGTGAACTGGGTGCCGGACATCTTCTCCCTGCGCCTGATCAACCACAGCGTGCGCGAGATCGCCGGGATTCCCGTGCTGACCCTGTCGGAAACCCCGTTGACCGGGATGAGCCTGTTCCTGAAGAACCTCGAGGACCGGGTGCTGGCGGCGATGATCGTGCTTTGTGCCTCGCCAGTACTGCTGACGCTGGCCGCGATCATCAAGTTCGACAGCCCGGGGCCGGTATTCTTCAGGCAAGAGCGCACCGGCTGGACCGGGGAGTCGTTCCGTATCTGGAAGTTCAGGAGCATGCACGTGCACCAGCCGCATGATGGCGTGGTCAAGCAGGCGCAGAAGAACGACCCGCGCCTGACCCGGATCGGGGCATTCATCCGCCGCACCAGCCTGGACGAACTGCCGCAGCTGTTCAACGTGCTGACCGGCGAGATGTCCCTGGTGGGGCCGCGCCCCCATGCGCTGCAGCACGACACCCTGTATTCCCAGGACATCGTCGACTACTTCGCCCGCCACAACATCAAGCCCGGCATGACCGGCCTGGCCCAGGTGCGCGGTTATCGAGGTGAAACCAAGGATATCGCGCAGATGATCCAGCGCGTGGATTCGGACATCGAGTACATCAACAACTGGTCGCTATGGCTCGATTTCGTGATCCTGGTGCGCACGCTCAATGCGTTTACCGGCAAGCAGGCTTATTGAAGGGGCTTTTGATCGAGCGCCGCCTGCGCGGCGACGTTTGTTGCTACGTGCCGCGTGCACACAAGGGGAAGAACCATGGCTGTAGGAGCGGATTCATCCGCGATGCGCCGCGTCGGCGGCGCCCGATTTCATAGACGCTGAAACGCTCCAGGCGAACACCTTGAAAGAGCGCCTTCTCATGCCCGCGGCATAACCTCGGAGAGCGGGTGCAAGGCCCGAAACCCCTGCGCTTCCTCCACCAGCCAGTCATGCACCGCGCGCGCGCCCGGCTGGCTCAAACCGCCTGGCTGGTACAGCAGCACATAGCGCTTGTGGTTGGCGATCGGCACCCCGAACGGCACGATCAGCGCACCGCGCTCCAGTTCGTCGTTGAGCAGCGTGCGCCGTGCGATGGCCACGCCGACCCCGGCGATGGCCGCCTCGATGGTCAGGTGGTTGCGGTTGAAGGTATGCCCCCGGCGCACGTCCAGCCCCGGTGCGCCGATACCTTCCAGGTAGAACTCCCACTCGGCGTATTCCGAACTGCCGCGCCAGGCGGTGATGTCGTGCAGCAGCGGATAGTGCACCAGGTCCGCTGGCCCGTGCAGGGGCGGGCGGCCGCGCAGCAGGGCCGGCGAGCACACCGGGAATATCTGCTCGTCCAGCAAGGGGGTGGAGAGCATGCCCGGATAGCTGCCGTCGTTGAGGTCGATGGCCAGGTCGAAGTCTTCCGGGTGCAGGGCCTGGTTGCTGTCCTCGGCCACCAGGCGCAGCGCGATATCCGGGTAGCGCTGCTGGAAGCGTGGCAGGCGCGGGGTCAGCCACTTGGCCAGGAACGAGGGGATCGAGCGCAGGCGCAGGGTGCCGCGGATCTCACCGGCATCGAGGCGCAGCAACTCCGCCTCGATGCCGCCGTAGGCTTCAGCCACGGTCTGCGCCAGGCGCTGACCTTCGGCGGTCAGTTCGACACCACGGGCGCGGCGCAGGAACAGGCGCAAGCCCAGGCGTTCTTCGAGCAAGCGCATCTGCTGGCTTACCGCGCCGGGGGTGATGTGCAGCTCTTCGGCACAGCGGGTGAACGACAAGTGTCGCGCGGCACAGGAGAATACATGCAGCCAGACGAACACCTGGCCATTGAGGGGTCCTTTCATCGTTTAGAACTGCTAAAGGCTTGTGTAGGAAATTTCGTTGGTCATGGCGACCTTGGCGAGGCAGTATCGCGCAAATTCGCAATACCGCTCAATTTTTCCAGACAGCCGTGACGCATCCCTTACTGTGATCACGGCCAGGCATTAGCATGGCTATCAGTGTTTTCGACCTCTTCAAGATTGGCATCGGCCCCTCCAGCTCCCACACCGTCGGCCCCATGCGCGCGGCGGCGACCTTCGCCCAGGCCCTGCGCGAGCATGGCTGGCTGAGCCGCGTGACGCGGGTCGAGGTGCGCCTGTACGGCTCGCTCTCGGCCACCGGTGTCGGTCACGCGACCGACCGGGCCTGCCTGCTGGGGCTGATGGGCCAGTGGCCGGACCGTATCGACCCGCACAGCATCGAGTCGCGCATCGACCAGGTCATGAAGGAGCAGAACCTGATGCTCGACGGCAGCCACCCGGTCGAGTTCCAGTATGCCCGGGACATGCGCCTGCTCGACGAAGACCTGGCCTATCACCCCAACGCGATGACCCTCGAGTGCTTCGACGGTCAGGCCAGCCTGTTCAGCCAGACCTACTTCTCCGTGGGTGGTGGTTTCATTGTCGAGCAAGGCGAGATCGACGCCCCCGAGGCGAACGTTGGCCAGGTGGAATTGCCTTATGAGTTCTCCAGCGGCGCCGAGTTGCTGGCCCTGTGCAAGGCCCACAACCTGAGCGTCAGCCAACTGATGATGGCCAATGAATGTGCCTGGCGCCCAGAGCATGAAGTGCGCGAGGGGCTGCTGAGGATCTGGGGCGCGATGCGCGAGTGCGTCGTCAACGGCCTGCGCAACGAAGGCATCCTGCCCGGCGGCCTCAACGTCAAGCGGCGCGCCGCGCGTCTGCACCGTAGCCTGCAGGAGCTGGGCAAGCCCAATGTGATCGGCTCGACGCTGAGCGCCATGGAGTGGGTCAACCTGTTCGCCCTGGCGGTCAACGAAGAGAACGCCGCCGGCGGGCGCATGGTCACCGCGCCCACCAATGGCGCGGCGGGGATCATCCCGGCAGTGCTGCACTACTACATGAAGTTCAACCCCGGCGCCTGCGACGACGACGTGGTGGCGTTCCTCCTGGCGGCGGCGTCGGTGGGCATCCTGTGCAAGAAGAATGCGTCGATTTCCGGGGCCGAGGTCGGTTGCCAGGGCGAAGTCGGTTCGGCCTGTTCGATGGCCGCCGCGGGCCTGGCCGAAGTGCTGGGGGCCACACCGCCACAGCTGGAAAACGCCGCCGAAATCGCCCTTGAGCATAACCTCGGGTTGACCTGCGATCCGGTGGGTGGGCTGGTCCAGATCCCTTGCATCGAGCGCAATGCCATTGCCGCGGTGAAGGCGATCAATGCGGTGCAGATGGCCCTGCGTGGTGATGGCGAGCACTTCATTTCCCTCGACCGGGTGATCCGCACCATGCGCGACACCGGCGCCGACATGCACGCCAACTACAAGGAGACTTCGCGCGGTGGCCTTGCGGTCGCCTTCGTCGAGTGCTGAACCCGCGCCTGCTCGCGGTCTCCGTAGGAGCGGCTTCAGCCGCGATCACCCGCAAAGCGGGTGCCAGGCACCGTGTCGTCTGCATCGCGGCTGAAGCCGCTCCTACAGATCCATGCCTGGCAGGCCGTCAATCCTCCAGCGCCGTCTTCAGCACCGCACTCAGGTGCCGGCGCTGGCTCTTGTCATGTTCCAGCAGCACCATCCTGCGGGTCAGTTGCGGCTCGCCGAAGGGCAGCACGGTGGCGGCGGGCAGGCGTTCCAGGTCCTCGTCGGCCATCGGGATGATCGCCACCCCCAGTCCCATGGCCGCCATGCGTGCCAGCGCTTCCTGGCTGTCCAGCTCCATCTGTTCGCTGACCTGCAAATGCTGGCGGCGCAGCTCCTGTTCGATCTGCCGACCAGCCCAGGCGCGCTTGTCGAAGCGCAGGAAGGGTTGCCCGGCCAGCAGTTGCGTCACGCTTTGCCCAGCCAACTCCGGGCTGGCGATGGCCCAGAAGCGGTCTTCGAACAGCGGGGTGTAACTCAGGCACTGGGGATAGGGGCTGACCGGCTCGGTGGTGATCGCGGCATCCAGCTCACCGTCCTCCACACGCCGCGCCAGTTCCGCCGACATGCCCGACACCACGCTGATGTGCAGGTGCGGGTGATGGGCCTTGATCCATACCAGCGCCTTGGGCAGGCGCCGGGCCAGCACGGTGTGGATCGCCCCGATGCGCAGGCGCCCACGCAGGCCCGGGCCGCTGGCCAGGGTGTCGGCGAGTTCTTCATAGGCGGCGAGGATGGTTTCGGCGCGGGTCACGGCCAGTTGCCCGGCTTCGGTCAGCACGACTTGCCGGCGGCTGCGGTCGAACAGGGCGACCTGCAGTTCGTCCTCGAGGGTCTTGATGTGCAGGCTCACCGCCGACGGCGTCAGGCTCAGCAGGTCGGCGGCGCGGGCGAAGGTGCCATGGCGGGCGATGGTCACCAGGGTACGCAGGGCTTTGAGGGACACGCGGTGGAGGCTCCGGGCTGCGCTGGTCGTGGGCGATTGTCCGGTTCGCCCCCGTCGCTGGCAAGCCCGTTTGCGGCGTCAGCGCTTCTGCCGGCCATAAGCCTGGCTGATCCGGTCGATCACCATGGCCAGCGCGACGATGGCCAGCCCGGCCTCCATGCCCTGGCCGACATTGAGGGTCTGGATGCCGGCCAGCACATCCTCGCCCAACCCTCGGGCGCCGATCATCGACGCCACCACCACCATCGACAGCGCCATCATCACCGACTGGTTGAGCCCGGCCATGATGCTGGGCAGGGCCAGGGGCAGGGCGATGCGCCACAGCCGCTGCCAGCGACTGGCGCCCAGGCCATGGGCGGCCTTCAGCAAAGAGGGGTCGATCTGCGCCAGGCCCAGCTCGGTCAGGCGCACCAATGGCGGCAGGGCGTAGATCAGGGTGGCGAACACCGCCGGCACCTTGCCCAGGCCAAACAGCATCAGCACCGGGATCAGGTAGACGAAGGCCGGCAGGGTCTGCATCACGTCCAGCACCGGCAGCAGCAGGCGCCGGGCCAACGGCCGGGTAGCCAGCAGGATGCCCAGGGGCACGCCGACCAGCACGCACAGGCTGGTGCTGACCAGCACCAGGGCGAGGGTCTGCAACAGCTTGTCCCACAGCCCCAGCACGCCGATCAGGGCCAGCAGCAGCGTCAGCGCCACGGCCCGCGCCAGGCTGCGGCTGGCGTGCCAGGCCAGCAACCCTACCAGGAGCAGCAACAGCCACCAGGGCAGCAGGCGCAGCAGGTTCTCCAGCGCCACCAGCAGTTGCAGCAGTTGCTCGGAGACACCACGCAGGTAATCGCCGTAGTGCAGCACCAGCCAGTCGACCAGGCGGTTGACCCAGGGGGCGAAGGAGAGTTGCAGGGCTTCGGGAAAGCCACCGCTCACAGGGCGGCCTCGACCTTGGCGGCACTGTCGGCCGGCAGCCAGGCTTTCCACACTTCAGGGTGGTCGCGCAGGAAGGTGCGCGCCGCTTCGCGGGGCGGCTGGCGTGACTCGCTCATCCTTGCCAGGGCCTTGTTCAGCAGGTCGATGGGCAAATCGACCTGCTCGAACAGGGCGACCAGTTCAGGGTGGGTGTCGTGGAACGCCTTCGACACGCCAATCGAGAGCTTGGCCGGCAACGAGCGGCTGCCCTTCGGGGCGGGGTTGGCGGCGTCGGTGAGGGTGGCCCAGGCGCTGGCGTCGAATGGCGGCTCTTCCAGGCGCACCAGCTCGTATCGGCCCATCAGTGGGGTCGGGCTCCAGTAGTAGAACAATACCGGCTTGCCCAGGCGGATCTGCGCCGCGACCTCGGCATCGAGAGCGGCGCCGGAGCCGCTGCGGAAATTGTTGTAGAAGCCGTCAAGACCATAGGCCTTGAGTTTCTGGCTGTTGACGGTTTCCGAGGTCCAGCCGCTGGGGCTGTTGAGGAAGCGGCCCTTGCCGGGTGCTTCGGGGTCCTTGAATACCTCTGGGTAACGCTTGAGATCCGCGACGCTGCGCAGGTCGGGCGCCACTGCCTTGAGGTTGCGGGCGGCGTCGCCCTTGATCACGTAGGCCGGCACCCACCAGCCTTCCTCGGCGTTCTTCACCGTGTCGCCCAGGGCGAATACCTGGCCGGCCTGTTCGGCCTTGACCCAGGCCGGGCTGCGGCCGGCCCATTCCTCGGCAATCACCTGCAGGTCGTTGCGGGCCAGGGCCACTTCCATGCTGACGGTGCTGCCGGGGAGGGTGTCGGTGGGGTAGCCGTAACCGTGCTCGACGATGAGGCGCAGGATCTCGGTGGTCAGCGCGCCGCTTTCCCAGCCGATGTCACCGAAGTGGATGGGCGCCGGTTGCTCGGTGGCCGCGGCGGAGTCGGTGGTGGCCAGGCCGAGGGCGAGCAGCAGGCCGGCCAGCAGGGTGGGGAACTTCTTCATCGGGACCTCGTCGATTGCCGCTCCATGGGTAGGGGCCAAGTGTAGACGACGACATCTGAGCCCCGTCGCGTGGCCTGCTTGGGTCGTGTCCTGTGGGAGCAACTGGCTTGCAGGGTCTTGGGGATTTACGCTTACCTCTGTAGGAGCGGCCTTGTGCCGCGAAAGGGCCGCAAAGCGGCCCCGGCGATCTTTGCTTAACACTGAGTCCTGGGGCCGCTACGCAGCCCTTTCGCGGCACAAGGCCGCTCCTACAGGGGAGGCACCGATCCAGAGGCTGGTACGGTCCCTGTGGGAGGGTTATCCAGCGTACTGCAAGGCCCGGCTGCGGCCTTGCTGCTTGGCCTGGTACAGGGCATGGTCGGCCATCGACAGCAGCCGTGAGAGGTCGCATTGCTGCGCGGGTTGGCTGGCCATGCCGATGCTCACGCCCAGCACACCAGGCTCCAGCAGTGGCAAGGCGGCGAATGCCGCGCAGATCCGCCGCGCAACCTGCTCGGCCGCCACTTCGTCGCCGCCAGGCAGCAGGCAGGCGAACTCTTCACCGCCAATCCGGGCGAACAGGTCGCCCTCGCGCAGGTGACGACGGGTTTCCTCGGCGAACGCCAGCAACACCTGGTCGCCCTTGGGGTGGCCGAACTGGTCGTTGATCCGCTTGAAGTGATCCAGGTCGCACAACAGCAAGGCCACCGGTGCTCGCCGCGCCGCGCTTTCCTGCAGCAAGCGGGTGCCGTGCTCCATGAACGCCCTGCGGTTGCCGACGCCGGTCAGCGGGTCACTGTAGGCGGCGGCACGCAGCTGCACTTCGGCGCGTTCGCGAACCATGGCCAGGGTGACATAGGAGATGCCGATGGCGAACAGCATCGATTCGAACAGAATGAAAGCAAAGAAACCCGGGTGCCTGCCCTGGTCGACGATGGCCTGGTCCAGGGCGGCGCCGTCGTCGATCAGCAGGCGCGCGAAATACACTGCGCCATGCAGCCCGGTCAGGATCAGCGCCGGGGCGTACGACACCGGCAGGCGGACCCGTGGCCGGTACAGTTCGCGGATGCACAGCCCGGTGTAGAGCAGCGTCAGCAGCGAGTAGGCCTGCACCCGCAGGCCAAGGGTGGCGTAAAAACCCGGCCACAGGCTGAACAGCCACCAGAGCAGGGCGCCGGCGAACACCAGTGGCCAATGTACAGGGCGCCCGCCGAACACGCGCATGGCCGTCCAGCCCAGGCCCGCGCCGACCAGCAGGATGATGTTGCCCAGCACCAGCGCCAGGTAGTCCACCCCCATGCCGCGCAAGGCGTTGAGGGTGACACCGAGGGTGCAGGCCAGCAGCATCGCCCCCAGGTAGCCCAGGCTCGGGTCGCCGGCGCAGCGGCGCCAGGCGTGCAGGGTCAGGCTGCCCATCAGGGCGAAGATGAACACGGCGACCAGCATCAGGGTCGGCAGGCTAAGCGGCACGGTGCAAGGCTCTCGGGGTAAACGGCGCATGCTAAGCCAGGCTTGTGGCCATTTGCCAGCGTAGTCAATGGATACTTGAGGCCAGTTCGAAGATCGGCATGTACATCAGGATCACGATCAGCCCGATCAGCAGGCCGATGAAGGTCATCAGCAGCGGTTCGAACAGTTTGACGAACCACTCCACCCAGCGGCCGATCTCCTGGTCGTGGAAGTCCGCGCAGCGTTCGAGCATCTCGCCCAGGTTGCCCGATTGCTCACCCGCGCGAAGCAGGCGCAAGGCCACCGGCGTCACCAGTTGCCCGGATTCCAGCGCGTCGGACAGTGGCAGGCCTTCGGCAACGCGGCGGCTGGCATGCTCCAGGCCCTCGGCCGCGGCGCTGCCCAGCAGCCCGCGGGCCATGCCCAGGGCGGTGAGAATCGGGATGCCGCCCTGCAGCAGGATCCCCAGCGACCGATAGAAACGTGCCAGCTCGTACATCACCAGGCGCCGGTGCAGGGCCGGGATCCGTCGCGACTGGCGGCTGGCCCAGCGGCGCACGGCGGGATGGCGGCGCAGGGCGACCAGCATCGTGATACCCCCGAGGGCGCCGAGGCCCAGGGGCAATTGCCGGGCGTGCAGGAACAAGCCGATCTGCATCAGCACCCGCGACAGCCAGGGCAACTCGGTGCCCATGCCCTCGAACACCAGGCTGAAACGCGGCACCACGTAGCCCAGCAGGAACAGCACCACGCCGCCGCCCACCAGCAACAGCAGCAGTGGGTACACCGAAGCGCCGACCAGTTTCTGCCGTACCAGGTCCAGGCGTTGGCGATAACCGATGTAGCGGGCCAGGGCATCCCCCAGCGCGCCGGTGCGCTCACTGGACTGCACCAGGGCCACGTAGAGGCTGGGGAACACCTGCGGCTGCCTGGCCAGGGCCTGGGACAGCGAGCGGCCTTCGTAGAGTTGGCGCACCAGCAGCTCCAGTATCTTGCGCGGGGTGCCGGCGCCGGCCTTTTCAGCCAGGCTTTCCAGGGCGTCGATCAGGGGCAGGCCGGCGTTGAGCAGGGTGGCCAGTTCCTGGCTGAACAGCACCAGGTCGAAGGCCGCCGCGCGACGCCAGGGCAGGGCGCTCAGGCCCAGCCCCTGGCCGCGCACGCTGAGCACGCGCAAGCCCTGGTCCTGGGCCTGGCGTCGGGCCTGCTCGATGTCCTCGGCTTCCACCTGCAGTTGCACCACGCCCTGGCTGCCCAGGGCCTTGAGTCGAAAACGCATGGCTTGGGCCCTCACTGCCAGCTGGTGATCTCGGCGTTTTCCCCGTCACCACCGGGCTGGCCGTCCTTGCCCATCGACAGCAGGTCGTATTCGCCGCCGTTCTCCCCCGGTTGCCGGTAGAGGTAGGCGCGGCCCCACGGGTCCTGGGGCACGGCTTTCTGCAGGTAGGGGCCCGACCAGCGTGTCTCGCCGCTGGGCGCGACCACCAGGGCCTGCAGGCCCTGTTCGCTGCTGGGGTAGTGGCCGACTTCGAGGCGATACAGGTCCAGGGCCTTGCCCAGGCCCTCGATCTGCGCCCGCGCCACCTTGGCTTCGGAGCGGCCGAGCTGGCTGAAGTACTTGGGCGCGACGATGCCGGCCAACAAGCCGAGCACCACCAGCACCACCAGCAGTTCGAGCAGGGTGAAACCACGTTGGGCGAAATGTCTGCGCTGCATGGGGGAACCCTCCGTTGCGTGTGCAGGGGGCTCATGCAACTGCCGTGCACGTCTGCGCCGGGCCCTTGCGCCATGCGGGGTGGCAAGCGGCACGGGGCTTGCGTCGTCACTGTGGGCCCCGGGTTTTCCGGGGCATTTCCCCCACATCGGGGGCCACGGCGGGAGGCGATCGACATGCGTGGACTGATTCTGGGGTTGACCGGGCTGCTGGCGTTGGGCGCCCAGGCCGATGTGTATGTGTCCAGCGATGGCAAGGGCGGTTACGTGCTGTCCAACGTGCACCGGCCGGGGCGGCACTATGAGCGGGTGATCAGCGAAGCGGGCACGGGGCCGGTCGATGCGCAACTGGTCACCGGGCGCCCGTATGCCGACCTGGTGGCCGCCGCCGCGCTGGCCAACGATGTGCCGCAGGCCTTGTTGCATGCGCTGATCAAGGCCGAATCCGGCTACAACCCCAAGGCGCGCTCGGCCAAGGGCGCGGGTGGGTTGATGCAACTGATGCCGGACACCGCCAGGGAGCTGGGGGTGAAGGATGTGCTGGACCCGCAGTCCAACCTGCAGGGCGGCGCGCGTTATCTGAAGCGCATGCTGACGCTGTTCGACAACGACATCACGTTGGCGGTGGCCGCCTACAACGCAGGGCCCGAAGCGGTGCTCAGCCGTGGCAAGGTGGTGCCCCCGTTTGCCGAGACCCGCCGCTATGTGCCGACGGTGCTGCGTGATTACCGACTATTGCGAGGGTTGGCGGCAGACGCGCCCTTGTAGGAGCCGGCTTTGCCGGCGAACACCGGCATAGCCGGTGCCATCCACCGCGTCGTCTGGTTCGCCGGCAAAGCCGGCTCCTACAGGGGGGCATCAGAGCATCGCCAGGCGCTGCTTGCGCGTCGGTGGCGCGAACGCCTGGTCGATCGCTTGCAGGTCCGCGTCGTCCAGCACCAGCGCCGCGGCCGCCGCGTTCAATCGCACATGTTCGGGCTTCACCGCCTTGGGGATGGCGATCACCCCATCGTCACGCGTCACCCACGCCAGGCTGACCTGTGCTGGCGTTACCCCGTGGCGCTCGGCGATCTCCCCCAACACCGGGTGGCGCAGCAGGCGCCCGGCCTGGGCCAGCGGGCAGTAGGCCATGGTCGGCATCTGCCGCGCTCGGCTCCATGGCAGCAGGTCGAACTCGATGCCGCGCTCGGCCGGGTTGTACAGCACCTGGTTGGTGGCGCATGCCGGGCTATCCAGTTCGCGCAGGTCATCGAGGTCGAAGTTGGATACGCCCCAGCGGCGAATCTTGCCCTGCTCGACCAGGCGCTCGAAGGCTTCCAGCGTTTCTTCCAGCGGGTACTGTCCGCGCCAGTGCAGCAGGTACAGGTCGATACAGTCGGTACCCAGGCGCTTGAGGCTGCGTTCACAGGCCTCGGGCACGCCACGCCGGCTGGCGTTGTGCGGGTACACCTTGCTGACCAGGAACACCTGGTCGCGACGCCCGGCAATGGCCTGGCCAACCACCTGCTCGGCACCGCCCTCGGCATACATCTCGGCGGTGTCGATCAGGGTCAGGCCCAGCTCGATGCCCTGTTGCAGCGCCGCCACCTCGGCGGCTTTGTGGCCTGGATCTTCGCCCATGTACCAGGTGCCCTGGCCGATGGCCGGCACGCGGGAGCCCGCCAGATTCACGTAACGCATGTCACCTCCTGTGGAAGGGTATGGGTCAGCAGTACATCGAGCAGGGCCTCGGCGGCTTTCGACAGCTTGTGGTCGCTCAGGGCGATCACGCCGATGCGCCGCTCGATGGTGGGTTCGACCAAGGCCACACAGCGCGCGCCGAGCTCCTGCATCTGCTCGATGCACAGCGCCGGCACGGCGCTCACGCCCAGGCCGCTGGCGACCATGCGGCCGACAGTCGACAGCTGGTGGCTTTCGAAGGCCACCGCCAGCTTGCCATGGTTGGCGGCCAGGTGCTGTTCCAGCAGCAGGCGCACCGCGGAGGGCCGCTGCAGGGCGATGAAATCCTGGGCCAGCAGTTCCTGCCAGCGCACCTGGGGCTGGCGGGCGAGGGGCGAGTCGGCGGGCACCACGGCCACGAAACGGTCCATGTACAACGGATGAAAGCGCAACGCTTCGCTGCTTTCGGGCTCGAAGCCGATGCCCAGCTCGACGCGGCGGTGGCGCACCAGCTCCAGCACCTGCTCGTTGATCACGTCGTGCACGGTGACATTGACCTTGGGGTAGCGCTGGCGAAACACCTTGAGCGACTGCGGCAGCAGGTTGCCGGCGAAGGCCGGCATGGCCGCCACCGACACCCGGCCCAGTTGCAGGGTGAAACGCTGGCGCAGCAGTTCTTCGGTATCGTCCCAGTCGGCCAGCAGGCGCCGGGCCAGGGGCAGCAGTACCTCGCCCTCGGGGGTCAGGCTGACACTGCGGGTGGTGCGGGTGAGCAGGGCGCCGCCGAGGTTGTCCTCCAGCGCCTTGATGGTCAGGCTCAGGGCCGGTTGCGAGACGTGCAGGTGTTCGCCGGCCTGGGCGAAGCTCTGGTACTTGGCCACGGTGACGAAAGCACGCAGCTGCTTGACGTTCATGACAGGCTTGCCCTTTGTTTTGCAAAAGTTATCAATCGATGACGAAAACAAAATTAACAAATCAGTCGTCTACAGTGAAGATGACCGCACGGTTCCAACAACTACAAAAGGCGACTGAGCATGGCCGGACTGGACAAGCGTGTAGCAACTTATGAAGAGGCCCTGGCAGGCCTGACCGACGACATGACGGTACTGGCCGGCGGCTTTGGCCTGTGCGGCATCCCCGAGAACCTCATCGCCGAGATCAAGCGTCGTGGCGTCAAGGGCCTGACCGTGGTCTCCAACAACTGCGGCGTCGACGGTTTCGGCCTGGGCGTGCTGCTCGAGGACCGGCAGATCCGCAAGATGGTCGCCTCGTACGTGGGCGAGAACGCCGAGTTCGAGCGCCAGCTGCTCAGCGGCGAGCTGGAGGTGGAACTGACCCCGCAAGGCACCCTGGCCGAGAAGATGCGCGCCGGTGGTGCCGGCATCCCGGCCTTCTACACCGCCACCGGCTACGGCACCCCGGTCGCCGAAGGCAAGGAAGTGCGCGAGTTCAAGGGCCGCAAGTACATCCTCGAAGAGTCGATCACCGGCGACTTCGCCATCGTCAAGGGCTGGAAGGCCGACCACTACGGCAACGTGGTGTACCGCAACACCGCGCAGAACTTCAACCCGCTGGCCGCCACCGCCGGCAAGATCACCGTGGTCGAGGTCGAGGAGATCGTCGAGCCCGGCGTGCTGCTGCCCAGCGAGATCCACACCCCGGGCATCTACGTCGACCGGATCATCGTCGGCACCTTCGAGAAGCGCATCGAGAAGCGCACCGTCAAGGCCTGAGCGCCGTCCTCAAGAACAACAAAGAGATCCTGACCATGGCATTGACCCGCGAACAAATGGCCCAACGCGTCGCCCGTGAACTGAAGGACGGCTACTACGTCAACCTCGGTATCGGCATCCCCACCCTGGTGGCCAACTACGTCCCCGCCGACATGGACGTCATGCTGCAATCGGAAAACGGCCTGCTGGGCATGGGCGAGTTTCCCACCGAAAGCACCATCGACGCCGACATGATCAACGCCGGCAAGCAGACCGTCACCGCCCGCCGTGGCGCCTCGATCTTCGATTCGGCGCAGTCCTTCGCGATGATCCGCGGCGGCCACGTCGACCTCACCGTGCTGGGGGCCTTCGAGGTGGACGTGGAGGGCAACATCGCCTCGTGGATGATCCCCGGCAAGCTGGTCAAGGGCATGGGCGGCGCCATGGACCTGGTGGCCGGCGCCGACAACATCATCGTCACCATGACCCACGCCTCGAAGGACGGCGAGTCCAAGTTGCTGCCGCGCTGCAGCCTGCCGCTGACCGGCGCCGGCTGCATTCGCAAGGTGCTGACCGACCTGGCCTACCTGGAGATCGACAACGGCGCGTTCATCCTGCGCGAGACCGCGCCGGGGGTGAGTGTCGAGGAAATCATCGAGAAGACCGCCGGCAAGTTGATCGTGCCGGATGATGTGAAGGAAATGACGTTCTGATGGTGTAGGTGTTTCGCAAACCCCGTGGCGGCGCCTCGGGGTTTTTTATTGCGTGTTGGCGGGCAGGCAGCGTTGCAGCGTTTTCGAGATCGAGCGCTGCCCGCACGACGCATCGCGGATGAATCCGCTCCTACGTTTGTTTCGGGCCAGCAACCATGGCCTCTCAGGTGCGGCACATGGCAATCGGTGTAGGAGCGGATTCATCCGCGATGCGCCGCCCGCGCGGCGCTCGATTTCATGGGCGCCGCAAGACTTCCGTCGAACGCCCCTCAGCGCGACGCATTGATCAACGCACCCGCCCGCTGATAGTCGTGGGGCACCCCGATATCGATAAACCGCCCCGACGCCTCGAACCCCAGCACATTCAACCCGCTGTCCAGCCACTGCGGCAGCAACTGTTCCTCCAATGACGCCGCCTGACCGGCACGATGGGCGAGGTACTCCAGGCACGCCCGGCGCATCCAGTAGACCCCGCCATTGACCCATGCCTGCGCATCGGCACGGGTATGGGCAAAGGCCAGGACATGACCGTTGTCATCGAGGGTGATGCCCGTGTACCGCCGCGGTTCCCCATTGCGATAGAGCGCCAGGCAGCAGTCGGCATGGTGCTGCTCGGCGTACTGCTGAAGCGTGGCCAGGTCCAGGGTGAACCAGGTGTCACCATTGAGCAGCAGGAAGTGCTCGTCGGCCTCCGTCAGGTGTTCCAGCGCCATCAGCAACCCGCCACCGGTGCCCAGGGGCTGCGGTTCCCTCGCATAGTGCAGCGTGGCACCACGGTAACGCTCACCGAAGTGCTCGACGATCGCTTCGTGGCGATAGCCGACCGAAAGCACGAAACGCTCGATACCCTGGTCGATCCAGTAGTCGAACAGATACTCCAGGAACGGGCGCCCGGCAACGGGCGCCATCGGCTTGGGTACATCGTTGACCACGCTGCGCAAGCGTGTGCCCAGGCCACCGGCCAGAACCACCGCGGTACGTATGGACATGTCTTGGGCTCCTGTATCAGGGGGCACTGGGCTGGTAGCGCATCAACTGGCTGCCGGCTTGCTCGAAGCGGAAAGGCACATGGACAAGGTCGCGCAGGCTTTCGCGGACCTGGGCTTGCTGCTCGGGCCTGACGAACAACAGCATGAAACCGCCACCGCCAGCCCCCAGCAGCTTGCCGCCAATGGCACCCGACGACCGGGCGATGGTGTAGAGGTGGTCGATGTCTTGATTGCTGACCTGGTTCGACAGGTTCTTCTTGAGCAGCCAGCTGCAATGCAGCAGCTCACCGAAGGCCTCCAGCGGCCCAGGGCCCTGGAGAATGGCAAGTGCCTCGTCGACCATGGCATGGAGGCGGGTCAGCTCATCGAGACGGTTGCCCAGGTTGTCGATCTTCGACTGGGCAATCTTGGCCGCGATCCTGGAAAAACCGGTGAAGAACAGCATCAGGTGGGCTTGCAGTGCCTCGAGTCGAGGCCTTGGCACATCCACCGGGGTGACGGTGAAGCCGCCATCGCCGCGCAGGAAGTCGATACGGTTGAAGCCGCCGACCGCGGCGGCGATCTGGTCCTGGGAGCCGACGCTCTCGCCAATGACCCGCTGTTCCACATGCTGGGCCAGCCTGGCCAACGCTTCACGGGCGATGGCGTGGCCCTGCAGGGCCTTCAATGCGTGCAGCAGGCCGACGGTGAAAGAGGAACTGGAGCCCATGCCCGAGCGGGCCGGCAGGTCGCCGTCGACATGGATCTCCAGCCCGTCCTCGCAGCCCAGGTACTGCAAGACCGCGCGCACGGCAGGGTGTTCGATCTCGCGGGGGTGCATCACGTTCTCGATCCGTGAATAGGCAATTCGGAACCGATGTTCGAAGAACGGCGGCAGGTGGCGGCAGCTGATATAGCAATACTTGTCGATGGCGGTGGACAGTACCGCGCCGCCATGGGCTTTGTACCAGGCGGGATAATCCGTGCCGCCGCCAAAGAACGAAATACGATAAGGCGTGCGGGTAATGATCACAGGCGAGCGACTCCCAATATACAACTGTGTATGTGGGGGCGTGATTCATTGTGCGGGCGAGTCACAATGCAAGCGCCATCCGTTGCTGTTCTTGCTTAGTTTGGCTCCCTGCCTAAGTTACCGCCTTGTTGGGGCGGTGTTATATAAAAAGCAATAATCATATTGTGCAGTCGGCATGAACTTTATCTGCAAGTTGATGGCGCACTGAATGCCCAGCTTAGCAGGGCTGCAACCCCTTTCTGGCGCCGTTTGTCGGCGGTTTTTTTGCGGCTTTTGCATGTGCCTGGCAAATATTGCGCCGCTGAAAACCAGTGCTATCGTAGAACTTCACCGCGCACCTGGCAGGCACAGCGTTTTCGGGTTCGAGGCTAGGGAAGAGTCAAATTATTGGTCCCACGGACAAGCAGGGATGTAGGGGCGTACGGCCATGACTGATAGTATTCAGTTTATTCAGCTTAAAAGTGCCTGTGGTGATCCGGTGACCCATGCCGAACTACCGCGTGCTATTTACGTCGAGTTGACGGACCGCTGTAACCTGGTTTGCCCGATGTGTCGCTGCAGCCCGGTCAAAGGCAATATCCTGCCGCTGCCGATGTTCAAGGAAATGGCGGCCGCGCTGTTTCCCAGCGCCGAATTCGTCGACCTGCGTGGCTGGGGTGAAAGCACCATCGTGCCAGGCTTTCTCGATTACCTGGACGTGGCGCTGGGCTATCCGGTCAAGCTCAAGCTGATCACCAACGCGGTGGTACGCAAGCCGCAGCTGTGGCAGCGCCTGGGCCATGAGGGCATCACCGTTGGCGTCTCGTTCGATGCCGCCACGGCGCCGCTGTTTCGCGAACTGCGTGGTGGCGCCGACCTTCGGCAAGTGCTGGGCAACCTGTGCCTGCTCACCGAGGCCCAGCGCGAGGCCGGGCATGACCCGGCGGAAAAACTCTACCTGTGCGTGACCGTCAGCGGGCGCAACCTCGACGAACTGGAAGCCATCGTCAGCCTGGGCATGGAACTGGGCGTACGCCGGTTCAAGTTCGAACCGTTGTGGGCGCCCGATGAAGACCCCAACCGCCTGGAGTACCACAGCGAAAAGGTCGCCACGGTGATGGCCCGACTTGGCCAGCTGCAACGCCGGCACCACCTGCAACTCGAGCTGTCGGCGGCACTTTCCGCGGCCAGCATCCAGCACCACGCCGTGAACAAGGTCTGCATCCACCCCTGGCAATACCTCTACATCAACAGCCGTGGGCGCCTGGGCTTCTGCGACCACCTCAACGGCCGCGACGAGTTCACTTTCGGCGACTGGCAGCAGGGCGGTTTCGCGGCCTTCTGGAATGGCCCCGAAATGCGCCAGTTGCGCGCCGAGCATCACCAGCGCCTGGGCGGGCCGGCCATCAAGCAGTGCGCCGATTGCAACTGGTGCTACGAGCGCCGCTACATGGACCTGGAAGACTGGCTGGAGCCTGAGTGGGCCAACTACCGGGTGACCCTATGAACCTTCGCGACATGACCCTCGACCCGCCCTGGCTGGCGAACTTCTACGACCCGGCCTTGTTCGATGCCAGCGCCGGGGACGCCGACTCCGCCAACACCATCGCCTGGTACCGCGAGCAACTGCGTGGGCCGGCGCGCCAGGTGCTGGACATCGGTTGCGGCACCGGGCGCCTGGCCCTGCCGCTGCTGGAGGATGGCCACAGGGTGCACGGGGTGGACATCAGCGAGGCGATGCTGGGCTACCTGGCCGCCAAGGCCGGTGCCCTCGCGCCACAGGCCCGGGGCCGTTTGAGCTGGGCCCACGGCAGTGTGCTCGACGAACCCCTGCGGGCGACCTTCGACGCCCTGGTCGCCGCCGATGATTTCGTGACCCATTTCGACCTCGACCAGTTGCAGCGCTTCATGGCCATCGCCCATGCCGCGCTGCGCCCCGGCGGCCAGTTGCTGACCGATATGCGCGAACGCTCGGCGGCCCGCCTGGCCGCGGCCGCGGCGCCATTCCCCAAGCCCCTGCAGAGCCATGGCCTGGCGGGTGGCATCGCCGGCGAACAGGGGCAACTGCATGTGGCGATGATGGGGTGGGAGGAATACGACCCCGAGAGCCGCTGGCTGGTCAGCCATCAGCTGTACAGTTTCATCGATACCCAGGGGCGCGAAGCGCGGCGCGACTGGAAGACCATCCGCCAGCGCAACCACAGCAATGCCGAACTGGTCGAAGCCGCGCAACGGGCGGGCTTCGTGGTCGAGCGCAGCAGCGGACGCGAGCTTGAAGGCGTGCCGGGTGAACAGGGCGGGTTCTTTCAGTTGATACGCCCATGAAGCCTGCGCTGGAGCTGATCTGGGTGGTGCCCTCGCTGGCCAGCTTGGGCGGCAGTGAATATGCGGCCGTGACCTTTGCCCGGCTGGTGGCTGGCGACGGTCATCGTGTGCGCTTGCTCACCGGGCCTGAAGTGCACTCGGCATGGCAGGCGCTGTTGCAGGTCGAGGGCCTGACCGTGGTTCAGGACCCGGATGGCGGCGCGATGGCCATGGCCGACACGCTGGCGCACCTGCTGGCGGTGCGGTGCGCCGACCTGATCCAGTTCATGCCCATCGAAGCCCATTGCCTGGCGTGGCTGGACCGGCGCACGCGTGTGCCCGTCATCGGCTGGGAGCCCACCGACCTGAGCCCCCGATGCTGGTGGTTGCCGAGCGCGTTGAAACAACGCCTGCGCGAGCTCGATGGGCTGTTGGTGCTCAACCCCGATGCCGCCCTGCACGCTTGGGAGCATTACGCCTATCGCGGGGATGTCAGCATCCTGGCCAACACCTTGGTCAGTGTGCCGGCCACGGTAGCGACGCGTCAGCGTGATGGGCTGGTGGTGGGGTGCATTTCGCGCTTGTCGGCGGAAAAGGGCCTGGAGTTCCTGCTGGCGGCCTTCGCCTTGTTGCTTGAGCGTTGCCCACGCGCCACCTTGCGCCTCTGGGGCGAAGGCGAGGACCAGGAGCGCCTGGAAAACCTGGCGCTGATGCTGGGCATCGAGGCATCGGTGGAGTTTGCCGGCGGCTTCGAGCCCTTCGGTGGTATCGATGACGTGGCGGCCAGTGCCGATGTGTTCGTGCTGAGCTCACTGTTCGAAGGCGCGCCGGTCGCGCTCCTGGAACTGGCGGCCAGGGGCCGGCCATTGGTGGCCTCCGCGACCAGCGGCGCGCGCTGGGTGTGCGGGCAGGCGTACCCGTGGCTGACGGCGGTCGGCGACACCCGCGCCATGGCCGATGCCTTGGCGGATGCCCTGGGTGGCCAGGGCCACAAGGCACTGGGTGGGCAGTTGCGCCAGCGCTTCGAGCAGCAGTTCGCGCCGGCCCGGGCGCTGGCCACCCTGAACGCGGCCTATGCCCGCGTGCTGGCGGCGGGTCCGCGGCCATGAGCAGCCGGGGCGAGGCCTGGTTGCTGTCGCCCCACTGCGACGACATCGCCTATTCGTTGGCGGGGCGTTTGCTCGGCGGGGCGGAGCACGGGCAGGGCGCGCGCCTGCTGACGATCTTTTCCCAGAGCCGTTTCGCCCCTTACGCGCCGGCGCTGAATACCCAGGCGCGGATTTCCAGCTGGCGCCAGGCTGAAGATGCGCGTTTCTGCGCCGCGCTGCACCTGGCCCACGAGTGCCTGGGCCTGGCCGAAGCCCCGCTGCGTGGCTATCCCGATGTCGATTCGCTGTTCATCGTCGACGGCGCGACACCTGACGATCCGGTGCTCGAACGCCTGGAGCGACGGCTGCGCCGGCGTCTGGAGCAGGCCCGGCCGGCCAGGGTCTATGCGCCGCTGGGGATAGGCGGGCACGTCGACCACCTGCTCACGCGCCGGGCGGCGCAACGGGTGTTCGCCGATGTCTGCCCGCTGCTGTTCTATGAAGACTTGCCCTATGCCGGCGAATTGTCGGCAGGCGCGCTGGCGCAGCAACTGGCGCGCACCGCCCAGGGCTTGCGGCCCTTGCTCACGCCGTTGGCCGACTGGCTGCCGGAAAAGCTCAGGCACCTGGCCGGCTATGCCTCCCAGGTGGCGGAAAAAGACCTGGCCTCGGTGGCAACCCATGCTCATTTGATTGGAGGTGAACGTGTCTGGACCCTTGGCTGACATCTGTATCCTGACCTTCGCCGTGGATCGCCCGCAGGCCTTGGCGCGTTGTATCGCCAGCGTCGCCGCGCAGCAGGGCGGCCTGCGTGTCGAGCACCGCATCCTGTCCGAGCGGGCCATGGCCCTGCGCACGCACCCGGCGTTGGTGGGGTGGCGGGAGTGGGTGGTGTGGCAGCCGCTCGAAGGGCAGCCGTTCCAAGGCGCCTCCTCACAGCGCATGGCACGCCTGCGGGCCGCGGCGCTGGCCCAGGTGAAGCAGCCGCTGGTGGCGTTCCTCGATGATGACAACGCACTCGAACCCGAGCATCTGCAGACCCTCTGCCAGTGCCTGGAAGATCCACAGTTGCAGGCGGCCCATGCCTGGCGCCAGGTGCTCAACCCGGACGGCACGCCGTTCCCCTTCACCCATTACCCCTGGCATGACGACCCGGTGGTGGCCAACAGGATGTACCGCTGGGGCCTGGCCCACGGTGTTTTCAGCCCCGGCAGCCCGGTGATGCGCGACGGTGTGCGCGGCCCCGAGGAGCCCGACAGCTGCGCCACCGTGGACATGAACGAATGGCTGTTCCGCACCGAATGCCTGCGCAACCTGGGCTTCGACCAGCGCTTCAGCCAGCGCGAGGTGGACCTGCGGGTCGGTGAAGACGACAAGCTGTTCCAACGGGTGCGCGAGCAAGGGGTGAAGTTCGCCTGCTCGGAGCGCGCCACCGTGCGCTACTACCTGGGCGGCGTGTCCAACCTGCGCCAGACCAGCGGCCCGACCCAGGCCAGCGCCGGAGCCCATCCATGAGTGGCCTGGCATTGTTCGGTGGCACTCCGGTGCACGGCCAGGCCTGGCCGCAATGGCCGCAGTCCACGCTGAAAAGCGAGCGCGCCCTGCTCACGGTGATGCGCAGCGGGCGCTGGTCGGTCAGCGGCCTGGAGACCGATGGCAGCCCGACCTGGGACCAGCGCTTCGCCGAGGCCTTTGCCCATTACAACGGCGTGCGCCACTGCGTGCCCACGGCCAACGGCACCAGTGCCCTGATGGCGGCCATGCAGGCGCTGGGCATCGGCGCCGGGGACGAGGTGATCGTTCCTGGGCTGACCTGGGTGGCCTGCGCCAGCGCGGTGCTGGCGATCAACGCGGTGCCGGTCATCGTCGACATCGACCCCCACTCACTGTGCCTCGACCCCCATGCGGTGGAAGCGGCGATCAGCCCGCGCACTCGGGCGATCATGGTGGTGCACCTGTACAACGCCATCGCCGACCTGGATGCGCTACTGCCGATGGCAAGGCGGCATGGCCTGCACCTGATCGAAGATTGTGCCCAGGCCCATGGCGCCCAATGGCGGGGGCGGCATGTGGGGACGCTCGGTGCGGTCGGCACCTTCAGCATGCAGAATGGCAAGGTCCTGACCAGCGGCGAGGGCGGTGCCTGCATCTGCGACGACCCTGACCTGGCCGCACGTATCTTTCGCCTGCGCGCGGACGGTCGGCAGCGGGTCACCGATGCGGTGCCATCGGGCTGCATGACGCTGGAGGAGGGCGGCCAGGGCTTTGCCCAGAACGCCTGCCTCAGCGAACCCCAGGCAGCGATCCTGCTCAGCCGGCTGGAAGACCTTGACCATGAAAACGCCCAGCGCGCCCGCCAGGCCCAGCGCTTGCGCCTGTTCCTCCAGGAGATCGGCGGGTTCGCCTTCCAGCAGACCGCCGAAGGCACCGAGCGGACCACCCTTTACCACTTTCCGGTACGCCTGGAAGGCCCCGAGTTCGAGGGCGTGGCGATAGCGCAAGTGTGCCGGGCACTGTCCGCCGAGCTGGGCTGCTGGGTGCACCCGCCTTATCCGCCGATGGACAGGTTCGCGGTGCTCGCGCCCGGCCATTCCCAGCGCCTGTTGACGGCCCCGCGGGTGCCGCAACCGCTGCTGTGCGCCCAGGCCGCACATCACCAGCACGTGATGCTGGCCCATTGGTTGTTCCTCGCCGACGACCAGGCGATGGTCCATGTCGCGCAGGCGTTCGCCAAGGTCAAGGAGCACGCGCACGAACTGCGTGCGGGTCAAGGAGAAGGGCTATGAACTCGCTTTTGCAGAACCCACCGGCACGGCGGTCGACCCAGGAGCAGCCGGTACGGACCCTGGATTTTCGCTTCGGTGAGCAGCGCATGGAGATGCTGTTGGGTTACCGCTTCACCGCCCAGATTGCCCAGCGGGTCAGCGAGCAGGCCGCGCATATCCTGCTGGTAGCCGATCGACGGGTCTACGAACTGTGGGGCGCGCCGTTGCTCGATGCCCTGCAACGCCACTTGCCGGTGACCTGCCTGCTGGTGGAAGCGGATGAGGCGGCCAAGACCCTCGGCGTGCTGCAGGGCTTGCTCGACCAGGCCGTGGCCGGTGGCGCGACCCGGCGCTCCGTGGTGGTGGCGTTCGGCGGCGGCCTGACCGGCAACCTGGCCGGCATGTTGGCTGGCCTGCTGTATCGCGGCATTCGCCTGGTGCACATTCCGACCACGCTGCTGGCGATGTCCGACTCGGTGCTGTCGCAGAAGCAGGCGGTAAACGGCACCGGCGCGAAGAACATGTACGGCCTGTACCACCCGGCGAGCCTGTGCTGCGTCGATGTGCAGTACCTGCAGAGCCTGCCGCCGTCGGCGTTCTCCGCCGGTGTGGTGGAACTGTGCAAGAACGGCCTGGCCTTCGACGCCGCGACCGTGCCGGCGCTCGAACGCTTGGCCGCGGACACCTCGCCGGCCGGCTGGATCGAGCTGGTCCAACTGGGGATCCAGGCCAAGCAGCAACTGCTGCTGGACGACCCGCTGGAGCACGAGCTAGGCGTGGTGCTGGAGTACGGGCACACCGTCGGCCATGCCCTGGAGCTGGAGACCGGCACCTTGACCCACGGCCATGCCGTCGGCCTGGGGATGCTGGTGGCCGCCGCCATCGCCCGGGAACGTGGCTGGCTCAGCGAACAGGAAGAACACCTGCATGCCCAGTTGCTGCTGCGCTGCGGCGCGCCCCTTGGCCTGGAAAACCCACCATCATTCGACCTGGTCATGGCACGCATCCGCCAGGACAACAAGCGCGGTCGCATTCGCCTGAACGCCGGGCACTACCCCTTCGTGCTGCTGCGCGGCATCGGCCAGCCGGCCATGAGCCAGGGCCAGCCGCTGGTAGGGGTGGACGAAGGCGAGATCCGCCGGGCCTACGCCAAGTTGCAGGCGGGTTACTACACCGCGCTGCGCATTGCCGAGTAAACCTTTCCGACCACCGCTCGCGATAAGGAATGTCGTGATGCCCGAACCGAGTTTCAACCTGGCCTGGGTGGATGAAGCCCGCCTGGCCGAAGCCATCGACCAGGCCAACCGCGAGCAGCGGCCGCTGTACCTGATCGTGCTCGCCACCAAGCCGTGCTACATCAAGCTGGCCAGCCTGGTGCTGGCCTGCGAGGCGCTGCGGTTGCCGTTCCTGCTGGTCGACACCGGCCAGCACTACGACCCGGTGCTGACCCAGGCCAGGGAGGAGTTGGGTTACCAGCACCTGCTGGCGGTGAGCTTCGGCATCCGCGGGACTTTGCTGGGCCGCACCGCGCAGCTGGCGTTGGCCATCGAGTGCCTGGATGCCCGGCTCAAGGCCGGCGGCCTGCGCCAGAGCGCGGTGCCGCTGGTGTCCGGGGACACCGCCACGGCGGCGCTGTTCGCCCAGTTCTGGTACCTGGCCCATGGCGCGCGCAGCGTGCACGTCGAGGCTGGGCTGCGCAGCTACGGGCCGGACCGTGGGGCCTGGGCGAACCTGCAGGACCTGGCCGAGCAACGCCAGCTGCGCTGGCAACGGTTTTACGAAGAACCCTTCCCTGAGGGGGTCTGCACCACCCTGGCCAGTGTGGTCGGCGACCTGTTGCTGGCCCCGGTGGAGCGCAATGTCGAGCACCTGTTGCGCGAGGGCTACCCGCTGCCACAACTGCGCCAGGTCGGCTCGCTGAGCAGCGACGCGGTGCGCCTTGCCCTGCCACGGGCTGCTCGCAGTCAATTGTTCAGCCTGTACCCGGAGCTGGCCCAGGGGCGCTGGCTGCGGGTGGACCTGCACCGGCGCGAGAACATGACCGCCCAGGCCTTGCAGGCGGTGTTGCAGGGGCTGGGGCGACTGGCCATCGAGGGTGTGCAGGTGGTGCTGGTGCGCACCAACGCGCTCGACGGCGCACTGGTCCAGCATCAGCTCGCCGGCCTGCTGGACGAAGTCCGGCTCAAGGGCGTGGTGGTCCAGGCGATGTGGCCGCACTACACCGATGTCATCCACTTCCTGACCTCCGGTCATTGCCTGGCGCTGTACACCGACAGCGGCGGCCTGCAAGAGGAGGCCACGGTGCTGGGCGTGCCTTGCCTGACCTGCCGGCTGAGCACTGACCGCCCTGAAACCGTGCTCGACGCGCAGAGCAACCTGCTGCTGCCGCCGCTGTCGGCGGCGTTCATCCATCGCCACCTGCGCGATGTGCTGGCGCGCCCGGCGGCCGAGGCCTGGCCGGGTTTGCAGCGCGGGCGCTCGCTCTATGGCCAGGCCGTGGGGCAGGGGATTGCCGAGTTGCTCAAGGTGTACGAAGCACCCGCCGTGCTGGCGGGTGCCCAGGCTCAGTACCTGCCGCGGGTGCCAGAGTGAACCGCCCGGCGCAGGTCACCACCGCCAAGGCTGCGTCTACGCGCCTGTGTGGTGGGCTGNCTGGCCGGGTTTGCAGCGCGGGCGCTCGCTCTATGGCCAGGCCGTGGGGCAGGGGATTGCCGAGTTGCTCAAGGTGTACGAAGCCCCCGCCGTGCTGGCGGGTGCCCAGGCTCAGTACCTGCCGCGGGTGCCAGAGTGAACCGCCCGGCGCAGGTCACCACCGCCAAGGCTGCGTCTACGCGCCTGTGTGGTGGGCTGGGCAGTGGCGTGGGCGATCTGCGGCCCTGGCTGTCGCCCATGAGCCAGGCGCTGGGGCTGGAGGCCGACCATCTGCCGTCCACCGCGCACAGCCACACGCTGTGGTGCGGCGAGTTGTTCAACCGCGCTCAGTTGCAGGACTGGTTGGGCCAGGCGGGGCAGCCTCATACCGACGGCGAGCTGCTGACCCAGGCGTTCCTGGCCTGGGGCGAGGTGACGACCTTGAACCGGATCAGCGGCAAGTTCGCCCTGGCGTACTGGAATGCCGAGCGGCAGCGGTTGGTCCTGGCGTGCGACCGTACCACGCAGTTCACGGTGTTCTACGGCCGACTGAATGAGCACTGGTTGTTCAGCAGCGACTTCGGCGCCTTCCGCCCGTTGCACCGGCAGCTGGACGTCGACCGGCAGACGCTGGCGCTGTTCGTGCGCTACGGTTTCGTTCCGGCGCCGCACACCTTCTACCGGCAGGTGCGCAAGCTGCAACCCGGGCACTGGGTGTCACTGTCGGCCCACGAAGCCGGCGAAGTGACGCAACAGCCCTATGCGCCTTCGTCCTGGACGTACCTGCCGACCACCCAGCGCAAGCCCATCGAGCCAGGGTCCGCCACGCAGGCCTTCGAGCGCCATCTGCTGGCGGCCGTCGAGGCCCGCCTGGACGGCTCCACGGCGGGCGCCTTCATGTCCAGTGGGTTCGATTCGACCCTGGGCGCGGCGCTGCTGCAGAAAATCCAGGGCAAGCCCATCCACACGTTCACCGCAGGCTTCCAGGGCATGCATTGCAACGAGGCCCCGGACGCCGCAGCGATCGCCCGCCACCTGGGAACCCTGCACCACGAGGTCCGGCTCGATGACGCGGCGCTGGCAGGCGTGGTGCCTGACATCCCCAATGCCTACGGCGAACCCCTGGCCGACTCGTCGCAACTGCCCTCGATGCTGTTGGCCCGTGCCGCCAGCGAGTACGTCGACACGGTGTTCGCTGGCGATGGCGCTGATTGCGTGCTGGGTGAGTATGCCCAGCGCCTGGACATGTACCGCAGCGTGCTCCGTGCACGCCGCTTGCCGCCTTGGGGCAGGGCTGCACTGGGCCGTGGCCTGGAGCTGGCCGGGCGCTGTTCGACCCCGCTGGGCACAGGCCTGGCCCGTTGGCTCGGCCGGCGCCTGGCCTTGGACGACCCCGGCCGTGATGCGTTCGAGG
This sequence comes from Pseudomonas entomophila, assembly GCF_029478665.1. Taxonomy (GTDB): domain Bacteria; phylum Pseudomonadota; class Gammaproteobacteria; order Pseudomonadales; family Pseudomonadaceae; genus Aquipseudomonas; species Aquipseudomonas entomophila_F. The sequence goes on from NZ_JARPQB010000047.1 coordinate 44,725, forward strand.
ACGTGCGTGGCGTGCTGGCCGCCAATGGCCTGGGGCCGGTGGAGCGCGTGCTCGGCGCACGGGTGCTGGACCCCGGGCGGCTGGTGCTCGGCGAAGGCGGGTTGGATATTCCCTGGCCGGGGACCGACGCCGAGCCACCCAGGTTGTCGGTGTTGCTCGACCAGTTGGTGCAGGTGCAAGGGGAAATCCTTATCGCCCCGGTGACGCAAAAGACCCTCGGTGCCTGTGATCACGCCGGCCTGCGGGTGGCCATGCCGTTTCTCGACGGGGCGCTGCTGGATTTCGCCCGAGGCCTGCCGCATCGCCTCAAGCACCGCCGCAACACCTCCAAATGGCTGCTGCGCCAGGTGGCCTACCAGTACATCCCGAGGGCCTTGCTCGAGCGCAAGAAACTGGGCTTCAGCATCTGGGTGAGCCCGTTGTTGCGCGACCACTTGCGCGACTGGGCCGAACACCTGCTGGCGCCCGGGCGCCTGCGTGACGAAGGCTTCTTCGACGTGGCCCAGGTGCGGTGGGAGTGGAGACGATTGCTGCACCACGGCGAGCACTTCAGGGAAGAGCGGTTGTGGTCGGTGCTGATGTTTCAACAATGGCTCGACAGCAGCCGGGCCTTCAGTGTGCGAGGAAACGGATGAGCGCGATAAGAACGGCCTTGATCGGCTGCGGCACGGTGTGCGACTGGCACCTGGAAGAGCTGGACAAGCTCAGGGACCTGTTCGACGTGCGCTGCCTGTGCGACAGCGTGCCGGGCAAGGCCCAGGCGCTGGCGCAGAAGTGGCGGGTAGCGGGTTGGACCGAGGACTTCCAGCAGGTGCTGGACGACCCGCTGATCGAATGCGTGTGGATCCTGACGCCGCCGTTCAACCACGCCGAACTCGCCATCGCGGCGCTGCGGGCCAACAAGCATGTGTTCTGCGAAAAGCCCCTGGCCAAGACCGCGGTGCAATGCCAGGAGGTGGTGCGGGTGGCCGAGGACAGCCAGCGGGTGTTCCTGCTGGGCTACCCGATGCGCTTTTCCGCCGATGCGGGCAACCTGCGCAAGGTCGTGCAAAGCGGCGTGCTGGGGCGCCCGGTGGTGTTCCGCGATGTCTGGGCGGTGTGCAAGGGCGCCGACAGCCCGGCCATCCACGATGCCGAGCTGGGCGGCGGGGTGGTGTTCGAGCACACCCACTGGCTGGACTTCGTGACCTGGATGTTCGGCCCGGCACGCAAGGTCTACGCCTCGACCCGCAAGCTCAAGCGCGGGCCGACCAGCGCCCACGACACGGTGATCGCGGTGATCGATTTCGTCTCCGGCGACCAGGCGCTGTGGTCCGAGTCCTGGGCCGCCAGCGGCCTGGGTTGGGAGCCTTTGTGCGTGGGGCGCGCGGGGATCCGCCCGACCTTCGACGTGGTCGGCGAGCAGGGCGTGCTGCAGTTTCCCAATGCCCAGGGCGAGAAGGTCCTGAGCCTCTACCGCTACGACCGGCCCGAACAGCCGGTCAGTACCTGGCGCTGGCAGCACGACTGGGGCACCAACGACGACGCCTTCCCCAACGAGCACCGCCACTTGTACGCCTGCATCCGCCATGGCACGCCGCCGGTGTGCCAGGCCCGCGATGGCCTGCGCGCGGTGCAGTTGGCCGAAGCCATTCTTGAATCCAGCCGCAGCGGCCAACCGGTGTATCTGCAGCCGTAGCCGATCAACAGGGAGGGGATAGCGTGCAGCAGTTCAATCAGATCGTATCGGTCAATTTCCAGGGTGTGGTGGTGGTGTTCGGCCGCGAAGTGGCGGGCAAGCAGGCCATCTACTTCGACGTGCTCGGGCAGGACGTCGACAGCGACGACGATGACCTCGACTGGTCGGGTTTCACCGCGGTGACCTTCACCGAACAGGTGCGCCAGGTGGGCATGAGCATCATCGCCGTGGACTGCGATGCCTCGACCTTGGTGCCGTCGCTGGCGCCGTTCCGGGTGGTGACCGACCAGAAGTACATCTCGGTCATCCAGCAGTCCATGAACGGCACCCTGTACGTGAACCGTTTTCGCCTGCTGAAAAACAAGTCGGGCACCGACCAGAAGACCACCGACTACGAACTGTCACCGGCGTGGGAAGTCCGCTACGCCCGCAGCCACAAGGAAGACGTGCCCGCCGACAAGTCCGACAAACAGGACTTCCTCGACCCCGACGGCCAGCCTTTCCTGGAACCTTCCCTCGAGCTGTCGATGATCACCGGCGTGACCGATGGCCATTTCGACGCACTGCTGCTGCCGATCGCCGGCAGCGAGAGTTTCGCCTGGCAGTTCCTGGCCCTGGATGCCAGCGCCACCTCGGTCAAGCTGTTCAATTTCCCCGCCACTGACAATGGCCTGTTCGACGTGGCCGGCAAACCCGTGGACAGCGACCTGCGCATCCAGCCGGACAGCGTGTTCGGCGTGGCCAAGGCCGGTACAAGCACCGCGCTGCCGATCACCTCGGCGCCCCGCGCAGTGACCTACGTCAAGCATGAGAAGGTGGTGCAGCCCGACGGTTCGAGCATCGGTGTGCGCCGCGCCACCCGGGTGATGATCACCCTGACCGTCGCCGACGGCACCGTCACGCTGGACTCGGCCATCGGCGTGAACGGCACCATGGCCAACCTCTCAGGGGTGATCGTCACCTCCAACATCGTCCCGGCCGAGTTCGACCTGCGTTTCGACGGCGTGTCCAGCCTCAACCTGCTGCCGCCCGCCAGCGGCGCCAACCCACTGGCGATCAAGGGCCCGTTCGAGATCGGCCTGATGCTGGCGCCGGGCGTCAAGGGCGACGGGCTGAAGGTGCTGGGCGGGGCGCCCCAGGGCGAGGAGAAGAACCTCGCGCCCTATGTCTCGATCGTCGATGGCGACAAGCTCGAAGTGGGCTTTGGCAATGGCAGCGCGCGGGTCAGTTGCCGCACTTTGCACCAGGTGCTGTTCAACGACGTGTGGAGCGACCTGCACATTCGCTACGCGGGCAAGGGCGACAACCCCTTCACCCTGACGGTGAACGACGCGCCGGTACCGCTCACGCCCTGCAGCACCACGGCCGAGCCCTGCGGCACGGCCATGGCGCTGGTGGCGGCGGACAGCAACGGCTTCATCGGCGCGTTGAAACGCCTTGTTATCACGGTGGCGGGCACCGCCGCAGTGCAGCTGGACTGCAACAGCGTCAACTACGCCGACAACCCGCCGACCACGCTCAACCAGGCCGCTTCGGGTGTGAAAGTGACGGTGCAGGGCGCGCGCCTGGAACCCTCGGCCTCGCCGGTCAACAGCGACATGAGCGGTGAGTTCTACATTGATGCCATGGGCCTGACCTACTACGCCGGCCTTGCCGGGTTCATCCGCCCGAACGCGGCCACCTGCCTGATCGATGGCTCCGACGGCCTGCTGCACCTGTACTACCCCGGCGACGGCAACCTGCTGACCGTGGCGCAGTTCTCCACCCAGTCGGCGCGTGCCACCTTCACCGTCGACTGGACCACGCAATGGGGCAGCGACGGAGCCAGGGCGGCGGCGCTGGAGCTGCCCGCGACTTCGGTGGCGCTGTACCGTGGCGTAAGCTGCGAGCACTGGGCACCGGTGTCCGCGCGGCTGCTGGTGGCCCCGGACGCCACCCAGAGCGGCTTCGTGAATTTCGTCGCCCACCGGGTCGGCACCTACATGAACAGCACGCGGATCACGGTCGCCGCCTCCAGCGTGTCCGAGCTGCTCTGCGACATCCACGTGGAGGCCGCGCAAAGCGTCGGCACGGAGACCTGGCGGGGCCTGCCACGGGACATCGCACAGCTGACGCAGATCTGGAACGGCGCCGCCTCCAACAACCCGGACGATCCCCAGGTACTCGACCAGTCCAAGCCCTATTTCGACTACGCGGGCAGCGCGCCGGCGGTGCTGGTGCCCACCCGCACGGGCGGCAACGGCAGTTTCTTCCTGCTGACCTCGGTGCCGCAGCTGCCGGTCACGCTGACCTCGGTGGTGGTCGCTGCCGGGGCCAGCGATGAGTTCGTGGTGGTCGACATCACGATGGCGGCGCCGCCGCGCTGGCCGGCCAGCGCCACCCTCAACCAGCACTGGCCCGCCGTGCCGGCGACGCCGCGCACCTTGCTCGACGTGTTCGCCGGCAAGGCGCCGCACTACGACTACAGCGCCGTGACCACCGCTGGCAGCCGCGCCTACGGACTGCCCCTGAGCCTGGCGCGCTCCGACGAGCAGGTCAGCCATGTGCTGGTGTTCGTGCGCGACGAGCAGAAGGATTTCACGGTGACGGTCAGTACCGCCACGCAGCCGCTGCTGTGCAACGTGCTCATCTGCGGCGTCAGCCTGCCCGACGTGCCTCGCGAGCAGGCCGGGTTCGTCAAGGTGCTCAATGGTGACGCGGCCGGTTATGCCTACCCCAGCGGCTACCAGACCGGCCTGGCGACCTTGATCTATGCCATGGGCAACGGCTTGAGCGCCGACGTGGTCGACACCCCGGCACCCGCGCCCGAAGGTGGCGCGTTCGCCTATGCCGGGCTGCTGCGCGTGCTGTTCCAGGGGCAAAGCTACGATGCCCCCGGGATGGCCACCCAGGCCTTGACCCGCGCGGCGGTCATCCAGGGTGCGCGGCTGGCGTTCAATGGCCGCGACGATGCCATTCGTGGCTCGATGCTGTTCGGTGCGCTGGTCGACGCACCGCCCACCGACGGCGGAGTAGGGCGGCTGACCAACACCTCGGTGCACCCAGGCGGCATCGCCCCGGTACTGACGCCCGGGGTCAACGGCGGCTGGATGCCGCTGCCACCAAGCTTCAGCCTCGACCTGAACCCGCCGAGCAAGAGCAACTACGTGGCGTTCAATGTCGACAAGGCGTTCTCGCCCTCGGACCAATTGGCGATCACCGACGACCTGACCGTCGAAGCCTGGCTGGCCCTGAGCGACAGCCGCATCAACCCATCGTCGCGGGCGCTGTCCTATAACGTCCTGGGCAACCGCAAGCACCCGGACCTGCCGGTGCAATACATGATCGGCGCACGGCAAGGGCCGGGGCTGATGATGAGCGACAGCACCTATGTGACCCGTGCGTTCAACTTCAAGCCCCCGGCATTGTCCTTGCAGGTCTACGTGTTTCTGCCGCAGAGCGGCCTGAGCGGCACGCTGCTGTCGGTCTCGCAGGTACGCGGCAGCGACCAGTACGTGCAGTTGGCGGTGAACGAATACGGCAAGGCGGTGTTCACCTTCCTCGAGGACGCGGGCGAAGTACAGACGGCCCAGTCATTACCCGTGAACGCCTGGACCTGCCTCACGGCGGTGGTGGAGCTGGCCGGGCAGGGCCAGGTGACCCTCAAGCTGTCGGTCAACGCCGGTGCGCCGGTCAAGGCCACGGCCAGCAACAGCTTCAGCGGTGACCTCGGCGCGCTGATGCTGGGCAGCAACCAGGGCGGCAGCCTGCCGGCCCGGGTCAACGGCGTGGCGTTCTGGCAGCGGGCGCTGAGCGACAGCCAGATGCAGAACAGCTTCAGCCAAGGCTTCGCCGACACCGACTCGATGCTGGGCATCCGCTGGAACCTGGCCGAAGGCAGCGGCATCGTGATCACCAACTCGGCCGCCACCGGCGTCGAGTACGACGCCACGCTGATCAACCCTGCCAGCCCCGCCTGGAGCGCGCAGGGGGCGTTCCAGGTGCCCTATGCCGGGCGCAACGAGCTGGTGCTCACCTCCAACCGCATCCTCAAGGGCTGGACCCATGTGGCGCTGGCCTCGCGCCAGGGGCATGGGCTGAGGCTGCTGGCCAGCAACTACGGCAAGGTCAGCGACGGCGATGCCTTCAACCCCTCCAGCACCTTCGCCCTGGAAGCCTGGATCGCGCCGTCGGCATTGAACCGCAAGCAGATCCTGCTGGAGAAGAACGGCAGCTACTCGCTGTACATCAACACCCTCGGCCAGGTGTGCCTGACCGTGCAACTGCAGATGGACCCGCCCAAGTACGACGACCCACCCGTCAACTTCACCCACGAAGTGAAGTTCGCCATCACGGCGGGGGTGACCACCTACGTGGCCCTGAACTTCAGTACCGGCACCGTGGCCAACGACAACGGCAGCAAGGAGTACGTGGCGCAGAAGTACTACGTGCGGGCCGGGCTGTACCTCAACGGCGTCCAGGTGGCCGAGCAGATGCGCAACGACCTGGCGCGCCCGGCCACGGTGCGCACGCAGACCTCGTCCTTCTACCTGGGGGTCAACGACGACCTCACCTTCAACTACGAGGGCCTGATCTCCCATGTGCGGGTGTGGAACCGCACCCTGGCCACCGACCAGATCGCCCAGACCTACGCCCTGCGCCTCACACCCGCCTCCACCGATGGCCTGGTGGCCGCCTGGGACTTCGACGAGATGGCCGGCACCAATGCCAAGGACCTCACCGGCAACAACACCCTGATACTGAGCAGCAACCAGCTGTGGACGATCTGGCAGGACGTGGCCCAGGCCAGCCTGGTGGTCAACGGTCGCGGCAGCCTGCCGCTGCGCCTGACGGTGGCCGATGTCGGCGGTTACCAGGACAGCCAGTTCACCTTCGGCGGCGCCCGCCAGGGGGCGACGCTGACGCTGCCGTACAGCGGCCGCATCGACGACGTGCGGCTGTTCTCCACGCGCCTGACCGAGCAGCAGATCCGCGAGAGCATGAACAAGGCGCTGGTCGGTGGCGAGGAGCACCTGGCCGCCTACTGGCGCATCGAGGCCGGCTCCGGCCCGACGCTGTTCGACTTCACCGGCTTTGGCAACAACGGCACCCTGACCCCGGCCGCCAGCCCGCCGCAATGGAGCAGCGCCGCGGCGCCGATCCAGAACGAGGCGCAGTACGTGGTCAACACCCTCGGCGGCACGCCGGACTACTACGTCGCGCGGATCCAGGGCCAGCCTTCGGTGATCGAGTACGCCAGTGCCGAGAAGGACGCCTACGGCAAGATCTTCAGCGTGATGAAGCGCGGCTATTTCTACCAGAGCAGCGACGGCGTGACGGCGCTGGAGGTGGGCTACAAAGTGGGTGACCTGGACACGCTGTTCGTCGGCCAGGTGCAGAGCAAGCCGACCATCATCGGCTTCATCGAAGGCGGCCCACCGCTGCCCAGCGAGAACCAGACCCTGGCCTACTGGGTCGGCGACATGGGCGGCCCGGCGTCGGACTACGCCTCGGCCTGCTCGGTCACCTACCAGGAGAGCGAAAGCAAGAGCTGGACCTTCACCGGCAACAAGACCTCGACCTTCAACGGCGAGTTCAACCTCAAGGGCGGCCTGTACCAGAAGAGCAAGAGCGATGTGTCGGTGGGCCTGGGCGCCGAGGCCGAGACCATGGTGCTGGAAACCACCATCACCGGTGGCGCCAAGATGGTGCTGTCGGGCAACCTGGGCGATGGCCTGGAGGTGTCGCAGAACCATTCCAGCAGCGTGAGCCTGGCCACCTCGATGACCCCCTCCGGCAATTGGGAGGCGGCCAACGCGGTGCTCAACCTGACGGTGGGGCGGCGCTACATCCAGAACAACGTCGGTATAGCCCTGGTCAAGTCGTCCACCGCCGACCTCTACATGCAGGCGCTCAAGGGCACCCAGACCCCCGTGGGCTATGTGCTGGCGCCGAACACCACGATCCCGGTGGACACCAACATCATCGACTTCCCGATCAACCCGCGCTATGTGAAGAACGGCACCCTGGACGGCAAGGTCGGCCTGGTCAACGACCCGGACTACCCCGAAGCCAACGATGAACGTGGCAGCTATTTCAAGCCGCTCGAGGCCTACGACACCAAGCGCAGGATCGAGAAGCAGGAGCAGCAGCTCAAGGCCTACTACGACCAGTTCGACGTCAAGAAGTACCGCACGGTGGCCGCCATGGACAACCTGCGCGACAAGCTCAGGTCCAACCAGTTCTACGACTTCGCCAACCAGCGCAACCTGCGCAGCCTCTACAACAACTACGTATGGACGGCGGCGGGGGGGCTGCACAAGGAGGAGCACAGCTTCGCCAACAGCTACAGCGAGACCTACACCGGCACCAGCAGCCTGACCTTCGCCGCGGGCCTGGAGTTCAAGGCCGACATCGGCACGCCGTTTGGTGGCTACTACATCGAGGCCGACACCCTGCTGGGCAACACCTGGACCATGACCGCGACCAAGGTCGAGGCGCTGTCCAACGGCTTTGCCCTGAGCTGCAGCGTAAGCCCGACCAACTTCCTGCCCGCGCCAATCCTCACCCAGGAGGGCGGCAACCTGAAGTTCAGCGGCTACGGCGCCAACGCCGCGCCGGGCAAGGTCGATGCCTACCGCTACATGTCGTTCCTGCTGGCACCGGCCGCCGACAACTTCAGCGTGCTGGCGCAGGTGGTGGACCAGAACTGGCTGAACAACGCCACCAGTGCCTCGGCCGCCGCCATGCGCGAGGCCATGAACAACCCCAGCGAGCCCTGGCGGGTGATGTACCGCACCACCTATGTCAGCCGGGTGCCGGCGGCGTTCCAGCCGGTCAAGGCCGACACCAACGCACCCAATATCACGCCACCGGCCAACCTGCCGTCCAACCACTGGCTGGTGAGCGTGATCGACAAGCAACTGAACAAGACCGACCCGACTCGCCTGGAGATCGGGACGGCGATAGACACGGTGCTGGGGAGCCCCAGCGCCGGCCCAGGCCTGCTCAAGGACCTGATCCCCTGGTGGGCCGCCTTCTACACGGCGGCCAAGGTGTACGGGAGTGACGCATTCCTCGAACTGGCCGAACTGCGGGTCGACTTGCTGAACTACATGGCCAGCAAGTACGAAGCAGAGCACTACCGCACCAGCTGACCCACAACCCACGTAAAGGAGCTACGAACATGGCAGATACAAGCTTTGCAGTGACCGGAATCTTCTCCGGCCTGCAGATCGTCTCGACCGGCATCGGCGGCCTGGTCAACGTCGCCTCGAGCGTCTCGGCGCAGACCGGCTACGCCATCGCCCGCCAGCAGACCTCCGACGGCACGCCGTACACCTTGCTCACCGCCGCGAACACCCAGGCGGTGAACGACCCGGCCAGCCTGGTGGTCAGTGCCCAGTACGCGCAGATCGTCACCTTCGCCGAACTGGACCTGGAGGTGCGCTACACCGACATCCCGGCGGACACGCAAGTGTCGGTGGATGCCACCAACCCCAAGCTGGCGGTCTCGCGCCAGGACATCGCCGGCACCAGCCTGCTGGGCAAGCAGAGCAAGAAGCAGGAAGCCTTCGAGATGGACCTGAGCCTCAACCTGTGGGTGGCCAAGCCCGAGCAGCTCAAGGCCACGTCGTCGATCACCCTGAGCCTGTCGAGCATCGATGGCAGCTCGGGTGGGCCGGTGAAGAAGACCCTGCTGCAGAAGGTGCAGATCAACCTGTCGAAATAACCCTTGCAAGGAGCATGCAACATGGCTACTGAAACCTGGAGCGGGATTGTCGTTCGCGCGACGCTTTCGGAAAACGGCACGGTGCCGCGCAGCGCTTCATCTTCCTCGCCCGACATCATTCTCGCCGGCAAGGAACCGCTGGCCGTCCCCTCGGTACTCACCGACCCGGCCAACTACAACAACGGCTACGACAACAAGCTGTACATCGGCTTGCCCAACTACCTCTACGTGCGTGGCAAGAACTACACCGCCGGCGAGCTGGCCGGGTATTGGAACCTGTTCTGGGCCACCCCCAACATCCTGCTGTACCCGTACCTGTGGGAGGGCAACCAGCTGAAGACCTCGGGGGGCGACAAGAACCCGCCGTTCGCCATCAAGGCCGGGGCCATCGGCGCGTCCCTCGACTGCTTCACCTGGGTGCCGCCAGACACCTCCGACCACTACTGCATGATCGCGGTGGCCAGCACCCCGGACCATCCCAACCCGCTGAAGGGCGTGACCAACATCACCGACCTGGCGGACGTGCTTTCGAAGAACGCCAACATTGCCCAGCGCAACGTGCAGATGGTCCGTGGCGACTTGCCGCAGGTGGTCAGCACCGCCGGCTACAACCAGGGCGACGAAGGCGCGCTGGTGGACCTGGCGGTGGTGTTCGAGAACATCCCCAAAGGCACCAAGTACACCATTTCCTCGGGCACGCCGCTCAATGGCAAGACCCTCAGCCATTCCGACAACAACACCCTGGACAACGACTTCAAGTACGCCTGGGTCGGTCAGGATATTCCCGCCAACTGGCAGACGCTGTTCACCTTCACCCTGTCGTTCGGCAGCGACTGGTCGGGGATCCCGGCGGGCAAGAAGCCCAAGGTGACCATCCGCGGCGAGCTGGTGCAAGGTTCCGCGGACCGGCTGTATTACAACCCGGCGGCGTACTTTGCCGACCCGCATCCACACACCCGCGCGGTGCGCCTGGATGCGACGGGGGGGCCGGTGAAGCTTATCGTGGCGGGCAGTGTCACCACGCTCTACACCGATATCGGGCCTAAGTAGCCGTTGTAGCGTCCATGAAATCGAGCGCCGCTCTCGCGGCGCATCGCGGATGAATCCGCTCCTACATGTGTTTCGGGCCAATCCTGGGAGGTATTCGTTGGCCCGACACAATATCAAGGCATACGCCAAGGCGGGCACCCATGGCCCCACAGGCATGACTGGCCCGAAACAGATGTAGGAGCGGATTCATCCGCGATGCGCCGCGCGGGCGGCGCTCGATCTTGAGCGCAGCGCAGACCTATCGCCAAACACCTGGCCGGCATACAGCTCTCGTGCCTGCCTAATACTTTAGTCGTAGCTCCTCGGCCCCCAACCGCGCCCCCCCTATAGACTCGCCCGGTAATCCGACAATCCAACAAGAAAAGGACATTACCGTGGCCGCTGAAATCCAAGACAGCCGCTCCGCCCGCTTTGCCCTGCGTTGCTCGAACTGGGCCGAACGCTGGTTCCCCGACTCCTGGGTATTCGCCGCCCTCGCCGTGATGCTGGTGTGCCTCGGCGCCCTGGCCATGGGCGGCAAGCCCACCGACACCGCCAAGGCCTTTGGCGATGGCTTCTGGAGCCTCATCCCCTTCACCATGCAGATGGCCTTCGTGGTCATCGGCGGCTATGTGGTGGCCAGCTCGCCACCCGCCGCGCGGCTGATCGACCGCCTGGCGCGACTACCGAGCAATGGCCGCTCGGCGGTGTGCTGGGTAGCGCTGATCTCGATGCTCGCCTCGTTGCTCAACTGGGGCCTGTCGCTGGTGTTCGGCGGCCTGCTGGTGCGCGCCCTGGCCCGTCGCACCGACCTGAAGATGGACTACCGCGCCGCCGGTGCCGCCGCCTATCTCGGCCTGGGCGCGGTATGGGCGCTGGGCCTGTCGTCGTCGGCCGCGCAGTTGCAGGCCAACCCCGCCAGCCTGCCGCCGTCGATCCTCGCCATCACCGGGGTGATCCCCTTCACCGAGACCATCTTCCTCTGGCAATCCGGGGTGATGCTGGCGGCGCTGGTGATCGTCTCGCTGATCGTCGCCTACGCCACCGCCCCGGGCCCGAACAGCGCCCGCAGCGCCCAGGACTGTGGTGTCGACCCCAGCTTCAGCGCGCCACCCTCGCCACAGCGCACCCGCCCGGGCGAGTGGCTGGAATACAGCCCGATCCTGATCCTGCTGCTGGTGGCCCTGGCCGCCGGCTGGCTGTACCAGGAGTTCGCCACCAAGCCTGCGATCACCGCGATCTCCGGGCTGAACACCTACAACCTGCTGTTCATCATGCTTGGGGCCTTGCTGCACTGGCGCCCGCGCAGCTTCCTCGACGCCGTGGCCCGCGCCGTACCAACCACCACCGGGGTGCTGATCCAGTTCCCGCTGTATGGCTCGATCGCCGCCATCCTTACCCAGGTCAAAGGCGTCGATGAGCAGACCCTGGCCCATCACATCTCGCTGTTCTTCACCCAGATCGCCACCCACGACACCTATGCGTTGCTGATGGGGGTGTATTCGGCGGTGCTGGGCTTCTTCATCCCGTCCGGGGGCGGCAAGTGGATCATCGAGGCACCGTACGTGATGCTGGTGGCCAACGACCTGCAGTACCACCTGGGCTGGGCGGTGCAGATCTACAACGCCGCCGAGGCGTTGCCGAACCTGATCAACCCGTTCTACATGCTGCCGCTGCTGGGGGTGCTGGGATTGAAGGCACGCGACCTGATTGGTTTCTCGTTCGTGCAACTGCTGGTGCATGTGCCGCTGGTGCTGGTGTTGTTGTGGGCGCTGGGTACCACCTTGCAGTACGTGCCGCCTGTGATGCCCTGACAACTGCGTTGCCGGTGTTCGCCAGCAAGGCTGGCTCCTACGGGACAGGCGCATCCCCTCGTAGGAGCCAGCCTTGCTGGCGAAAGCGCCCGTAAGACCACAGCATGCCTTCCTTCTTGTCATGATTCGATAATGATTCGCATACGCGAATCGTTCTCCTATGGCTGCCTCTCACCGGCAGCCAAGGACACCCCTCGAATCGAACAAGGAGACAGGCAGCGATGTTCGCGCCCATCAGCCGTTCCATGACCCTCACCCTGGGTCTGTGCGCCACCGTCATCGGCCCATTCGCCCAGGCCGAACAAACCTACCCCAGCTCCAACGACGGTGTGCTGGAACTCGGCTCCACCGAAATCCTCGCCCAGGGCCTGGGCAGCACCACCGAGCACACCGGTTCCTACACCACCGGCAGCATGAGCGCGGCCACGCGCCTGAACCTGTCGATCAAGGACACCCCGCAATCGGTCTCGGTGCTGACCCGCCAGCAGCTCGACGACTTCCGGCTCGACTCGCTGTCCGAGGCCATGGCCCACGTCACTGGCGTTACCGTGCAGCGCAACGATTCCGAGCGGCCGATCTATTTCTCCCGTGGCTACGCGATCAACAATTTCCAGATCGACGGGATGCTCAACACCTTCTCCGGGCTCAAGTCCGACTCCGATACCATCATCTACGACCGCATCGAAGTGGTGCGCGGCGCCACCGGCCTGACCACCGGGGCAGGGGACCCGTCCGGGACCATCGCCATGGTGCGCAAGCGCCCGACCGCCCAGCTGGATGTGCGCACGGGCCTGAGTGCCGGCAGCTATGACAATTACCGCGGTTACGTCGATGTTGGCGGACCATTGGGCTGGGAAGGGCGCCTGCGTGGGCGTACGGTGCTGGCCTACCGCGACAGCAAGTCCTACATGGACAAGTACGCCAGCCAGCGCGAGGTGGCCTACGGCATTCTTGAAGCCGACCTCACCGACAGCACGGTGTTCGCCGTGGGCTACGACTACCAGAACAAGCATGTGCAGGGCGCCTCCTGGGGCACCGTGCCTTACTGGAATGCCGACGGCGGCAAGGCACACATGGCGCGTTCGACCAACCTGGCCGCGCCCTGGTCGTCCTGGCCCTTGAAGGACCAGACCGTGTTCGCCACCCTCGACCAGCACCTGGGTGATGACTGGCTGCTCAAAGCCGCTTATACCCACCGCCAAAGCGACACCGACGGCAAGGTGTATTACGGTGGCAACGGTTTCCCCGCCGCCGACCGCAGCGGCATGAGCGCCTGGAGCTCGCATTTCGCCGGGGTGGAGAAGATGGACGCCCTCGACCTGAACCTGGCCGGGCCCTATCAGTTGCTGGGGCGAAGCCACGATTTCATGGTCGGTTATGGCGTATCGGAGCTGCGCAGCACGGCGCCGGCGTTCGTCGGCCGCGTCGACCCCAAGGACTACGCGAAGATCCCGGACTGGAAGTACATGGGCGGCATTGCCAAGTTCAGCGACCGAGACAGCGGCCTGGATTCGTCGCGCTCGTACACCCGGCAGAAGGCCGGCTATATCGCCACCCGCCTGAACCCCACCGACCGCTTGCACGTGGTGCTGGGCAGCCGCTACGGCAGTTGGGAGAGCGAGAGCAAGAGTTGGACCTACGATGCCAACCTCGCGCTGACCCGTTCCAGCGTCAGCCAGCAGACCCAGAACGACCAGTGGACCCCCTATGCCGGCGTGCTCTACGACCTCACCGAGCAGTACACCGTGTACGCCAGCTACACCGACATCTTCAACCCGCAGACGCGCAAGGACGTCAGCGACAAGTTCCTCGAACCCATCGTCGGCAAGGTCTATGAAATCGGTTTGAAGGGCAGCCTGTTCGACGACCGCGCCAACCTCAGCACGGCCGTCTACCGCAGCAAGCAGGACAACGTGCCGGAGATCGACGACTCGGTGCCGCTCGGGCCCAACGGCCAGCAGTACTACAAGTCCGGCGGCAAGGGCGTGGTGGTGGAGGGTTTCGAGGCAGAGCTGGCGGGGGAGGTGATGCCGGGCTGGCAGATGAGCCTGGGCTACAGCTACAGCCATGCGGTCAACGGCGACAAAACTCGCAAGAACACCGAGCAGCCGATGAACCTGGTGCGGTTCTCCAGCACCTACCAGTTGTTGCCGCAGTTGACGGTGGGCGGCACGCTCGATTGGCAGAGCGACATCTACGGCAACGGCAGGCGGCCGATCGGGCGTGACAGCAACGGCAACATCGTCACCACCCCGGACCGCATGACCCAGGACGCCTATGCCCTGGTCGGGCTGATGGGGCGCTATCAGTTCGACGAGCACCTGTCGGCGTCGGTGAACGTGAAGAACCTGTTCGACCAGCACTATTTCAACAATGTCGGGTTCTACAACGGCGTCTACATGGGCGAGCCGCGGACGGTGATGGTCAGCCTGGATTGGAAGCTGTGAGGGTGCCTTGTCTGCCTACAGGACCATAAGTTGTTTTTCGGGAGGTTCGACGGAAGGGGGGCCGCGCCTATGAGATCGAGCGCCGCCCGCGCGGCGCTTCGCCGGCAAAGCCAGCTCCTACATCTGTTTCGGGCCAGTTATGCCTGTGCCAGAGGCGGTGCTCGCCTTGGCGCATGTCTCCCGTCATGCGCAGCGGCGGCAGCGCCCATGCTGAAACTGCGTCGTGCCAACAAGGCGGTCCCCGGTACCTTCCCAGACAAAACTGGCCCGAAACAAACGGTAGGAGCCGGCTTTGCCGGCGAAGCGCCGCGCGGGCGGCGCTCGATCTTGAGCGCGCAGCAAGGCTTGCGACTTGCACCAGCTAGCCATCACGCGATATCTGTAACAAGCCTTTCGTTGTTTCCTGGCTCTGAACGCCGATATCGCGCCAATGAGTCGGAATTTCCCTATTCCGTGTAGTCCATTTCCGAAGCATGCTATTGCCGCCCTCCAGCCCTTGCCCCAGGCCAACCCGGTCTCTAGTCTCGGCCAGCCGCTGCCAATTCAGCGGCCGGTTTTGACAGACCGTCGATTGTTGTCCACGTGTGCATACGCTCAATGGCGGCTGTACGTGCGGGCACCTTGTGTGCGCCGAGTGCCAACGATCTCGGTCTGTCAACCCGCGTACAGCTGCCACCCGACTGTTTGACAGCAGCTCAGCTGACGGCTCAACCCACAACCATTGTTGGAGTACGAGCATGCTGAGGATTGTCCCCGATCCACCTTCCCCCCAAGACCACGCCCACTTCCTCGAAGACACCCTCGTGCGCGCCCTCGAGTACGCCTTCTGCGTCCTCACGGTCGCCAACCAGGCCGTGCAGCTGAAACCCAGGTCGCCCGGCGCGATCCTGATGCTGGCTGCTACCCACGAAATGGAGGCGGTGCGCACATTGCTGGAGTCCGCCCTGGCCCAGGTGCAGCACTCGGTCCAAGCGCCGAGTGAGCCACCCACGCTGCACTGAGGGAGATCGACCATGACCACGGATAATGGCAATACCCCCGTTACCCCCGGCAAGACCCGCTTCTACCAGGGCGAGGGCAAGAACGCCCAGCCGTTGTTCTGCATCGAGCCCGGCATTCCCTGCCAGCATGCCCGCGAGCAGGCGTCCGAACTGATGGACTACGTGCGCCACCTGACCCTGGTCGGGGTGATGGACGAAGACCCACGGATGGTCTGGGCCGCGCACTACCTCAGTGCCCTGGCCAAGGCGTTGATGGATGATGCGGAACTGGGCATGGCGCACTGATGCCCAGTGGGGCGATCGGCTTCGCCACACTGGCCATATAGATCGCACCGTAGGAGCCGGCTTGCCGGCGACGGGCCGTACAGCGGCCCTGGCATTTCTACCAGTTTCGCGCGCTCCCCAAGTCGTCTACCGTCCTCCCAAACGCATCAGGGAGGCTGCCCATGCAGGCCTTGGCAATGGCGCTCCACGAGCACACGCCCACGGTGACGGTGTTCGACAATCGCAGCCAAACGGTCCGCGAGATTGCCTTTCACCGGCATCCCGCCACCCCGGCTGTCACGGACACACGCATCACCCGCCACCACTACGACCCGCGCGGTTTCCTGCAGCGAAGCCAGGATCCCCGTCTGTTCGCTGCAGATCTTGTGAACTTCACCTGGCTGGCTGATCTGGCCGGCACTGCGGTCCGCACCCAAGGCGTCGACCCCGGCATCTCGCTCGACCTGAACGACATCGCAGGCCGCCCGTTACTGGCTGTCAGCCAGATCGCCCCGGGCCCGGCCGGCGACGACCACAGCCAAGCGGTCACCCGTACCTGGCGCCATGAGCCTCCGGCCTCGCCCGGGCGCCTGCTGGCCATCACGGAACAGGCCAGCGGTGAGCCTGTCCGCCAGGCCGAGCGCTTCGCCTATGCCGGCGCCGACCTGACGGCCAGGCAGCGCAACCTGGCCGGTCGGTGCAGCCACCACTACGACACGGCAGGGCTGTTGCGCACCGACAGCCTGGCCCTGACCGGCCCGGCATTGGCCAGCATGCGACGGCTACTCAAGGTGGCCGACGATGTCGCGGTGATGAGCGACTGGCAAGGCGAGGACGCCTCGGTGTGGGAGACGCAGTTGGTGCCGGAGGGCGAAGGTCACCTCACCGTGGGCACCCTGGACGCCACCGGCACGCGGCTGACCAGCACTGATGCCGCCGGCCATGGGCAGCGTGTGGCCTATGACGTGGCGGGGCAGTTGCGCGGCAGTTGGCTCGAGGTGAAGGGTGCGGCGGAACAGGCGATCGTCGTGTCATTGGAGTATGCCGCCATGGGGGAAAAGGTGAGGGAGGTGCATGGAAACGGTGTGGTGACCCGCTATACCCGCGAGCCCCGTACGCAGCGCCTGGTTGGTATCAGGACCGAGGGACCGGGAGCCAAGGTGCTGCAGGACCTGCAGTACACCTACGACCCGGTGGGCAATGTGCTGGGCCGGGTGGACGAGGCACTGGCGATCACATACTGGCGAAACCAGAAGATCGAGCCGCGCAACACCTATGACTACGACAGCCTGTACCAACTGGTCAGCGCCAAGGGGCGCGAGATGGCCGGCGGCGGCAAGCCGGGCTCGGCCCGGCTGCCATTTCAGGCATTCGACTACGCGACCTACACCAACTACACCCGGCTCTACACCTACGACACGGCCGGCAACCTGACGCGGATCGAGCATCAGGCCGATGCCAGCGGCAACAGTCACACGACGGACATCACCGTCAGCGACCGCAGCAACCGGGCGGTGAC
The DNA here is from genome assembly GCF_029478665.1 of Pseudomonas entomophila. Taxonomy (GTDB): domain Bacteria; phylum Pseudomonadota; class Gammaproteobacteria; order Pseudomonadales; family Pseudomonadaceae; genus Aquipseudomonas; species Aquipseudomonas entomophila_F. The sequence continues at coordinate 62,188 of NZ_JARPQB010000047.1, forward strand.
GAGCGAATTGGCGAGCGGCGCGGCGGACGTGGAGGAATTGTTCACGGCGGGCGGCCAGCAGAAGCAGCTGTCCCCGGGCCAGCACCTGATCTGGACCCCGCGTGCGGAACTGCTGCAGGTGAAGCCGGTGAGCCGCGAAGGCGAACCGGACGATCACGAGGGCTACCGTTACGCGGGGGACAGCCAACGCTTGCTCAAGGTCAGCGCACAGAAGACCTCAGGCGGTGAGCGAACGCAGCGGGTGGTATACCTGCCAGGGCTGGAGCTGCGCCACACCGCAACGGCGGGAAGCGTGGCGGAGGACTTGCAGGTAGTTTGCGTGGGGCAGGCGGGGCGGGCACAGGTGCGCGTCTTGCACTGGGTGACGGGTAAGCCGCCAGAAATCGACAACGACCAGCTGCGCTTCAGTTATGACGACCTGCTCGGCAGCGGCACGCTGGAGCTCGATGGCCAAGGCGAGGTCATCAGCCAGGAAGAGTACTTCCCGTTTGGTGGCACGGCGGTGTTCAGTTTGCGCGGCGAGGCAGAGGGTAGTTACAAGGTGCTGCGTTACTCGGGCAAGGAGCGGGATGCCACAGGGCTGTATTACTACGGTTACCGCTACTACCAGCCCTGGGTGGGGCGCTGGCTGAGCGTGGATCCGATAGGAATTGGTGATGGGCTGAACCTTTTTCGGATGGTGGCTAATAACCCTGCTGTTTATCGAGATATTGACGGGCTGGGGCGAGCGTGTTGTTCTGGAGAGTCAAGTTATGCCACGGTAAAGAATTTACAAGGTAAGGGCCCCATCAATCTGGTGAGCACAAGTGGTGTATCTATTAACTTCAGTTTTTCCCGTGTTGATAGCGAGCAGTCATTCGGTCCGATCCCGAAATCAGAATTGAACGTGAGTCAGATCAGTAATGTCTTGAAGACCTCGACGGGAGATCAGGTGACTTCTTTCAATGGAACGGTCGGTTATTTGGGGGTGGGTTGGGACAAAGCGCCATTGCCGGAGGATGTGGACGTTATTTGGGTTACGAATGGAAAACAGGGCGCTGCCGGGGTCAACATAGAGCTTGATGATATAGAACCAGGGCAACAGGTCGTTGTTACAAGTGGTCCGCTGAGTGGCTGCATATTTATTGCCGGAGTGCGAGGCTCGACCTTCATGGCAATGCACAGTGGTGGGGAGGCTATGGGGGGGTGGGATACAAGCAGGGATGGGGTCGAGAAAGTGGTGGAGCTTTATAATAGAAGTGTCACTTCGGACAGTGTCTATGCGCCGTCCGTCTTTGAGAATAACAGTCTCGTAGGCCTGCTTGATCAATTTGACAATAGTAGCTTGGCGTACACCGATAAGCATAAAATTGAAACCGATGGATCTGCGGGCGATGGTAGGCTATTTGCCTATAAAGCAGGCTGGTTCGCGACATCTTCCACGCTGATAGAAAAAAATTCGGAGGGTAGGGTGTCGATTGAGACGGTGCTGGAGTTGGGGGATGTTGAACAGTACAAGCCCGTCAAGACCCAGGCTGCCCCAACGAAGGGTGGGGGTGTATTAATGGCGAATAAAATGAAATACAAAGTATTGGACGGCGCGGTTCGTAAATTGGCCTGAAGGTGCTCAGGGTAATGCTGTCCACTTACGGTCGATTCAGACTATGGTTTTCGCTCAACGGGGCGACTGCAGCAACAGGTAGTCGCCCTCTTCGCCGGTCCCCGCATCCACCTCGGTGAAACCACAAGCGTCATAGAACGCCAGCGCACCCTCATTGCGCACCAGGCACTTGAGCCTGTAGCAGGTGCCGGGCCAGCCGGGCAGGGCGGCCAGCAGGGCGCGGCCGATGCCCTGGCGAGCGTGGCTGGCGGCGATGTACAGGTGATGGATGAAGTGGTCCGGCACCCACACCGAGATGAAACCGACACAAAGACCGTCGATTTCGGCCAGCAGAATCTGCTCGCCTTCGGTCTGCGCATCGAAGTCCATCAACTGGAATTGCTCGCTTTGCTGCCAGGTAAAAGTTACCTGGCGACTGTGCAGGAACAGCTCGCGCAAGGCGGCTCGGTCATTTGGCGTGGCAAGCCGGATACAGGGGGAAATGGCTGCGCACGCGGCGGGTTTGGGTTTGCAGGTCCGCAAAGGCGACATGGGCGGCCCATCAAGAGTTGAAGACGGTCCGATACTAGCAGGCTTGTTCCTGTTCGTCGGCAAGGGCGGCGCGAGAGGTACAACACATACCCTGTAGGAGCCAGCGTTGCTGGCGAACGCAAGGCGTAGCCTTGCTGGCCGACATCGTGTCGTTCCTTTCGCCAGCAAGGCTGGCTCCTACAGTTTCGCGCTGCACGGTATCAACCGTGCGGCGCGGTTTCTTTTGCCGCCGTACCCGCGTAGCGGGCTTTCAGGTGGCCCTGGTCATCAAGCAGGTACGCATCCATCACCTCGCGCACCACCGGCCCCGCCACCCGGCCGCCAGCCTCGCCGTTCTCGATCATCACCGCCACCACCATCGCCGGGTGATCGGCCGGCGCGAAACCGACGAACAGGGCGTTGTCGCGGTGGCGCTCGAGGGTCTTGTCGCGGTTGTAGCGTTCCCCTTGCTTGATCGCCACCACCTGCGCCGTGCCGCTCTTGCCGGCGATGCGGTACTGGGCGCCGGCGGCGGCGGCGCGGGCGATGCCGCGCGGGTCGTGCATGACCATCTGCATGCCTTGGCTGACCTGGTCCCAGGCGCGCCGGTCATGCAGCACGATGTCCGGCATCGGGTTGGGGTCGATGGGCGCCTGGCCACCGACGCTCATCGCCAGGTGCGGGCGATGCCACGCGCCCTTGCTCGCCAGCAGGCTGGTGGCCTGGGCCAGTTGCAGTGGGGTGACCTGCATGTAGCCCTGGCCGATCCCGAGGATCAGCGTCTCGCCCGGGAACCACGCCTGGCGCCGGGTGGCGCGCTTCCAGGCTTGCGAGGGCATCAGCCCGGGCGCTTCCTCGAACATGTCCAGCGAGACCTTCTGGCCCAGGCCGAACTCGACCATGTAGTCGTGCAGGCGGTCGATGCCCAGCTTGTGCGCCAGGTCGTAGAAGTAGGTGTCGTTGGACCGCATGATCGCGGTGTACATGTCCACCCAGCCATCACCCGTGCGGTTCCAGTTGCGGTACTTGTGCTCGTAGTTGGGCAGCTCGTAGTAGCCGGGGTCGAACACCCGATTGCCCGGGGTGATCACGCCGCTGTCCAGGCCGGCGATGGCCACCTCCGGCTTGACCGTCGAACCGGGGGCGTACAGGCCGCGCAGCACGCGGTTGAACAGCGGCCGGTCGATGGAGTCGCGCAGGGCCGAGTACTGCTTGTAGCTGATGCCCTTGACGAACAGGTTGGGGTCGAAGCTGGGGTTGCTGACCATGGCCAGCACGTCGCCGTTGGCCGGGTCCAGCACCACCACCGCGCCACGGCGGTCACCCAGGGCTTTTTCGGCGGCCTGCTGCAGGTGGGCGTCGAGGCTCAGCACGATATCCTTGCCCGGCACCGGGTCGTGGTGGCGCAGCACGCGCATCACCCGGCCCTGGGCATTGGTCTCGACTTCTTCATAGCCTACCTGGCCGTGCAGTTCGTTCTCGTAGAAGCGCTCGACGCCGGTCTTGCCGATCGACTGGGTGCCGCGGTACGCGGTGCTGTCGAGGGTCTTGGCTTCCTTCTCGTTGATCCGCCCGACATAGCCCACCGAATGGGCGAAGTGCTCGGCCAGGGGGTACTCGCGGATGAACTGCGGCGCCACGTCCAGGCCGGGCAGGCGGAACTGGTTGACGGCGATCAGGGCGATCTGTTCTTCGCTCAGGCCGACCATCAGGGTTACCGGCTCGAACGGCTTGCGGCCACGGCGCAGGTCCTTGTCGAACTGGTGGCGGTCGTCCTCGCCCAGGCCAAGGATCTGCGTGAGGGTGTCCAGCACCTTGGCCGAGTCGCCGGCACGTTCGCGGGTCATGGTCAGGTCGAAGCTGGGTTTGTTGGTCGCCAGCACCACGCCATTGCGGTCGTAGATCAAGCCGCGCTCGGGCGGGATGGGCAGCACGTGCACGCGGTTGTTTTCCGACACCGCCGACTGCTGGTCGTGTTGCAGCACCTGGAGCACGTACAGCCGGCCCACCAGTACCACCACCAGGCTTATCACCAGGACGGCGCAGGCCAGCAGCCGGCGGTTGACCAGGCTCTTTTCCTTCTCATGGTCCTTGAGGGGGATGGGTTGCGGCATGGGGCTCGGTTGGATCGCCAAAGGCACAGGTAATGATGGCGCCACAGCGAGGATCAGCGGGATCCTCGGGCGTGGCGCAGGGGCGGGGGATGCTACGCAAGGTGAACGGTCGGCTCAAGGCAGGCGCCGTTGCGCCGATGCGCTGGATTGCGCCTGCGCCCCGTGCCCAGGGCGCAGGCGCCGAACATGAAGATTCCTTCACGTGACCGGTGGCCGCTGTGTCTTGCCACCTAGCAGGTCTTCCAGTTGCAACCATCGGATAAACAGGAGGGTTATAACCAGCCTTCGGCCAGATAGATTAGTTTGAGCTGGCTGGGGGCACCGCACACCTTTAAGGCGTCCAGCTGAGGCTGACTGAGGTTAGGACTCTTCTCCAGATAGACGGTGCGATTGTCAACCTCGAGGGGCACTTTGTAGGCCAGCTTGCTGTTGAGGTCTTCCACCGCGCCCTTGTCGAGGCTGCGCACGGCAGGCAGTAGCCAGTTGTAATCCTTGGCCAGCAGCTTTTTGAACACCTTATGGCTCAGCTTGAGTTCCGCTGTGGGGGCGTTCTCCTCATGCTGGCCCGGCAGCAACTGTTCATCGGCCGGTGAACCGAGCTGGGCCTTGAGGGCCAATCTGGCTTGCTCCATCTCCCTGAGAGCTGTCGGTGCATCGCTGCCGAGCAGGCTCTCATCAGCCCTGGGCCCGAGATAGGTAAGCAGGGCGCGCACTGACGCGGGCTTAAGCATGCTGAAACTGAACTCCCCCTTGTCATTACTCATTTCAAGGCGCGGCAGCACGTAAGGAAGCGGGTTCTCCTGCAGTAGATCGCTAGCCTGCTGATTGATAAGGTAGGAGGCGCTCATTTTGGTGACGGCTGGCAGTCCTGACGTGAGTGCCTTGCTGGCTACGACGGGCAGCGCCTCGGCGACGATGGTCGCCACGCCAGTGGTTACTTGAGGAACCCCGAAGTCGCTCAGCCCTGCCAGCCCGGCACCCAGCGTCATCTTGGTTGCCTCCTCGACAGCGATGCTGGCATGGTCCTGACTCAAGACCTGTTGGCATGCATGGGCAAGCTGACTGGCACGACCGGGTAGGCGGCTGGCTTGGGCAACCTGATGGTGGTGGCTTTCGTAGTCACAGTGTTGGGCTACTTGATAACCCGCTCGTCCCGCATTGATAAATGTGCCAATACCCGGCAGCAACATGTTGATGGCAAGATCGATGCCAGTGGTACCCGCGAGCCTTTTGACTTTATGCAGTAGAGTTTTGCCCAAACCATCCATCTTGCCCGGATACTGTTGCTCCAAACAGACCTGCAGTCTTGGATCACGGCTAATCTGGTCAAACAGCTGCTTGAGTTGGCTATAAGTGGCGGGGTCAACCTTGAGCTGCGTCAACAGAACGATGACCTCCCCTATGTTTTCTCGAGTGAGAGGCTCGCCTCGGTAAGCTGCCGGGCTCAGCAGCGAAAAAGCTTGCAGGGCTATATTCTGCGGGGCGGCATTTTTCAGCGCTTCCTTGAGATCAAGATGGGCCTTGATGTTCTCCTGCTTGAAACGGCTCGTTGTGTTGCGCAGCAGATGCTGGTTGAGCAACTCATATTTATAGCCCCGGTGAAACAGCGGGACAGGGTCCACTTCCCCTTGTTTGCTGAGCAGCCGAGTATCGTCCGGGGCTGCATAGGCAGCGAAGCGGGCAAGGTCGGGCATCGGCGCGCCAGTGATGCGACTGGTTGCCATGGGGCCTCCTAGATGCGAATGGAAACGTGCTGTGACGGATGTGGATTAATCGGGGGCAACTGTTTTGGCATAAGGGCAAAGTGAGCCTGCCACTCGAGCGCCTGTCGGGTCAGCAGTGTCAACCATTCGGCCAGATCCCGCGGGGTGAGGGAGGCCAGGCGGCGCAGCCCAAACAGCACCAGTTGGCGGCCATCAGGGGCAAGCGCTAGGGTATGGCCAGTTTCAGCGCCTGCACTGTAGTTCGCGTGACTGAGCCGCTCGAGAGACTGTTGACGCAAAGTGCCCGCAGCCGCCAACAAGCCAATAGTGGCTCGCAGCATCAGGGCTGGTTCTACCGAGTCGCACCGGAAAGGATGAGCTAGCAATGATAGAGGGAGTTTTTCGTCTATAAGCAGTTGGCAGCTCCCCTCTTCATCGAGTTGCAGAAGCGGGAAGCCATGTTGTTCGCTAAAGGTATCAAGCAGTGCTTGCAGCTGGATCATAAGAGCCACACCCGATTGGATATGGCCTTATTGAATAATATCCTCGTTCATAAAGATGTCATTTCTGACCGATTTTTTATCAATAGTTTGTCTGTATGTTGTAGCGCATGCACATTGAATGACACCGGGTCATCGATCGGTCTGCGCAGGTGGCAGAGCGACTTCGGCGAAAGGCTTGGGCAGGTACACCTGCGCCGTAGGTGTCTGCTTCGCAGCCAGATTCTCCACATGCTGCTGCATCTCCTTGACAGCCCTTGTGCTCAGAGGTGGAGCATGATCAAGGTTGTATCCGAAGAAATTTTCCCAGTGGCCCAGCAGCACCAGCCGCGGCGTGTATGCATTCAATAGTCGATCAGGGTAATCCGCGGCCTTGCGCCAAGACCCCACACTGAGGAGCTCGACATCGACGGCCTTTTCATCTGGCCAGATGGGCAGGATGCCGCAGGGTGCGGAGGCGGCGCTGTCCTGGAAGTGGACTCGGTACTTGGGCGAGCCTTTTTCGTCCAGCAAGTCGATCAACCAGGCCATCGACTGGCCCTGTTTCCAGCCGGACACGGTAGTGGGGACCTCACTCAGGTCCTGGTTGTAGTCCCCGTGACCTACGGTGTAACCCAGCACATGCGGCGCATGCATGCTCTGGATCGGCATGGCCCTGATATGCCCGCCTTGCGAGGTGATCCAGTAGCCGGGCAAGGCGGGCGCTTGTCGGCCATCACACCCTGGAACGGTTGCCATGTAGCCCCTGGCGCTCTTCACCCGGTCCGGGTCCACCCAGGTCCAGTGCGCATCCTCCACTCGCGTGGGGTCCTTCATGGCATGGAGCATGTGCACGACGGTGTCCGAGCCATAGACGATCGCCTTGGGCGCGTACTTGCGCATGATCCATGGCACATCCAGCAGGTGATCGTAGTGCCCGTGGCCGACCAGCAGCAGGGTGACATCCTGCGTCGCAAGTCGCTGCATGTAGTGATCGATGCGCGCCTTGTCGGCTTCGACCCGCAGGGGAGGGAGCCCCTTGGACAGCCCCGAAGGGTTGCTGAACGAGGGCGCGAGCATCACGCCTTCGCCCCGCCAGTGGATGAGCCAACCGCCTACACCCAGGAACTGGATCTTCGGCTCGGGCAGGCCGCGCGCATTCCAGTACTTCGGATAGTCGTCCCCGGCGCCCTGTGCGCAAGTGCTGAAGACCAGCCACAGGACCAGCCAAACGGTTGTGCGCATGGACGTCACCTCGTCAGGCGATGATCGGTACTGCTCAAGGGAAAGCGTAGGGTAGGAAATGGCGGGTGACAAAGTCGGCGCGCCTCAGGCGCGCCGTGGGGATGGCGCTTCAGAAGTCCACGGTGGCGGACAGCTCGTAGGTGCGCGGTGCCCCCAGCCCCAGGCTGGCGGTCAGCGGCACGCCCCAGTAGTCCTTGTCGGTCAGGTTGGAGATGTTGGCGCGGAAGGTCACCGGCTTGCTGGCGATCTGCATGGCATAGCGGGCGCCCACGTCGAAGATCGTGTAGCCGGGGATCGACAGGCTGTTGTCGGCACTGATGTACTGCTTGGACAGCGACGTCACATTACCCGTCAAGGTCAGCCCTTCCACCGCCGGGGTGTCCCATTCCATGCCCAGCTTGCCCTGCAGCTTGGGGAACGCGGTGGCGGTCTTGCCTTCGTTGACACCGCCCGCGGTCTTGGTCACCTCGGGGTCGACATAGGCCACGCCGCCCATCAGGCGCACGTCCGGCAGCGGGGCGCCGAAGAAGGTCCACTCGACGCCGCGGTTGCGCTGCTCGCCGCCGAACGAATAGACGTTGGTGGCCGGGTCGGTGTAGCTGTTCGGGCGCTTGATCTCGTACAGCGCCAGGGTGTGGCTGAAGGTACCGAGGTCCAGCTTCAGGCCGATTTCCTTCTGCTTGGACTTGAACGGCGCGAACACCTGGCCGGCGTTGGCGGCGGTCACCGGGGCGATGGTGCCCTTGCTCAGGCCTTCGATGTAGTTGGCGTAGAGCGACAGCTCGTCGGTCACCTTGAACAGGATCGCGCCGGCCGGGGTGGTGGCATGGGTGTCGTAGCCGGGTTTGTTGCGCACGCCGGTGGCAACGTTGTAGGTGTCGGTGACCACTTCCTGGCGACGCACGCCGGCGGTCAGTTGCAGGCGGCCGTCGAACACCGACATCGTGTCGGCGATGCCGTAGCTCTTCAGGTCGTTCTCGATGTGGGTGATCTGCGGGAAGGCCTGCGGCGCCTTCGGCCCCCACACCGGGTGATAGATGTTGGTCACCCAGTTGCCACCTGGCACCGAACGACGCCCGTAGTCCTTCTGCTCGTCGCTGTACTCGGTCGCGTTCACCGACCACTGGTGGTTGATGGCGAAGGTGTCGAAGTGGCCACGCAGGCCCACCTCGGCGGAAGTCTTCTCGATCTCCATCTTCAGCTGGCCCATGGAGGTGCTGAGATCGCCGGCGTTGTTGATCACCGTGGCGACCATGGCGCCGCTGTACTTGTAGTCGGTCTTGCTGGTGCCGATGGCGCCGTAGGCCAGCAACTGGTCGGTCAGCTCATACTCGCCGCGCAGGATCACCCCCTTGTCCTTGGTCTCGACATAGGCCCAGTCGGGGTTGAGCAGGGTGTCGGACTTCGGTGGCCTGGGCACCGCCACGCCGGGTGCCAGGCCCAGGCCACGGTTCTGGCCGCGGATATGGTCGTCGGCGTCGAACAGGTCGACCGACAGCTTGGCGCGTTCGCCGCGCCAGTCCAGGGCCAGGGACGACAGCACGTTGCGCTTGGACTGGTCCTCGGTGCTGGTGTCGCCGTCGCGGTACACGCCGTTGAAGCGCACGCCGAACTGGTTGCCCTCACCGAAGCGCCGGCCCACGTCGACATGGCCGCCGAACTGCGCGTCGGACTCGTAGGTGGCGGTCAGGCGGGTCAGTGGTGTGTCGCCGGCGCGCTTGGGGATCAGGTTGACGATACCGCCCACCGAGCCGCCGGGCGGCATGCCGTTGAGCAGCGCCGACGGGCCCTTGAGCACTTCGATGCGCTCGTACATCTCGGGCGAGGCGCGGTAGTAGGGCGCCATGCCGAACAGGCCGTCGACGGTCATGTCGCTGACGCTGGTCTGGAAGCCGCGGATCGAGTAGTTCTCGCTGAAGGTGCCCTTCAGGCCGTTGTTGAACACCGACGGGTCGGTGGCGGCGATCACGTCGGTGATGTCCTTGGCCTGGCGGTCCTGGATATAGGTGTCGGTGTAGCTGACGGTGCTGAACGGGGTCTCCATGAAATCCTTGTTGCCCAGCAGGCCGACGCGCCCGCCCGTGGCGACCTGGCCGCCGGCATAGGCGGGTGGCAGGTTGTCGGGGCTGTCAGTGCTGCTTTCGATGCGGGTTTCGTCCAGCTCCAGGCTGGCCGGCTTGCCGGCCTCGGCCGCCGTCGCTGCCAGCGGGGCGCCGCCCAGGCCCAACAGCAGGGCCATGTGCACGGCGACGCAGGTGCGGTTCAGGGAGAACTGCGGCGCGACAGGGGTGAGGCGTCGTGAAGTACAACGTTCCGACATGCTGGCTTCCTTTCGATTCGGAGGGTAGTGAAGGCATTCACTAGGGTTTCCGAACCAAAGCGTGAATACCTCAATGATAATCATTTTTATTTATTGCGCCGCCGTGGGGCGCGCATCCCTTGTAGGAGCCGGCTTTGCCGGCGAACACCGGCATGGCCGGTGCCATGCACCGCGTTGCCTGGTTCGCCGGCAAGGCCGGCTCCTACAAAAGGCCTCAGCCGCGGTAGCCCTGCATCACTTCATCCGCCATACGGTCCAGGCAAGTCACGCTGGCGGTGCACAGGTACCAGGTCTGCGCATCGACGAAGACCACCCGGCCGCTGTTCCAGGCCTTGGTCTTGCGCAGCAGGGGGTTGTCCAGGGTCTTCAGGTCGAGCGCAGGGCGGCGCTCCATCACCGCGGTGCGGTCAATGACATAGAGAATGTCCGGGTCGGCCTGCTGGATGAACTCGTTGGAGATCGGCTGGCCGTGAAGACCTGCCTCGATATCGCTGCTGGCCGGCTTCACCCCCAGGGTGTCGAAGACGAAACCGTAGCGCGACTTCACGCCGTAGGAGGTGAAGGCACCATTGTTATGCAGCACGATCAGGGCTTTCTCCGGGCGCCCTTCGGTCACCTTGCGGGTCTGCTCGACCTTGGCCTCCATCTGCGCCACCTTCTGCTGGGCCAGCGCTTCCTTGCCGAAAATGCGCCCCAGGGTGGTGAGGTGCTGCTTGGCCGCGTCGATGAAGTTGCCGTGCTTGTTGTTGAGGTCGACATCGTCGTACACGGTCGGTGCGATCTGGCTCAGTTCGGCATAGTTCTGCGCCTGCAGCGGCGAGATCAGGATCAGGTCGGGCTTGAGCGCGTGCAGGCGTTCGAGGTTGGGCTGGATGGTGGTGCCGACGTCGGCCACGGCCGGGTCGTCGCGGTACTTGCTCAGGAAGCTGGCCACGTAGTCCTTGGCGATGCCCGCCACCGGCGCACCGAGCTGGTCGAGGCTGTCCAGCTCGCTCATGTCGAACGCCACCACGCGCTGGGGCAGCTTGTCGATCACCGTGGTGCCCAGCGGGTGCTCGATGCTCACGGGCTGGTAGGGCGCCGTGGAGGCTTGCGCCTGCGTGGGCGCCTGCGCCGTGGGTTTGTCGCAACCCTGTAGCGCGGTGGCGAGGGCGAAGGCGAGCAGGGTGGCGGTGATCCGTTTTCCGCGGGCGTTGGTCATGTCAGTTCCCTTGATGGCGATGGATTGAAGTAGTTGCAGACGAAACCCCGCTCGCTGCGCAGGATCTCGAAGTCCAGGTCGAACAGCTCGCCCAGGCGCCGCTCGTTGACCACCTCGGCCACCGAGCCCTGGCAGTGCACGGCGCCGCGCTTCATGGCGACGATGTAGTCGGAATAGTTGGCGGCGAAATTGATGTCGTGGACCACCAGGATCACCGTGCGCCCCTGCTCGTCGCACAGCCGGCGCAGGGCGCGCATGATCAGCACGGCGTGCTTCATGTCGAGGTTGTTCAGCGGCTCGTCGAGCAGCAGGTAGTCGGTCTGCTGGGCGATGGTCATGGCCAGGAACGCCATCTGCCGCTGGCCACCGCTGAGCTCGTCGATGTAGGACTGGCGCAGGGCTTCCAGCGACAGGAAGGCGATGGCCTCGTCGATGGCTTGGTGGTCTTGCGTGGTGAGGTTGCCGCGGCTGTAGGGGAAGCGACCGAAGGCCACCAACTCTTCGACGGTCAGGCGCAGGTTGAAGTCCGGGGCCTGGCGCAGGGTGGCCACGCGTTTGGCATAGTCACGGATGGCGATCGACGCGATATCGCGCCCGCCGATGCTCAGCTCACCGCGGGTGGCGGTCTGCAAGCGGGCGATCAGCATCAGCAGGGTGGTCTTGCCGGCGCCGTTGGGGCCGATCAACGAGGTCACCTTGCCCTGGGGAAAGCGCACGCTGACATCGCGCAGGATCGGCTTGTCGCCATAGGACTTGTGGACGTGGCTGAGGGAGATCATGCGGTGCCTCGTGTGCGAACCATCAGCGCGAGGAAGTACACGCCACAGACCAGGTTGATCAGGATGCTGACGGAGGTGTTGTAGTTGAACAGTTGCTCGACCAGGTACTGGGCGACGATGAACAGGGCAATGGCGATGGCGCTTGCCATGGGCAGCGTGACCCGGTGGCGGTGGGTGCGGGCCAGGGTGTAGGTGATGTTGGCGACGAACACGCCCATGAACGCGGTCGGCCCGACCAGGCTGGTGGACAGCGCCACCAGGAGCGCGATCAACGCCAGTTGCAGGCGCACGCTGCGCTGATGGTCGACCCCGAGGGAGATCGCCTGGTCACGACCCAACGCCAGCACATCAAGCACCGGCAGGGTACGCCAGGCAACCAGGCCCACGGCCGCCACCAGCGCGGCCGCCACCATCACCTGCGCCGGCTGGGCCTTGTTGAACGAGGCATAGTTGAAGCCCTGGAAGATGGAAAACTCGCCGGGGCTTATCTTCAGCTGGATGAACTGGGTGAAGGTGGTGATCACCATGCTCAGCACCAACCCCAGCAACAGCAGCAGGTAGACGTTGTTGCGCCCATCACGGAACAGCCAGCGGTGGATCAGCCAGGAGTACAGCAGCATCAGCAGGATCGACAGCGCCATGTTGCCGCCGCGCCCCAGCAGCACCAGGCTCTGGGTGCCGAGGACCAGGATCAGCAGCGCCTGGAACAGCAGGTAGATGGCTTCATAGCCCATCACCGCGGGGGTGAGGATGCGGTTGCCGGTGAGCGTCTGGAACACCACCGAGGCATACGCCACGCAGACCCCGGCCACGCCCATGGCCGCCAGGCGGGTGAGGCGCCTGGGGATCACCCAGGCAAAGTCGAAGCCGGAACCCAGCAGCAGGAAGCCCAGCGCCAGCGCCAGCACCAGCAGCCACAGGCCACGGCGGATCAGCGTGTCGCTCATGGCTTGCTCCTCATCAGCAGCACGAGGAACAACACGCCGCCCACGCTGCCGGCGGTCATGCCGATGGGCACCTCGAAGGGGTAGATCAGCAAGCGCCCGACGATATCGCAGGCCAGCAGCAGCGAGGCGCCGCACAGGGCGACGATGGGCAGGGTGCGTTGCAGGTTCTCGCCGTAATAGATCGCCACCAGGTTGGGGATCACCAGTCCGACGAAGGGGATGGCGCCCACGGTGATCACCGTGGCGGACACCGTCAGCGCCACCAGCAGCAGGCCCAGCGCGGTGTTGGCGGCGTAGTTCAGGCCCAGGCTGCTGGCCATGCCTTCACCCATGCCCAGCACGGTGAAGCGCTGGGCGAACAGGTAGGCCAGCGCCACGATGGGCAGGATCAGGTAGATGATTTCGTAGTTGCCCTGGACGATCTTGGAAAAGTCCCCCAGCAGCCAGCCCTGCATGCTCTGCAGGACGTTGTGCTGGAACGCGTAGAACTCGGCGATGGCGCTGAGCACGCTGCCGTACATCAGGCCGATCACCGGCACCAGCACGGTGTTCTTGAAGCGGATGCGGCGGATGATCGCCACGTACAGCAGGCTGCAGGCGAAGCAGAACACCAGGGCGACGCTCATCTTGGTGAAGGTGCCGGCGGCCGGCAGGGTGGTCAGGGCCACCAGGATGCCCAGCTTGGCTGCGTCCAGGCCACCGGAGGTGCCCGGCTCGACGAAGCGGTTGCGCACGATCTGCTGCAGGATCACCCCGCACACCGCCAGCCCCACGCCGGTCAGCACCAGGGCGGCCAGGCGTGGCAGGCGGCTGGCGGTCAAGGTCAGCCAGGCATCCTCGGAGACGTTCAGCAGGTCGCTCCAGGCCACCTGCTTGACCCCGACCATCAGCGACAGGCCGCACAGCACCACGAACAACAGGACAAGCGAGGCAATGCGCTTCAAGCAGTGCCCTCGCTGACCGGCTCCGCGGCGATGCGCCAACCCTTGGCCGCACGGCGCTGGGCCAGGAAGTGCGCGTACAGGCCGGGTGTTTCGCTCAGTTGCGCGGGCGTGCCCTGCTCGGCGATGCGGCCGTTGTCGAGCACCACGATGTGGTCGGCCATGGCCACCGTCGACAGCTGGTGGGCGATCACGATCAGCGTGCGTTTGCCGCGCAGGCGCGCCAGCGCTTCGGCGATCGCCGCCTGGTTCTCCACATCCAGTGCCGCGGTGGCTTCGTCCACCAGCAGGATCGGCGCGTCCTTGATCAGCGCCCGGGCGATGGAGATGCGCTGGCGCTCGCCGCCGGACAGCCGCGCGCCACCTTCGCCGACCGGCGTTTCCAGGCCTTGCGGCAGGCGTTCGATGATCTCCAGCACGCCCGCCGCGCGCGCCGCCTCGAGCACCTCGGCGTCGGTGGCGTCGGCTTTGCCGATGCGGATGTTGTCGGCGATGCTGCCCTGGAACAGATAGGCGTCCTGGAAGATCTGGCTGATCTGCGCCGCCAGTTGTCCGGCGGACATCTGCCGCACATCCACGCCGCCGACCTTGAGGCTGCCCTGGGTGACATCGAAAAAGCGCGCGATCAACCGCACCAGGGTGGTCTTGCCCGAACCGGAGGCACCGACCAGCGCCGTCATGCTGCCCGGGGCGATCGTCAAGCTGACCTGACGCAGCACCTCAGGCTGGTCGTCGCTGTAGCGGAAGCTCACCCCGTCCAGCTCGACCCCGGCATGGCCTGGCGCGGTCGGCTGCTGCGCCTGTGGCAACGGCTTGACCGCGAACAGCTCGCGCAGCACCCCCAGCTGGCTGCGCGCGCCGCGCAACACCTCGCTGTAGCTGGCCACTTCCAGCAGCGGGTCGATGAAGCGACTGACCAGCAACAGTGCCAGGACCACCGGAATCAACGCGCTGGCCGGCAAGCCGGCGCCCCACAGTTCGCCCAGCCACGCCACGCAGCCGACCAGCAGGGCGGCGAACGCGGCCTGCACCGTCCAGGTGTTGAACACCACCGACATCGCCGAAACCTGAATCAGGCGCTTGGCCGACTGCTGCTGGCGGGCGATGGCCTGTTCGAGAAAACGTGTGCCGCCGTCGGCGCCATTGAAGGCGCGCAGCACCGACTGGGCCTGGGCGAACTCGACCATGCGCTGGCTGGTGCGCGCGGTGTCGGCGTGGAAGCGTTCGTCGGCGCGCTGGCCGACGCGCGCGGTCAGCGCGAACAGGCCGAACAGCAAGGGCAGGGTGAGCAGGGCGATCAGGCCCACCTGCAGGTTCAGGACGAACAGTGCCACCACTACCACGAACGGCGTGATCACCCCGGTAATCAACGGCGTGAAGACATGGGCCGGCAACTGCGCCACGGTCATCATGCCTTGCGCGGTGACATGGTTCAGGCGCGCGGTGTTCTGGGCGTCGAACCAGCCGACCGGCAGCTGCGCGACGTGGTCGCCGAGGCGATGCCGGCCACCCTGGAGCACGGCAACGCCGACGCGGATGCCGGCCTTTTCGACCACACGGCGCAGCGCCCAGCACGCCAGCGAGGCGATCAGCAGCACGCCCAACCAGCGCGTGGCACCCGGCACGTCGCCTGCCAGCAAGTGGCCGAGCACCGGCAGCACGCTGAGAATGGTCAACCCGCACAGCAGCCCGTAGACCAGCGCCTTGACGAGATAGCGATGCAGCACCGGGGCGTCATCGCCGAGCAGTTCGATCAGGGTCTTCAGCATGGCGCCTGCTCCTGTTCCTTGGTCTGTTGGTAGCCGCCCAGCGTCCACAGGCGGGCGTAGTGACCGTTGCGCGCGAGCAACTGCGCGTGGTCGCCCTGCTCGAGGATGCGGCCGTTGTCGAGCACGATGATCTGGTCGGCGTGCATCACCGTGTCCAGGCGGTGGGCGATGACCAGCAGGGTGCGCTGGTAGGCGAAGCGCGACAGTGCCTGCTGGATCTGCACCTCGTTCTCGGCATCGGCAGCGGCGGTGGCCTCGTCCAGTACCAGCACCGCCGGGTCGAGCAGCACGGCGCGGGCGATGCTTACCCGCTGCAGTTCGCCGCCGGAGAGCTGCACGTCCTCACCGACCACCGAGTCGTAGCCGCGGGGCAGGGCAAGGATGCGCTGGTGGATATTGGCGGTGCGCGCCGCCTGTTCGATCTCTGCCTGAGTGGCCGAGGGCCGGCCCAGGGCGATGTTGTCGCGCAGGCTGGCATGGATCAGGCGCACCTCCTGCAGGACGAAACCGATATGCCGGTACAACTGGGCGGTGTCGAGCTGGCGCAGGTCGACGCCACCGAGGGTGATGCGCCCGTGGGTGGGGTCGAAGAAGCGCAGCAGCAGGCGCGCCAGGGTCGACTTGCCGGCCCCTGAGGCGCCGACAATGGCGGTGACGGTACCGGGTTCTAGGGTGAGGCTGATGTCGTCGAGCACCGCGGTGTCGCCGTCATAGCTGTAGCCCAGGTGTTCGAAGCGAATCTCGGCGTCTTTCGCCAGCGTCCGGCCATCGTGCGCCGGGGCGTCCAGCAGCGGCGTGCGCAGCAGGCCGTCCACCCGTTGCGCCGCGCTGGTGGCGGCATGCAGGTCGTGGGTGATGTAGCTCATCAACAGCAGTGGCGCGCACATGCCTGGCGCCACCAGGGCGAATGGCAGGATGTCCACCGGGTGAATCCAGCCCAGGTAGGTGAACAGGGTGCCGAAGGCCAGCACCACGCCCAGCACCGCCACCGGGGTGACCAGCGCATGGGCGTTGGCCATGGCGCTGACCAAGGGCCGGGTGAAGTCGGTGAAGGCCGCGGCGAAACCATCGATCGCCTCGCGGTAGCTGCCGTGGGCCTTGCCCTCGATACCGAAGGCCTTGACCACCGGGATGCCGTTGACGAACTCGACCACCGCGTTGTTGATGCGCCCCATGTGCGCGCCGAACGCTTGCATGTTGGCGCCGCTGGCCTTGGTGGCCCTGGACACGAACAGGAAGAACAGCGGGAACGGCAGCAGCGAGACGATCGCCATGCGCCAGTCCATGGCGAACAGGTAGAGCACCGTGGCCACCACCGCGCCCCAGGTGCGGCCGAGGGTGGTGTAGTAGTGCGCGGTGAGGCTGTGCAGGGTGTTCACATCGTCCTGCATCGCCTGCTTGACCTCGCCCGAGGCGCGGCTGGTGAACCAGCCCAGCGGCACCCTGGCCAGGCGCTGGGTGATGGCCAGGCGCAGCTGGCGGGTGATCCGGTTGTCGGCCAGGTGGGCGAAGGTCTCGCCCAGGGAGATCAGGAGCATGCCGACGAACAGGGCGCCGAGGCTGAGGCCCAGCACTTGCCAGACGCTGGCCTGGATCTGCGCCCAGGGCGCGACGCTGTCGCCCTGGCCCAGCGCCAACTGGCCAATATGGGCGACCCCGGCCAGGGGCACCAGGGTGAACATCGTGCCGACCGCCGCCAGGGTGCCGGCGACGATCAACCGCCCGCGGATCGGCCGCAGTACCTCGGACACCGGATTGGCGACGGTGTGCTCCTTGCTCGCATCGTTGGCGCTCATTCCATCTCCTATGGAAGCAAACTTGACTCTTGCTGTGGCTGCTGTTCGCCGGCAAGCCGGCTCCTACAGGTTCGGCGCTGCTCTCGGTAGGAGCGAACAGCGCGTGCATATATGTATTCCGAACGACCGCGAAAACCCCTCAATGCGATTCATTCAACAGCGCTGGCGAAAACGGTGAGCAACTGCGCAAGGCCGAGGCGATGTACTTCTCGACCGACGACACCGACACCTTCAGCTCAGCGGCGATATCGCGGTGGGCCATGCCGTTGAGCTTGTGCAGCAACAGCGCCTGGCGGCTGTTGGCGGATTGGCGTTGCAAGGCGGCATCGACCGCGACCAGTGCCTCCAGGGCCAGGGCGCGGACCTCCTCGGAAGGGGCCAGGGCTTCGTCACGCTGCATGAGTTCGTCGAGGTAGCGGGCCTCGAGCTGGCGCCGCCGGTACAGGTCGATCACCTTGCCATTGGCGATCTGCGCCAGGTAGCGGCGGCAGTCCTGCGCCGCAGGCACGCAGCCCTTGTTCAGCAGGAGGAGGCAGATGTCGTGGGCCAGGTCGGCGGCGTCGCAGGCATTGCCCAGCTTGCGCCGCAGCAGGTTGCACAGCCAGCCATGATGGTCGACATACAACTGTTCCAGTTGTTGTCGGAGTGCGAACGATCCCTTGTCCACGAACTTCTCCAATACCGCACGAGCAAACAGATTTTTGACTAATGATAATTACTACGATTAGCATCGAAAGCATACGGTGTTGATCAGGCACATGCAACGCAGCCTGACGCCGTTGATCCAGTGCCCGGCATCGCCGGGCGCGACTCCAGGACCGAGGATCGGTCTGTCTGCCCGAATACGGGTTGTACTGTTTGACAAGGCGGAGCAATTCCATGATGGAACTCAATTCAGGCGCGCAGTCCCAGCGACCTGTCAGCGAATTCGAAGAACATGCCTGGCTGCTGCAGCAGCAATTTCCCGAGCGGGTGCTCAAGCACTTCAGTGCATGGCGGCTGGGCGAGGATATCGACCTGGCCAGGCTGCAAGGGGCGATCGCCACCGTGGTCGCCAGCCTGCCGGCGCTCAATGCCCGCTACCGCTTCAATGACGACGGTGAGGTGCAAAAGGTTCACGACAGTGACCCGCAGGCTTGCATCGGTGAACTGACCGTTACCACCGATGCGCAAGCCAGCGAGCGGCTGCTGGCCTTGCAGGCGCAGCCCTGGGACGCCGAAAGCCAGGCGCCGCTGACGGCGCTGGTCATCCGTGGCGGGCAGGCGCCGATCCTGGCCTTCGTGTTGCACCAGGTGCTCGACCAGACCTGCCGCGAGGACGATCTCTACCGCTTGACCATGGACGCCTACGCCGGGCGTCCGGTCGGTGCGCCACACCTGCCTTGGCTGCAGCGCCAGGCGGCAGGCGATCACCCCGACGCCGTGGCGGCCGCTGTGCCAGAGGGCAACGACGCTGACGTCGCCGGGCTCATTCTCGACGAGTTCCGCCGTGCCCTGGGCGTGGCGAACATGACGGCGCAGGACGACTTCTTCGACCTGGGCGGCCACTCGCTGCTGGCCACGCGGATCATCGGCAAGCTGTCGAGCAACCATGGTATCGAGGTGCGCTTCAACGACTTCTTCAGCGCGCCGACCGCCGCCGCGCTGGCCGCGCGTGCACAGGTGCAAGGGCACAAGGGGGGCGCGGCTACCGCCCAGCAAGACGATGTGCAACGAGCACCGTTCGCCCTGGCCCAGGCGTCCCTTGGGCGTGCCTACGCCGCGTTCGAGTTCGGCACCATCTTCAACCTGCCGTTCGCCATGACCTTCCTCGACCCGGTCGACGAGGCGGTGTTCGAGCAGGCGTTTTCCGACCTGGTGAAGCGCCACGCCAGCCTGCGCACCACCTTCCATTTCGAAGGCGACGAAGCCTGGCAGCAGTTGGTGCCGGTCAACCAGCTGGGCCAGTACCAGTGGTTCTGGTCCAGCCGTGAAAGTGCCGGGGCGAACCTGGCCAGCGAGGCCGGGCATCGTTTCGACCTGTCCCGTGAGCTGCCGATGCGCGTGCGCTTCTTCCGTGATCCGCACAGCCAGCAGCAGTCGCTGTCGTTGCTGGTCAACCACATGGCCATCGATGAGTGGTCGCTCAACGTGATGATGGAAGACCTGGCCCGCGCCTACCTCGCACGCGCCCAGGACCAGCTGCCACGCTGGGAAGCGGCCGTGCCGTCGTTCCATCAGTACGCGGTGAAGGAGCTGGCGCGCGGCATCAACCAGCAACACCTGGCCTACTGGACCGATATGCTGCGTGATGCCACGCGTGGCCTGGCCCTGCCGGCCATCGGTGAGCAGGGCAGCGCGGTCGTGGCCGAGGCGTCCACCCGCGCGCAGTGGTTCGAGATCAAGCCCGACCAGGCCATGGTCGACTTCCTGCACGGCTTCGCCCGGCAGAACGACTCGTCGCTGTTCGGGGTGATCTACACCGCCATCGCCCTGGCCCTGCACAAGGTCGGCAACCTCTCCGACCTGGTGATCGGCACTTCGGCCTCGGGGCGTACCGACCCGGCTTACTACGAGACGGTCGGCTACTTCACCACCATGGTGGCGCACCGCGTGCAGTTCGAACCACGCCAGAACGTGGGTGCGCTGATCGAGGGCGTCAGCCGCCTGATCAACGACTCCATGGCCTATGCCGACGTGCCGATGGAGCATATCCAGCAGGCTTTGGGCATGGCTCCGGCGGACGGGTTGCTGTTCGACGTGTACGTGCAGATCCACGCCAACAACGCCTTGAATGGCGCCCTGGTCACGCCCGAGGCGGGGACCATTCGTTACCGGCAGATCGACCCGGAGAAGAATGAGTCGATGTTCGGCATCCAGTTCGAGATCATGGACAACATGATCGATGGCCAGCGCGTACTACGGCTGGTGGTCACCTACCGCACCGATCGCTACAGCGCGCAGCAGATGGCGCGGGTGACCGAGTCCATCGAGGGGGTGTTTGCCCTGTATGCCAGTGAGGGTGGGGCGGCGACGGCGGTCGAGGACGTGCGAGTTTAAGAACGCAGGG
>NZ_JARPQB010000048.1 GCF_029478665.1 Pseudomonas entomophila
CCATCCGTGAAGGCGGTCGTACCGTCGGCGCCGGCGTCGTAGCCAAAATCATCGAGTAATCACTCGACCGATTGAAAAAGCCCCCGCTCAGCGGGGGCTTTTTTTATTGGGTTGACACTAAATTGGGGCGTCTATAGAATCACGCCTCCTTTTAGCGGGCGTAGTGCGTCCGTTGGGAACAGCCTGGAGTCTGAAATCCAATGCAAAATCAGCAAATCCGTATCAGGTTGAAGGCTTTCGACCATCGCCTGATCGACCAATCCACCCAGGAAATCGTGGAAACCGCGAAACGTACTGGTGCACAAGTGCGTGGTCCAATTCCACTGCCTACCCGCAAAGAGCGTTTCACCGTTCTGGTCTCCCCGCACGTCAACAAAGACGCGCGTGACCAGTACGAGATTCGCACTCATAAGCGTGTTCTGGACATCGTCCAGCCAACGGATAAAACCGTTGACGCGCTGATGAAGCTTGATCTGGCGGCCGGCGTGGAAGTACAGATCAGCCTCGGCTAAGACTTCGGTCTGGTCGTGTAACGCTCTGAAATGGGCGGCCATAGCGGGTGAAAGCCCCGTACACTCATGAGGTTTACAACATGACTATTGGTGTAGTCGGTCGAAAAGCGGGTATGACCCGTATTTTCACCGAAGAAGGTGTCTCCATTCCGGTCACGGTCATCGAGATCGAGCCGAATCGTGTCACCCAGTTCAAAACCGAAGAAACTGATGGCTACCGTGCAGTGCAAGTCACTGTCGGCGAGCGTCGTGCTTCGCGCGTGACTGCCGCTCAGGCAGGCCACTTTGCCAAGGCCAACGTTGCCGCTGGTCGCGGTGTCTGGGAGTTCCGTCTTGAAGAAGGCGATTTCCAGGCTGGCGATCTGATCAAAGCTGAACTCTTCACTGCAGGCCAGCTGGTAGACGTAACCGGTCAGTCGAAAGGTAAAGGCTTCGCCGGTACCATCAAGCGTTGGAACTTCCGTGGTCAGGACAACACCCACGGTAACTCCGTATCGCACCGTGTCCCTGGCTCCATCGGCCAGTGCCAGACTCCTGGTCGTGTATTCAAGGGCAAGAAAATGTCCGGTCACATGGGCGCCGAGCGCGTGACTGTTCAGTCCCTGGAAGTAGTACGCGTAGACGCTGAACGCAACCTGCTGCTGATCAAGGGTGCCGTCCCAGGCGCTACTGGCGGCGACGTGGTCGTGCGTCCGGCTGTCAAGGCTCGCGGTTAAGGGGAAACTGACATGCAACTTAATGTAAATGACGCTCAGGCGATCGAAGTTTCCGAACTGACCTTCGGTGGCGAATTCAACGAGACGCTGGTACACCAAGCAGTCGTGGCCTACATGGCCGGCGGCCGTCAGGGCACCAAGCAGCAGAAGACCCGTTCTGACGTAGCCGGTGGCGGTAAGCGCCCATGGCGTCAGAAAGGTACTGGCCGCGCTCGTGCCGGTACTACCCGTGGTCCGATCTGGCGTGGCGGTGGTGTAACCTTCGCAGCTCGTCCTCAAGATCACTCGCAGAAGCTCAACAAGAAGATGTACCGCGCAGCCCTGCGCTCCATCCTCGCCGAGCTGGTGCGTAGCGACCGTCTGGTCGTGGTTCAGGACTTCGCTGTTGAAGCGCCGAAAACCAAGGATCTGCTGAACAAGCTGAACGGCATGGGTCTGAACGACGTTCTGATCGTTTCCGACGCTGTTGATCAGAACCTGTACCTGGCTGCTCGCAACCTGCCGCACGTCGACGTACGTGACGTTCAAGGTTCCGACCCGGTCAGTCTGATCGCATACGAGAAAGTGTTGATCACTGTCTCGGCCGTGAAGAAATTCGAGGAGCTGCTGGGATGAACCAGGAACGCGTATTCAAAGTCCTCCTTGGCCCGCACGTTTCCGAGAAGGCTACCGTTCTGGCTGAGAAAAAAGGCCAGTTCGTATTCAAGGTTGCTACCGATGCAACCAAGCTGGAAATCAAGAAAGCTGTCGAAGGCCTGTTCAACGTAAAAGTTGAAAACGTGTCGACTGTTAACGTTCTGGGTAAAACCAAGCGTACCGCACGTGGTCTGGGCAAGCGTAATGACTGGAAGAAGGCGATCGTCTCCCTTCAGCCAGGCCAAGATCTCGATTTCAGCAGCAGTGCTGAGTAAGGAAGGGGTGCATCATGGCAATCGTTAAATGCAAACCGACTTCCCCTGGCCGCCGTTTTGTGGTCAAGGTGGTCAACAAGGAGCTGCACAAAGGCGCTCCTCACGCACCGCTGATCGAGAAAAAATCGAAGTCTGGTGGTCGTAACAACAATGGCCGCATCACCACTCGTCACGTTGGTGGTGGTCATAAGCAGCATTACCGTCTGGTTGACTTCCGTCGCAACGACAAAGATGGCATCCCAGCCACTGTCGAGCGTATCGAATACGACCCGAACCGTACTGCTCACATCGCCCTGCTGTGCTACGCAGACGGTGAGCGTCGCTACATCATCGCCCCTAAAGGCGTGAGCGCTGGCGACCAGCTGATCGCAGGCGCACTGGCCCCAATCAAGGCCGGTAACTCCCTGCAACTGCGCAACATCCCAGTAGGTAGCACCATTCACGGCATCGAACTGAAGCCGGGTAAAGGTGCTCAGATCGCTCGTTCCGCTGGTGCTTCCGCTCAGCTGATCGCGCGTGAAGGCGTCTACGTGACTCTGCGTCTTCGCTCTGGCGAAATGCGTAAAGTACTGGCTGAGTGCCGTGCGACCCTGGGCGAAGTCTCGAACTCCGAGCACAGCCTGCGTTCGCTGGGTAAAGCAGGTGCCAAACGCTGGCGCGGCGTTCGCCCAACCGTTCGTGGTGTTGCCATGAACCCGGTTGACCACCCGCATGGTGGTGGTGAAGGTCGTACCTCCGGTGGTCGTCATCCGGTATCGCCATGGGGCTTCCCAACCAAGGGTGCTAAAACCCGCGGTAATAAGCGTACCGACAATATGATCGTCCGTCGTCGCAAGTAACTAGAGGGATACGACAGTGCCACGTTCTCTGAAAAAAGGTCCTTTTATCGATCTTCACCTGTTGAAGAAGGTCGAAGTGGCGGTGGAGAAGAACGATCGCAAGCCAGTTAAAACCTGGTCGCGCCGTTCGATGATCCTGCCACAAATGGTCGGTCTGACCATCGCGGTACACAACGGTCGCCAACACGTCCCAGTTCTCGTGAACGAAGACATGGTCGGCCACAAACTGGGCGAGTTCGCCGGTACCCGCACCTACCGCGGGCACGTGGCTGACAAGAAAGCCAAGCGTTAAGGGGTAAGGAAATGGAAGTAGCCGCTAAGTTGTCGGGCGCTCGCATCTCCGCCCAGAAAGCCCGCTTGGTCGCCGACCAGATCCGCGGGAAGAAGGTGGGCGAAGCGCTCAACCTGTTGGCCTTCAGCAGCAAAAAAGCCGCTGAAATCATGAAGAAAGTCCTCGAGTCGGCCGTTGCCAACGCCGAACACAACGAAGGCGCAGACGTTGATGACCTGAAGGTCTCCACCGTCTTCGTCAACGAAGGGCGTTCGCTGAAGCGCATCATGCCGCGTGCTAAAGGCCGCGCTGATCGCATCGTCAAGCGGTCTTGCCATATCACTGTCAAGGTTGCGGACAAGTAACGGAGTCGATCAGATGGGTCAGAAAGTACATCCCACTGGCATTCGCCTGGGAATCGTCAAGGAGCACACCTCCGTCTGGTACGCAGACGGCGCGACTTACGCAGATTACCTGTTGAAGGATCTGCAAACGCGTGAGTACCTCCAAGACAAACTAAAAAGCGCGTCCGTAAGCCGTATCGATATTCATCGTCCGGCTCAAACTGCACGCATCACCATCCACACCGCTCGTCCCGGTATCGTTATCGGTAAGAAAGGTGAAGATGTTGAGAAACTGCGTCAGGACCTGACCAAGCAGATGGGTGTGCCTGTGCACATCAACATCGAAGAGATCCGCAAGCCGGAACTCGACGCCATGCTGGTTGCTCAGAGCGTTGCCCAGCAGCTGGAGCGCCGCGTTATGTTCCGTCGCGCCATGAAGCGCGCCGTACAAAACGCCATGCGTATTGGTGCCAAGGGCATCAAGATCCAGGTGAGCGGTCGTCTCGGCGGTGCCGAGATCGCACGTACCGAGTGGTATCGCGAAGGTCGTGTGCCTCTGCACACCCTGCGTGCCGATATCGACTACAACACCTACGAAGCTCACACCACCTACGGTGTGATCGGTGTGAAGGTTTGGATCTTCAAAGGCGAAGTGATTGGTGGTCGCCAGGAAGAGCTGAAGCCTCAAGCACCAGCGCCTCGTAAAAAAGCTGCTAAGTAAGGGGTACGCCAAATGTTGCAACCAAAGCGTACAAAATTCCGCAAGCAGATGACCGGCCACAACCGTGGTCTGGCACTGCGCGGTAGCAAGGTCAGCTTCGGCGAGTTCGCTCTGAAAGCTGTCGCTCGCGGTCGTCTCACCGCTCGCCAGATCGAGTCGGCACGTCGTGCCCTGACCCGTCACGTAAAACGTGGCGGCAAGATCTGGATCCGTGTATTCCCGGACAAGCCGGTTACCAAGAAGCCTCTCGAAGTGCGGATGGGTAAAGGTAAGGGTTCCGTGGAGTACTGGGTTGCCCAGATCCAGCCAGGCAAAGTCCTGTACGAGATCGAGGGTGTTTCTGAAGAGCTGGCGCGCGAAGCTTTCGCCCTGGCTGCTGCAAAGCTGCCTCTCGCCACCTCCTTTGTTAAGCGGACGGTGATGTGATGAAAGCGAATGAACTTCGTGAAAAATCGGCACAGCAACTGAATGAGCAACTGCTCGGCTTGCTGCGCGACCAGTTCAATCTGCGCATGCAGAAAGCAACTGGCCAGTTGGGGCAGTCGCACCTGCTCTCGCAAGTTAAGCGTGACATCGCTCGCGTGAAAACTGTGCTCAACCAGCAGGCAGGTAAGTGATCATGGCTGAAGCTGAAAAAACCGTCCGTACGCTGACTGGCCGTGTCGTCAGCGACAAAATGGACAAGACCATCACCGTTCTGATCGAGCGTCGCGTCAAGCACCCGATCTACGGTAAATACGTTAAGCGTTCGACTAAGCTGCACGCGCACGACGAATCCAACCAGTGCAAGATCGGCGACAAGGTTTCCATTCGTGAAACCCGTCCGCTGGCCAAGACCAAGTCCTGGGCACTGGTTGAAGTCCTCGAACGCGCTGTTGAAGTCTAAGGGCTAGGGGTCGGAGAAATTTTATGATTCAGACTCAATCCATGCTCGATGTGGCCGATAACAGCGGCGCTCGTCGCGTCATGTGCATCAAGGTGCTCGGCGGTTCCCACCGCCGTTACGCCGGCATCGGTGACATCATCAAGGTTACCGTCAAGGAAGCAATTCCGCGCGGTAAGGTCAAAAAAGGCCAAGTGATGACTGCTGTTGTCGTTCGTACCCGTCACGGTGTACGTCGCGCTGACGGTTCCATCATTCGTTTCGACGGCAACGCTGCTGTTCTGCTGAACACCAAGCAAGAGCCGATCGGCACTCGCATCTTCGGGCCAGTGACCCGTGAACTTCGTACCGAGAAGTTCATGAAGATCGTCTCGCTCGCCCCTGAAGTGCTCTAAGGAGATCCGACATGCAAAAGATTCGTCGTGACGACGAGATCATCGTGATCGCCGGCAAAGACAAAGGTAAGCGCGGTAAGGTGCTGAAGGTTCTGGCTGATGATCGTCTGGTCATCGGTGGTGTGAACCTGGTCAAGCGTCATACCAAGCCTAACCCGAT
Organism: Pseudomonas entomophila; assembly: GCF_029478665.1. Taxonomy (GTDB): domain Bacteria; phylum Pseudomonadota; class Gammaproteobacteria; order Pseudomonadales; family Pseudomonadaceae; genus Aquipseudomonas; species Aquipseudomonas entomophila_F. Next base: position 5,753 of record NZ_JARPQB010000048.1, read on the forward strand.
GGCGGGCGTCCAGGGCGGTATCGTCGAGAAAGAAGCGCCTCTGCACGCTTCCAACGTTGCCATCTTCAACGGTGAAACCAACAAGGCTGACCGCGTTGGTTTCAAAGTAGAAGACGGTAAGAAAATTCGTGTCTTCAAGTCGACCCAAAAAGCGGTTGATGCTTGAACACTGCTAGGTAGAAGACCATGGCACGACTGAAAGAGATTTACCGGAACGAAATCGCTCCTAAGCTTAAGGAAGAACTTAAGCTGTCGAACGTGATGGAAGTTCCGCGCGTTACCAAAATCACCCTGAACATGGGTCTGGGCGAAGCGATCGGCGACAAGAAAGTCATCGAGCACGCTGTTGCCGACCTGGAAAAGATCACCGGTCAAAAGCCGGTCGTGACTTTCGCTCGTAAATCCATCGCGGGCTTCAAAGTCCGTGAGGGTTGGCCGATCGGCGTCAAGGTGACCCTGCGTAGCGACAAGATGTACGAGTTCCTGGACCGCCTGCTGGCGATCTCCCTGCCTCGGGTTCGCGACTTCCGCGGCCTGAATGCCAAGTCCTTCGATGGCCGTGGCAACTACAGCATGGGCGTGAAAGAGCAGATCATCTTCCCGGAAATCGACTACGACAAGATCGATGCTCTGCGCGGTTTGGACATCACCCTGACCACCACTGCTCGTTCGGACGACGAAGGCCGCGCTCTGCTGCGTGCATTCAAGTTCCCGTTCCGCAACTGATTGGAGTAGGAAAATGGCCAAGAAGAGCATGAAAAACCGCGAGCTGAAGCGTCAGCTCACGGTAGCCAAGTTCGCTAAAAAGCGCGCTGAGCTGAAAGCGACCATCGTCAACCTGAACGCCTCTCCAGAAGAGCGTTTCGCTGCCGTTGTCGCCCTGCAGAAGCAACCACGTGACGCCAGCGCCTCGCGCCTGCGTAACCGTTGCCGCCTGACCGGTCGTCCGCACGGCGTGTACCGCAAGTTCGGCCTCGGCCGTAACAAGCTGCGCGAAGCCGCCATGCGTGGTGACGTGCCAGGTCTGGTCAAGGCCAGCTGGTAATTCAGTTGGCGTGACCGCCGGCGGAAGGGGAGTGATCTTCCGACCGCCGGTGACCTCGCAACGAAACAAGCCCCTATATGGGGCTTGTTTCGTTTCTGCCTTGTGTCTAGAATGACCGGCTCACCCGAGCCTGGGTTTTTTGCCCTGCGCGCTCGGGTGGTTGTGATAGCCGCAAGGCTAATAATTCTTGTATCAGGAGCATCTAGCCCATGAGTATGCAGGACCCGTTAGCGGACATGCTAACTCGCATCCGTAATGCCCAGATGGCTGAAAAGTCTGTCGTAAGCATGCCTTCCTCCACCCTGAAGGTCGCGGTTGCCAAAGTACTGAAAGACGAAGGTTACATCGCCGGCTACGAAGTCAGTGGCGAAGCCAAGCCTTCCCTGTCGATCGAACTGAAGTATTTCGAAGGCCGTCCGGTCATCGAGGAACTGAAGCGTTCCAGCCGTCCTGGCCTGCGCCAGTACAAGGCCGTTACCGAGCTGCCGAAAGTACGTGGCGGCCTGGGCGTGTCTATCGTCTCCACCAACAAAGGTGTGATGACTGACCGCGCTGCGCGCGCTGCCGGTGTCGGCGGCGAAGTTCTGTGCACAGTGTTCTAAGGGGAGATAGGCATGTCTCGCGTCGCTAAGAACCCCGTTAAGCTGCCAGCAGGCGTCGAAGTCAAATTCGCCGGCCAGCAGCTTTCGGTGAAGGGTGCCAAGGGCACTCTCGAACTGAACGTTCACTCGTCTGTTGAAGTTACCGAAGAGTCTGGTGAGCTGCGTTTCGTCGCTCGCAACGGTGACCAGCAAGCTCGCGCCATGGCCGGTACTACCCGCGCCCTGGTGAACAACATGGTCCAAGGCGTAAGCCAAGGCTTCGAGCGCAAGCTCCAGCTGGTCGGTGTTGGTTACAAGGCACAGGCTAAAGGCACCGTCCTGAACCTGGCTCTGGGCTTCTCGCACCCAGTGGATTACGAACTGCCAGCCGGTATCACCGCTGAAACCCCAAGCCAGACCGACATCCTGATCAAGGGTATCGACAAGCAGCTGGTAGGTCAGGTGGCCGCTGAAGTCCGCGGTTTCCGTCCGCCAGAGCCTTACAAAGGCAAGGGTGTGCGTTACGCGGACGAAGTAGTCCGTCGTAAAGAAGCCAAGAAGAAGTAGGGCCTAGCAAATGACCGACAAAAAAGTTATCCGACTGCGTCGCGCTCGCAAAGCACGCCTGAAAATGCACGAGCTCGAAGCCGTGCGTCTGTGCGTGTTCCGCTCCTCGCAGCACATCTATGCCCAGGTCATTTCGGCCGACGGCAGCAAGGTTCTGGCAAGTGCCTCGACCTTGGACAAAGAACTGCGTGATGGCGCCACTGGCAACATCGACGCGGCCACTAAGGTTGGCAAGCTGGTAGCTGAGCGCGCGAAAGCCGCCGGTGTATCTCAAGTTGCCTTTGACCGTTCCGGCTTCAAGTACCATGGCCGCGTCAAAGCGCTGGCTGATGCTGCTCGTGAAGGCGGGCTGGAGTTCTAAGTTATGGCAAATAACGATCAAAAGCGCGACGAAGGCTACATCGAGAAGCTGGTTCAAGTTAACCGCGTAGCCAAAACCGTAAAAGGCGGCCGTATCTTCACCTTCACCGCGCTGACCGTGGTAGGTGATGGCAAGGGTCGTGTTGGCTTCGGCCGTGGCAAATCGCGCGAAGTACCAGCCGCGATCCAGAAAGCCATGGAAGCTGCCCGTCGCAACATGATTCAGGTCGACCTGAAAGGCACCACCCTGCAGTACGCCACCAAGGCCGCCCACGGCGCCTCGAAGGTCTACATGCAGCCTGCCTCGGAAGGTACCGGTATCATCGCCGGTGGCGCAATGCGTGCCGTCCTGGAAGTTGCTGGCGTTCAGAACGTCCTGGCCAAGTGCTACGGTTCGACCAACCCGGTGAACGTGGTTCACGCCACCTTCAAGGGTCTGAAAGCCATGCAATCCCCTGAGTCCATTGCTGCCAAGCGCGGCAAGACTGTCGAGGAGATCTTCTGATCATGGCAACCGTAAAAGTAACGCTGATCAAGAGCGTCTCGGGCCGTATCCCTAACCACAAACTGTGCGTTAAGGGTCTGGGTCTGCGTCGCATCGGTCACACTGTAGAAGTCCAGGATACTCCCGAGAACCGCGGGATGATCAACAAGGCCTACTACATGCTGAAGGTCGAGGGCTAATCAATGAAACTCAATGATCTGAGTCCAGCGCCGGGTTCCCGTCGCGAGAAGCACCGTCCGGGCCGTGGTATCGGTAGCGGTCTGGGTAAGACCGGTGGCCGTGGCCACAAAGGTCAGACCTCCCGTTCCGGTGGTTCCATTGCTCCAGGCTTCGAAGGCGGTCAACAGCCGCTGCACCGTCGCCTGCCGAAGTTCGGCTTCGTTTCCCTGAAAGCCATGGACCGCGCTGAAGTGCGTCTGTCCGAGCTGGCCAAGGTGGAAGGCGATCTGATCACCGTTCAGTCCCTCAAGGACGCCAACGTGATCGGCCAGCACGTACAGCGCGTGAAAATCATGCTGTCGGGCGAAGTCACTCGCGCAGTCACCCTCAAGGGTATCGCCGTCACCAAAGGTGCACGTGCGGCTATCGAAGCAGCTGGCGGCAAGTTCGAGGAATAAATGGCTAAGCAAGGTGCTCTCTCTTCGCTCGGTAAGGGCGGGATGTCGGAACTCTGGGCTCGTCTGCGTTTTCTGTTCATGGCGATCATCGTCTATCGAATCGGCGCGCACATCCCGGTACCAGGCATTAACCCGGACCGTCTCGCGGATCTGTTCCGGCAGAATGAGGGGACCATTCTTAGCTTGTTCAACATGTTTTCCGGCGGCGCGCTGGAGCGCATGAGCATTTTTGCACTGGGGATCATGCCGTACATCTCGGCGTCGATCATCATGCAGCTCATGACCGCTGTCAGCCCGCAGCTGGAGCAGTTGAAGAAGGAAGGTGAAGCTGGCCGTCGCAAGATCAGCCAGTACACCCGCTACGGCACCGTTATCCTGGCGCTGGTCCAAGCCATTGGCATGTCCATTGGCCTGGCCAACCAGGGCGTGGCGTTTTCTGCAGGCCTCGGCTTCCATGTCGTCGCCGTCTCCACCTTCGTGGCGGGCGCGATGTTCATGATGTGGCTGGGCGAGCAGATCACCGAGCGCGGTGTGGGCAACGGTATCTCGATGTTGATCTTCGCAGGTATCGTTGCCGGTCTTCCGAGAGCAATCGGGCAGTCTTTCGAGTCTGCGCGCACAGGCGATATCAACATCTTCGCCCTGGTCGCTATCGGTTTGCTGGCAGTAGCGATTATCGGCTTCGTGGTGTTCATTGAGCGTGGTCAGCGTCGTATCGCCGTTCACTACGCCAAGCGTCAGCAGGGCCGCAAGGTCTTCGCTGCGCAGACCAGCCACTTGCCGCTGAAGGTGAACATGGCGGGCGTAATCCCGGCCATTTTCGCGAGCAGCATTCTGCTGTTCCCGGCTTCGCTGGGTGCCTGGTTCGGTCAGTCCGAGGGTATGGGCTGGCTGCAGGACATCTCGCAGTCGATCGCTCCTGGTCAGCCGTTGAACATTCTGCTGTTTAGTGCAGGGATCATTTTCTTCTGCTTCTTCTACACAGCGTTGATGTTCAACCCGAAAGACGTAGCGGAAAACCTGAAGAAGTCCGGTGCCTTTATTCCGGGTATCCGTCCTGGTGAGCAGTCGGCACGCTACATTGATGGCGTCCTGACCCGTTTGACCATGTTCGGTGCTCTTTACATGATGGCCGTCTGCCTTCTGCCCCAGTTCCTGGTGGTGGCAGCAAACGTGCCGTTCTACCTTGGCGGGACCTCGTTGCTGATTGTGGTAGTGGTTGTGATGGACTTCATGTCCCAAGTACAATCGCACCTCGTTTCGCACCAGTACGAATCCCTGATGAAGAAAGCCAACCTGAAAGGCTACGGCGGCAGCGGTCTGCTGCGCTGATTTAGCCCCCTAAGGTTCGAGGAGTCGGTAATGAAAGTTCGTGCATCGGTGAAAAAGCTGTGCCGTAACTGCAAGATCATTCGTCGCGAAGGTATCGTGCGCGTGATCTGCAGCGCGGAACCGCGTCACAAGCAGCGCCAAGGCTGAGTGTGATCTGCGCTTCAAACCCAGCAGCTAGTGTGCTGCTGGGTTGATTATTCGTTTCTACAGCGATATTATCTCGCGCCCTATTTCTTGGCTTCCGGGGCGTAGGTAGCTGTCAATTGGAGTCCCACTGAATGGCCCGTATTGCAGGCGTCAACATTCCAGATAACAAGCATACTGTTATCTCGCTGACCTACATCTATGGTGTCGGTCGCACAACTGCACAGAAGATCTGTGCAGACGCTGGTGTCAACCCAGCCGCTAAGATCAAGGATCTGAGCGACGAGCAAATCGAAACCCTGCGTGGCGAAGTCGCGAAGTTCACCACCGAAGGTGACCTGCGTCGTGACATCAACATGAAGATCAAGCGCTTGATGGACCTGGGTTGCTACCGCGGCCTGCGTCATCGTAAAGGTCTGCCGGTTCGCGGTCAGCGCACCAAGACCAACGCACGCACCCGTAAGGGCCCGCGTAAGCCGATCCGCAAGTAACCGCCCAGGAATATAGACATGGCAAAACCTGCTGCTCGTCCTCGTAAGAAAGTCAAAAAGACAGTGGTTGATGGCATCGCCCATATCCATGCGTCTTTCAACAACACCATCGTGACCATCACCGACCGTCAGGGCAACGCACTGTCCTGGGCTACTTCCGGTGGTTCGGGTTTCCGTGGTTCGCGCAAATCCACCCCGTTCGCAGCCCAGATCGCTGCTGAGCGTGCTGGTCAAGCTGCGCTGGAATATGGTCTGAAAAACCTCGACGTCAACGTCAAGGGTCCAGGTCCAGGTCGTGAATCCGCCGTTCGTGCACTGAACAGCTGCGGCTACAAGATCGCCAGCATCACCGACGTGACGCCAATCCCGCATAACGGGTGCCGTCCGCCGAAGAAGCGTCGCGTGTAATCAGGAGACAGATAAATGGCACGTTACATTGGTCCAAAATGCAAACTGTCTCGCCGTGAAGGCACTGACCTGTTCCTGAAGAGCGGCGTTCGCGCTCTGGAATCGAAGTGCAACATCGAAGCAGCCCCAGGTATCCACGGCCAGCGCCGTGGCCGTCAGTCCGACTACGGTACCCAGCTGCGCGAGAAACAAAAAGTCCGTCGTATCTACGGCGTGCTGGAGCGTCAATTCCGCGGTTACTACCAAGCGGCTGCCTCGAAGAAAGGCGCCACCGGTGAGAACCTGCTGCAGATGCTCGAGTGCCGTCTGGATAACGTCGTCTACCGTATGGGCTTCGGCTCGACTCGTTCCGAGTCGCGTCAGCTGGTTTCGCACAAAGCGATCAGCGTCAACGGTAAGACTGTGAACATTCCATCCTACCAAGTTCGTCCGGGTGACGTGGTCTCGGTTCGCGAGAAGTCGCTGAACCAGCTGCGCATTGTTCAAGCCCTTGAACTGTGCGCCCAGCGTGGCCGCGTTGAGTGGGTAGACGTGGATGCTGCTAAAAAGTCGGGCGTTTTCAAGAACGTTCCTGCTCGCAGCGACCTGTCCGCCGACATCAACGAAAACCTGATTGTCGAGCTCTACTCCAAGTAAGGGCTAGAAAATAGGTGCATCCATGCAGATTTCGGTAAATGAGTTTCTGACACCCCGCCACATCGATGTGCAGGTTGTCAGTCCAACCCGCGCCAAGATCACGCTCGAGCCTCTCGAGCGTGGCTTCGGCCATACCCTGGGCAACGCGCTGCGCCGCATCCTGTTGTCCTCCATGCCTGGCTGTGCAGTAGTCGAGGCCGAGATCGACGGCGTACTCCATGAGTACTCCGCGATCGAAGGTGTACAGGAAGACGTCATTGAAATCCTGTTGAACCTGAAAGGCCTGGCTATCAAACTGCACGGTCGTGACGAAGTTACGCTGACCTTGTCGAAAAAGGGTTCGGGGGTGGTTACCGCTGCCGATATTCAGCTGGATCACGATGTCGAGATCGTCAACCCCGATCACGTAATCGCGAACCTGGCGTCCAACGGCGCCCTGAACATGAAGCTCACCGTAGCTCGTGGTCGCGGTTACGAGCCGGCCGACTCCCGTCAAACCGACGAAGACGAAAGCCGTAGCATTGGTCGCCTTCAGCTGGACGCTTCGTTCAGCCCGGTGCGTCGTATCGCCTATGTGGTCGAGAACGCCCGTGTTGAGCAGCGTACCAACCTGGACAAGCTGGTCATCGATCTGGAAACCAACGGTACCCTGGATCCTGAAGAGGCCATCCGTCGTGCCGCGACCATCCTGCAACAGCAGCTGGCCGCGTTCGTCGACCTCAAAGGTGACAGCGAGCCGGTTGTGGTCGAGCAGGAAGACGAGATCGATCCGATCCTGCTGCGCCCGGTTGACGACCTGGAACTGACCGTACGTTCGGCCAACTGCCTCAAGGCGGAGAACATCTACTACATCGGCGACCTGATTCAGCGTACCGAAGTAGAGCTGTTGAAGACTCCTAACCTGGGCAAGAAGTCCCTGACTGAAATCAAGGACGTCCTGGCCTCCCGTGGTCTGTCTCTCGGCATGCGCCTCGACAACTGGCCGCCTGCAAGTCTTAAGAAGGACGACAAGGCGACTGCCTGATCGTCGTAATCACCGAACGTAGTGTTTGGTAAGGAATGAATCATGCGTCATCGTAAAAGTGGACGTCACCTGAGCCGTACCAGCTCTCACCGCAAGGCCATGTTCCAGAACATGGCAGTGTCGCTGATCGAGCACGAGCTGATCAAAACCACCCTGCCGAAAGCCAAGGAACTGCGCCGCGTTGCCGAGCCGCTGATCACCCTGGCCAAGGAAGACAGCGTAGCCAACCGTCGTCTGGCCTTCGACCGTACCCGTTCGAAGTCCGCCGTTGGCAAACTGTTCAACGATCTGGGCAAGCGCTACGCCACCCGTCAGGGCGGCTACCTGCGCATCCTGAAGTGCGGTTTCCGCGCTGGCGACAACGCGCCTATGGCGTACGTCGAGCTGGTTGATCGTCCAGTCGGTGGTGCTGTAGAAGCTGCCGAGTAAGACGTTCTGTCTGCTACAAGAAACCGGGCCTAGTGCCCGGTTTTTTGTATCTGTATGAATTGTAATTTTCTATCGAAACTAAAAAATCAATGAATTAGTTAATGGAATCATGCTCGCGGATACTCCTCTACATACCGCCTAGCCGGCGATTAGAGACCGATAAGGAGAGCCCATGAGCAAGATTCTGACCACCGCCAGCGGTGCACCTGTAGCCGACAACCAGAATTCCCGTTCCGCAGGCCCCCGCGGCCCCTTGTTGCTCGACGATTTTCACCTGATCGAGAAACTCGCCCACTTCAACCGCGAGAACATCCCCGAGCGCCGCGTACACGCCAAGGGTTCGGGCGCCTTTGGCACCTTCACCGTTACCCGCGATATTACCTATCTGACCTGCGCCAAACTGTTCAATGCGGTGGGCAAGCGGACCGAGACGTTCCTGCGCTTCTCCACCGTGGGTGGTGAGCGGGGTTCGGCCGACACTGAGCGCGATCCTCGTGGCTTTGCGGTCAAGTTCTACACCGAGGAAGGCAACTGGGACATCGTCGGCAACAACACGCCAGTGTTCTTCATCCGTGATCCGCTGAAGTTCCCGGATTTCATCCACACCCAAAAGCGCCACCCTCAAACCAACCTGAAGAATGCCCAAATGATGTGGGACTTCTGGTCGCATTCGCCTGAAGCACTGCACCAGGTCACCATCTTGTTCTCCGATCGTGGAATTCCGGATGGCTACCGCCACATGCACGGTTTTGGCAGCCACACCTACAGCTTGGTTAACGACAAGGGCGTACGCACTTGGGTGAAGTGGCACTTCAAGACCCAGCAGGGCATCAAGAACCTGGCGCCGGCGGATGCTGCGCGCCTGGCGGGCACTGATCCTGACTATGCACAGCGCGACCTGTTCGAGGCCATCGAGCGTGGTGACTTCCCACGCTGGAGCGTGTGTATCCAGGTGATGAGCGAGGATGAGGCCGCGAACCGCCAAGAGAACCCGTTCGACGTGACCAAGACCTGGTCGCAGAAGGACTATCCGCTGATTGAAGTGGGCGTTTTGGAGCTCAACCGCAACCCGCTCAACTACTTCGCCGAGGTGGAGCAGGCAGCCTTCGGTCCCAGCAACATGGTCCCGGGTGTCGGCCTGTCACCTGACCGCATGCTGCAAGGTCGTGTGTTCGCTTACGCCGATGCCCACCGCTACCGTGTGGGTACCAACCACCAGCAGCTGCCGGTCAATGCGCCGCGTAGCCCGGTGCACAGTTACCAGCGTGACGGCGCCATGGCCACGGGCAGCTACGGTGGCGCGCCGAACTATGAGCCGAACAGCTATGGTGATGCACCTAAGCAGTCGCCACGTCACGCCGAACCGGCACAGGCGTTGAGCGGCGCGGCCGACTGCCACGATCACCGCGAAGACAGTGATTACTACAGCCATGCTGGAGCGTTGTTCCGGTTGATGAGCGATGAGCAGCGGGCACTGTTGATCAGCAACATAGCCGGGACTATGGCGGGGGTCAGCGAAGACGTTGTTCAGCGCCAGTTGCAGCACTTCTTCAAGGCCGACCCAGCATATGGTGAAGGCATTGCCAAAGCCTTGGGCATGAATCTCGCCTAAGTCGAAGTGATAAGAAGAACCGCCCTCATTTGGGCGGTTTTTCAATGAAAATCACTACCGTTCAACCGTTTTTTTGCATCTTATTGCGCATTTCCCAGTGACCGCGAGCAGAAGCTGGTTCAAACTATGTTCATTGACGCATTCACAGGGAGAAGCAGGGCGATGCAAGGTCACCCGGACGTAATCAATTACCTCGTCACGTTGCTGAAAGGCGAGCTGGCCGCGCGCGACCAGTACTTCATTCACTCGCGGATGTACGAAGACTGGGGCCTGGGCAAGCTCTACGAGCGTATCAACCACGAGATGGAGGAAGAGACCCAGCACGCCGATGCGCTGATGCGCCGTATCCTGATGCTCGAAGGCACGCCCGACATGCGCGCCGACGACCTGGAAGTAGGCAGTACCGTGCCGGAGATGATCGAGGCCGACTTGAAGCTCGAGTACAAGGTCCGTGCCGCGTTGTGCAAGGGCATCGAGCTGTGCGAGCTGCACAAGGATTACATCAGCCGCGACATCCTGCGCGCGCAACTGGCGGATACCGAGGAAGATCACACTTACTGGCTGGAGAAGCAGCAAGGGTTGATCAAGGCTATTGGCCTGGAGAACTACCTGCAGTCGCAGATGTGATCGGTCGGCGCTGTTCGCCGGCAAGCCGGCTCCTACGGGGTCCCAGGTGCGCCGCTCTTCAGTAGGAGCCAGCTTGCTGGCGAACTGGTCGGTGCAGGCCACATAAAAAAGCCCCTGGCATTCAACGATGCCAGGGGCTTTTTCACATCAAGTCAGGCTCGGTCTCGCTCAAGCAGCGGCTTGAGGTAATGTCCGGTGTACGACTGCTTCTGCTCGGACAGTTCCTCAGGCGTGCCACAGGCGATGATCTGGCCACCCTTGGAGCCGCCCTCTGGCCCCAGGTCCACCAGCCAGTCGGCGGTCTTGATCACATCCAGGTTGTGTTCGATCACCACCACGGTGTTGCCGTGGTCGCGCAGGCGGTGCAGTACATCGAGCAGTTGCTGGATGTCGGCGAAGTGCAGGCCGGTAGTAGGCTCGTCGAGGATGTACAAGGTCTTGCCGGTATCACGCTTGGACAACTCGCGCGACAGCTTGACCCGTTGCGCCTCGCCACCGGACAGGGTGGTCGCCGACTGCCCCAGCTTGATGTAGGAAAGCCCCACGTCCATCAAAGTCTGCAGCTTGCGCGCCAGGGCAGGGACCGCGTCGAAGAACGCGCGGGCATCCTCGATGGTCATTTCCAGCACTTCGTGGATGTTCTTGCCCTTGTACTTGATCTCCAGGGTCTCGCGGTTGTAACGCTTGCTCTTGCACACGTCGCAGGGCACGTAGATGTCCGGCAGGAAGTGCATCTCTACCTTGATCAGGCCATCGCCCTGGCAGGCCTCGCAGCGGCCGCCCTTGACGTTGAACGAGAAGCGCCCCGGGCCGTAGCCGCGTGAGCGGGCCTCCGGCACGCCGGAGAACAGCTCGCGGATCGGCGTGAAGATGCCGGTGTAGGTGGCCGGGTTCGAGCGTGGGGTACGGCCGATCGGGCTCTGGTCGATGTCGACCACCTTGTCCAGGTGTTGCAGGCCGTCGACGCTGGCGTGCGGCGCCGCCTCCAGGCTGCTTGCGCCATTGAGGGCGGTGGCGGCCAGGGGGAACAGGGTGTTGTTGATCAGCGTCGACTTACCCGAACCGGACACGCCGGTCACGCAGGTCAGCAGGCCGATTGGCACTTCCAGGTCGACGTTCTGCAAGTTGTTGCCGCGTGCGCCCTTGAGCTTGAGCGACAGCTTCTTGTTGCGCGGGGTGCGCTTGGCGGGCACGACGATCTTCTTGCGCCCGGACAGGTATTTGCCGGTCAGCGAATCAGGGTGCGCCATGACTTCTTCCGGCGAGCCCTCGGCGACGATCTGCCCACCGTGCACGCCGGCGCCCGGGCCGATGTCCACCACGTAGTCGGCCAAGCGGATGGCGTCTTCATCATGCTCAACCACGATCACCGTGTTGCCCAGGTCGCGCAGGTGGTTGAGGGTGGCCAACAGGCGGTCGTTGTCGCGCTGGTGCAGGCCGATGGACGGCTCGTCGAGAATGTACATCACGCCCACCAGGCCGGCGCCGATCTGGCTGGCCAGGCGAATGCGCTGGGCTTCGCCACCGGACAGGGTGTCAGCGCTGCGGTCCAGCGTCAGGTAGTCGAGGCCGACATTGACCAGGAACTGCAGGCGCTCGCAGATCTCCTTGAGGATCTTCGCCGCGATCTCGCCACGACGCCCGGTGAGGGTCAGCTCGCCGAAGTAGTTGCTGGCTTCGCCGATTGGCAGGTTGGTGACTGCCGGCAGGGTTTTCTCACCCACCCATACATGCCGCGCCTCACGGCGCAGGCGCGTGCCGCGGCAATCGGGGCAGGGCTGGGTACCGAGGAACTTGGCCAGCTCCTCGCGCACGGTGGCCGACTCGGTCTCGCGGTAGCGGCGCTCGAGGTTGGGCACGATACCCTCGAACGGGTGCGAGCGCTTGACGATGTCGCCACGGTCGTTGAGGTACTTGAAGTCGACGCTCTGCTTGCCGCTGCCATGCAGGATCACTTTCTGGTGATCGGCCGAGAGCTCGCCGAAAGGTTCTTCAAGACTGAAGCCGTAGTGCGCGGCCAGTGAGCCGAGCATCTGGAAGTAATAGACGTTGCGCCGGTCCCAGCCACGTATCGCGCCCTCGGCGAGGGTGAGTTCGGCGTTGACCAGGCGCTTGGTGTCGAAGAACTGCTTCACCCCCAGGCCATCGCAGGTCGGGCAGGCGCCGGCCGGGTTGTTGAAGGAGAACAGCTTCGGTTCCAGCTCGCTGATGGCATGGCCGCAGATCGGGCAGGCGAAGCGGGCGGAGAAGATCGCTTCTTCGCCTTCCTCGTCGTCCATCGGTGCCACCAGGGCAATGCCGTCGGCCAGCTTGAGCGCGGTCTCGAACGACTCGGCCAGGCGCTGCTGCAGGTCGGCACGGACCTTGAAACGGTCCACCACCACATCGATGCTGTGCTTCTTCTGCTTGTCCAGCTTGGGCAGTTCGTCGAGCTCGTAGAGCTTGCCGTTGACCCGGGCGCGCACGAAGCCCTGGGCGCGCAGCTCGTCGAACACCGCCAGGTGCTCGCCCTTGCGCTCGCGGATCACCGGGGCCAGCAGCATCAGCTTGCTGCCCTCGGGCTTTTCCAGCACCAGGTCGACCATCTGGCTGATCGTTTGCGCTTCCAGCGGGATGTCGTGGTCCGGGCAGCGTGGCGTACCGACCCGGGCATAGAGCAGGCGCAGGTAGTCGTAGATCTCGGTGATGGTGCCGACGGTCGAGCGCGGGTTGTGCGAGGTCGACTTCTGCTCGATGGAGATCGCTGGCGAGAGGCCTTCGATGGTGTCGACGTCAGGTTTTTCCATCATCGACAGGAACTGCCGGGCGTACGCCGACAGCGATTCCACGTAGCGGCGCTGGCCTTCGGCGTACAGAGTGTCGAACGCCAGGGACGACTTGCCGGAACCGGACAGGCCGGTGATCACGATCAGCTTGTCCCGCGGTAGCGTGAGGTCGATGTTCTTCAGGTTGTGGGTGCGTGCCCCACGGATCAGGATCTTGTCCACTGCGGCCTCGCTCGGCGGGCATAAACACAGGAGTATACGGCGCGCTGCCAGTACGCGGCAAAGCGTCACGTATATGCCGTCCACGCGTCGGACTGATAGAATCGCCGCCGGTTCACACGAGGTTATTCCATGCACGACACCCACAACGAACGCATGAGTGGCAGCGAAACCCGCGCCGCTAGCGGCCTGGCCCTGGTCTTTGCCTTTCGTATGCTGGGCATGTTCATGGTACTGCCGGTGCTGGCCACCTACGGCATGGACTTGGCTGGCGCCACCCCCGCGCTGATCGGCCTGGCCATCGGCGCCTATGGCCTGACCCAGGCTGTGCTGCAGATTCCGTTCGGGGTGATTTCCGACCGCATCGGCCGTCGCCCGGTGATCTACCTGGGGCTGGTGATCTTCGCCCTGGGCAGCGTGCTGGCGGCCCAGGCCGATTCGATCTGGGGCGTGATCGCCGGGCGTATCCTGCAAGGCGCGGGCGCTATTTCCGCGGCGGTGATGGCGCTGCTTTCCGACCTCACCCGCGAACAGCACCGAACCAAGGCCATGGCGATGATCGGCATGAGCATCGGCTTGTCGTTCGCCGTGGCGATGGTGATTGGTCCATTGTTGACCCGCGCCTTTGGCTTGTCAGGATTGTTCCTCGCCACCGCAGGACTTGCCCTGGTTGGTATCGCCCTGATCGCATTTGTCGTGCCCAACACCCACAGCACCTTGCAGCATCGCGAATCCGGTGTGGCCCGCCAGGCGCTCGGCCCGACCCTGCGTCATCCGGACCTTCTGCGCCTGGATGTGGGCATCTTCATCCTCCACGCCATCCTCATGGCCAGCTTCGTGGCGCTGCCGCTGGCGTTCGTCGAGCGCGGCGGGTTGCCGAAAGAGCAGCACTGGTGGGTGTACCTGACCGCGCTGCTCGTCTCATTTTTTGCAATGGTCCCGTTCATCATCTACGGCGAGAAGAAGCGCAAGATGAAACGCGTGCTGCTTGGCGCGGTCAGTGTGTTGCTGCTGGTGGAGGTGTTCTTCTGGCAGTGGGCTGACAACTTGCGCGGACTGGTGATCGGCACCGTGGTATTCTTTACTGCCTTCAACCTGCTGGAGGCATCTCTGCCTTCGCTGGTCAGCAAGGTGTCGCCCGCTGGCGGCAAAGGGACTGCGATGGGGGTGTACTCCACCAGCCAGTTCCTGGGTGCCGCGCTGGGAGGAATCATCGGTGGCTGGTTGTTCCAGCACGGTGGCCTGAGCATGGTGTTTCTCGGTTGCGCGGGCCTGTGTGCGGTGTGGCTGCTCACTGCGTTGCGCATGAACGAGCCACCCTACGTGACCAGCCTGCGCATGCCGCTGACGCCGGAGGCGGTCCGGGAAGCCGGGCTGACCGAGCGCTTGATGGCCGTGCCGGGTGTGACCGACGCCGTGGTGGTGGCAGAAGAAGCCGCCATCTATATCAAACTGGATACGAAAATTTTGGACCGTACGACCCTCGAGCGTCTGGTGAACCCAGCCTCTTCGGCGTGCGAAGCCTAGGAGAACGTTATGGCCCGTGGGGTTAACAAAGTCATTCTGGTCGGTACCTGCGGTCAGGATCCCGAAGTCCGCTACCTGCCCAACGGTAACGCCGTGACCAACCTGAGCCTGGCCACCAGCGAGCAGTGGACCGACAAGCAGTCCGGGCAGAAGGTCGAGCGTACTGAATGGCACCGCGTGTCGCTGTTCGGCAAGGTCGCCGAGATCGCCGGCGAGTACCTGCGCAAAGGTTCGCAGGTGTACATCGAAGGCAAGCTGCAGACCCGCGAGTGGGAAAAGGACGGCATCAAGCGCTACACCACCGAGATCATCGTCGACATGCAGGGCACCATGCAGCTGCTCGGCGGTCGTCCGCAGAACCAGCAGCAAGGTGGCGACCCGTACAATCAGGGTGGCGGCAACTACAACCAGGGCGGCCAGCAGCAGTACAACCAGGCACCGCGCCAGCAGGCGCCGCGTCCGCAGCAGGCCCCTCAGCGTCCGGCACCGCAGCAGCCTGCCCCGCAACCGGCCGCTGACTTCGACAGCTTCGACGACGATATTCCGTTCTAAGCCTGAAGTGTGACCGTTGGTTGCGAACCCCCGGGACGAAAGTTCCGGGGGTTTTTTGTTGCCGAGTACGCCTGTGCGGTATTCAGTTCGAAACTGCAGCACACTTGAAAGCAACTTGATGGCACTGTGCCATAGTTTAGGCATTTCGTCGGTTTTAACCGCGCGCTTTCGTTCTGATCGTAACTTTTCCGACGCGCTTTTCAAAAAAATCGCAGCGCGAAAACGCTGCGATTTTTTTTAATGGCTGTTAAATTTTTCAAAGAGTTATCCATGATACCTGATTGAGTTTCGTCAATAACTTTTGCAGTTGCCTCAGGGATAATATTAGTCGGCATCAGGGAAACCCTGAGATGGTGTTTTCGTTCTGCTTTTGCCTATCCTTTTGAGTGGTTGCAATGTGGCATTGATGGCATTAGGCTATTCATCCGCTTGACCACCTGTTCACTGGATTGTGAACTGAATCGATAGAACTTCCCGACAGCAAAGTTCTGGAACTCAGGTTCCGGAATCGATGTGCGAGTTCTAAATGCGAGATATGGATGTCTTACTCTTCTAAATTGGCTGCGCGCTATCTGGAACTCGGCAAGAATGCCGTCTCGCCGGGCTCATTCGGTGGTGATGACGTGCGTTTCTCCACCGAGTTCGAAGCCCTCGAAGGCGAGTTGACCCGGGCGCAGTCGATCCATGCCAGCGGCCAGGTGGACTGGCTGAAGATCCTCGAGAACAGTGAAGCGCTGCTGCGCGACCAGTCCAAGGATCTGCGCGTGGCCTCCTGGCTGACCTGGGCCCTGTTCCAGCGCGAATCCTACGCCGGCCTGTTGGCGGGTATCAGCCTGCTGCGCGAGCTGTGCGAGCACCATTGGGACGACGTCCATCCCGCCAAACCCCGTACCCGTTCCGCCGCCATCGGTTGGCTGGTGCCGCGCCTCGAGCAGGCGTTGGGCGCCGACATCGCGATCAAGGAGCAGCTGCCACTGTTCCAGCAGATGGTCGAGCAACTGGGTGGCCTGGAGGTGGCGTTGTCCGCCCGGCTGGGCGATGATGCTCCGTTGCTGCTGCCGATCTGTCGTGCACTCAAGGGCCAGGTCCAGCGTTCGGCTGACAACGAGCCGCAACCTGGCGCGGTCGGCGCCATCGTCGCCCAGGTAAAGCAGGCGGCCACCCAGCTGTTCACTCCGGGCGAGCCGGTGGAGAACGAGAAGGATGCGAATAAAGCCCTGCGTGCCCAGCAAGAGCAGGGCCGGCAGTTGTGCGTGTGGTGGCAGCGGCAGAAAGCCACCGACCTGCGCGCCCTGCGCCTGAACCGCACGCTGCTGTGGCTGCCCATCGAGGCGATGCCCGAGCGCAACGCCGAGAACGTCACGGCACTGCGCGGTCTGCCCGCCGACAAGCTCAAGAGCTACCGGGAGCGTTTCGAGCAGGGCAACTACGCCGACCTGCTGGTGGAGCTGGAGAACAGCGTGGCCAAGGCGCCGTTCTGGTTCGATGGCCAGCGCCTGGTGTGGGAGTGCTGCCAGGCCCTGAACGTCGAGGCCGGCATGCGCGAGGTGGAGATGAACTTCGCCTCGCTGTTGCAGCGCCTGCCCAGCGTGATCGAGCTGAAGTTCCATGATGGCACCCCGTTTGCCGACCCGGAGACCCGCGCCTGGATCGCCGCCCAGGTCACCCCCCATCTGCAGGCCGAGGTGGCCCAGCCGGTCACCGAGCCCGGCGTGCGCCAGGCGCCCTGGGAGGAAGCCCTGGAGGCGGTGCAGCCGATCCTGCGCAAGGATGGCCTGAAGAGCGCGGTGCAGCACCTCAAGCAGCAGATGCAAGGCGCCCACGGCGGGCGCGAGCGCTTTTTCTGGCAGTTGAGCCAGGCACGCCTCTGCTACACAGCCAAGAAATACGAACTGGCCAAGACCCAGCTGGAAGCCCTGGACGAGCAGTTGCGCCAGTCCGGCGTGGATGCCTGGGAGCCCGATCTGTCGCTGCAGGTGCTGCACCTGCTGCATACCTGTTGCGAGCTGCTGCCGCAGAACCATGTGGTGCGCGAACGCAAGGACGAGATCTACCGCCGACTGTGCCATCTCGATCTCGAAGTCGTACTCGAATAGGCCCAAGGGCCATAACCCTCAAGGAGAAAACCAATGGCCAAAGAAGGCTCGGTAGCCCCCAAGGAACGCATTAACGTCACGTTCAAACCCGCCACCGGTGGGGCTCAGGAAGAGATCGAACTGCCGTTGAAACTACTGGCGATCGGTGACTACACCCTGCGTGCCGACGATCGCAAGATCGAAGACCGCAAGCCGATCAGCATCGACAAGATGAACTTCGACGAGGTGCTGGCCAAGCAGGAATTGAGCATGACCCTGGCCGTGCCCAACCGTCTGCAGGAAGGCGCCGAAGGCGACGAACTGGCGGTCAGCCTGCGCGTCAACACCATGAAGGACTTCAACCCGGCCAGCCTGGTCGAGCAAGTGCCGGAGCTGAAGAAGCTGATGGAACTGCGTGAAGCCCTGGTTGCCCTGAAGGGCCCGCTGGGCAACGCCCCGGCGTTCCGCAAGGCCATCGAAGGCGTGCTGGCCGACGGTGAGTCCCGCGAGCGCGTGCTCGGTGAGCTGGGCCTGAACGCCACGCCTGACGCCTGATCCCCCTAGTCAAGGAAGCTAATTGCCATGAGCACCGCCGCACAACAACAGAGCGCCGAGAACAGCGAGTTCAGCATTCTCGACAGCATCATCGCCGAAACCCGCCTGACCCCGGACGATGAAGCCTACGACATCGCCAAGCGCGGTGTGTCGGCCTTCATCGAAGAACTGCTCAAGCCGCAGAACGACGGTGAGCCGGTCAAGAAGGCGCTGGTCGACCGCATGATCGCCGAGATCGATGCCAAGCTCAGCCGCCAGATGGACGAGATCCTCCACCACCCGGATTTCCAGGCCATGGAATCGGCCTGGCGCGGGCTGCAGCTGCTGGTTGACCGCACCAATTTCCGTGAAAACATCAAGATCGAGATCCTCAACGTCTCCAAGCAAGACCTGCTGGATGACTTCGAAGACTCGCCGGAAGTGATGCAGGCTGGCCTGTACAAGCACATCTACACCGCCGAGTACGGCCAGTTCGGTGGCCAGCCGGTGGGCGCGGTCATCGCCAACTACTACCTGTCGCCGAGCTCGCCGGACGTCAAGTTGATGCAGTACGTCTCCAGCGTGTCCTGCATGTCCCACGCGCCGTTCATCGCCGCCGCCGGCCCGAAATTCTTCGGCCTGGAAAGCTTCACCGGCCTGCCGGACCTGAAAGACCTGAAGGATCACTTCGAAGGCCCGCAGTTCACCAAGTGGCAGAGCTTCCGTGAGTCCGAGGACGCGCGCTACATCGGCCTGACCGTGCCGCGCTTCCTGCTGCGCAACCCGTACGACCCGGAAGAGAACCCGGTCAAGTCGTTCGTCTACAAGGAAACCGTGGCCAACAGCCACGAGCACTACCTGTGGGGCAACACCGCGTACGCCTTCGGTACCAAGCTCACAGACAGCTTCGCCAAGTTCCGCTGGTGCCCGAACATCATCGGCCCGCAGAGCGGTGGCGCGGTGGAAGACCTGCCGCTGCACCACTTCGAGAGCATGGGCGAGATCGAGACCAAGATCCCGACCGAAGTGCTGGTGTCCGACCGTCGCGAGTACGAGCTGGCCGAAGAGGGCTTCATCGCCCTGACCATGCGCAAGGGCAGCGACAACGCGGCGTTCTTCTCGGCCAACTCGGCGCAGAAACCGAAGTTCTTCGGTATCAGCGCGGAAGGCAAGACTGCCGAGCTGAACTACAAGCTGGGTACCCAGCTGCCGTACATGATGATCGTCAACCGCCTGGCCCACTACATCAAGGTCCTGCAGCGCGAGCAGCTGGGCTCCTGGAAGGAGCGTACCGACCTGGAGCTGGAACTGAACAAGTGGATCCGCCAGTACGTGGCCGACCAGGAGAACCCGAGCGCCGAAGTACGTGGCCGTCGTCCGCTGCGCGCCGCCCAGGTGATCGTCAGCGACGTGGAAGGTGAGCCGGGCTGGTACCGCGTGAGCTTGAACGTGCGTCCGCACTTCAAGTACATGGGCGCCGACTTCACCCTGTCGCTGGTCGGCAAGCTGGACAAGGAGTAAGCGTCGATGATGAATGGCTACGGAAGCCTGTTCGAGCGCCTGAGCGGCGAGTCCGACCAGCGTGCCAACTGGCGGCGTGAAGACGCCGCCATGGCTTCCGTGGCCGCTCATCTGGCGAAGATGCTCAGCACCCGGGCCGGCAGCGTGCAGACGCTTGCCGACTACGGGCTGCCGGACCTCAACGACATGCGTTTGAGCCTGCACGATGCGCTCAGCCAGGCCCGTCGGGCCATCGAGCATTTCATCGAGGCCTACGAGCCGCGCCTGTCCGATGTCCGGGTGATTTCCCGACCGCGTGATCACGATCAGCTCAAGCTGGCTTTCAGTATCGAAGGCCAGCTTGAGGTGGACGGCATCAAGCGCTCTGTCAGTTTTGCCGCGCGCCTGGATGGCAGCGGGCAAGTCAGTGTCAGTCAAGGAGACTAACGATGTCGCGCCTCCCATAGCCCTGGATTTCACGAACCCTGCGCCACTGGCGGTACTCGAGATCTGAATTCAGGCGGAACGACGGATGTCCTTCAACTATTACTACCAAAGCGAGCTGACGGCGCTGCGCCAGCTGGGGCGGCGCTTTGCCGAACGCAGCCCGGCGCTGGCGCCGTTTCTCGGCCAGGCCGGGCGCGACCCGGACGTCGAGCGCCTGCTCGAGGGCTTCGCCTTCCTCACCGGCCGCCTGCGGCAGAAGCTCGACGACGAGCTGCCTGAGCTCACCCACTCGCTGATGCACCTGCTGTGGCCGAACTACATGCGCCCGCTGCCGGCGTTCAGCATCTTGCAGTTCGACCCCCTGCGCCAGGCCGGCCCGGCCCTGCGGGTCGAGCGCGACACGCCGGTGGAAGGCAAGCCGATCGACGGTGTCAGCTGCCGCTTTCGCACCTGCTACCCGACCGAGGTGCTGCCGCTGCGCCTGAGCGCGCTGAACTACTCGCTCAACGGCCAGGGCGCGTTGCTGAGCCTGCGCCTGGACATGAACTGCGATGGCAACCTGGGCGATGTGAAGCTCAGCAAGCTGCGCCTGCACCTGGCCGGCGAGCGCTACATCAGCCAGATGCTCTACCTGAGCCTGCTGCGCAGCCTGGCCGGTATCGAGCTGATGCCGCTGGACAGCCACGGCAAGCCGATGCTCAACACGAAAGGCGAGCCGCTGCTGCTGCGCGCGCCGGCGGCCAAGGTGCACCCGGTGGGCTTCGCCGAGGAAGAGGCGCTGATTCCCTATCCGCTGAACACCTTCCGTGGCTACCGCTTCTTGCAGGAGTACTTCGCCTTCCAGGACAAGTTCCTGTTCGTCGACGTGACCGGCCTGGAGGTGCTGCAGAGCCTGCCGGAGGAAACCCTCAAGCAGGTGCATGGCGTCGAGCTGCGCTTCGACATCCGCCGTGGCGAGGCCCAGCGCCTGCGCCCGACCCTGGACAACGTCAAGCTGTACTGCACGCCGATCGCCAACCTGTTCAAGCACGACGCCCTGCCCATCCGCCTGGATGGCAAGCAGGACGAGTACCTGCTGCTGCCGGCCGAGCTCGACCTGGAGCATTGCGGGGTGTTCTCGGTCGATAGCGTGACCGGCTGGAGCCCGGGCGGCCTGGGCTACCAGAACTATGTGCCGTTCGAATCGTTCGAGCACGACGCCAGCTTCGACGTGCCGCAGAACCGCCCGCACTACAGCATCCGCCAGCGCTCCTCGCTGCTGCACGACGGCCTGGACACCTACCTGAGCTTTGGCGTGCACCAGGCCGAGTCCCACGAGACGCTGTCGATCGAGCTGACCTGCACCAACCAGAACCTGCCGCGCCGGCTCAAGCTCGGCGACATCTGCATGCTCAGCGAAGAGACCCCCGAGTTCCTCACCTTCCGCAACATCACGCCGGTCACCGCCAGCTACGCGCCGCCGCTGAACCGCGACTTCCTGTGGAAGCTGATCAGCAACATGTCGCTGAACTACCTGTCGCTGGCCGACGTCGACGCGCTGAAGGTGATCCTCGAGACCTACGACCTGCCGCGCTACTACGACCAGCACGCCGAGAAAGTCAGCCGACGCCTGCTCGGCGGGCTCAAGTCGATCCGCCACCAGCACGTCGACCGCCTGCACCGTGGCCTGCCGCTGCGCGGCCTGCGCACCGAATTGACCATCGACCCGGAAGGCTACATCGGCGAGGGCGACCTGTTCGTCTTCGCCTCGGTGCTCAATGAATTCTTCGCGCTCTACGCCAGCCTCAACTCGTACCACGAGTTGCGGGTGAAAAGCACACAAGGGGAGGTGTACCAATGGACACCACGCATGGGCCTGCAACCGCTGCTGTAAGCCGGCTGAGCCGGAGCATCCGCGAGTACTCGCTGTTCCAGGCGGTGCTGCTGGTGATGGAGCAGTTGCGCGAGGCCTACCCGTACCTGGAGGACGAGGAGCTCTACGATCTGGTGGAGTTCCAGGCCAACCCCAGCCTGGGTTTCCCCGGCAGCGACGTCGACCGCATCGAGTTCTTCCACGAGCATGGCCAGCTGCGCGCGCGCATGCGCTTCAACCTGATCGGCCTGGTCGGCTCCAGCTCGCCGCTGCCGGCGTTCTATGGCGAGCAGGCGCTGGGCGACAACGAGGACGGCAACCCGACGCGGACGTTCCTCGACCTGTTCCACCACCGCCTGCAGCGTTTGCTGCTGCCGATCTGGCGCAAGTACCGCTACCGCGCCAGCTTCGAGAGCGGCGCGCTGGACGGTTTTTCGTCGCACCTGTTCGCCCTGATCGGCCTGGGCGGTGAAGAAATTCGTCGGGCCAAGGAGTTGAACTGGAAACGCCTGTTGCCGTACCTCGGCGTGCTCAGTCTGCGCGCCCACTCGGCGGCGCTGATCGAGGCGGTGCTGCGTTACTACTTCAAGCACGCCGACCTGGTGATCGAGCAGTGCCTGGAGCGGCGCGTGGACATCCTCGAAGAGCAGTGCAACCGCCTGGGCCTGGCCAACAGCCTGCTGGGCGAAGACGCCGTGCTGGGCGAGCGCGTGCGCGACCGCAGCGGCAAGTTCCGCATCCACATCACCCAGCTGGACTGGCAGCGCTTTCACGAGTTCCTGCCGATCGGTTTCGGTTACCAGCCGCTGTGCGCGCTGACGCGCTTCACCCTGCGCGACCCGCTGGACTACGACATCCGCCTGGAGCTGCGCCGCGAAGAGATCCGCGAGCTGCGCATCGGCGAACAGAACGTCTGCCACCTGGGCTGGACCAGTTGGCTGGGTCGCGAGCGCGCCGATGGCGTGGTGACCCTGGGAAGCAAAATTCATTAAGGACCAATGGCCATGATCAACGTAGACCTGCAACAACTTGTCCAGGCCCTGGACGCCGACAGCCGCCGCGACCTGGAGCGCTCCGCCGAGCGCTGCGTGGCCCGCGGCGGCAGCAAGATCCTGGTGGAGGACCTGCTGCTGGGGTTGCTCGAGCGTACTGACAGCCTGTTGCAGCGCGCCCTGCAGGATGCCGCGGTCGACGTCGGCGAGTTCAGCGCCGCGCTGCAGCCGAATGTCGAGCACAGCGCCACCCGCAACCCGGTGTTCGCGCCGGAACTGGTGCAGTGGCTGCAGGATGCGTTGCTGGTCTCCAACCTCGAACTGGGGCAGAGCCAGGTCGACCAGGCCGCGTTGATCCTTGGTCTGCTGCGCAACCCGCTGCGCTATGCCGGCAGCCGTTACCACAAGCTGCTCTCGGGCCTGGATATCGAGCGCCTCAAGGGCTATGCGCTGTCGCAACAGCCGGCCGCGCCGAAGGCCGCTGGCGCGCCCCAGGGCGAATCGATGCTGCAGCGCTTCACCCACAACCTCACCCAGCAGGCCCGTGACGGCAAGCTCGACCCGGTGTTGTGCCGCGACGCGTCGATTCGCCAGATGATCGATATCCTCGCCCGCCGCCGCAAGAACAACCCGATCGTGGTCGGCGAGGCCGGCGTGGGCAAGACCGCCGTGGTCGAAGGCCTGGCCGCGCGCATCGTCGCTGGTGAAGTACCGCCGGCGCTGCAAGGTGTCGACCTGTTGGCGCTGGATATGGGGCTGTTGCAGGCCGGGGCCAGCGTCAAGGGCGAGTTCGAACGTCGCCTGAAAGGCGTGATCGACGAGGTCAAGGCCGCGCCGCGCCCGGTGATCCTGTTCATCGATGAGGCCCATACGCTGATCGGCGCGGGTGGCAACGCCGGCGGCTCCGATGCCGCCAACCTGCTCAAGCCGGCGCTGGCGCGTGGCGAACTGCGCACCATCGCCGCCACCACCTGGGCCGAGTACAAGAAGTACTTCGAGAAGGACCCGGCCCTGGCCCGTCGCTTCCAACCTGTACAGCTGCACGAGCCGACCGTGGGCGAGGCGGTGACCATCCTGCGCGGCCTGGCTCAGTTGTACGAGAAGAGCCACGGCATCTACCTGCGTGATGACGCCGTGGTTGCCGCGGCCGAACTGTCGGCCCGCTACCTGACCGGCCGCCAGTTGCCCGACAAGGCCGTCGACGTGCTCGACACCGCCTGCGCCCGTGTGCGCATCAGCCTGGCTGCGGCACCGGACAGCCTCGAACGCCTGCGCGCCGAACTGGCCGAGGGCGAGCGCCAGCGTAACGCCTTGCGCCGCGATGCCGAGGCCGGGCTTGAGATCGACCAGGAGGCCTTCGAGCGCCTGGAGCAACGCCTGGCCGAAGCCCATGACCAGGAGATCGAGCTGGACGCCCGCTGGGCCCGCCAGCGCGAGTTGGCCGAGCAGGTGCTGGAACTGCGCCAGCAGGTCGCCAACGCCCCCGTCGAAGCGCCAGCGCCAACTGAAGGCGAGGAGGGCGAGGACGCCGTTGTCGGCGAAAGCCGCGAACAGCTCCAGCAGCGCCTGGCCGAGACCCACCAAGCCCTGCTCGACGCCCAGGCCGAGGAACGCCTGGTCAGCGCCGAAGTGTGCCCGCGCCTGGTGGCCGAAGTGATCAGCGCCTGGACCGGTGTGCCGCTGAGCCAGCTGGCCCGCGAGCACAACGCCAAGGTGATCAGCTTCGCCGACGACCTGCGCGCGCGCATCCGTGGCCAGGAGCAGGCCGTGCATGCCCTCAACCGCGCCATGCGCGCCACCGCCGCCGGCCTGAACAAGCCTGACGCGCCGGTGGGCGTGTTCCTGCTGGTCGGCCCCAGCGGCGTCGGCAAGACCGAGACCGCGCTGGCGCTGGCCGACCTGCTGTACGGCGGCGACCGCTTCATCACCACCATCAACATGTCCGAGTTCCAGGAGAAGCACACCGTCTCGCGCCTGATCGGCGCGCCGCCCGGCTACGTCGGTTACGGCGAGGGCGGCATGCTCACCGAGGCGGTGCGCCAGAAGCCGTACTCGGTGGTGCTGCTGGACGAGGTGGAGAAGGCCGACCCGGACGTGCTCAACCTGTTCTACCAGATCTTCGACAAGGGCGTGGCCAACGACGGCGAAGGCCGCCAGATCGACTTCCGCAACACGCTGATCCTGATGACCTCGAACCTGGCCAGCGACCAGATCAGCGCATTGTGCGAGAACGGTGAGCGCCCGGATGCCGAGCTGCTCGAGCAGCACATCCGCCCGGTGCTCAGCCGCCACTTCAAGCCGGCCCTGCTGGCGCGCATGCGCGTGGTGCCGTACTACCCGGTGGGCGGCCCGGTGCTGCGCGAGCTGATCGAGATCAAGCTGGGCCGCCTGGGCGAGCGCCTGCAGCGCCGGCAACTGGCGTTCAGCCACTGCCAGGCGCTGGTCGACCACCTGGCCGAGCGTTGCAGCCAGAGCGAAAGCGGCGCGCGCCTGATCGACCACCTGATCGACACCCACGTGCTGCCCAAGGTGGCCGACCGCCTGCTCGACGCCATGGCCAGCGGCGAGGCGATCAGCCGCGTGCACGCCACCCTCGACGCGGATGCCGGCGTGATCTGCGAGTTTGCCTGAGGTGGGTGTGATGTTCGCGCACGTGCCGCACCCGCTGGCCTATGCCGAGTCGCTGCTGGGCACCTTCACCGACCTGGCCCGGGCGGCGGACGACCAGTGCCTGTTGCAGGCGCTGGTGCAGGCCGTGGCCGGGCTCAGCGGTTGCCCGCTGGTGCAGGTGTATCTGCTCGACCCGACCCATACCCGGCTCGGGCTCGAAGCCGCCTGGCTCGACGGCAAGCTGCTGGCGCGCGACTGTTCCAGCCTGCCGGCCGACTACAACGGCGAGCAGCTGTTGCAGTTCGCCCTGTGCCAGAACCGTGTGGTGAACATCGCCGAACTGTCCGCCAGCCTGTTTGACACCAGCTTCCTGCCTTGCCAGAACACACCCTGGCAGGCGCTGCTGGCGGTGCCATTGGTGACCGCGCAGCAGCGCGTCGCCGGGGTGTTGCTGTGCGTGAACCGCGAGCGCGGCGCGCTGGAAGGGTTCGCCGACTCACTCGGCCGCCTGGGTGGTTTCGCCATGGGCCAGTTGCAGCTGTTGCGCCGCCTGCGCCAGCCCGGGCCGCAACCCCAGGCAACCAGCACGGCGTCGATCGCCGCCAGCAGCTACGGCCTGATCGGCCAGAGCCAGGCCATGCGCCAGACCTGCCAGATGATCAGCAAGGTCCTGCACAGCCCTTACACCGTGTTGCTGCGCGGCGAAACCGGCACCGGCAAGGAACTGGTGGCCCGCGCCATCCACGACTACGGCCCGCGTCGCTCGGGCGCGTTCGTGGTGCAGAACTGCGCGGCCTTCCCCGAGAGCTTGCTGGAGAGCGAGCTGTTCGGTTACCGCAAGGGCGCCTTCACTGGTGCCGAACGCGACCGCCCGGGGCTGTTCGACGCCGCCGACGGCGGCACCCTGCTGCTTGACGAGATCGGCGACATGCCCCTGGCCCTGCAGGCCAAGCTGCTGCGCGTGCTGCAGGAAGGCGAGATCCGCCCGCTGGGCTCCAACGTCACCCACAAGATCGACGTGCGCATCATCGCCGCCACCCACCGTGACCTGGCGCAGATGGTCGCCGACGGCCTGTTCCGCGAAGACCTGTACTACCGCCTGGCGCAGTTCCCCATCGAGCTGCCGCCGCTGCGCCAACGCAACGGCGATGTCATCACCCTGGCCCGGCACTTCTGCGACAAGGCCTGCGACTTCCTTCAACGCAGCCCGGTGGGCTGGTCCCAGGCCGCCCTGGATCACCTCGACGGCTATGCCTTCCCCGGCAACGTGCGCGAGCTCAAGGGCCTGGTGGAGCGCGCGGTGCTGCTGTGCGAAGGCGATGAGCTGGAGGTCGGCCACTTCGCCTTGAACCTGGCCGAGCCGCCGCTGGAAGACAGCGAGCTGAACCTGCGCGAGCGCCTGGAGAAGGTCGAGCGCCGCCTGCTGCTCGACTGCCTGCGCAAACACGACGGCAACCAGACCCTGGCAGCCCGCGAGCTCGGCCTGCCGCGGCGCACCCTGCTGTACCGGCTGGGGCGCCTGAACATCCAGATCGGCGATTGCGAGGGCTGACCGGCATGACCCCGACACCTACCTATTCCCACCCAGGCGCGCCCGTGGCGGCGCATGCCTCATCCGTACATGGAGTCGTTCCGATGTTTCACCGTCACTGGCGGGTCACGTTGCTGGCCCTGGTTACCGCGTTCGCCCTGGCTGGTTGCGGTGGCAACTACAAGTTCGACGACGACAGCTACCGCCCCCTGGGAGATCCCCAGGCCCTCAACCGTGGCAACTGAGCACAAGGAGCCCTGACCATGGAACTGGTTTTCGAACTGCTCGACAAACGCCAGCACGGCCGCACCGACTCGCCGACCAAGACCTTCGGCCGTGCCGGTGGCGAGATCGGCCGGGCCAAGGACTGTCACTGGAGCATCGAGGATGACAAGCGCCACCTGTCCAGCCATCACGCCCAGGTCACCTACGAGAACGGCGGGTTCTTCCTGACCGACATCAGCAGCAACGGCGTGCGCCTGGCCAGCAGCGGCGCCCAGCTGCGCAAGGGCGAGCCGTACCGCATCGAGCAGGGCGCGGTGTACCGCCTGGGCGACATCGAAGTGCGCGCGCGGCTGATCGACAGCGAGCCGGGCATGGATGTCAGCCTGGGCATGCCGGGTGGCAACATCATCCCCGACGACGCCTTCCTCGAACTCGACCCGATCACCGCCCTGGACCAGGAAGAGTCCCGCCTGCACCCGATGGACGAGCTGGCGGCCATGGCCATGCCCGAGCCACCGGCCCGCCAGCGCGCCGACTACGCGCAGATCGACCGCGAGAGCCTGATCGTGCCGACCCTGGTACCGGCCGTCGCGCCCGAGTCCGCGCCTGCGCCGGCTCCGCGCGAACGTCGCGACGACGCCTTCTGGAAGCGCTTCGGCGCCGCCCTTGGGGTGGACCTGGACAACCTCGACGAGCAGGCCCGTGAAGACCTGGCGGTGCAGGCCGCCGGGCTGCTGCGCCACAGCATCGGCGGTTTGCAGCAGAGCCTGCGTACCCGCAGCGAGCTGAAGAACGAACTGCGCCTGTCGCTGACCACCCCGCAAGGTGCCAGCCGCAACCCGATCAAGGCGCCGCTGGAGGCCGACCAGGTGCTGGGCGAGCTGCTCAAGCCGCGCCGTGGCGGGCAGATGTCCGCCGAGCAGGCGGTGTCCCAGGCCTTCCGCGACCTGCAGGCGCACCAGGTGGCCATGCTCGGCGCCAGCCGCCACGCGCTGCGCAGCACCCTCGAGCACTTCGCCCCGGAACAGCTGGTGCTGCAGTTCGAGCGCCAGGGCCGCAAGGGCCTGTTCGGCAGCCGCTGGAAATCCTACGTGCGCTACCACCAGGCCCTGATGGGCAACGAAGACTGGAGCGAGCGCCTGCTGGCCAAAGACTTCGCCCGAACCTACGAAGAGCAGGTGCGCCTGATCGCTTCCCTTCATCACGACCCGCAAGGATGATTTCCATGACTCGCATCACCCGCACGATGCTCAGGGCGACGTGGGCCCTGGCCGCCTTGTCCTGGCTGGCCGGCTGCAGCGCCCTGTCGCCGTATTCGCACATGACCAAGCTCGACCTCACGCTGACCGCCACCGACCAGCTCAACCTGGACATCAATGGCCGGCCGTCGCCGGTGGTGGTGCGCCTGTTCGAGCTCAAGCACCCGGTAGCCTTCGAAACCACCGATTTCTTCAGCCTCTACCAGCGCCCGAAAGAGGCCCTGTCGCCCGACATGGTGGCCAGCGAGGAGCATGAGCTGCGTCCGGGCGAGACCCTGACCCTCAAGCTCAGCATCGACCCCGACAGCCGCTTCGTCGGCATCATGGCCGCCTACCGCGACCTCGACCAGGCGCAGTGGCGCCGGGTGCAGGCGATCCGCGTCGGTGAGCGCGTGACCGCCAATTTCTACCTGGACCAGGCCGGTATCCACAATGGCGTGCCGGCAGTGGCACAAGCGGGTGAGCGCCCATGAATGTGCACAAGGTAGTCTGGCAGGAAGGGATGCTGCTGCGTCCCCAGCATTTCCAGCACAACGACCGTTACTACGACAGCCAGATGAAGACCCGCACCCAGCTGCTGGGCACCTACACCTGGGGCTTCATCAACCTGGAAATCGACCTGCAGTTCCTCAACATGGGCAAGCTGGTGATCAGCCGCGCCGCCGGCATCCTGCCCGATGGCAGCCTGTTCGAGCTCGACGGCAGCAGCGAGCCGCTGGCCCTGGACGTGCCGCCGAACACCGGCGCCACGCCGATCTTCATGGCCCTGCCGCTGGTCACCGGCAACCACATCGAGGCGCGCCGCCCCGAGCAGTCCGATGTGCTGACCCGCTACACCACCTACGAGGTGGAGGTGTCCGACTCCAACGCCGGCGACGACAACAGCAGCCAGATCAACTGCGCGCGCCCCGACTTCCGCCTGCTGCTGGGCGAGCAGCAGACCGACCAGGCCTATGTGAAGCTCAAGGTCTGCGAGATCCTCGACACCTCGCCCGACGGGGTCATCAGCCTCGACCCGGACTTCGTGCCGACTTTCATCCGCACCCACTCCTCGGTGTACCTGCTGTCGTGCCTGAAGGAAGTCATCAGCATGCTGGCGCTGCGCGGCGACACCCTGGCCGAGCGCATCCGCTCCAACGGCAAGGTCGGTGGCGCCGAGGTCGGCGACTTCATGATGCTGCAGCTGATCAACCGCACCGAACTGCTGCTGCGTCATTACCTGAGCCTGGAACAGGTGCACCCCGAAGAGCTGTACCGCACCTTCCTGATCATGCTGGGTGACCTGTCGACCTTCTCCAGCGACACCAAGCGCCCGCGCCTGGACGCCCGCTACCAGCACAGCGACCAGGGCGCGAGCTTCCGCAAGCTGATGGAGTCGATCCGTCAGGTGCTGTCGATGGTGCTCGAACAGCACGCCATCGAGCTGGAGCTGCAGCAGCGCCAGTACGGCATCCTGGTCTCGCCGCTGCACGACCCGGGCCTGCTCACCACCGCCTCGTTCGTGCTGGCGGCCAGCGCCAACTGCGAGTCCGAGGAGCTGCGCCAGCGCCTGCCGTCGCACCTGAAGGTCGGCCCGGTGGAGCGCATCCGCCAGCTGGTCAACCTGCACCTGCCCGGGCTCAAGGTCAAACCGCTGCCGGTGGCGCCGCGGCAGATCCCGTTCCACGCCAACAAGACCTACTTCATCGTCGAACTCGACGCCGCCGACCGCGCCAAGATGGACGGCTCGGGTGGCTTCGCCTTCCACGTCACCAGTGAGTTCTCCGATCTCGAACTGAAATTCTGGGCCATCAGGAACTGAGCATGAGCATGGACATGGATACCCCCCAGGACGACAAGACCGTCCTGTTCAACCAGGATGGCTCGGCTCCGGAAGGGCAGGCGCTCACCGCCCTGGGCGGTTCGGCGCGGGCCGAGCCGCTGGAGCAGCGCGTGGTGTATTCGGCGCGCCTGCCCTCCAGCGGCAGTTTCAGCGTCGGCCTCAACCCACTGGTGGCCGCCGCCGGCGAGCTGCTCTCGGAAGTGGTGCGGCTCAAGCACAGTGACACCGCCGAAGACCTGAACAACCTCAAGGAGCGCCTGAGCGCTTGCGTGCGCGCCTTCGAGGCGCGCATCCACTACGAAGGTGTGGAGAACGGCCAGGTCACCGTGGCCCGCTACCTGCTGTGCACCGTGGTCGACGAGGCGGTGGTCACCACGCCCTGGGGCAACGAGAGCCAGTGGTCGCAGATGAGCCTGCTCAGCGCTTTCCACAACGAGACCTTCGGCGGCGAAAAGTTCTTCTCGCTGCTCGACCGCATGTCGAAGAACCCAGTCAAGCACCTGCCGATGCTCGAACTGATGTACCTGTGCCTGTCGCTGGGTTTCGAGGGCAAGTACCGGGTCATCGACCGCGGCATGTCCGAGCTGGAAGGCATTCGCGACGCGCTGTTCCGGCAGATCCGCCAACTGCGTGGCGACGTGCCGCGCGAGCTGTCGCCGCGCTGGGAAGGCCTGGACCAGTTGCGCAACAGCCCGGTGCGCATCGTGCCGTGGTGGAGCGTGGCGCTGTTCACCCTGGTGTGCCTGGTGGTGATGTATTCCGGTTTCGCCTGGGTGCTGGGGGAACAGCGCGCGACCGTCCTGCAACCCTTCCAGACGCTTGAGCAGCCTGCGGCCCAACCGCGGCCGTGACACAAGGACCTGTGATGAAGAATTTTTTCAAGAAAGTAGGCGCCTTCCTCGCCAAGACCTGGGTCTGGAGCCTGCTGCTGGTGCTGGCCCTGGCCTTGCTGGTGTGGTTCGCCGGGCCGCTGCTGGCGGTGGCCGACAACAAGTTCTGGGAAGACGCCGCGGCGCGCCTGCTGACCATCAGCGTGCTGTTCCTGCTGTGGGGCCTGTGGATGGTGTTCGCCAGCTGGCGCGCCAACAACCGCAAGCAGGCGGAGCTGGAGAGCGAGGACGGCCGCGAACGCCTGGAGCGTGAAGAGCGCAAGGAAGAGGAGGGCAAGGAGATCAAGGCCCGCTTCAAGCATGCCTTGTCCACCCTCAAGCATTCGAGCCTCTACGGTGGCCGCAGCGAACGCTGGCGCCGTGACTTGCCCTGGTACCTGGTGCTCGGCCCGCAGGGCGCGGGCAAGACCAGCCTGATCGACCATTCGGGCCTGGAGTTCCCGATCAACGCGCTGGAGCGCAAGCTCGCCCGTGATCCGTCCAATGGCGATTTCTGCGACTTCTACTTCGCCGAACAGGCCGTGCTGGTGGATACCGCCGGGCGCTTCCTCAACCAGTCCGACAGCGAGATCGACGGCAGCGCCTGGCGGGTGATGCTCGACCAACTGCGCCTGCGCCGGCGCAACCGCCCGCTCAATGGCGTGGTGGTCACCGTGCCGCTGGACACGCTGCTCGGCGGCGAGGCCGCGGTCAACGATCTGGCGCAGAAAGTCCGCTCGCGCCTGCAGGAGCTGCGCCAGCGCCTGCACGTCGAGGTGCCGGTGTACCTGGTGCTGAGCAAGACCGACCGCCTGCAGGGTTTCGACGCCTTCTTCGACCAGCAGTCGCGCGAAGAGAACGAACAGGTGTTCGGCATCACCTTCGGCAAGGGCCAGAACGGCGCCGATACCGAGCTGCTGGCCAAGGAATTCCAGGGCCTGCTGCAACGCCTCGGTGACCAGGTCACCCAGCGCATGCACCACGAGCGCAACACCCTGCGCCGGGCGCGGATCCTCGACTTCCCGCACCAGCTGGGGCGCATCGGCGACCAGCTGTGCCTGTTCGTCGACGCCGCCTTCACCGGCAACCGCTACCAGCGCGCCAGCCAGCTGCGCGGCTTCTACCTGACCAGCGCGCCGCACCAGGCGCCGCAGGTGGACAGCGACAATGGCTTCCACCCCGGCCAGCCCGGGCGTGGCGCGCCGCAGGGGCGCTCGCGTTTCATCCTGCAACTGTTCAGCCGGGTGATCTTCCCCGAGTACGACCTGGCCGGTCTCGACCAGCGCGAACGCCGGCGCATCCACTGGGGGCAGCGTGCTGTCTACCTGGGCGCCCTCGCGGCGCTGGCACTGTTCGGCGTGCTGTGGGCCGGCAGTTTCTCCGGCAACCATGAACGCCTGGAACAGGTGCGCGAGCTGGGCCAGCAATGGCACCGCCAGCACGTCGGCCTGGGCGCCCGCGACGACGCCCTGGCCGCGCTCAAGCCGCTGGACACCGCCTGGCAGGCTTCGCGCGTGTTCCCTGAGCGCAGCGATGCTTCGTGGCTGCACCGCGGTGGCCTGTACCAGGGCGTGCCAGCCAACGAAGTGCTGCAGCCGGCCTACCAGCGCGAGCTGGAAACCCTCCTGCTGCCACGGGTGGCGCAGATGGTCGAAGGGCAGATTCGCGGCAACCTGAAAAGCCGCGAGCGGCTGCTCAACAGCCTGCGCGCCTACCTGATGCTCGGCATGCCCGACCGCCGTGACCAAGGCTGGCTCAAGGACTGGGTGGCGGCCGGCTGGTCGCAGCAATACCCCGGCAACACTGCCGTGCAGGAGGGCCTGAACGCTCACTTCGGGCGCCTGCTCGAGCAGCCGTTCGCCTACCCGCTCAACGACGCCCTGGTGGCCCAGGCGCGCCAGGTGCTGCGCGCCGAGTCACTGGCCAGCGTGGTCTACCGGGTATTGCGCGAACAGGCCCGCAGCCTGCCGGAGTACCGCCTGAGCCAGCAGCTCGGGCCGCAGGCCAGCCAGTTCGTCGGCATCGACTACCCGATCCCCGGCTTCTACACCTCCCAGGGCTACCAGCAGTACTTCTCGGTGCAGGGCGCCAACCTGGTCAACGACATCCTGCGCGACAACTGGGTGCTGGGCGAGGGCAGCGGCATCAGCGACATGGACATGCGCCGGCTGATGGTCGAGCTGGAGCAGTTGTACTTCCGCGACTACGCCAACTACTGGGGCGAGGCGATCAACCAGGTCGGCCTGATCCCGTTCAACGACGCGGGCGAAAGCGCCGACCAGATGTCGGCGCTGACCGCCGCCAACTCGCCGCTGCTGCTGCTGCTCACCGAGGTGCGTGAGAACACCCGCTTCCCGGTGCTGGCGGAAACCCCGGACGAAGGCAACCAGGCGGCCGAAGCCGCGGCTGGCAAAGCCGCTGCCAAGAAGCTCGGCAAGGGTGGCGCGGCAGTGGCCGGTGCCGTGGCCGACAAAGCCCGCGACGCCCTGGCGAAGAAACCGCTGCCGGACACCGCGCGCATGGCCCTGCAACGGCGCTTCGAACCGCTGCACCGGTTGCTCGACGACAACAACGGCCCGGGCCCCGACCTGGCGCCGACCATGCAGGCGCTCAACGACCTGCAGCAGCAGATGGCCGGCCTGGCCCGTTCCAACCAGGCCGAGGAAGCCTCGTACCAGATGGCCAAGGCGCGCATGTCGGGCCAGCGCGATGCCCTGAGCAGCCTGCGTAACAGCACCACGCGCCTGCCGCGACCGGTGGCCGGTTGGTTCAACCTGCTGTCCGACGACATCTGGCGCATGGTGCTCAACGACACCTACAGCTACCTCAACCAGCGCTACCAGAGCGAGCTGTACAGCTTCTATGGCCGTGCCATCGAGTCGCGCTACCCGTTCAACGCCCATGGCACCAGCGACGTGGCGATCAGCGACTTCCGCGACTTCTTCAAGGCCCAAGGCGTGGCGGACCGCTTCTTCGACACCTACATGCGCCCGTTCGTCAGCGGTGAAGCCGGCACCTTCCGCCTGCGCAGCCTCGATGGCCAGAGCCTGCCGATGGCCAGGGCGTACCTGGAGCAGATGGGCGCGGCCCAGACCATCCGCCAGAGCTTCTTCGCGCAGAACCCGGAAGAGCCGCAGGTGCAGTTCAAGCTCGAGCCGTACACCCTCGACCCGTCGGTGAGCCGCGCCGAGTTCCGCTTCGGCGACACGGTGATCGACTACCGTCACGGCCCGATCGTCTCCACCAGCCTGAAGTGGCCGACCGAGGCCCAGGACGGCAACAGCAGCCTGACCCTGGAGCAGCTCAACGGCCGCCCCATGGCGCTGGAGAAGAATGGTGGCCCATGGTCGCTGTTCCGCCTGCTCGACCTGATGCAGACCGAGTACCTCAAGGGCCGCGACACCATGGTGCTCAAGGCCAACGTCGGCGGCATGCGCGCCAATTACCTGCTGACCAGCCAGCGCGCGCCGAACCCGTTCGACATGAACGTACTGCGCGGCTTCCGCCTGCCAGGGGAGCTGTGATGCAGCCTGCCACCCCCTGGCGCAGCGCGGCGCGCACCGACCCGGGCAAGGTCCGTGCGCGCAACGAGGACGCCTTTCTCGATTGCCCGCAGCAGGGGCTGTGGGCAGTGGCCGATGGCATGGGCGGCCACGAGGCTGGCGATGTCGCCAGCCAGATGATCGTCGAGAGCCTGGCCGAACTGCCGGCCAGCAGCACGTTCGATGAGCGCGTGGTCGCCGTGCGCCAGTGCCTGCACTGGATCAACCGGCGGCTCGGCCAGGAGCTCACCGTGAGCGTCGAAGGCCAGGCGCGGATCATCGGCAGCACCGTGGTCACCCTGCTGCTCGAAGGCCGCCGCGGGGCCTGCGTGTGGGCCGGCGACAGCCGCTGTTATTTATGGCGCGGCCAGCGCCTGTACCAGCTGACCCGCGACCATTCGCTGCAGCAGCAACTGATCGACAAGGAGCGCATGAGCGCCGAGCAGGCCCGCGAACACCCCTCGGCGCGGGCCTTGACCCGTGCAGTTGGCGCCAGTGCCAGCCTGACCCTGGAAGTGCTGGAATTCGAGGCGTGCCCGGGTGATGTGTTCCTGCTGTGCAGCGACGGCCTGTACGACGGCGTGGAGAGCGGTGGCCTGGGCCATGCGCTGGACCTGGCCTCGCCCGGCGAAGCCCTGCAACGCCTGTTCGAAACCGCCCTGGGCGGTTCGGCGAAAGACAACCTGACCGCAGTGGTGATCCACCGATGAACCTTGGCAGCGGCGACGCGCTGGATGTGCTTGATGCACTCGAGCAGGACAGCGAGTCGACCTATTTCGCATTCAACCAGGCCATCGCGCCCGAGCCCGCCCGCACCGGCAAGGGTCGGCGCAAGCGGCGGGGCAAGGGGCGGGCACCTGCAACCGCGCAGGCACCGGCCGCCACCCCGGCGCGGGCGCTGCCGCCATTGCCCGACGTGCTCGCCGGGCGCTACCGCCTGGAGCGCCTGCTCGGCGCGGGCGGCATGGGCCGGGTGTACCGTGCCCGCGACCTGTTGCAGGAGCGCTTCGGCGACCCGCAGCCGCTGCTGGCGCTGAAACTGATGAGCGACCAGTTGGCCACCGCCCCGGACGCCAACGCCCTGCTGTTCAACGAGTACGCCCTGACCAGCCGCCTGCGCCACCCCAACCTGGTACGCCTGCAGGGTTTCGCCGTCGATCCGGAGAGCGACCGTGGCTTCATCACCATGGAGTTGATGCGCGGCACCTCCCTCGACCGGCTGCTCTGCGACCAGCCGATGGGGCTGGCCTGGGAGCAGGTGCGCGAGATCGCCGTGCCGCTGCTCGATGTGCTCGCCTGCGTGCACGGCCAGGGCGTGGTGCATGGCGACCTCAAGCCTAGCAACGTGATGCTCACCGACGACGGCCTGCGCCTGTTCGACTTCGGCCTGGGCATGGCCCTGGAAGGCCCGCTGGCCGGCCTGCCGCACCTGAGCCATGGCCGCTTCGAGGCCTGGACCCCAGCGTATGCCGCGCCGGAGCTGTTCGAAGGCGGCACCCCGAGCACCGCCAGCGACCTGTATGCGGTGGCTTGCGTGCTGTACGAACTGGTCACCGGCCGCCACCCGTTCGACCGCGTGCTGTCGCTCAAGGCCCGCGAGCAGGGTCTGCAGCATGCGCTGCGGGTGCCGGAAAACATGCCAGCCAAGGCCTGGGCGGCGTTGCGCACGGCGCTGACCTTCGACCCCGGGCAACGCAGCATAGGCGCCGCGCAACTGCGCGATGCCTTCGCCGCGCGTGGCTTTTGGTCGAGATTTGGAAAGTGAGTGGCCTTCTGTTGGAGCGATTTCATTGTGTTGGCTACACCGGCCTATTCGCCGGCAAAGCCGGCTCCTACAGGTTCGGCGCCGCTCTTGCGGGCCGCGCGGTCCTTGTAGGAGCCAGCTTCGCTGGCGAAGAGGCCGGCTCACTCAACACACCCCTATGGTTTTCACTTTTTAGGTTTTTGACTTCTCAGTCAACTGCGCAAGAAGTTGCGCACTCAAATGTGGATAAGTGTGTGGATAGTTCGACGCAGGCCTTGCTATTCGTCATGTACAGCCAACTGCGCAACTTTTTGCCACCACTGCGCAAGAAGTTGCGCAACTTTTGAATGGTTCAACTTGAAAAGAACACCCAAATGGATGCGCTTGCTTTGTAACTATCTGTTTTAAATAGATAAATAAAAACTGGCACGCCCTTTGTATTACCTAGTCGCTCCGAGGTGGCAAATTCCTGCCACCCGGCGACTATTTTCCAAGCAAGGAGAGCGACACATGGCAACTCCCGCCTACATGGCCGTCACCGGCGAA
>NZ_JARPQB010000049.1 GCF_029478665.1 Pseudomonas entomophila
ATTCATCCGCGATGCGCCGCGCGGGCGGCGCTCGATCTCATAGGCGCTGCTGCAACCCAGGCCTCACGTCAAAGAAACACGAACTTGGCAATGAAGATCACGCACAGGACCCAGAGGCTCGCGGAAATTTCCTTGAACTTGCCGGTCCCCGCCTTCAGCGCCACATAGCTGATGAACCCCAGGGCAATCCCATCCGCCACGGAGAACGTCAGCGGCATCATGATCACCGTGACGATCGCCGGAATGCTGTCGGTGGCCTCGTCCCAGTTGATGTGCGCCATGCTGCCCATCATCAGCATCGCCACGTAGATCAGTGCCCCGGCCGTCGCATAGGCCGGGATCATCCCCGCCAGCGGCGCGAAGAACATCGCGGCGACGAACAGCAGGCCGACCACCACGGCGGTGAGCCCGGTGCGGCCACCGGCAGCCACGCCCGCGGCACTTTCCACGTAGCTGGTCACCGGGGGCACGCCCACCGCCGCGCCAAACACGCTGGAGGCACTGTCGGCCTTCAATGCCCGCGACAGGTTCTCGATACGCCCGTCAGGCGCCACCAGCCCGGCCCGCTGGGCCACGCCCATCAATGTGCCGGCGGTATCGAACATGTGCACGAACAGGAACGCCAGCACCACGCTGATCATGCTGACGTTGAACACCCCCGCGACGTCCATGGCCATCCAGGTCGGCGCCAGGCTCGGCGGCAGCGAGAACACCCCGCCATACTGCACCAGGCCCAGGCCCCAGCCGGCGAGGGTGACGCTGATGATGCTGATGAGGATGGCACCGAACACCCGGTGGTAGCTGAGCACGGCGATCATCAGGAAGCAGATCGCCGCCAGCAGCGGGCCAGGCTCGTGCAGCGAGCCGAGCTTGATCAAGGTGGCCGGGCTGTCGACCACGATACCGGCGGTCTTCAGGCCGATCAGCCCGAGGAACAGGCCCACGCCGGCGCCCATCGCGTGGCGCAGGCTCACTGGAATGCTGTTTAGCAGCCATTCGCGCACCCGCGACAAGGTCAGGAACATGAACAGCACGCCCGAGATGAACACAGCCCCCAGCGCGGCCTGCCAGGTGTAGCCCATGGTCCCGACCACGGTGTAGGTGAAGAAGGCGTTGAGCCCCATGCCCGGTGCCAGGCCGACCGGCCAGTTGGCGTACAGGCCCATCAGCAGGCAGCCCAGCGCGGCGGCGATGCAGGTGGCGACGAAGGCCGCCCCGTGGTCGATGCCGGCGTCGGCCATGATGTTGGGGTTGACGAAGATGATGTAGGCCATGGTGATGAAGGTGGTCACCCCGGCGATCAGTTCGGTCCTGACGGTGGTGCCATGTCGCTTGAGTTTGAAAATCCGCTCCAGCCAGCTCGTTTCGAGCGGTGGGGCGAGATCCAGCGCAGGGGCTTCGGATTTGCGGCTTTCCACAGCGAGTACTCCTCAAGTCGTTCTTGTTGTTCGAAGCCTGGTCCTGAGCCAATGCACTTGGGGGCTTCGCGAGGGAGGGTGTGGCAGACGTCCGACCATTTTGTTGACTTCTGGGTCAGAAAGTTGCTCGCAGGATTATGCTTTTGTGTACAAAGAATGCAAATAATGTTTTATCTTTTGTGCGCACAAACGCT
The DNA here is from genome assembly GCF_029478665.1 of Pseudomonas entomophila. Lineage (GTDB taxonomy): Bacteria > Pseudomonadota > Gammaproteobacteria > Pseudomonadales > Pseudomonadaceae > Aquipseudomonas > Aquipseudomonas entomophila_F. The sequence goes on from NZ_JARPQB010000049.1 coordinate 1,613, forward strand.
CGTACAACGGCTATATAGGGAGTAGGCCACCTGCAGAAACGGGTCAGCCTGTGTACAATGGCGCCATACCTTGGTCCTTCATCTTTTTCCCGGACTCGCCCCACCCGCTGACAGGTACTACAGTCACGGTCCGACAGGCAGATCCTTCGTGCTCGAGAGCCCATGAACGAACAGCTGCAACCTCTGAAAAAACCTGCGCGCACTGGCAAGGCCGGCCGCAGTGGTACCCAGGACGACATCGTCTATGCGCACATCTTCGAGGCGATCCTCGAGCAACGCCTCGCGCCGGGCACCAAGTTGAGCGAGGAAGCGCTGGGCGAAATCTTCGGTGTCAGCCGCACCATCATCCGACGCGCCTTGTCGCGCCTGGCCCACGAGAGCGTGGTGCTGCTGCGGCCCAACCGCGGCGCGGTGGTGGCCAGCCCGACGGTCGAGGAGGCGCGCCAGGTGTTCTTCTCCCGGCGCATGGTCGAGCGCGCCATCACCGAACTGGCGGTACAGCACGCTACCGTCGAGCAGCTCAACGAACTGCGCCAGATGGTCCGCGAGGAGCGCGACAGCTTCTCCCGTGGCGACCGTGGCGCGGGCATTCGCCTCTCCGGCGAGTTCCACCTCAAGCTGGCCGAGGCAGCTGGCAACGCGCCACTGGTCAGCTTCCAGCGCAGCCTGGTGTCGCAGACCTCGCTGATCATCGCCCAGTACGAAAGCGGCAACCGCTCGCACTGCTCCTACGACGAGCACATGCAGTTGATCGACGCCATCGAGGCGCGTGACGCGCAGCAGGCGGTGAGCCTGATGATGCATCACATGGACCACATCGACAGCAAGCTCAACCTCGACGAGGAAAGCGCCTCGGACGACCTCCACGCGGTGTTCTCGCACCTGCTGCAGAAAAAACCCAAGGTCTCGGCCAAGGGTTGATCGTTTGCCTCGGTAGGCAAGCCATTGGGGCCGCATCGCAGCCCATCGCCGGCAAGCCGGCCCCTGCAGGGGCGGCGCGCTGATGATGGGGCGCGCAGCGGCCCTTGTCATGACTGGCCTTCGGCCAGATACCTGATAAATTTACTAGTTGCAGACCCCTGAAAAATGTAGTTGGGCTTGCGCAGCTTTTGCGTTCAACTACGTGAGGAAGGGTTCATGACTACGTCCCTCGGTGTGCGCATGGGTGCCGAACTGGTCGGCACTTTCTGGCTGGTGCTGGGTGGTTGCGGCAGCGCGGTACTGGCCGCCAGCTCACCTGTCGGCATCGGTGTCCTCGGTGTCGCCTTCGCATTCGGCCTGACTGTCCTGACCATGGCCTTCGCCATCGGCCATATCTCCGGCTGTCACCTCAACCCCGCCGTGTCGTTCGGATTGGTGGTGGGTGGGCGGTTCCCGGCCAAAGAGCTGTTGCCCTACGTGATCGCCCAGGTGATCGGCGCGATCATCGCGGCGGCGGTGATCTACTTCATCGCCAGCGGCAAGGCGGGTTTCGAGCTGTCGAACGGGCTGGCGTCCAATGGCTACGCCGAGCACTCGCCTGGCGGTTACACGCTGGCGGCAGGCTTCATCAGCGAAGTGGTGATGACGGCGATGTTCCTGGTGGTGATCATGGGTGCGACCGATGCCCGTGCGCCGGCCGGTTTCGCACCGATCGCCATCGGCCTGGCCCTGACCTTGATCCACCTGATCTCGATCCCTGTGACCAACACCTCGGTGAACCCCGCACGCAGTACGGGGCCCGCTTTGTTCGTCGGTGGTTGGGCCTTGCAACAGCTGTGGCTGTTCTGGGTGGCGCCGCTGATCGGGGCGGCGATCGGCGGCGTGCTTTACCGGGGTTTGGCCAAGCAACCTTAGCGCTGGTGCACGCAGCGCCCGGCGGCGTAGGTTTCACGCACGGTACGGTCGTCACCCAGGGTGGTGAGCACGAACAGGGTTTCCTCGATGCTGTTGGACTGCTGGATGCGGTAGTCCAGCAGCGGCGTGGCCTTGTAGTCGAGCACCACGAAGTCGGCATCGTTGCCCGGGCGCAGGCTGCCGATACGGTCGTCCAGGCGCAGGGCGCGGGCACCCCCGAGGGTGGCCAGGTACAGCGACTTGAACGGGTGCAGGCGCGCGCCTTGCAGCTGCATCACCTTGTAGGCCTCGTTCAGGGTGTTGAGCAGCGAGAAGCTGGTGCCGGCGCCCACGTCGGTGCCCAGGCCCACATTGACCTTGAAGCGCTCGGCCTGGGGCAGGTTGAACAGGCCACTGCCGAGGAACAGGTTGGAGGTCGGGCAGAAGGCGATGGCCGAGCCGGTTTCAGCCAGGCGCTTGCACTCGTCGTCGCACAGGTGCACGCCGTGGGCGAACACCGAGCGCTCGCCGAGCAGTTCGAAGTGGTCGTAGACATCCAGGTAGCCGTTCTGCTCGGGGAACAGCGCCTTGACCCACTCGATCTCCTTGAGGTTCTCGGACAGGTGGGTGTGCATGTACACGCCCGGATGCTCCTTGAGCAATTGGCCGGCCAGGGCCAGTTGTTCCGGGGTGCTGGTGGGGGCGAAGCGCGGCGTCACCGCGTAGTGCAGGCGGCCCTTGCCGTGCCAGCGCTCGATCAGCGCCTTGCTCTCGGTGTAGCCGGATTCGGCCGTGTCGGTCAGGTAGTCGGGGGCGTTGCGGTCCATCATCACCTTGCCGGCGATCAGGCGCAGGTCCAGGCGCTCGGCTTCCTCGAACAGGGCGTTGACCGACTCGGGGTGCACGCTGCCGAACACCAGGGCGGTGGTGGTGCCGTTGCGCAGCAGCTCCTTCAGGAAGATCTTCGCCACCTTGTCGGCATGGGCCTTGTCGGCGAACTGCTTCTCGCACGGGAAGGTGTAGGTGTTCAGCCAATCCAGCAGTTGCTCGCCGTAGGAGCCGATCATGCCGGTCTGCGGGAAGTGGATGTGGGTGTCGATGAAGCCCGGGGTGATCAGGGTGTCCGGGTAGTGCACCACTTCGATGGCGTCATCCAGGGTCGGCAGCAGGTCGCAGGCGTGGCCGAGGGCCTTGATGCGGCCGTTGTCGACCACCAGCAGGCCATCCTCGAAGTACTCCTGGGAGGCCTCCAGGCCGACTTCGGCCGGGTCGGCGATGCTGTGCAGGATGGCGGCGCGGTAGGCTTTGCGTGTTGCGGTCATGGGTACGCTCGTCAGTGGGTCTGGCTGCGCCGGGAAGGCGGCAGCAATTGGGCGATCGGGCCTGCGTTCACGGCAGCGTCGTGCTGGCCGAAGCAGGCGTTGTAGGTGGCAATGATTTCGGCGGCGATGGACACGGCGATCTCGATCGGCAGCTTGCCCTTCACTTCAGCCAGGCCCATCGGGCAGCGCATCCGCGCCAGCAGCGCGTCGTCGAAGCCGCGTTCGCGCAGGCGGTGTTCGAACTTGACCCGCTTGGTCTTCGAACCGATCAGGCCGAACCAGGTGAAATCATTGCGTTTGAGAATGGCGGCGGTCAGTTCCAGGTCGAGCTGGTGGTTGTGGGTCATGACGATGCAGTAGCTGCCGGCGGGCAAGTCCGCGACTTCGTCGACCGGGTCCTCGCTGACCACTTTGCTGACCCCGTTGGGGATCTGCTCGGGGAACTCCTGCTCGCGCGAATCGATCCAGCGCACCCGGCAGGGCAGCGCGGCGAGCAAGGGTACCAGAGCGCGGCCGACATGACCCGCGCCGAACACCGCGATCTGCGCCTGCACGCCAGTCATGGGTTCGAACAGCAGCACGGTGGCGCCGCCGCAGCACTGGCCGAGACTGGCGCCCAGGCTGAAGCGCTCCAGGTGCGGCGTGCTGCGGTGCTCCTCAAGCATCTGCCGGGCGATGTGCAGCGCCTTGAACTCCAGGTGGCCACCGCCGATGGTGTCGTACAGGCTGCTGGCGCTGACCACCATCTTCGAGCCGGCGTTGCGTGGCGTGGAGCCGCGCTCCTCGATGATGGTCACCAGGACGCAGGGCTCGCCGCGGGCCTGATGGTCGGCGAGGGCGTTGATCCATTGGTGCATGATCCAAATCCTCTTTCAAACGACTCGGTCCCTGTAGGAGCGGGTTCACCCGCGATCAGCCGCGAAGCGGCTGCCAGGCACCGCGATGCCGGCTTCGCGGCTGAAGCCGCTCCTGCAGGGGGCGGCGTCGTCAGTGTGTCACGGGTTCCAGTTCCTGCTCGGCAGGCTGCGCCGCAGCCACCGCCTTGCGCATCTGCTCGCAGCCCCACAGCACCCGCTCCGGTGTCGATGGCGCGTCGATGTCCGGTTGCACGCGGTAGTCGGCGATGCTTGCCACGGCGTCCTTGATCGCGCACCAGGCGGCGATTCCCAGCATGAACGGCGGCTCGCCCACGGCCTTGGAGTGGAACACCGTGTCCTCGGGGTTCTTGCGGTTCTCCACCAGCTTCACGCGCATGTCCACTGGCATGTCGGCGATGGCCGGGATCTTGTAGCTGGCCGGGCCGTTGGTCATCAGCTTGCCCTTGTTGTTCCACACCAGCTCTTCGGTGGTCAGCCAGCCCATGCCCTGGACGAAGCCGCCTTCCACCTGGCCGATGTCGATGGCCGGGTTCAGCGAGTCGCCGACGTCGTGCAGGATGTCGGCGCGCAGCATCTTGTATTCGCCGGTCAGGGTGTCGACGATCACTTCCACGCAGGCGGCGCCGAAGGCGAAGTAGTAGAACGGCCGGCCACGGGCCTGGGAACGGTCGTAGAAGATCTTCGGCGTGCGGTAGAAGCCGGTGGTCGACAGCGAGACCTGGGCGAAGTACGCCTGTTGCACCAGTTGCTCGAAGCTGACGATCTGGTCGCGTACCCGCACATGGCCGTTGCGGAACTCGACGTCCTCCTCGGTCACGTTGTAGTGCCGCGCGGCGAATTCGGTCAGGCGCTTTTTCAGGATCTCGGCGGCGTTCTGCGCGGCCTTGCCGTTCAGGTCGGCGCCGCTGGAGGCGGCGGTCGGCGAGGTGTTGGGCACCTTGTCGGTGTTGGTGGCGGTGATCTGGATACGGTTGAAGTCGACCTGGAACACTTGCGCCACCACCTGCGCGACCTTGGTGTTGAGGCCCTGGCCCATCTCGGTGCCGCCGTGGTTGAGGTGGATGCTGCCGTCGGTGTAGATGTGGATCAGCGCGCCGGCCTGGTTGAGGAAGGTGGCGGTGAACGAGATGCCGAACTTCACCGGGGTCAGCGCCAGGCCTTTCTTCAGCACCGGGCTGTTGGCGTTGAAGCGGCGGATCGATTCGCGGCGCTCGTGATAGTCGCTGCTGGCCTCGATCTCGGCGGTCATCTCCTCGAGCATGTTGTGCTCGACGGTCTGGTAGTAGTGGGTGACGTTGCGCTCGGTCTTGCCGTAGTAGTTGGCTTTGCGCACGGCCAGTGGGTCGAGGGCCAGGTGTCGGGCGATATGGTCCATCACCTGCTCGATGGCGACCATCCCTTGCGGGCCTCCGAAACCGCGATAGGCGGTGTTGGAGGCGGTGTTGGTCTTGCAACGGTGGCCGTGCACCGTGGCGTCGCCCAAATAGTAGGCGTTGTCGGAGTGGAACATGGCGCGGTCGACGATCGAGCCGGACAGGTCGGGCGAATAGCCGCAGTTGCCGGCCAGGTCGAAGTTGATCCCGTGCAGGCGGCCGCTGTCATCGAAACCGACGTCGTACTCCACGTAGAACGGGTGGCGCTTGCCGGTCATCATCATGTCTTCGACGCGGGGCAGGCGCATCTTGGTCGGCTGGCCGGTCAGGCGTGCGATCACCGCGCACAGGCAGGCGGGGCTCGCGGCCTGGGTTTCCTTGCCGCCGAAGCCGCCGCCCATGCGGCGCATGTCGACGACGATCTTGTGCATCGGCACGTCGAGCACCTCGGCGACCAGCTTCTGCACCTCGGTGGGGTTCTGCGTGGAGCAGTAGACGATCATGCCGCCGTCTTCGCTGGGCATCACCGAACTGATCTGGGTCTCCAGGTAGAAGTGCTCCTGGCCACCAATGTGCAGGCTGCCCTGGATGCGGTGTGGCGCACTGGCCAGGGCCGCGGCCGAATCGCCGCGCTGGTGGGTGTGGCTGTCGAGCACGAAGTGCTTCTTGCGTAGCGCTTCGACCACGTCCAGCACTGGCTCCAGGTCTTCGTACTCGACGATCGCCGCCATCGCCGCGCGGCGGGCGGTGTCCAGGTCGCGGGCGGCCACGGCGAGCACCGGCTGGCCGAAGAACTCGACCTTGTCGATGGCCAGCAGCGGGTCGCCGGCAACCACCGGGCCGATGTCTTTCAGCCCCGGAATGTCCTCGTGGGTGATGGCGATGCGCACGCCCTCGAACTGGTAGCAGGGGGTGGTGTCGATGCGCAGGATGCGCGCATGGGCGCGGTCCGCGGTGCGTGCGTAGACGTGCAGCTGGTTGGGGAATTCCAGGCGGTCGTCGATGTACACCGCCTCGCCTGCCACATGCTTGTCGGCGCTGTCGTGCTTGAGGCTGCGGCCAACCCCGGTGGTCAGGTCCTGGCTGAACAGTGCGGCCATCTCGGCCTGGCTCTTGACGGCGTGATGGTTAGACATAGGCGGTCACCCGGGTTTCGATGTGCGGCGATTGCAGTTCGATGAAGTACTTGCGCAGCAGGTTCTGCGCGGTCAGCAGGCGGTACTCGCGGCTGGCGCGGAAGTCGCTGAGCGGGGTGAAGTCCTCGGCCAGGGCCTGGCAGGCGCGCTCGACGCTGGCCTGGTTCCAGGGTTTGCCGCGCAGGGCGGCTTCGCAGGCACGGGCGCGCTTGGGGATCGCCGCCATGCCGCCGAAGGCGATGCGCACACCGCTGACCACACCGTTCTCGATGCTCAGGTTGAATGCCGCGCAGACTGCGGAAATATCGTCGTCCAGGCGCTTGGACACTTTGTAGGCGCGGAACGTCCAGTCATTGCTGGCGCGCGGCACGATGATCTTCTCGATAAACTCGCTGTCCTGGCGCGCGGTGATGCGGTAGTCGATGAAGTAGTCTTCCAGGGCCAGGGTGCGCTGGCGTTCGCCCTGGCGCAGGACGATCTGCGCATCCAGGGCGATCAGCAGGGGTGGCGAATCGCCGATCGGCGAGGCGTTGCCGATATTGCCGCCCAAGGTGCCCTGGTTGCGGATCTGCAGCGAGGCGAAGCGGTGCAGCAGGTCGCCGAAGTCGGGGTATTCCTCGTTGAGCGCGGTGTAGCAGTCGGTCAATGGTGTGGCGGCGCCGATCTCCAGGTGCGTGGCGGTCTTGTCGATGCGCTTGAGCTCGGCGACGTGGCCGACGTAGATCATCACCGGCAAGGCGCGGTGGAACTGGGTGACCTCCAGCGCCAGGTCGGTGCCGCCGGCCAGCAGGCGCGCCTCGGGGTGCGAGCTGTAGAGGTCGGCCAGATCGGTCACGGTCAGCGGTACCAGGCAGCGTTTGTCGCCGCTGTTGAGCTCGCCGGTGTGTTGCGGGGCGATGGCCTTGAGGCGGGCGATGGTCTGCGCCTGTTGCGCGTCGAACTGGTCGCGGCAGGGCTGGGCGCAGCTCTGTTCGGCGGCGGCGAGGATCGGCCGGTAGCCGGTGCAGCGGCACAGGTTGCCGGCCAGGGCTTCCTGGGCCTGATGCAGGTCGTGGCCTTCACTGTTCTTTTGCAGGGCGAACAGCGACATGACGAAGCCGGGGGTGCAGAAGCCGCACTGCGAGCCATGGCAATCGGCCATGGCTTTCTGCACGCTGTGCAGCTCGCCTTGGTGCTTGAGGCCTTCGACGCTGATCAGTTGCTTGCCATGCAGGGAGGAGACGAACGTCAGGCACGAGTTGAGGCTGCGGTAGCGGATGCTGTCGCCGCCCTGCGGGGCCTGGACAAGTTCGCCCACGACCACGGTGCAGGCGCCGCAGTCGCCGCTGGCGCAGCCTTCCTTGGTGCCGGGCTTGCCCAGGTGCTCGCGCAGGTATTGCAGCACCGTCATGTTCGGGTCCAGGGCGTGCTCGCTGTGCAGCTCCTGGTTGACGAGAAACTGGATCACGGGGGAGGGCCTCGCAATGATTTTATTGTTGTTCGGGCGGACTCTAAGCAACGCCTGACCTTGTGGTCAATAAATTTCTGACCTTCGAGTCAAGATTTTGCTCGAGCAGCACCGAACGACCTCGATCAGCCTTTCCCCAAGCATAGTTCGCGCCGAGCTCGACGGTTGACCGGCAAGTCGCACAAAGCCCCATGTTCCGCTGCGCGCAGGCGGACCAAGTGCGCTACAATCGCGCCCTTGTGCACAGCTATCCAGATTGCGAAGGAAAACCATGACGTTCAAGGCGCCGGACAGCCTCTCCGAGCAAATTGCCCACTACCTGGCCGAGCGGATCATCCGCGGCGAACTCGCGCCCGGCGAGCGCATCCAGGAGTTGAAGGTCACCCAGGCGTTGAATGTCAGCCGTGGCTCGGTGCGCGAGGCGTTGCTCATTCTCGAGCGCCGCCACCTGGTGGCGATCCTGCCGCGTCGTGGCGCCCATGTGACCGAACTGGACGAGAACAGCGTACGCAGCCTGTGCGAGCTGATGGGCGAGTTCTATATCCTGCTGGGCAACGCCGTCGCCCAGCATTGGCGCACCGAAAGCGACCTGCGCCCGTTCCTGGACATCCAGCAGCGCCTGCAGCAGGCCCATGCCGGTCGGGACATCAAGACGTTCGTCGCCGACAGCTTCGCGGTGATGCGCGCCGCCTATCCGTTCGCCAACAACCCCTACCTGCAGGAGACCGTCGAGAACCTGCAGCCGGCCATGAGCCGCGCCTACTACCTGGCCCTCGACCAGCGCCAGGCCAACATGGTCGACTATCTCGACCTGTTCGCCAGCCTGCTGGGTGCCGTGGTCGCCCGTGACCTGCCGCGCATCCGCGAGGTGCTCACCGCGTATTGCCAGCGCAGTTGCGAGCTGGTGCTGGCGGCGCTGGCGCGGACCTGACCGATGCGTCTGAAGTGCATTCGCCTGGCCGGGTTCAAGTCGTTCGTCGACCCGACCACGGTCAACTTCCCCAGCAACATGGCGGCCGTGGTCGGCCCCAACGGTTGCGGCAAATCGAACATCATCGACGCGGTGCGCTGGGTGATGGGCGAGAGTTCGGCGAAGAACCTCCGTGGCGAGTCGATGACCGACGTCATCTTCAACGGCTCCACCAGCCGCAAGCCGGTCAGCCAGGCCAGCATCGAGCTGGTGTTCGACAACAGCGACAACACGCTGGTGGGCGAATACGCCGCCTACGCCGAGATTTCCATCCGCCGCAAGGTCACCCGCGACGGGCAGAACACCTATTTCCTGAACGGCGCCAAATGCCGGCGCCGGGATATCACCGACATCTTCCTCGGCACCGGCCTGGGGCCGCGCAGCTACTCGATCATCGAGCAGGGCATGATCAGCAAGCTGATCGAAGCCAAGCCCGAGGAACTGCGCAACTTCATCGAGGAAGCGGCGGGCATCTCCAAGTACAAGGAGCGCCGCCGCGAGACCGAGAACCGCATTCGCCGCACACAAGAGAACCTGGCGCGCCTGACCGACCTGCGCGAAGAGCTGGAGCGCCAGCTCGAACGCCTGCACCGCCAGGCCCAGGCTGCCGAGAAGTACCGCGAGTACAAGGCCCAGGAGCGCCAGCTCAAGGCCTGCCTGGCAGCGCTGCGCTGGCGTGACCTGGATCAGCGCGTGCGCCAGCGCGAGATGGTCATCGGCGACCAGGAGATTGCCTTCGAGGCACTGGTGGCCGAGCAGCGCAACGCCGATGCCAGCATCGAGCGCCTGCGCGATGGCCACCATGAGCTGTCCGAACGGTTCAACCAGGTGCAGGGGCGCTTCTATTCGGTGGCCGGCGATATCGCCCGGGTCGAGCAGAGCATCCAGCATGGGCAGCAACGCCTGCGCCAGTTGCAGGACGACTTGAAGGAAGCCGAACGCACCCGCCTGGAGACCGAGTCGCACCTGGGCCACGATCGCACGCTGCTGGCCACCCTGGGCGAGGAGCTGGCGATGCTCGAGCCGGAGCAGGAACTCACCCTGGCCGCAGCTGAAGAGGCCGCCGCGACGCTCGAGGAAGCCGAGCTGGGCATGCACGGCTGGCAGGAGCAGTGGGACGGTTTCAACACCCGCTCCGCCGAGCCACGCCGCCAGGCTGAAGTGCAGCAGGCGCGCCTGGCGCAGCTCGAATCCAGCCTGGAGCGCCTGGCCGAGCGCCAGCGCAAGCTGGGCGAGGAGCGCGACCAGTTGGGCGCCGACCCGCAGGATGTCGAGATGGCCGACCTCAGCGAGCAGGTGGCCAGCAGCGAACTGCTGCTCGAAGCACTGCAGCTTCAGGAGCGCCAGGTGGTCGAGCAGCTCGATACGGTGCGTGAGCAGTTGCAGCAGGCCGGCCAGGCCCAGCAACAGCAGCAGGGCGATCTGCAGCGCCTGGGTGGCCGCCTGGCTTCGTTGGAAGCCTTGCAACAAGCCGCGCTGGAGCCTGGCGCCGATGCCGCCGACTGGCTGCGCGGGCAAGGGCTGGAACAGCGCCCCCGGCTGGCGGAAGGCCTGCGGGTCGAGCCGGGTTGGGAGCTGGCGGTGGAAACGGTGCTGGGCGCCGACCTGCAGGCCGTGCTGCTCGACGATTTCGACAACCTCGACTTCACCACCCTGGAACAGGGCGAGCTGCGCTTGCTGCTGGGCGCGGGCGATGGCGCGCGAATCCCGGGTAGTCTGCTGGATAAGGTCGAGGGTCGCACCGACCTGTCGCCCTGGCTCGGTCAGGTCCGACCGGTGGAAAGCCTGGAGCAGGCTTTGACCTTGCGGGCCTCGCTGGGCGATGGCCAGAGCCTGGTCAGCCGCGATGGCTACTGGGTCGGGCGCCATTTCCTGCGTATCAGTCGTGGTGGTGAGGCCCAGGGCGGCGTGCTGGCCCGTGGCCAGGAAATCGAACGCCTTGGCCAGGAACAACTGGAGCAGGAGGCGCTGCTCGAACAGTTGGACGAACAGTTGCAGCGCCTGCGCGAACAGCAACTCGACCACGAAGACCAGCGCGAGCAATTGCGCCGGCGCAGTCAGGACGAAAGCCGCCAGCATGGCGAGCTCAAGGCCCGCCTTTCTGCCGGCCATGCCCGTGCCGAACAACTTGAGCTGCGCCTGCGCAGGCTGCAGGAAGAGCTGTTGGAGGTGCAGGAACAACGCGCCCTGGAGCACGAGCAACTGGGTGAAGCGCGGTTGCTGTTGCAAGAGTCCCTGGACCTGATGGCCCAGGACACAGCGCTGCGCGAGCAGTTGATGGCGCGTCGCGACACCCTGCGCGAGGGCCTCGACCGCGTTCGCCAGGAGGCCCGCCAGCACAAGGATCATGCCCACCAGCTGGCGGTGCGCATGGGCTCCCTGCGTGCCCAGCACGATTCCACCCGCCAGGCGCTGGAGCGCCTGGAGCAACAGGCCGCGCGCCTGAGCGAGCGCCAGGAGCAGTTGAACCTGAACCTGGAGGAAGGCGAGGCACCGCAGGAAGAGTTGCGCCTGAAACTCGAGGAACTGCTCGAGCGGCGCATGAGCGTCGACGAGGAAATGCGCCAGGCCCGCCTGCACATGGACGAAGCCGACCGCGAGCTGCGCGATGCCGAGCGGCGCCGTACCCAGGCCGAACAGCAGGCCCAGCTGCTGCGCGGCCAGCTGGAACAGCAGCGCCTGGAGTCGCAAGGGCTGGACGTGCGCCGCAAGACCTTGCAGGAACAACTGCTGGGCGACGGCTACGATCTTCAGGGTGTGCTCGCGACGCTCGATGCGCAGGCCAGCGAGCAGGGCACCGAACAGGAGCTGGAGCAGGTCGAGGCGCGCATCCAGCGCCTCGGGGCGATCAACCTGGCGGCCATCGAGGAGTACGAGCAGCAGTCCGAACGCAAGCGTTATCTGGACGCTCAGGACGCCGACCTGGTCGAGGCGCTGGAGACCCTGGAAAACGTCATCCGCAAGATCGACAAGGAAACCCGCAACCGCTTCAAGGATACCTTTGATCAGATAAATGCCGGATTGCAGGCACTTTTCCCAAAAGTTTTCGGTGGCGGCAGCGCTTATCTGGAACTGACGGGCGAAGATCTACTCGATACAGGGGTGACGATCATGGCGCGCCCGCCGGGCAAGAAGAACAGCACCATCCATTTGCTGTCCGGCGGCGAGAAGGCACTGACGGCACTGGCACTGGTGTTCGCCATCTTCAAGTTGAACCCGGCACCGTTCTGCATGCTCGACGAGGTCGACGCGCCGCTGGACGATGCCAACGTTGGGCGCTACGCGCGCCTGGTGAAGGAAATGAGCGAAAGCGTGCAGTTCATCTATATCACCCATAACAAGATCGCCATGGAAATGGCCGAGCAATTGATGGGGGTGACCATGCACGAGCCGGGCTGTTCACGCCTGGTCGCCGTCGATGTGGAGGAGGCGATGGCCATGGTCGACGCCTGATGAGCGAATAGGGGTGCGAACCTGTAGGCAAAATCCCCAGCAGGTGCGACAGACGGTGTAAAGTTGCCTTTGGTCGTGCTAGCTTAATGTCACTTGTTTTTTGCGTGGTAAAACGCCTGTCAGAACATAGAGTTGGCGCCACGTGTTAAAGGCCTTTGAAGCCTTTGTTTTCAAGCATATTTTTTATAGAGGCACGGGATTACATGGAAATCGGTCTGCGCGAGTGGCTGATCCTCATCGGCATCATTGTCATCGCCGGTATTCTTTTCGACGGCTGGCGGCGCATGCGCGGCGGCAAGGGCAAGCTGAAGTTCCGCCTGGACCGTAGCTATGCAAACGCGCCGGACGATGAAGGCGGCGCCGAGGTGCTCGGCCCTTCGCGCGTGCTGGAGACGCATAAAGAACCTGAGCTGGACGAGTCCGACCTGCCGTCGGTCAGCGCGCCCGCGCGTGAGCGTGAGCGCGAACCCAAGCCGGCCAAGGCCTCCAAGCGCGGCAAGCGCAATCACAGCGAGCCGCAGCAGGGCGACCTGAACCTGGCTGCCGAGGCCCGTGAGCCGGACTTGTTCGCCGACGACAAGGACAACTTTGTCGCTGACAACAATCGCCATGGCGCCGCTGCCACGCCCAGTACGCCGGTCAAGGAACTGCCACCGGCCGAGGAAGTGCTGGTGATCAGTGTCATCTCCCGTGACGAAGGCGGTTTCAAGGGCCCGGCGCTGCTGCAGAACATTCTGGAAAGCGGCCTGCGTTTCGGCGAGATGGACATCTTCCACCGTCACGAGAGCATGGCAGGCCACGGCGAAGTGCTGTTCTCCATGGCCAACGCGGTCAAGCCGGGCGTGTTCGACCTGGACGACATCGACCACTTCAGCACCCGTGCGGTGAGCTTCTTCCTGGGCTTGCCCGGCCCGCGTCACCCGAAGCAGGCCTTCGACGTGATGGTCGCCGCTGCCCGCAAGCTCGCCCACGAGCTCGACGGCGAGCTCAAGGACGACCAGCGCAGCGTGCTGACCGCCCAGACCATCGAGCACTACCGCCAGCGTATCGTCGAGTTCGAGCGCCGCGCGCTCACGCAGAAACGCTGATGTTACCGAGCGGGTGGGCCTTGCCTCGGTCCACGCCGCGATGATTCAAGCAAAAGAGCAGCCTGGGGCTGCTCTTTTGCTTTGCAAGAGAAGACGAAGAATGAACGCCGAATCCCGAATTCATGCATTGCGCGCCGAGCTCGACCAGCACAACTATCGCTACTACGTGCTTGACGAGCCCAGCGTGCCCGACGCCGAATACGACCGCCTGTTCAATGAACTCAAGGCGCTGGAGGCCGAGCACCCGCACCTGGTGACCGCTGATTCGCCGACCCAGCGTGTTGGTGGTGCGGCACTGGCGGCATTCAGCCAGGTGCGCCACGAAATTCCGATGCTCAGCCTGGGCAACGCTTTCGAAGAGGACGACCTGCGCGATTTCGACCGTCGCGTGGTCGAGGGTCTGGACCTGCCGGGTGGTAACCTGTTCGCCGCGCAGGCCGCCGTGGACTACAGCTGCGAACCCAAGCTCGATGGCCTGGCGGTCAGTCTGCTGTACCGCGATGGCCAGCTGGTGCAGGGCGCCACGCGGGGCGATGGCACCACCGGTGAGGACATCAGCAGCAACGTGCGCACCGTGCGCAACATCCCGCTCAAGTTGCAGGGCGAGGGTTGGCCCGCCGTGCTGGAAGTGCGTGGCGAGGTGTACATGAGCAAGGCCGGTTTCGATCGGCTCAACGCAGCCCAGGCCGAAGCCGGCGGCAAGACCTTCGCCAACCCGCGCAATGCCGCGGCCGGCAGCCTGCGCCAGCTGGACTCGAAGATCACCGCCAGCCGTCCGCTGGAGTTCTGCTGCTATGGCGTGGGCCAGGTATCCGAGCCGTTCGGTGATAGCCATATCGGTATCCTTGAAAAACTCAAGACCTGGGGCCTGCCGATCAGTCGCGAGCTCAGGCACGCTGCCGGTATCGAAGAATGCCTGGCTTACTACCGTGACATCGGGGCGCGCCGCAACGACCTGCCCTATGAGATCGACGGCGTGGTGTTCAAGGTCAACAGCCTGGCGTCGCAGCGCGAGCTGGGCTTCCGTGCCCGCGAGCCACGTTGGGCGATCGCCCACAAGTTCCCGGCCATGGAAGAGCTCACCGAGGTTCTCGACGTCGAGTTCCAGGTCGGCCGCACTGGCGCGGTCACGCCCGTGGCGCGTCTCAAGCCGGTCAAGGTGGCGGGTGTGATGGTCTCCAACGCCACCTTGCACAACATGGATGAGATCGCACGCCTGGGTTTGCGCATCGGTGATACGGTGATCATCCGCCGCGCCGGCGATGTGATTCCGCAGGTGATGCAGGTGGTGCTCGACCGCCGTCCGGAAAATGCCCGCCCGGTAGCAGTGCCCAGCGAATGCCCGGTATGTGGTTCGCAGGTCGAGCGCACCCAGCTGGTCAAGCGCAGCAAGGGCAAGGAAACCATCAGCGAGGGTGCTGTGTATCGCTGTGTCGGTCGCCTGAGCTGCGCCGCTCAGCTCAAGCAGGCGATCATTCATTATGTGTCGCGTCGCGCCATGGATATTGACGGGCTGGGCGAGAAGAGTGTCGAACAGTTGGTCGATGAAGGCCTGATCCGTTCGCCAGCTGATCTTTACACGCTCGAATTCGAACAGGTGGTCGCGCTCGAAGGTTTCGCCGAGGTGTCCAGCCGCAAGCTGCTGGAGGCCATCGAGGCCAGCAAGCGGCCGAGCCTGGCTCGCTTCATCTATGCCCTGGGCATCCCTGATGTGGGCGAGGAGACCGCCAAGGTGCTGGCGCGCTCGTTGGGCAGCCTGGCGCGGGTGCAGGTGGCGCTGCCGCAGGTGCTCACCTATCTGCCGGACATCGGCCTGGAGGTCGCCTACGAGATCCACAACTTCTTCGAGGATGCGCACAACCGCGATGTCATCGCGCAACTGCTGGCCAGCGGCATGCAGTTGCAGGAGGAGGGTGAGCTGGGCGCCGAGTTCGCCGCCAGCACCACGCTCGCCGGCATGCTGGCCAAGCTCGACATTCCCTCGGTCGGCCCGACCGGCGCGGAAAAGCTGGTGGACAAGCTGGGCACCCTGGACAAGATCATCGCCGCCGATGGCATCGACCTGCGCCAGGCCTTGAATACCAAGCAGGCGGAAGGGGTGCGCGAGTTCTTCAGGGACGAGGCCAACCAGTTGCTGGCCCGTGCCATCGAGGCCCAGTTGCTGGACTTCGGCATGCATTGGTCCTGCGAGAAGAAATCCGCCGAAGGCCTGCCCCTGGCCGGCCAGACCTGGGTGCTGACCGGAACCCTGGAGCGCATGAGCCGCGATGTCGCCAAGGAGAAGTTGGAAGGCCTGGGCGCCAAGGTGGCCGGGTCGGTGTCCGGCAAGACCTACTGCGTGGTCGCCGGGCCGGGCGCCGGTTCCAAGCTGACCAAGGCCAATGAGCTGGGGGTCAAGGTGCTGGATGAAGAGCAGTTCGTGGCCTTCATGGCCGACCAAGGTATCACCCTCTGACCCTGACCTGCTGACAGGTGTAGGAGCGGCTTCAGCCGCGATCACCCGCGAAGCGGGTGCCAGGCTGCGCGGTGGCTGTTTCGCGGCTGAAGCCGCTCCTACAGGGTTCGGGCCGGCGCCGCTATTGCGTCATGCCCACAAGTCCTTGAGAAATGATGGTTTTTTCTCGCTCAAAGGTTGTAACTTCTTCCCGGCGCTGTACAATAGCGCGGCTCGTCACATGGCGAGCCGTCGTGGTGGCCCCATCGGTCCCCCCGCATTGATTACCCGTTAACCTGGTCAGGCCCGGAAGGGAGCAGCCATAGCGGGAACATCGAGTGCCGGGGTGTGGCTGGTGGGGCCGCCTCCATTTTGGGCGTAGGCTTTTTCTCGCCCGCTCTCGTTTCATCCCCGCCTTTACATCCAAACACGCCTTTACGCCTGCACAATCCTGCGCAGCGCCTTATCATGCACCCATCGTGTCAGTCCGTTCGGCCAGGAGAAAGTGACCGTGGAACATGTCGACGAAATTACCCGTCACAAGATCCGGGAATGGCAGATGCGCCGCCTGGAGATCAAGGACCAGATGATCGCCCATCCGGAGCGAGTGCTGGAGCTGTCACGGGTGCTCGACCAGATGGAAGAGGAGCATGAGCGCATCCTGGAGCAGGCGACGCGGCCTGCTTCTGTGACGATCCCTGACACGCGGCTCCAATTACAGTTGCAGGTCTCGGCAAAGAGCGTTCACGATCTGCGCAAGTTGCTGGAGCTGGCACTGCACGAACTTGACGGGGTTCTAGATGAGTCGCCGTCCGGTAGCACTTGCCCAGGAGGCATGTCGGGTTCGTTGGGCGCCTACCAGTTTGAACTGTTGGTCGGATCAGAGTCCCACGGCACCAAACCCTGAAAAATCCTTCGTGCCGGAGCACGTATGCAGCCAGAACACTTCGATTTTGCCAGTCCGATCTATCTCCCAGTTACGGCAGAGACATGCGAGGGCGTGCTTCAAGGAGAGGTGGCACTGGAATCCCTGAGCGGGCCGGAGCTCGCCGCAATATTGGTCATCCAGAAGCTGCCGATGACCGGCGGCAAAGTCGATCATGTGAAGGCGGAAGTATTTCTGGGCAAACTGATCGCTTGGGATGTCGATGGCAAACACTCGGAAAATGTCAGCTTGCTGTCGGAGGCTCGCAGGTTATACGACGCGCGCAAGCTGTATTTCGGTCTTGATGTGCTTAAAGCTTCCAGAGTTCGCTTTCTAGAGTCGGCGCAGGTGTTGGCGCGGGAATATTTGTTACCGAGCGGAAAATGGGATTTTTGCTTCAGGGTAAACCAGTTTCATGCACGCAATCCCTTCAGTCAGCAAGTCATAACAGGGCTAAATAGAGAGCGCTGGTTGACTACCGAACAGGATAAGTTGTTGCGGACTCTCCGAGCCAACCTGGACGAGCATCTGGATGTGCAAGGCTATGCGGGTATTGGAAAAAGCCACTTGCTGGGCGCTTTGAAGGACATATTGCCGAAGGGGCGTGTGCTCATTCTCGCACGCACGAAAAGCAAGCTTTTTGCTTTACGGAAGCGGATAGGTGCTGGTACATGGTTTCGGGAGCAAACTTTCGGTGAGTTTGCGCAGAGCCTGCTAGCTGGTCATGAGATTCTTGCTGAGCAGATGCGTTGGCAAGGTAAGGCACAGCTGGCCGCTGAACTCGGTATTCTGGGATTTCGTCATTATGAGCCGGAGAAGGCCATCGATATCTGCCTTGATGTTCTAAGGCGCTATTGTGAGTCCCGCGATCATGCGATTTCGCGTCGGCATTTACCGCACTTTTCACGCCCTTTGAGCTCTATGGAGCAGCAAGTGCTACTCGAGTATACAAGCAGGCTTTGGAAGCGTCTGAATGCATGCATGGACTGGGACCGTTTTACCGGCTTTGAGTCTCTACTTAAGGTCAAGCGGGCGAGCCTTGCGGGTTGTATGGTGGCGCGTCAGATTAGCCACATCCTCATCGACGAAAGTCAGGATGTGCCACAGTCTCTCATGCAGATCATCGAGCGTGGCAAGCAAGCATTGATTACCTTGGGTGATGAATACCAGAAGCCCAAAGGGCCAGGTATTCAATGGCAGCGCGAGGTTCGACGAAGGGACGTAGCTTTTTCCGTTCGCTCTGGGCCAAAGGTTGAGAAACTGATCAATCCTCTTATCAGCCAACACAGCAGTAAGTCAAAACTTGCCTTCGAAGGAGCTGGTAGTGCCGACGTTGTCATCGAGCGTTTTCCCGAAGGTTTCGTGCCGCCTTCGGGCTGCGTGATTCTGACGGCCTCTCCATGGGACACCATGAAGTGGGCAATGGAACTGGCACCTCAAGGGTGGATAAGTTTTTCCGAAGATCCTGGCAGCGCAACGGCACTCGATGAGCTGCGTTTTACCAACATGGCGCATTTCATGCGTTCTGTTGTAGGTCTGTTCAGACCTGACTTCTATCCGCAGACCGAGGCGGGTCAGGAGCCGATGCATCCCTATTTTTCACAGATGCTGGATTGGGCGCAGGTCCGAGAATCAAATCAATACGATGAGTCCTTCCGGTGGGTCGAGGCAGCCCTTGAAAGTGGCTTCTTGATGGGCGATGTCGCATCGTTGTGCGTGCGTGTGCGAAACCATCCGTCAAGTTTGATTCTGATTCAGGCTGAAGACGCCGGAGGCCTGGAGTTCGAGCGGGTACTTCTGACGCCGGAGCTGATGTCGGTTAACCGCTTCAAGGATGCCTATGCCTTTGATGCGCGGATCTGCGAGGTGTATATCGCATTGTCTCGGGCGCGCCGCCAAGTGTATCTACCCTATGATGTGGAAGAATGGATCAACTACCATAAAAGCCAGCTGTTCCGTGAGCTTCATGGCTATTAATTGAGCCTCACCTCCCGTAGGAGCCGGCTTGCCGGCGAACAGGGGCATCACCGCTCGATGGCACCGACCTTGCCGGTGTTCGCCGGCAAGGTCGGCTCCTACAGGTGCTTGCGTCGTTTGCCCTGAGCGGCTGACACCTGTATCAGGCGTTGGAATGTCGGGCACTGCAGATGATTCTCCTCCGGGCACGCCGCCGCATGGCGCAACCCCTTGCTCATTGCCTGCAAGCGCCTGACCCGGCGGTCGATCTCGTCGGCCTTGACCAACAGCATCTGCCGGTCGACTTGCTGCTCCACCAGCATCGCCGCCACCTCGTCCAACGAAAAACCGGCCGCCTGGCCCAGGGCGATCAATGCCAGGCGCTCCGGCGTATCGGCCGGGAACTGCCGGCGCTGGCCACGCACCGACAACGACCTGAGCAAGCCCTTGTTGGCGTAGTAGCGCAGCGTGGAGGCCGGTACTCCCGTGCGCCTGGCGACATCGGCAATGTCCATTGTTGATTCCTTGACTTGAAGTCGACTTCAACTTGCATGCTGCGCGGCATGGACTTTTCCGTCAATCCGCCAAGGGTATTCGCCATGACCACCATTCCCCTGATTCCCTCCATCCTGTCGATCGGTATAGGCGCCACCCTGGTCATGGACCTGTGGACGTTCGTGCTCCGGCGCCTGGGCGTCACCACCCTGAACTACGCCATGATCGGACGTTGGGCCGGGCATCTGCTCCAGGGCCGCTGGCGGCACCCGGCAATCGTCAAGGCGGCCCCGGTCGAGGGCGAACGGATATGGGGGTGGCTGATCCACTATGCCACCGGGCTGTTGTTCGCCGGGCTGTTGATCGGAGTGGTCGGGCAGGGCTGGCTGCTCGACCCGACACTCAGGCCGGCGCTGCTGTTCGGGGTCGTGTCGGTGCTGGTACCCCTGTGCGTGGTCCAGCCGGCACTGGGGGCGGGTTATTTTGCGGCGAGAACGCCCGCGCCATTGAAGAGCTGCCTGCGCAGCCTGGCGACGCACAGTGTGTTCGGCCTTGGCCTGTACTTGGCTGCGCTCGGCGTGGCCCGGGTGACAGGCTAGTATCTGTCGCCCTCGGCCAGGTGCCCTTGCGGGGGCTCACGGGTATAGCGCTCGATGATCCGCGCGATCTCTCCGGACTGCTTCAGCCGCACCAGGGCCCTCAGCAGCGCCTGGGTCGGCAGCGCCGGGTCGTTGCGCACCATGCAGCCCAACGGCTGTTCCTGCAGTACGTTCAGGCCACGCAGCCGCTGCGCCGCCGGCAGTTGGCGATTGAACCACTGCAGCGACAGCTGGTTGCTTACGGCATGCCGATAGCGCCCGGCCTGGAGCTTCTGCAGCGCCAGCAGTTGGTTGCGGCTGTCCTCGCGTTGCAGGCGGCCGCTGCTGAACAGGGGTTCGAGGGTAGGGTAGGTGTAGCCAAGCACGGTGCCGATGGCCTGGGGCGTCAGGTCGCCAGGGCTGGCCGGGCCACTGTCGCCGGCACGGCCAACCAGCAAGTCGCGCTGCTCGATGAGCGGGACGCTCCACAAGTAGTCACCTGGGCGCTCGCTCAGCCACTGGGGGGAGACGTAGCAGCGCACGTCGATATCGCCATTTTGCATGGCCTCTTGCAGGCGCAGGCGGGCCATCACGTGGTACTGCGGGCGCACGCCCACCTCGCGGGCGAGGGCCTGGATCAGGTCGAACAGGATGCCCTCCACCGGTTGCTCCTGCTCGGTGCGCATCAACGGCATGCTCCAGCTTTCAGCGATGGAGAAGCGCAGCGCCAGCGGCTCGGCCAGGCTCTGGGTGGTCCACAACAACAGCAAGGCCAGGACTCGGCGCACGTCGCATCCTCCCTGATCTGTCCGCTCGCGTGCCCGTCACTGAGCTTAGACGAGATCGGCAGGGTGCAATTTCGGCCCCGCTCCGCTAGCATTAGCGCTCTTTCCGCCCGCTCCGGTCACGATGGTTTTTTGATGAGTTATCAGGTTCTTGCACGTAAATGGCGTCCGCGCTCGTTCCGCGAAATGGTCGGCCAGACCCATGTGCTCAAGGCTTTGATCAACGCCCTGGACAACCAGCGCCTGCACCACGCCTACCTGTTCACCGGCACCCGCGGGGTGGGCAAGACCACCATCGCGCGGATCATCGCCAAGTGCCTGAACTGCGAGACCGGCATCACCTCCACACCTTGCGGCACCTGCTCGGTGTGCCGGGAGATCGACGAGGGGCGCTTCGTCGACCTGATCGAGATCGACGCCGCCAGCCGCACCAAGGTCGAGGACACCCGCGAACTGCTCGACAACGTGCAGTACGCGCCCAGCCGCGGGCGCTTCAAGGTCTATCTCATCGACGAAGTGCACATGCTTTCGACGCACTCGTTCAACGCCTTGCTCAAGACGCTGGAAGAGCCGCCGCCCTACGTCAAGTTCATCCTCGCCACCACCGATCCGCAGAAACTGCCGGCGACCATCCTGTCGCGCTGCCTGCAGTTCTCGCTGAAGAACATGAGCCCGGAGCGGGTGGTCGAGCACCTCAGTCACGTGCTGGGCGCCGAGAATGTGCCGTTCGAGGACGATGCCCTGTGGTTGCTCGGGCGTGCCGCCGATGGCTCCATGCGCGATGCCATGAGCCTGACCGACCAGGCCATCGCCTTCGGTGAAGGCAAGGTGCTGGCCGCCGATGTACGGGCGATGCTCGGCACCCTCGATCACGGCCAGGTCTATGGCGTGCTGCAGGCGCTGCTGGAGGGCGATGCCCGGGCGCTCCTGGAGGCCGTTCGCGACCTTGCCGAGCAAGGGCCGGACTGGAACGGCGTGCTCTCGGAAATGCTCAACGTGCTGCACCGCGTTGCCATTGCCCAGGCGTTGCCCGAGGCCGTCGACAACGGCCAGGGCGACCGCGATCGCGTGCTGGCCCTGGCCCAGGCGCTGCCGGCTGAAGACGTGCAGTTCTATTACCAGATGGGCCTGATCGGCCGTCGCGACTTGCCGCTGGCGCCAGACCCGCGCGGTGGCTTCGAGATGGTGCTGCTACGGATGCTGGCGTTCCGCCCGGCCGATAGCGACGACGCGCCGAAACCGGTACTAAAGCCGGTGGGGATCAGCCAGGCCACAGCTGATCCGGCCCAATCGGTGGCAGTGGCGGCCGTTGCCGTCGAGACACCCGTTGCCGACCCCGTCGTTCAAGTCGCCGAGCAAGCCCCTGCGCCAGTCGAGCGCCAGCCTGAACCGGTTGTTGAGCCTGTAGTGCAGGCTGCCCCTGCGGTAGCACCTGAGCCGGTGCCCGAGCCGCAGCCGGTCGAGGAGGTGGTCGACCTGCCGTGGGAAGAACCTTCCGCGCCTCCAGCCGTCGAGCCACAACCCGAAGTCATCCAGGCGCCAGCCGCCGAGCCCGTCGCCAGCCCGCCGGGCTACGACGAACCACCGTTCGATCCGGCTGCCTATGGCGCGGTCGGCATGGATCGTGACGACGAGCCGCCGATGGACGAGGATTACTACGTTGCGGACAGCGACCCGGCAGGCTTCAGCTACCTGGACGAACTGGCCGAGCATGTGCAGGAAGAAAAGCCGGTCAAAGCCCCGGAACCCCTGCCTGCATCCAAGCCGGCCACCGGCCTGGCCCTGCAATGGCTGGAATTATTCCCACAGTTGCCTGTCTCCGGTAT
This sequence comes from Pseudomonas entomophila, assembly GCF_029478665.1. Lineage (GTDB taxonomy): Bacteria > Pseudomonadota > Gammaproteobacteria > Pseudomonadales > Pseudomonadaceae > Aquipseudomonas > Aquipseudomonas entomophila_F. Next base: position 24,094 of record NZ_JARPQB010000049.1, read on the forward strand.
GACAGGCAACATCGCCGCGAACTGTACATTGATCGCCGCCGACGGTGACGATTGGCTGCTGCACCTGGACCCAGGGCAGGGCGCGCTGTTCAACAGCACGCAACAGCGGCGCCTGAACGACGCGCTCAATCAGCAGCTCGGGCGTGAAATCCGTCTGAAGATCGAGCTGATCCGCCCTGAGCAGGAGACTCCGGCCCAGGCCGCCGCGCGCAAGCGCTCGGAGCGCCAGCACGAGGCCGTGGTGTCGATCGAGCAGGACCCGCTCATCCAGCAGATGATCCGGCAGTTCGGCGCGACGGTGAGGCAGGATACTATTGAGCCTGTGGACGCCCTGGCCAACCCGGGGCAATGAACGAATAACCATGCGGCCCGCCCCGTGCCGGGCCGCATCACATGACCCAATCGAGGTATACCCCCATGATGAAAGGTGGCATGGCCGGCCTGATGAAGCAGGCCCAGCAGATGCAGGAAAAGATGCAGAAGATGCAGGAAGAGCTGGCCAACGCCGAAGTCACTGGCCAGTCCGGTGGCGGCCTGGTGAGCGTGGTGATGACCGGTCGCCATGACGTCAAGCGCGTCAGCATCGACCAGAGCCTGATGTCGACCGATGCCGACGACAAGGAAGTGCTCGAGGACCTGATCGCCGCTGCACTCAACGACGCCGTGCGCAAGATCGAGCAGAGCAGCCAGGAAAAGATGGGCGGCATGACCGCTGGCATGCAGTTGCCGCCTGGTTTCAAGATGCCGTTCTGAGGCGCTGTCCAGGCAACGCCAGATGCCCCCGCGGGTGAGTGGGGGCCTTTGAGAAACCCGATGCGTGCATCGGGTTTTTTTACCACTCGAAAAAGGCACTGGAGCGCTGCAAACAGTATTGGTTCTTAATTGATTTTGCCAGCATTGATCGCTTAGTATGCCGCACCCCCTCAAATGGCAATGTGCCATTGCTCGAGACTCCCCAGTTGTGCAGGGTACCGTTCGGTGCCAACAATCCAAAGGCGCAGATTTTCGGGAAGGCAGGATGCTGGGTATGTGCAAAAGGATGTGTTCATGTTTCGTGCTCAACGGGTCGTCGTTCTAGCCTGGCTGTTCTCCTCATGTGCCCTGGCCGTACCGGTATCGGAGCGCGCCGAATTGATGGCTGTCTATCGGCAAGCTGTTGAGCACAACACTGAGATCGCGGCTGCTCGTGCCGATTTTGCCGCCCGCCAGGAGGCCTTGCCCCAGGCGCGGGCCAATCTGCTGCCTGCCATCAGCGTCGGCTCGACCGTCGAATCAACTCGCCTGACCCGCGACAAACCCGAGCTGACCCGGGCGCGCAGCGGCACGACGGTCCAGGCCAATCTCAAGCAACCGCTTTTCAACGCCGCTTTCTGGTTCGAGCTCAAGGCGGCCAAGGCCAGCACTGCACAAGCGGCATTGGAGTTGTCGGCGAAGGAGCAGGCGCTGATCCTGAAGACCGCCGAGGTCTACTTCGAGACGCTGCGCGCCACAGATGAGCACGCTACCTCGGTTGCCGAAGAGACCGCACTCAAGCAGCAGCGTGACCAGGCGCAGGCTCGGCTCAAGGGCGGATTGTCGAGTATTACCGACGTGCTGGACGCACAATCGGCCTACGACAATGCGATGGCCAACCGCAAACTGGCGCAGCGGCAGGTGGACGATGCCTTTGAACAGTTGATTCGTCTGACGAGCAAACCTTACGCGAGCATTGAAGGCATGCGTCATCAGATGCCCGTGCATGCCCCAGTCCCCGATGACACCCAAGCCTGGGTCGATGCGGCGTTGGGGAAGAACCTGACGCTGCAGGCCAGCAACTATGCCGTGCAAGCGGCGGAGGAAAACCTCAGCCAGCGTCGTGCTGGCCACGCCCCGACCGTCGATGCGGTGGTGTCCTATCGGCGTGGCGACAATGACAGTTTTGGTTACAGCAACCCAAGCGACTTCGGGCTTGACGGCTATCGCGGCAACGTCGCCCAGAGCAGCGTCGCCCTGGAAATGAACCTCCCGCTGTTCAACGGTGGGCGCACCAGCTCGCAGTCGCGCGAGGCCTACCAACGCTTGGCGCAGAGCGAAGAGCAGCGCGAGGGCCAGCGCCGGGAGGTGGTCCTCGATGCGCGTAATTTCTTCCGTGCCGTCAACTCGGATATCGAGCAGATCCATGCGCGCAGGCAGACGATCCTGTCGAGCCAGGAATCGTTGAAAGCTTCGAAGGTCGGGGCCGATATCGGCACGCGCAACACCGTCGATGTACTCAATGCCCAACGCCAGTTGTTCAAGGCCGTGCGCGACTACAACAACGCCCGCTACGACTTCATCCTCAACAACCTGAGATTGAAACAGGCGGCCGGCATGCTGGCTGCTGATGATTTGCAGTCGCTCGCCAGCTATCTGAAAGCTGACTACGAGCCACAACGCGACTTTCTACCGCCGGAGCTGATGTCGGCCTCCGTTGCGGGATTATCCCGGCGTTAGCCAGAACCCTGCTGCCATGCCTGGTCTGTTCGGGCATGAGGTGGGAGTGTGCTCCTCCCGTGGCCGGGGCACGCCAAGGGCAAGATCAACCGGCGTATTCGATGATTCACCAGCATGGAAGCACTTATGCAAGGACCCGGGGCCGATGCGGCCCAAACCAAAGGCGCAGTCGACACAGGTTTGGCCTGTCTTGCCATGTTGGCGCGCTTTCACAACCTCGCGGTTTCACCCGAGCAACTGGCCCATGAGTATCTCGTGCAGGGCCAGGCCTTCGGTAGGGCCGAGATTCTGCTAGCCGCCCGTCAGCTCGATCTGAAGGCCAAGGCCATCCGTACCACCTTCGATCGGCTGGCGCGAACACCATTGCCAGCCATCGCCTGTGACAGCGGTGGAGGTTTTTTCATCATCGCCCGTGTCGACGAGGGCAAGGTGTTGATCCACGACCCCCTTTCCCAGCGTCCGGAATTGCTCGATGTCGAGCAATTGCAGGCGCGTTGGGGGGGCGAGATGATCCTGTTGCGCTCCCAGGCATCGCTAGCGGCGGAGCTGTCGCGATTCGATTTCACCTGGTTCATTCCTGCCATCGTGAAATACCGCAAGCTGCTTGGTGAAGTCTTGCTGGTGTCGTTCGTGCTGCAGATCTTTGCGCTGCTGACGCCGCTGTTCTTCCAGGTGGTCATGGACAAGGTGCTGGTGCACCACGGCTTGACCACACTGGATGTGATCGCCATCGGTCTGCTGGGCATCATGCTCTTCGAAACCATCCTGAGTGGCTTGCGCAGCTATGTCTTTGCCCATACGGCAAGCCGTATCGACGTCGAGTTGGGTTCCAGGTTGTTCCGGCACCTGGTGACGCTACCGCTGTCGTACTTCCAGGCCCGGCGCGTCGGTGACTCGGTTGCCAGGGTGCGTGAGCTGGAGAATATCCGCAGCTTCCTGACCGGCAATGCCATCACACTGCTGCTGGATGTGCTGTTCTCGGTGGTTTTCATCGCCGTGATGTTCTTCTACAGCGGCTGGTTGACGCTGGTGGTGCTGTTGTCACTGCCGCTTTACTTCGTCGTCTCGTTGGTGATCACCCCGATGCTGCGTGCGCGGCTGAACGAGAGCTTTGCCCGTGGCGCGGAAAACCAGGCATTCCTGGTGGAGACAGTCAATGGCATCGACACGCTCAAGTCGATGGCGGTCGAGCCGCAGGTGACACGCAAGTGGGACAACCAACTGGCGGCGTACGTCAGTGCCGGGTTCAAGACCCAGACCTTGTCCACCGTCGCCAATGAAAGTGTTTCCCTGATCGGCAAGCTGGTGACCGTGGCGACGCTCTGGCTCGGTGCACGCCTGGTGATCGACGGGCAGCTTTCCGTCGGTCAGCTGATCGCGTTCAACATGCTCGCGGGGCGGGTGGCCCAGCCGATCATGCGCCTGGCCCAGTTGTGGACCAACTTCCAGCAGACGGGCGTTTCGGTCGAGCGCCTGGGCGATATTCTCAATACTCAGACCGAGCTGTCGCAGACGACCCGCAGCGCGTTGCCGACGCTCAAGGGGCGTATCGAGTTCGACCAGGTGCATTTCCGCTACCGGCCCGACGGCTCCGAGGTATTGCGTAGTGTCAGCCTGGACATCGGGGCCGGTGAGGTCATTGGTGTAGTTGGGCGCTCGGGTTCGGGCAAAAGCACGCTGACCCGCTTGCTGCAGCGTCTCTATGTGCCTGAACGAGGTCGAGTGCTGGTCGACGGCATGGATTTGGCCTTGGCCGATGTCTCGTCGTTGCGCCGACAGATCGGTGTGGTGTTGCAAGACAACATGCTGTTCAACCGCAGTATCCGCGAGAACATCGCGCTCAGCGATCCCGGCGCGCCGCTGGAGGCGGTGATGCATGCCGCCAGGATGGCCGGTGCGCATGACTTCATCCTGGAGTTGCCGGAAGGTTACGACACCACCGTCGGTGAGCACGGCGCCTCGCTGTCCGGTGGCCAGCGCCAGCGAGTGGCGATTGCCCGGGCACTCATCGGCAACCCACGGATCCTGATCTTTGATGAGGCGACCAGTGCGCTGGACTATGAGTCCGAGCGCATCGTCCAGCAGAACATGCAGACCATCTGCAAGGGCCGCACGGTCATCATCATTGCGCACCGGTTGTCGGCGGTGCGCGATGCCCACCGGATCGTGGTGATGGACCGCGGGCAAATCGTCGAGCAGGGCACTCATGCGCAACTGCTGGAACACCAGGCGGGGCACTACGCGCGCCTGCACCGTTTGCAACAAGGATAGTGGCCATGCGTGAACCCTCCGCCAAACGTGAACTATGGCAGCGCTACCGGCGCGCCTGGAGCCAGGCCTGGCGCCGGCGAAAACAGTTGGACGCACCACCACGCCTGGCGCATGAGGTGCAGTTCCTGCCGGCCGCGCTGGCCCTGCAGGAGCAGCCCACGCACCCGGCGCCGCGCTACATCCTGTGGGCCATCATGCTATTTGCCGCACTGGCGCTGGCCTGGGCATGCCTGGGCGAGATCGAAGTCGTGGCGACGGCCCGTGGCAAGGTGGTGGCCAGCGGCAAGAGCAAGACCATCCAACCGAGCGAGGTGGCGGTGGTCAAGGCGATTCGGGTCTATGACGGCCAAGTGGTGAAGGCTGGCGATGTGTTGGTGGAACTCGACACGAGCGCCTCCGGCGCCGATGTCAAGCGTTTGCAAAGCGAGTTGCTGGCCGCGCAGGTCGATCGTGCGCGCGCCAGCGCTTTGCTCGATTCGATTCAGGGTAACCAGGCGCCAGGCCCTCTGGCGGGTTACCTGCCGGGGGCTGGGGCTGAGCAGGTGCAAGCGGCGCAACGCTGGTTGCAGGGTCAGTACCTGGAAATGCGCAATGCGTTGGACCAGGTGAGTGCAGAGATCGAGCAGCGTTCGGCGGAGATTCAGTCGGCCAAGGCCATTGTCGCCTCCTTGCAGCAGACGCTGCCGATCACTCGCCGCCTGGCCGATGACTACCGCTCCTTGCTCGAACAGCAGTATGTGCCGCGGCATGCCTACCTGGAAAAGCAGCAGGCCCTGCTCGACCAGGAGCGTGACCTGGCTGTGCAGCAGGCACGGGTGATCGAATTGACGGCCAGCCGCAAGGAGGCCGAGCGTCGTCGCGAGGGCACCCTGGCGCAGACCCGTCGCAGCATGCTTGACCTGCAGCAGCAAGCGGAGCAGCAGGTGGCCTCGCTGACCCAGGAACTGAAAAAGGCCGAACAGCGTGACCATCTGATGAGCCTCGCCGCGCCTGTGGACGGCACCGTGCAGCAATTGGCGATTCATACCATCGGTGGCGTCGTGACTGCCGCGCAACCGTTGATGGTCATCGTACCCAGCGACCAGCCAGTGGAAATAGAGGCAATGCTGGAGAACAAGGATGTGGGGTTTGTCCGAGAGGGCCAGCAGGCCAGCGTGAAAGTGGAAACCTTCACTTTCACCAAGTACGGCACGGTGGTGGGCGAAGTTGTCAGCGTTTCCAACGACGCCATCGACGATGAAAAACGCGGGCTGATCTACAGCAGCCGCGTGCGCTTGTTGCAGGACTTCATCTGGGTGCGCGACCAGAAGGTTGCGCTGTCGCCAGGCATGTCGGTTACGGTCGAGATCAAGACCGATCGGCGCAAGGTCATCGATTACTTCCTGAGCCCCTTGCAACAGTATGCGAATGAAAGCCTGCGGGAACGCTGAGGCCGCAGCCTGCTGGTGGGTGTAATAGCCGCATTGGAGAGTCCTGGATGTTGGAACTGAAGGCGTTGCTGGGGGCCGTGGTCGGCCCCGTGTATCTCGGCGTGTTGCTGGCGAGCCTGGTGCTGTTGACGTTCAGGCCCGTGCACGCGGCGTCCTTGTTCATCTGGGGATGCAGCCTGCCGCTGACCGCATTCTCCTACCTGGTCTGGATCCACGGCAGTGGCGGTGACCACTGGACGCTGCCGATGCTGTTCATCCAGCTTCTGGCACTGGCGCAATTGGGTTGGTTGGGCGGCTTGTGTGACGTGGTGTGGCGCATGGGCCGCTGGCTTGCCTGGAAAAGGGCCGGCCTGGTCGTTTCCATGGTCTCCGTTGTGGGGCATGGCGTTTTTCTGGGGGGGATCATGATGTTTGGGTATGGCTCTTCATGACCCGGCCCCCTGCAAAGGTTGGTCAAGTTATCTAGTCAGAAGGAATTGAGTGATGGTGTTCAGAGAGTCTACATTCGAATACATAAAGAGCCAGACCGAGCAGGCCAAGGCGATTGCCAACCAGCTTGGCGCGGCGGATGTCACCGCCCAGGGCATACTCGGGGCGATCGGCGAAGAGTATGAGTCGCTAGGTACCGTCGATAAGATCCAGACGGCACGGGTTTCCGCTTTCAGCCATGAAGAAATCAAAAACAACTACGACAGCGTGGTGAAGGATCAGCAGATCCTGCGTGATGTGGTCTCGGCCGGTTCGATCAAGAAAGGCCTGATCAAATGGGACAACCCGGTACTCAATGATGTCGGGCCAGGCAATATCAAGATCCTGACCGCGATCGACCTGCTGGCAAAGTACAATGCTGGCAACCCCGAGAACGACCCGTTGGGCCTGAAAGGTTATAACGGCGACTACAAGTCGCTGGTCAGTGACCTCTCTGATGAAAAAAACAGTGCCAGCCTGAAGTTCGCCGCACTGATGTTGCAGGAAGGTCGCGCTTTCTATACGGAGCGAGCGGGTGCCGCCTGGGCCTCTTACGATCAGGACACCCAGGATGCGGTACTGATCACCTACTACAACAATGGCAAGGAGTGGGCTACCGCCAGGGCGGATAAGTTTGCCGCCGACAACCCCGGTGGCCAGTACGCACCCAAGCCCGGTGGCGGTGTAAGCGGGGGCGAGGTCTACCTTGAGAATGCCGCGCAGATCAAGAAATACGTGGGCGTTCCTTCTACCCCCATTGCGTCGGTCAGTGACAATTACTTCAAGCTCGATATCAACAATGCGGGCAGCGTGACCGAGAAGGGCGCCACCGACCACGAGCGCAATGCCGCCCAGGTGGCCGATGGTCTGGTGCGCAACGGTGGTGGCTGGAAGATCACCTACGACCCCAACAAGCTCAATATCAACCAGATGCAGGGCAACTGGGTCAACAACACCTTCACTGCCGCCGCGACCCAGATCCTTGCCGACGGCTATCGCCCGGGCAACATCAACACGGCCAGCGACGTGTTCGACTTCAGCCTGCGTGGCTCCAGCCAGGGGCTATCCTATGGCAGCACCCTGGGAGCACTGCTGAACTCAGGCGATGCCCGCGCACGCCTGACCCTGCCTACCGACCCTTTGGTCCTGGACCTGAATGGCGATGGCGTGCGCCTGACCGATTACCTGACGGCCCCGGTGTTCTTCGACGCGGACAACGATGGTGGCAGCCTCGAGGAAACCGGTTGGGTCAGTACCGAGGATGGCATTGTCGTGGTCGACACCAATGCCAATGGCAAGATCGACAACATCAGCGAGACCCTTTCCGAATACTTTGGTGGGGCGCCAGGCAGCAATGGTGATGCCGGGCAGAAGCGTTTCGCCAATGGTTTCGCTGCGCTGGCCAGTCTCGACAGCAATGCCGACGGGGTGTTCGACAGGCAGGATGCGGCCTGGTCGAGCGTCAAGGTCTGGGTCGATGGCAATCACGATGGCAAGAGCTGGCTAGACCTCAACGGCAATGGCGCCATCGAGGCCGGTGAAACCAGCGAGCTCAAGTCGCTGACCGAACTGGGCATCACCCGGATCAACCTCGGAAACCAAGCACAGAGTGGCGAAGTGCGTGATGGCAACGAAGTCCTGGCGCGCGGCACCTTTGTGCACAATGGCGTGACCAAGGAAGCCATCGCTGCAAACTTCGTGGCCAACCCAAACGGACACGTGTTCAGCGCCAATGGCAACGGCACGGTCATTTCGACCCAGGGATCCGGGCAGGTGGCGCCGGTCAAGGGCTATGTTTCTGCTTCGACCACTGGGGAGCGCATCGATGTGGCGCAGAAAGGGGTCAACAACGCCACCGGGGGGGCAGGCAACGATGTGCTGCTGGGTGATGCCCAGAGCAATTGGCTGGCCGGAGGCCAAGGCCGCGACAGCTTCAATGGCGGGGCCGGTGACGATGTCCTGCTGATCGATGGTGACGACCTGCCCGGCAACATTCACGGTGGCGACGGCACCGACATCGTGCAGGTGCTCGGTGACAAAGGGGTACGCCTGAACCTGGCCGAGGCCGGTGTGGAGATTGCCCAGGGCGGGCGTGGTGATGACGTATTCATCGGTGGTGGCAACAGCACGGTCTACATGCGGGGCGGCGACGGCGACGACGTGCTGGTCGGCGGTTCGGCCAACGATGCTCTCTCTGGCGAGGATGGCGACGATTTCATCAACGGTAACGCAGGCAATGACGTGCTGCGTGGCCACCGTGGGCGTGACCAGTTGTTCGGTGGTGAAGGCAACGACTTGATCGAAGGTGGCCTCGATGACGACAGCCTCAACGGTGGCGCCGGGGACGATGTGCTGATCGGTGGTGCCGGTGACGATATGATCGAAGGTGGCGATGGCCTGGACGTCGTGGAGCTGTCGGGTGATTTTGCCGACTACCGTCTGACCCGCACCGCAGAAGGTGTCTGGATCAGCGACACGGTGGCGGGCCGCGATGGCACGGATTTCCTGAAGAACGTCGAGAGCGCCAACTTCCGCAACCTCAAGCAGGTGGAGATTCCGAGCGCCATCAGCGCAGGCAGCGAGAACCCCCTGCTGGTCAAGGATGTCCTGGGCAAGGATCGGGCGGGTGTCGCCTTCGAGCGCACCAGCGCGCACCTGATCGGCAAGGAGCAGTTGCTGCAGAACGATATCGATTGGCAGCACGATGCCCTGCACATCACTGGCCTGTTCGAGGTGGTGGGCGGGAGCGCCAGCCTGACACAGGCGGGCGACGTGCTGTTCACGCCGGATGCGACCTTCACGGGCGTGATGGGTTTCAAGTACACCGTGGCCGACGCCAAGGGCAATGCGGCCACTACGGTCGTCAACATGGGGACTGGTGAGAGCGCGACGATGCGCGCTGCCGTCTATCTGCGCACCGCCGACCTGCCGGCCGATCCGCTGGTGACCGACCAGTGGTACCTGTCCCAGGCCAATATCCTGCCGGTCTGGAAGGATTACACCGGCAAAGGCGTACGCATCGCCCAGGTCGAAATCCAGAGCCCGTTCGGCACCACTCGGGAAATCCTCGATTACCACCACGCCGACCTCAAGAATAACCTCGACCCGCAGTGGCTGGCCAACGCTACCCCGGGGCAGATGGCTGGCGAGGGCAGTGGCGGCAAGTTCAGCGATCATGCGACGCTCGTCGCCGGCGTGATGGTCGCCTCGCGCAACGGTGAAGGCAGTGTCGGCGTGGCCTATGACGCCAGCATCGCCGGTTACTGGGTCGACAAGCATGACTTCGGCAATCTTTCGCATATGCGCGAGTACGATGTGGTGAACCACAGCTGGGGCAGCAGCAACCATTTCGACCTGAAGTTCACGCCGACCGAGCTGGGGTTGATGCCCACGCCGTTCAAGCAGGCTATTGGCGAAGGCCGCGATGGCCTGGGCACGGTGATCGTCACGGCCGGTGGCAACGACCGCGAGAAAGGCGGCAACACCAACTACTCGAATCTCACCAACAGCCGCAGCAGTGTCATCGTTGGCGCGATCAACGCGACCACCGACCTGGGGGCATTGCAACTGGGCGGCAAGCCGTTCTCCAGTCCGGGGGCCAGCATCCTGGTCAGTGCGCCGGGTTCAAATGTGACATCGACCTCGCGCCTGGTTCAGAACGACAATGGCTCGACCTTCGGTAGTGACACCAGCGTTTCCCAGGGCACCAGCTTCGCGGCGCCGATCGTATCGGGCATCGTTGCGTTGATGTTGGAAGCCAACCCCACGTTGGGCTATCGCGACGTTCAGCAGATCCTTGCGATCTCTGCCCGCAAGGTAAATGACAGCGCCACCCACTGGCAGACCAATGGTAGCCAGAACTGGAACGGTGGTGGAATGCACGTCAGCCATGACTACGGCTACGGCGAAGTCGACGCCCGCGCGGCGGTGCGTCTGGCGGAAACCTGGAACAGCCAGCAAATCCTGACCAACGAACTCAGCCTGGCCAAACCCTTGGAATCGGGCGTGCTCAATCGGGCGATCAGCGACGGGCAAGGCGCTGGGATCAGCCATTCGCTTAACATGGGGAATGTCGACTTGCAGGCCGAGCATGTCGAGGTCAAGGTGAGCCTGACCCATGCCCGGCCCGGCGACCTGATCCTCAAGCTGATCTCGCCCTCGGGCACTGAGTCGATTCTGATGAATCGACCCGGCAAGGTCCCCGGCAGTGACGCCAGTGATCGAGGCAATGCCAGCTTCGATGGCGCGCAGACCCTGGACTATGTCTTCAGCACCGCGCTGCTGCGCGGTGAGGCGGTACAAGGCAACTGGACGCTGCAAGTGATCGACAGCACGACGGGCGACATTGGCACGCTGAACAACTGGAGCCTGAATGTCTTTGGCAGGGGCGCCAATGCCGACGACCAGTACGTGTACACCAACGAGTTTGCCCAGCTCGCCGGGACAGGCGCGCGCAATGTACTCAACGACACCGATGGTGGGCAGGACACGATCAATGTGGCGGCCATTTCCAGTGCCAGTACCATTGACCTGTCCAAGGGCGAGGCCACTTTGGCTGGTGCGCGCCTGACCCTTGCCAATCCAGGCCAGATCGAGCACCTGATCGGTGGGGAGTTTGCCGATACGCTGACCGGCAACGCGGCCAACAACACCCTCGTGGGTGGGCGCGGCAATGATGTGCTGGCCGGCGGTGCCGGTGTCGACACGCTGGTCGGTGGGCAGGGCAACGATACCCTGACCGGTGGCGCCGATACCGATTACTTCATCATCGACAAGGCTGCCGGGGAGACCGACACCCTGACCGATTTCGTGATCGGTACCGACCGTATCGTGCTCTCCGGCTTCACCGCCGATACCTATGCGACGATGACCATTTCCCAGCAGGGCGCCGATGCGCGCCTGGAGCTCGGCGATGGGCAGGTGCTGATGCTCAGGAATGTCCAGGCCGCCGGCCTTACATTGAGCAGCTTCATCCACACGCCGGAGGCCGTGCGCGTGAGTCAGCTGTCGCAAGCCTCGGGCTACGGTTTCGGCCTGGACGGCACGGCAACCGAGCGCAACTTGCCAAACACCAGCGGTGGCTTCCGGTACTGGACCAACGATGCGGGTGAGCGGGTGTTCGGCGGTACCGGTGGCGACACGATCCAGGGTGGCCTGGGCAACGATGTGCTGGTGGGTGAGACCTCGACTGACTCACCCATCGGTGGCAATGACGTGATCAACGGCGGCGAAGGCAACGATGTCGTGCGTGGGGGGGCGGGTGACGATGTGCTGCACGGTGGCGCCGGGCTGGATTACCTGGGTGGCGATGCCGGCGACGACACTTTGTATCTGGAGGGTGACCAGGCGATCAGCGACCATGCTACCACCACGTTGCTGTCCCCGAACATCAACCTCAACGGCGCGGCGACCCACACTGGCGCCTCGGTGGCCGGTGGTGCCGGCAACGATCGCTTCGTGCTGGTCGAAGACCTGCGTGACAGTGCCTCGCAAGGCGTCATGGCCAACCTGATCGACGACTTCGAGGTGGGCAACCCCAAGGAAACGATCGACCTGTCGCAGATTCATGCGGTGCGCGGTTTTACCGACCTCAATTTCAGTACTGTCACCGTTGATGGCCAGCAGTACCTGCGGGTCTGGCTCGGGGCCATGGCCAGCGGTACCCAATACCTGACGCTCAAGGGCGTGAGTGCCGGCCAACTGTCAGCCAGCCACTTCATTTTTGGTCAGGGGGGCGCGCAGCCCAAGGTGCTGTTGTCTGGAACGGCGGGTAACGATCTGCTGGTGGGGGATGCCGGGGGCAATATCCTGGACGGTGGTACCGGTGCCGATGTGATGGAGGGGCGGCTGGGCGATGACACCTATATCGTCGATCACCCTGGCGATGTCGTGATGGAAGTGGTCGGTGGTGGCTACGATGTGGTCAAGTCCAGCATTAGCCATGTCCTCGCCGATGAGGTGGAGGTCCTGCAGTTGCAGGGTTCGGCGGCCATCAACGGAACGGGCAATGGCTTGTCCAACCGGCTGGTTGGCAACGCGGGCAACAACGTGCTCGATGGCGCCGGGGGCGCGGATGTGATGGTGGGTGGCCTGGGCGATGACATCTATGTGGTCGATGATGGCGCGGACCGCATCGTCGAGTCGGCCGATGAAGGCACGGACAGCGTCCGCAGCTCGGTCTCCTTCACCTTGGCCACCCATCTTGAGAACCTCGAGCTGACTGGCGATGCTGACATCAACGGTACCGGTAACGCGGTCGACAACATCCTGCGCGGCAACCGTGGGGACAACCGGCTGGATGGCGCCCAGGGGGCGGACCAGATGTATGGTGGCGGGGGCAACGACAGCTATTTTGTCGATCATCTGGGTGACCAGGCCATCGAGGTGCTCGACAGTGGCTTCGACCGTGTCTTCGCCAGCGTGGACTTCTCCCTCGGGGCAAACGTCGAGCGCCTGGAACTGGTAGGGCCTGCCTTGAATGCAACCGGCAACAGCTCGGACAACGAACTGATCGGCAATGCGCTGGACAACCGCCTCTACGGTGGCGCGGGCAACGACTTCCTGCAAGGTGGCAGTGGCAACGATCGGTATGTATTCGGTGTGGGGCATGGCCAGGACGTCATCAGTGAGGTGCTTGGTTTCGCGGGCGGTAACGACAGCATCGTCTTCGAGGCAGGTATCGAGGAGCGCGATGTGGCGGTCGAGCACTCGGCCCAGGGCATGATCCTGCGGCTGAACGACGGCCAGCAGATCGTCTCGGGTTGGACCGCCGCTGGCGGTCACGCCATCGAGCGCATCGAGTTCGCCAACGGCAAGATATGGAACACCGCGACCCTGGCCACGCTGGCCAACCGCGCGCCCACGGTATCTTCTGCGATTTCCGACCAGAACATGGCCGAGGACAGTCGATTTGTCCTGGCCCTGGGCGCGAACACGTTCATCGACGCCGATGCTGGAGATGCCCTGACGCTGCGCGCCACCTTGGCCGATGGCAAGCCGTTGCCGGGCTGGCTCAGCTTCGATGCGGCAACCCGCACCTTCAGCGGGACGCCGGGCAATGCCCAAGTCGGTCGCCTGGACATCCTGGTCACGGCGACCGACAAGGCGGGGGCCGCAGTGTCCGATGCCTTCAGCCTGAACATCGCCAACGTCAATGATGCACCGCAGTTGGCCAATGCCATCGTCGACCTGAATCTCAAGAGTGGCCAGGCATTGCAATACGTGCTGCCGGCCAATACCTTCAGCGACGTCGACGCAGGCGACCGGCTGAGCTACCGGGCTACCCTGGCCAACGGAGCGGCCCTGCCGAGCTGGTTGGTGTTCGATGCAGCCAGCCGCACCTTCAGTGGCACGCCGCTCGATGGCGGCACGCTGTCGATCAAGGTCACGGCGGTGGACCAATCGGCGGCCGAGGTCAGCGATGTTTTCGATATTGTCGTGAGTCCTGCCACTACCGTGATCAATGGCACAGCAGGTGCCGACAACCTGCGTGGGGATGCCCAGGCCAACACGCTCAATGGTTTGGCCGGCGACGATTACCTCTACGGTGGTGCCGGGGATGATGTACTCAACGGCGGTGATGGCAACGACTCGCTCTATGGGGATGCTGGCAACGACATCCTGGATGGTGGGGCAGGCAACGATCGGTTGTCGGGAGACACCGGCAACGACACCTATCGCTTCTACCGTGGCATGGGGCAGGACACGATCATCGACTTCGATCCGACCGTGGGCAATGTCGACACCCTTCAAGTAGCCGCCGACATCACGCCGGCTGATGTGCTGCTGACCCGGGACGGCGGTTACCTCACCCTGGCGATCAAAGGCACGTCCGATAAAGTGACGATCACCTTCTTCAACGATGTCAACTATAGCTTCGAGCGTGTGCTGTTCGCCGACGGTACGATCTGGGACCTCGAGGCGCTCAAGAACATGACGCGCGGCACGCCCAGCCAGGGGGCCGATACGCTGTACGGGGATATTGGTGCCGATGTGCTCGACGGGTTGGCGGGTAACGATCGGATCTATGGCGGTGCCGGCGATGACCGCCTCATCGGTGGGCTCGGTAACGACAACCTGTACGGTGAGACGGGCAATGACACCCTCGAGGGTGGCGACGGCAACGATTCGCTCAACGGCGATGCCGGCAATGACATCCTGGATGGCGGGGCCGGTGATGACACCCTCAGTGGTGGTCAGGGCGATGATGTCTACCTGTTCTATCGAGGGATGGGGCAGGACAGCATCAGCGAGTTCGATATGAGCGTCGGCAACAACGACACGATCAGGGTTGCTGCGGGGATCAGTGCGGCGGATATCACCCTGACCCGCGATCTCTGGGACTTGCAGCTGGGCATCAAAGGCACCACGGACCGGATGACCATCCGCAGCTACACCGACGCCAATTACCAGGTGGAACGTGTGGCCTTCGCCGACGGTAGCGTCTGGACAGTCGACGATCTTCGGCGTCTGTCGCGGGTAGCGCCGAGCGAAGCCGCCGACACCGTCTATGGCGACGACAGCAACGAGCGGATCGATGGCCTGGCGGGCGATGACAAGCTCTATGGCCTGGCCGGAGACGACGTGCTCATAGGTGGGGCTGGCAACGACCAGCTTGATGGCGGCAACGGTAACGATATCCTCGATGGAGGCATCGGCAATGACACGCTGTCGGGCGGTTCGGGTAACGACACCTATCTGTTCCAGCGCGGTGGTGGGCAGGACACGATATCCGACCGTGACTGGACCACGGGCAATTTCGATGTAATCAAGTTCGGCCAGGGCATTGCCGCGGCCGACGTCAAGGCATCGCGTCAAGGCGACCATCTGGAACTGGCGATCATCGGCTCGACCGACAAGGTGACTGTCAGCAACTGGTTCTACGCCAAGGACAACCAGGTAGAACAGGTTCAGTTCGCCGATGGCACGTCATGGGATGTGGCTACCATGCAAGCCCTGGTCAAAGGCGTGGCCACCCAGGGCGACGATGTGCTGCAAGGTGCGGAATCCGTCGACGACACACTCAACGGCCTGGGAGGGGACGACAAGCTCTACGGGCTGTCGGGCAACGATACGCTTAACGGCGGTGCTGGCAACGACATGCTCTCTGGGGGGGCAGGGGCGGACATCCTCGACGGCGGTGTCGGCAATGACAAGCTTCAGGGGGATGCTGGCAATGACACATACCTGTTCTACCGGGGTGCCGGGCAGGACGAGATCAGCGACTACGATTCCCAGGCCGGCAACCTCGATGTGATCGAGGTCGCAGGGGGTATCGCGCCGTCCGACCTCAGCCTGAGCCGAGATCTGTCCAACCTGTACATCGGCATCAAAGGCAGCACCGACACGCTGAAGGTGAACAACTGGTTCTCCAACACCTCGTACCAGGTCGAGCAGATTCGCTTCGCCGACGGCACCCGCTGGAACGTCGACACGATCAAGGCAATGACCAAGGGCTCCGCAACCCAGGGTAACGATCAACTGTTCGGTGACGAAACGCAGGCCGATGTGCTCAATGGGCTTGACGGTGACGACAAACTCTATGGGTTCGCCGGCAATGACACGCTGTTGGGTGGCAAAGGCGCTGACGAGCTGTTTGGTGACAGTGGCGCCGACACCCTCGATGGTGGCGCTGGCAATGACCGTCTGGAAGGGGGTGTCGGTGACGATCTCTACAAGTTCGAACGTGGCGGAGGGCAGGACGTCATCAATGATTTCGACGCGGACACCAACATCGATGTGCTGCAATTTGGCCCGGGAATTTTGACCGAACAGCTGTGGTTCCGCAAGAACGGCTGGGACCTTGAAGTCAGTGTCATTGGCACGTCCGACAAAGTGACGGTATCCAAATGGTCGTTCTGGGGTGAAGGCAACTGGGAGAAGGCGCAGCACATCGAACAGTTCCGCACCAACGATGGCAAGGTATTGCTCGATGGCCAGGTCGATCAGCTGGTCTCGGCGATGGCGGCGTTCGCGCCGCCCGCGGCAGGGCAGATGACGTTGCCGCAGAACTACAAGGAGGCGCTCGACGTCGTCATTGCCAGCAATTGGCAGTAAGAGCGGGAATGTACGCGGCTTGAGTGTCGCGTACATCTGCATCAACGGCCGCTTGCATACCACCGAGGTGTGGAGGCGGTCGGTCCTTGCGGGATTTTTCACCGCTCGGCATATGCCTTGTGAACGCAGGGCAGGTTCAAGGGTCAACCGCAACGGTTGGTCATCGTTTGCCTTTGATTTGACGCTGTCCGCCACGCTCGGTATAAACCGCGTCTTATTGATCTGTCAGGCCTTTCCCATGAGCTTCAGCCCCCTGATCCGCCAACTGATCGACGCCTTGCGCATTTTGCCCGGGGTCGGGCAGAAAACAGCCCAGCGCATGGCCCTGCAGCTGCTGGAGCGCGACCGCAGCGGCGGCACGCGCCTGGCCCAGGCCCTGAGCCAGGCCATGGAAGGTGTCGGTCACTGCCGACAATGCCGCACGCTGACCGAGCAGGAGCTTTGCCCGCAGTGCGCCGACCCGCGCCGTGACGACACGCAGCTGTGCGTGGTCGAGGGGCCGGTGGACGTCTATGCGGTGGAGCAGACCGGCTATCGCGGTCGTTACTTCGTGCTCAAGGGCCACCTGTCGCCGCTGGATGGCCTGGGGCCGGAGGCTATCGGTATTCCGCAGCTGATGGCCAGGATCGAAGAGCAGGGCACCTTCAGCGAGGTGATCCTGGCCACCAACCCGACAGTGGAAGGGGAGGCGACCGCCCACTACATCGCCCAACTGCTGGCCGAGAAGGGCCTGACCGCAACGCGCATCGCCCATGGCGTACCGTTGGGTGGGGAACTGGAGCTGGTGGATGGTGGGACGTTGGCCCATGCGTTCGCGGGACGCCGGCCGATTTCGCTGTAAGACTCAGCCCTTTCAAGGTCTTTGAGTGCGAGGATTATTGGCCGAGTAAGGGTCACCAAGTGCACGCCGGAACCTTTGCCGCGCCTATAAAATCGAGCGCCGCCCGCGCGGCGC
>NZ_JARPQB010000005.1 GCF_029478665.1 Pseudomonas entomophila
TCGTGCGCCATCAGGGCAATAAGCTGATGCAGACCCAGGCCTGGGACCCGGCCGGGCGCTTGCAGGAGCAACTGCTGGGCAGCCATGACGGCCAGTCCACGCTGCTCAAGCGTCAGTACCGCTACGACGCTGCCGGCCAGCTGACCAATATCCACGACAGCCGTCGGGGGCCGTTGGAGTACCAATACGATCCCGTCGGCCGCCTGCTTAAGGCCACCAGCCGCTTGGGCGTGGAAACCTTCGCCTTCGACCCGGCCGGTAACCTGCTGGACCAGAAAACCCAGGAACTGAACCGCCCGCTGGAAGCCGATCCGCGTCGCAACAAACTGATGGACAACCTGCTGCGCGAATACGCCGGGACCCACTACCGCTACGACGAACGCGGCAACCTGATCCACCGCCTGCACAACGGTGCCCATGCGCACTTCACCTGGGACTTGTTCGACCGGCTAACGGGTTACAACGACGACAAGCTCAAGGTCGACTACAGCTACGACGCCCTGGGTCGTCGTCTGCACAAACACTCGGTGGCGCACTTCTGGGACCGCCCCGAAGCGGGAACTGGCTGGAATCAACTGCAACGGGCCAAGCGCCAGCGTGAACTCGGCTGCGGTTTCACCCTGTTTGGTTGGGATGGCGACACCCTGGCCTGGGAAAGCTCACCGCCGCGTGATGAGGGTGACACCGGGCGCACCGTGCATTACCTGTACGAGCCGGGCAGCTTCGTACCGGTCGCCCAGGCCCTGCGCAAAAGCCCGATCCGTCTGCACAAGCAACCAGACTGGAGTCAGCGCGAATACGACTTCGATCAGGATCCACTGTGGCACACCGAGGTAAAACCACAGGCGTTCGAGGCGATTGCCTGGTACCAGTGCGACCACCTTGGCACGCCGATGGAGCTGACCGACGAACAGGGTAATGTCGCTTGGGCCGGGCAGTACAAGGCCTGGGGTGAGGTCCGTGAAGAACGCTCGGCGTGGGCCAAACAACACGGCCTGGGCAACCCAATTCGCTTCCAGGGTCAGTACCACGACCATGAGACAGGGCTGCACTACAACCGATATCGTTATTACGATAATCACAGTGGCCGTTTCATCTGTAAGGATCCTATAAGCTACGCAGGTGGGCTTAACCTCTTCACGTATGCACCTAATGCAATACAGTGGATTGATCCGAGAGGACTTACTAAGAAAAAAGGCAGTAAAAATTTCGGCTCTGCTGAAGAGGCTGCTGACGCTGCCTTGGCTTCGGGTAGGGAGAATGGTGCAGCAGCAGAGTTAAGAATCAACGGTCGGGTCTACACTGGCGTAAGCAGTGAAGTGGTCGATCATTCGCCAGTAGTAACCGGGGCGCTTATGGGAACGCCATTGGAAGAACAGGCACCTTGGCATGGCGGGTGTGCCGAAATCGTGTGTTTAGATAAAGCATTAGAGGATGGTGTCGACCCTGCAGGTGGTAAGGCCAAGGCCGTAAATATCGGAAAGTCGGGGAAGGGACATGGAACCCACAAGCCTGCATGCAAAAGCTGTCGTGATGTAATGAAGCATTTAGGAGTGGAATGGGAATGAGCTTTGCTTACGGTGAGATTGTATGGCCTGAAGATGGCCGAGAGGCAAATATATTGCTAAGAGACTTTATGCTCAAAGCCCTCAGAGCAATTGGCTATAAGTTTCCTGAAGTGTTGCCGGATCCAATGGGTCTAGCTGGCAAGTATGTTTCATGTGAAATCGGGCAGCTAGAATGCACAGAGTTGGCTGCAAAATGGAGGGGGCAAATTGCAGGCGTGGCGGGAGTTAGAGATTTCCATAGTAAAGATGCACTGAGCGCCCGTTTGGCTATGCTATTGCTTAGTATTGATGAGTCTGACGATCAAGAGATGATGTCAGAGAAATTAAGTTGGTTTATGGAGTTTCTTCAATGTGGTGGTGAGAACTACAGGTTGGCGGATGAAATTCTAGTAAAACATTTTATCAGCTACGTAGAGAAGTGATTCCGCAGTGAAGTACTAGAAAAATGGGGCGAGTTTATTTCCACTGCTCTATAGCGGGTGAAATAAATGCGTCCTTTTTTTGCGGAACCTGATCGCGGATTGACTAATAAGTTATGCAGAAGTTGTGGCTTCATAATGCTTTAAGGTTCAAGTGAAATGAAATCGGAAAAAGTAGTGTGGCCTGATAGTTTGGTCGATTCTGTTTTTTTATACCGGCGTTTTATTTTTGATCTTCTGGTGGAAGGTGGCGTCGATTATAGTAGCTTTCTTTATAATCCGCTGAGCATGTTAATTGGGGATGCTGGGAGTGCATCTGGTGAGAAGTCTCGAGAAGAGGCAGTTTTTTGGTGGTGGAAATATGTCGATGATAATGGGTATATCAGAGATCTTGACTCGGAGATGTCAATCAGGGCCAGATTTGCAATTGAGTTGCTAACAGCCGTGCCTAAAAGCGTTGAGGATTTTTATGAGCTGAGGGAGCGATTTTCCTGGGTTCTACAATTCTCAGGTAAGCTGGGTATTTCTGATGATTTATTGTCTGAAGTTGTGGCGAAGCATTTTTTAATTGGTGGGTAAGTTGATTTAAAGTGCAGATATTCGATTGATGTAGAGTAAAAGGGGATGGGTCTATTTTTTTGCTGCTCTAAAATAGAGAAAATAGACCCGTCCCCTTTCCTAAGTTTTTGTGCGCCATGCTCGGTTGTAATTAAAAGACTTGGGATTAAGGATGGAGTAGAGTAATGCTTGATCAATATTATTATTCAAAGGCTGACGAACTTGAAGAGCTGGCAATAGATAAGCGAGTGTCTGCAAGCCATTTGGCTGCTTGGTATGCTGATTTTCTTATTGTCATGCATGACCGGCTTATGGTGCTCACGCCAAATCATATTGTCATGAATGACGTGAGGGCTCGCATTGAAGCTCTTCGTTTAGCTGGAGTGGATAATATTGATAAAGAGCAGCGCGATAGTTCGCTGGTTATGCTTTGGCGAGTGCACGATACGAAAAAGGCTGAGGATGAAGTACTGGCGGCATATGCTAGGGCAGCAATATGTTGCTTTGCTGGTGATAAAGAATGGGAAGAAAGTAATGCGGATAGTGAAACGCCTATATACTATCTTTTTCTTTACTTGGTTGTTTTTGGTTCGGAGGCTTTAGATAGGTTCTATGATTTTCTGAAAAATAAGATTGCTTGCTTTTGATTATTGCTAGGGAGTAAAAGGGGACGAGTAAAAGGGGGCAGATTTATTTTCCTGTTTTTGAGTGGTGAAAATAAATCTGCCTCCTTTCTGCGTCCTTCACTTCAGGATTGAGTCATGAAATTTGCTATAGGGTTTATCGTTTGGCCGTCGGGAGCTAGAGCCGCTAATTTGCTGTTGAAGTGTTTTATGCTTAAGGCCTTGGAACTATCGAGGATCAATTTGTCAGATGGCGAGATTGATCCTGCAGAAGTGGTGCGTGGCTATGTCGCTGGAGATGTCTCTGCGGCTCATTGTAAGAAGCTGGCAGCAGATTGGCTCGCTAGACTGGATTCGGTTGATAGGGTTCGCGAGTTTCAAGATAAAAATATTTTGCTAGTTCGTCTGGCTAACTCATTGCTTGATGTTGATGAGGGAGGGGTGATGAGTTATGCGGATGAATTGGGGTGGTTTATTGAGCTGCTAGGTTTTTATGGGGTTGATTATTACGGGGCAGTCAGGCCTATGATGGTCGAATATTTTTCTCCTTATTTGGGTGAGTAGTCTTGGAAAAAGGGGGCGAGTAAAAGGGGCAGATTTACTTTTACTACTCCAAATCAGAGAAAATAAATCTGCTTCATTCTTCCTCTCATGGATACTATAGTTTTCCTTAAGGTATATTTATGTGGCTAAAGTATGCATTGAATAAAATTAAGGTTGACCACATGTTTGGTGATATTTTAGATATGGAGGGTGCCGAGCTAGTCGGCTTTAAATTTCATGACGGCTCTTCAGTTTATTTCTCGTTCTTGATAGTAGGGGTTCCAGATAAGTGTCCCGAGAAATGGAAGGGGCATGGGTATAATGCCATGAGTGTCACGTTGAATTTTGGAGGGGTGAAAGAGTTTAGGTCGAATCTGACCAGGGTAAATTTTTGCTGCGTTCCAATAATTAATAGCTCGCCAGACGGTGCCTCTATTTCAATTGAGGCGCCTGATGCGTCGATTTTTTGTGAGTCTGAGTATGTGAGTATAGATGGGGTGACGCCATATATTGATATTAGATGGGATTGATTTGTGTGTAAAAAATATTTGAACGGGCGGGTTACTGGAGGTTGGCTAGTAAAAAATGGGTGTTTGTTTTTCCTCTTTTTAGTGGGAGAAATACAGTAAGAGGGGACGGATTTATTTGTTTTGTGTGCTTGAAAGCAAGATGGAGGCATTCGAGGATTATGCAATGGAAGAGCTTAATGAGTTTGCCAGTGCAGAAGATGCCTTTGATTACTTTTGGCTAAAACAGGTTGATGTTGAAAAGTTTTCTTCTATCAAGGGGGTATTGCCTTTTTAGGTGGCGGAATAAGGGTGTTAGGTAGGTCTTGTGGCCATGTTGCGGAAAAGCGTAATGTTAGAAATGGAGTTTTACTATGCTTAGGGCGCTAGATCAGTTGATGGTTGATAGGTTTGAGGAAGATTTTTTAAGTTCCGATCTGACTATTTATGATCTTTCTTCCTGTTTGGCAGGCTATTTAAAATGTATGTTGGTCTCGGGGTATGTCGATTTTCCTGATGGTGAGGTGAAACGCCAACTTGTTAGCCTCTTGGGCTCTGCTGAGCGGAAAGAATGGCCCGCGACTGAGACCCCTGAAAAAGAGAAGGCCAGAAAATATTTCTGGTTTACAGTGAATTTGTACAAAGGTGTGGATGATGTTTTATCGTCTTTCGCCAGGTGCTGTGTTTTTTGCGCGAACAATGATGAGGATTGGGCGGATCAATTGTTAGGCGAAGACACACCTTTTCTGCTGTATGCTGATGAGTTGGATAGAATGCGGGGTGGGGAAACAAAGGAGTTAGTGGCGTACTTTAGAGCGGCTTTGAGCTTGCCCGCTCCAATGTGAAGTGAGTGGAAGCTTTAGCTTGTGACTGAAGCGCAGTACCTCTGCCTGATTATGATTGACAGGTTTGTCGCCAAGTGGGGATATATGTATTCCCCAGTGTTATTGAGTTGCCATGATATTAAAGATTGGAATGACGCTTACGCTGTTCAATGGATGAAAAAGGAAGATCTTGTGGATGAGTTTACCGAGATAGAAATAAGGCTGAATCAGGGTGAGATCAATGCCTTGAAAAAAGCCTTGCGGTATTTGAAGTTTGAGTGCGAAGAGACAGGGTCTTTGATCTTTTCGGGTAGTCCTTTGATTAATTCGGCCTTTGATAAGTTGATAGCGGGTAGTTATTTGGCTGAGTGTGAGTTGAGGTTCTATGCTGAAGGAAATTCATATACTGAGGAATGCATGTTGGATAAGTTAAGGCGAAATTGGGAGTTTGAGGGGCGAGGTGAATTCGAGGACGGTGTTGACTCCGAGTATTTTAGAGAGTGTATTCGCCCTTATAGGAAATTATGAAATTGCTTTGGTTGAGGGACCGATAGTGAACAATACGCTCAGGAACAGCCCTGATAGTCTTCAGGATGAGGTATGCAAGCGGTATGGTGTGACGCCAACCGCTCCCGAAGCGCGAGTGGCTGTCGCGCTTGGCACGCTGAATGGATCTCCAATCTATGGCACTCGTATCCGAGGTGCGGAAGAGGGTGGGGTGAGTTGGTTTTTCCACTGCGGGGAATTTTCGGAGGCGGACGATTTCTACCAGGCACTTCATACCTATCACCTGAAAGAGGATTTGCCAGAAGTCGTCAAGTATCTTTACCTTCCTGAAGGTGCTTATTTTATTATTGACAGAAATGGATACGAAGACGTCTGGTTTGATGAGTAACCTCGCTTGGCGCGTGAGGGTGCAATATAATCCGTCCTGCTGTGGAGTGGGTAGCACCTTGGTTTGGGAAAGCGCTGCCCTATAAAGTAATGGATATCTATTTAAGGGATTGTAGAAGCATTTTATGGAAAAGGTAGAAGCATTTTCGGTCATCAAGGTTTTTGTCTCGGACCGAGGCCCTGTCTATGAGGAGCTTCCTGCGCTTTGGAAAGGCGAGGGTGTTTATGAGCTTTTGTCCTCCCCCGGTTTGGCGCTGAATCTCGCAAAAGGCGATTTGATTAACATCGAGGACCCCAACGCCCCAGCCGTGGTGATAAAAAGGGGTGGGAATTTTTGCATCAATTTGTATGCGGATCATATTGATGCGGATACGCTGTCAACGCTGGAGTCACAGGTAAACGTTCTGTTGAACGGTACGCTTGATGGTGTGTATAGGGGGAACCTGGCGTTCAGTGTTCCAGCGAGAAGTGGAAAGGAGAACATAAGGGAGGTATTTAACCGCTTCAAAGAAGCTACCGGGATTGAGTGGTACTATTCAAATATATATAAAAATTATAATGACCTTGATGATGACACGCTGCTGGATTGGTGGCTTGAAGCTGATTGACTAGACCTTGGGTGCTCACAGGGTCGTACGTTTATATCGATGTGGTTTGACAAGCAGTTGTAGTTCGTTAGTGTTCATGAGTTTTTGTATTGGGTGATATTGTCTGGCCGGTAGAAGGGCGGGAATCAAACGCTTTTTGATCGCGCATGCAGGCAGAGATTGAGCCTGTCTTGGGGGCGGAAAACTTTGGCCGATTCGTTGATTATTTTTATGGCTGAAAGCCGTGCGGGTCGCACGGGCCGGTGACAAGGGGATCTGAATGTCTAAATTGACCCACACCCAGGTATCGGGATGTGAAGTCGGTTCTTCTGAATCGCTGAGGCTGGATGAGGTAACCCTCCACGCATCACCTGAGGCCTTCAACGCCCTTGGGACGTTCTTGATCGAGGCTGCGCAGCGGATGGCTGTGGAAGGGCTGGAGCATCTGCATTGGCAGGATGTGATGGATGACTTCGACCCTGACCATCATGTGGACTTCATCTTGGTCAACGCCACCGTCACGGTTCCCACCGCCACCGACTGAGCCGCAGATTTCACAGGAAGGCCAGACGCATGTATCCGCTGCCAGGTGATGTTCCAGGAGGATGAGATGTTCAAGGAGTTGGTGTTCACGCAGGAAGCTCCGACGGAAAACGATGCTTACGCCGGTGGCGGCGCTTACTTGCCCACGACCCTGGGTTGGCCGACGTCCAGTGATGGCGAGCCATTGATGCATCTGCTGGCGTTGCCGAGCCATTGGTTGGGTGACGCCGCTGCCAGGTGCTGGATATCGATCTTCATCCCGGTACAGACGGAGGGTGTGCCTAACTACCGAGCACTTCGTTATCAGGATGGGCGTTCACAGGCGGTGGTGTTGAGGTACGCAAGGCACGTTGAACTGCGCCATGGGGCCGATGCAGGGGGCGACCCTCCCGGCAAAGTCGTGCTCGTGCAAGTCGATGAGTGTGATGACGACGAGAACCTGGCTTCCAAGGTGGGTGGCGTCGATGCCTGGCTGCAGGCCCCGCTCGAACTACCGGGCGCTTATAGAAGGCTTTCGCTGTATGGCGGTGATCTGGACATGTCCTTGCCTGGGCACAAAGGCCTGCTCTGCGATGGCATGGGGTATCTGCTGTTGAGCGATGCATTCGTTGCTGGCGATACCGATGGCGTCAACGGCTTCTTCCTGCAACTTGGCTAGGCGAGGTGTACCAGCAAGCCAATGGCGTTTGATGCGATTGCCTGGGAGCCGGTGTGATTCCCCCCCAGGCACCGCGACACTCAGTGAGTCATTCCCAGCTCGGCGTCATCCATCAGCGCCTTGGCCAGTGCGCTCAGGTAATACGAGGCCCAGAGCAGTTGCGGCTTTTCTTCCATGATCCCGGTGATGGTCAGGTCGCGCACGCAGCCCATCAGTTCCGAGGCCTGTTCACGGGCGTGCTGGCAGGGGATGCCGGGTTCGATGCAGAACAATGGGATGGTCTGGCCTTCGCCTTGGTAGAGCTTGGTTTTGCCTGTGGTGGTGTTGGGGGTGGTTTCGTCTGTTGTCATTGTTTTGTCTCCCTGGATTTTTCGGGGCCTGGGCGGGCCCTTTCGCCAGCAAGGCTGGCTCCTACAGGTGAAACGCAGCCCTTGGTAGGAAGCCGGCTTGCCGGCGAACAGGGCCGGCAAGGGCTTAGTGCAGCGCACCGGCATCTGTACCTGGCTCAACGCTCATTCGAGCAGCACGCGCAGCGATTCGACTTCGTGCATCGACGCCGTCATCAGGATCGTGGCGGGGGACTTGGGCTGGGCCAGTCCCGCCTGCTGTCAAACAAGAAGGCGGCAGCTGTACATGGGTTGACAGACCGGTAGGCATCCCAAAACCCGGCGCACACGAAGTGCCCCACGCACAGCCGCCATAAGGGCAAGCCATGGGAATGAACCTAGGTCGGCCTGTCAAAACCGGTCGCTGATTTCGCAGTGACCGGCCGAGACTAGAGGCCATCTGGGAACACCGCAATGGCTCGGAGGGGGGCGGGAGTATGTTTGGGAAATGGACTACAAGAAATCGGCTTAACCTGATTTTTTTTGTGGTTCGTGGAGGAGATCGGCGTTGTGGGCGAGAGGGCCAGCCACAGAATCTTCAGCGCCTATCAGATCGAGCGCCGCCCGCGCGGCGCATCGCGGATGAATCCGCTCCTACGTTTGTTGCAACGTGCCGCACCTGCAAGGCCATGGTTGCCAGCCTTGGCGCATGGCGTGAGCCGAGCGGGGCGGCGGCAGCACCAGCCGAAAAACCACAAGGCGGACAACCATGGCCTATCAGGCATGGCCACGGTAGGAGCGGATTCATCCGCGATGCGCCGCGCGGGCGGCGCTCGGTTTGCGCACCACTACAAATCCTCAGGCGGGCACCTGGTCGTCATCACCGACCCAACGGCTGATGACTCCGCATCCCCTCTCAGAACTCAACCGACGTCTGCACATACAACGTCCGTGGTTCCCCCACATACTTGCCCTTGTTGTTGTCATCGAACGAGCGGGTGTAGTACTCGCGGTTGAACAGGTTCTTCACCCCCACCGCCACCTTCAAATTCGACAACTGCGGCCCGAAGTCGTAGCCGGCACGGGTGCTCACCAGCATGTAGCCCGGAATGCGCCCGGTGCTGCCATCGGCGCTCTCGGCACCGGTGTTGGCGTTGTCGGCGTACTGGCTGCTCTGGAAACTGCTGTCCAGGTTCAACTGCCACGGGCCTTCGGTGTAACCCACGCCCAGCGTGCCTTTGTGGCGCGACGAGAACGGCACCTGGTTGCCCTTGTTCGGCCCATCCTCACGGATGGTGGCGTCGACGAAGGCATAGCCGGCGTGCACATCGAAACCGGCCAGGGCCGGGCTCAGGCCATCGAGGGCGTAGCGCACGCTGGTCTCGATGCCCTGGTGGCGGGTTTCGCCGCGGGCGATCACCGAGTCGTTGGTCTGGTTGCTTTCGTACTGGTTGTCGAAGTTGATCAGGAAGGCGCCGATCTCGGCCTGCAGGTCGCCATTGTCATAGCGGGTGCCGACTTCCCAGGTGCGCGCCTTCTCCGGCTTCACTTCGCCGCTGCTGACACGGTTGGGCATCTGGCTGTACTGCACGCTGCCGAACGAGCCTTCGGTGTTGGCATAGAGGTTCCAGCTGTCGGTCAGGTGGTACATCACGTTCAACGCCGGCAGCGCGGTGTTGTAGCTGCCCTGGTAGCGCTGGCCGTTGAGCTTGTTGCTCTGCTCGGAGTCGATCATCTCGTAGCGCACGCCCGGGGTGATGGTCCAGCGGCCGATGTCGATGCGGTCGTCCAGGTAGATGGCGTGGGCTTCGGTGCTGCCACGGGTGTCGCGGTCGTTGCGGCTGGCGGTGGTGGGCAGGGCGCCGTTGACCGGCTCGCGGAAGCGCAGCTCGTGGCCGGCTTCGTTGACGTAGCGGTAGCCGATGCCCAGCTCGTGCCAGCTGTCGCCCAGGGCCAGGCCTTGCGAGAAGCGGGTCTCGATGCCGCGGACCCAGTACTCGCGTGGCGACAGCGAGACGAAGCTGCCCTGGTCGAGGTAGCCGCTGCGCAGGGTCTTGGTGAAGAAGCTGTTGACGCTGAACTGGCGGTCGTCCTGCTTGTAGTCGTAGCCGAAGTTGAACAGCGTGCGGCGGCCCCAGAACTTGTCTTTCAGGCGGGTCGACTGGTACGGGTCGGCGTCGAAGTCGGCAGTGCTCAGGCCACCAGGCATTTCGGCTTCGCCCTCGTAGTACTGGGCCATGGCATGCAGGCTGTTGGCTTCGTCTAACTGCAGCTTGCCCTTGAGCATCAGGTCGTCGATCTGCGTGTCGCTGTGTTCGCGCCAGTCGCTGCCGCGGGTGCCGGAGTAGAGCAGGGCGCCGCCCAGGCCGTTGGCGTTGGTGCCGCCGATCAGCAGGTTGGCGCTGTTCTTCAGGCCATCCTGGCTGGACGACGGGCTGATCTGGTTCTGCATCGCCGCCTTGAAGGTGGCTTCCTCGGGGATGGCGCGGGTGACGAAGTTGACGATGCCGCCGACGTTCTGAGGGCCGTAGCGCACCGCGCCGCCGCCGCGCACTACGTCCACCGCGTCCATGTTGCCCAGGCTGATGGGGGCCAGCGACAGCTGCGGCTGGCCGTAGGGGGCGAAGGGCACCGGGATGCCGTCCATCAGCACGGTGGAGCGCGAGGCCAGGCGGGGGTTGAGGCCGCGGATGCCGAAGTTCAGCGCCAGGTCGTGGCTGCCGGTGCCGTTGTTCTCGGGGGCGTTGACCCCGGGGATGCGGTTGAGCACTTCGCGGGCGCTGCTGGCGCCGCTGCGTTCGAAGTCTTCGCGGCGGACCACGTCGCGGGCGCCGGGGTGTTCGAAGACGTTGTCCTGGCGGGCCTCGGCCAGCCAGTCACCGACCACGGTCGAGGCGCCCAGCTCGACGGCCGTACCGTTGCCGCCAGTGGGCTGCGGTTGCAGGCTGTAGGCGTTGTCGGTTTCCCGGCGGGCTTGCAGGCCGCTGCCGCGCAGCAGGGCGTCGAGGCCCTGGCCGACGTCGTATTGCCCCTCCAGGCCCGGGCTGTCCAGGCCCTGGGTGATGGCCGGGCTGAACGAGATCAGCGCGCCGCTTTCGCGGCCGAACTGGTTCAGGGCCTGTTCCAGGGTGCCGGGGGCGATGTGGTAGTCGCGGGGTTCGGCGGCCAGGGCGAACGGCGCGGCGAGGATCAGGGCGAAGGCGAGCGGGCTGGGGCGCAGGGGCATGGGGCGGAGGTCCTGTGACGAGGGGTTCTGCCTTCTCTGTCACGCGAGGGTCGGGAAATGGCTCATGTGAATGAAAAATTTTTCGCGTAACGCTCTCTGTAGGAGCCAGCTTTGCTGGCGAACCGAGCCAACGCAGGTCTTGGATCCGTGCGTGGGGCTGTTCGCCAGCAAGGCTGGCTCCTACAGGGGAGGGTGGCGCGCCTGTTCAACTGGTGGCGGCTTCCACGCTGACCCAGTAGCGGGTGAAGCGCCGCACCCGTACCGGCAGCGCCACTTCGAGCATGTCGAGGATCCGCTCGCTGTCTTCCAGCGGATACGAGCCGGAGATCCGCAAGTCGGCCACTCGCTCGCTGCAAGCGAGCTGCCCGAGCCGGTAGCGCGACAACTCGGCGAGAAAGTCCGTCAGGCGCATCTGCGACACCACCAGCATGCCGTCCACCCAGGCCGCGCGGTTGGGGTCCAGGGGCGCGATGGCCTGCCAGCCACCCAGGGCGAAGCGGGCCTGGTGCCCAGCCAGCAGGGGTTGGCCGGCGACGCTGGCCTGGCCGCTGAACACCGAGACCAGGCTGAAGCCGTCGAACTGGCGAACATCGAAGCGGCCCCGAGCCAGGTGCAGCTCGCCTTCGGCCGTGCGCACGCGCAGCGGGCGGGGTTCCTCGACCACGTCGAGCAGCAACTCGCCTTCCCGCAGGCGTACCAGGCGCTGTTGGCCATCGAAACGCACATCGGCGGCGCTGCGGGTGTTCAGGTGCAACTGGCTGCCGTCGTCGAGGCTCAGGCGGCGGCGCTGGCCCACCGGGCTGCGGTAGTCGGCCATCAGCCCGGGCAGTGGATTGTGCTGTTGCAGGCCCAGCCCGCTGGCACTGGCCACGCCCACCAGCAGCAGGGCCTTGAGCGCCCGGCGTCGGGCTGGGGAGGGCGGTGCCTGCAGGGTGGCGTGGACCACCGGCGAGGCCACGCCGCGCAGGCGCTGGTTGACCTGCTGGATATGCGCCCAGGCGCGCTGGTGCTCGCTGTCGGCCTGCAACCAGTGCTCCAGGGCCTGGCGCTGCTGCTGGTCGAAGGCGTCGCCTTGGGATTCGATCAGCCAGTGCACCGCCTGCTCGGCGATCTGCGGCGAGAAAGTGGTGTTCACAGGGCGAAGTAGCAGCGCAGGGCTGCCTTGTTCAGGTAGCGCTTGACGGTGGCCAGCGAGATGCCCAGCTCGCGGGAGATCTCGCCCTGGCCCAGGCCATCGACCTGGGCCAGCAGGAAGGCGCGCTTGACCAGCGGCGCCAGGCCGTCGAGCAGGCGGTCGAGTTCGAGCAGGGTGGCGAAGATGATCGCCTTGTCTTCTTCGCTCGGCGCCACTTGCTCGGGCACCTGGGCCAGCGCCTCGAGGTAGGCGCGCTCCAGCTCCTGGCGGCGGAAGTGGTTGCACAGCACGCGCTTGGCCACGGTGGCGAGGAATGCGCGGGGCTCGATCAGCTGTGGTGTCTCGCGGGCCTGGAGCAGGCGCACGTAGGTGTCCTGGGCCAGGTCGGCGGCGCTCTGCGGGCAGCCCAGGCGCCGGCGCAGCCAACCGGTCAACCAGCTGTGGTGGGCGACATAGAGGCCTTCGACGGTGGAAGAGAGGGCGCTGGACACCGATGCGACTCCGGCGCTGGCTAGCGCAACTGGAAGTAAGAATTGTTCGCATTGTATTCATGCGGCCGATGTTCGGCAATTGCTGGCGACGTAAGGAGGGTCGGGATGCTTGTAGGAGCGGCTTCAGCCGCGATGAAGCCAACACGATGCAGGGCACCCGCTTCGCGGGTGATCGCGGCTGAAGCCGCTCCTACAGGTCCGAAGGGGTTTTGCTTATGAGAATTGAAATCATTACTATTGCACCCCCATTCCCCGGACCTCCGCCATGACCCGCAAAGCCGCCGGCCTCCCCCTGAGCTATCGCCTGGCCGTGACCTCACGCAGCCTGGCCGCGCTGTTGGGCGGTTACCTGCTGGCGTCCATGGCCAGTGTCTGCATCACCCTGCTGGCACCCATGAGCCAGGTGGACGCGACCATGACCGGCATGATGCTGTCGTTCGTGTTCTACCTGCTGGCCTTCCTCTGGTGCTTCGCCTGCCGCAGCGCCTGGCGCGCCTGGCTGGGGGTGCTGCTGCCGAGCGTGTTGCTGGGGGCGATCAACGGCCTGGCCTACTGGATGAAACAGCCATGAAAGAAGGCTTCCGCCAGGCCATGGCCTGGCTGCACACCTGGACCGGCCTGATCTTCGGCTGGCTGCTGTTCGCGATCTTCCTGACCGGCACGTTGTCGTACTTCAAGGACGAGATCAGCCACTGGACCCAACCGGAAGTCCGCAGCCACGCGCTCGATCCCGCGGCCAGCCTGACGGCGGCGCAACGCTACCTGGAGGCCAACGCCGGGCACGCCAGCGGCTGGTTCATCCGCCTGCCCAGCGAACGCGAGGCAGCGCTGAGCGTCGGCTGGCGCGACCCCGAGGCCGGTGGGCGTCGGGGCTTCGTCAGCAAGACGCTGGATGCGCGCAGCGGCCAGGAAGTCGAGGCCCGCGACAGCCGGGGCGGCGAGTTCTTCTATCGCTTCCACTTCCAACTGCAGATGCCGCACCCCTGGGGCCGTTGGCTGTCGACCTTCTGTGCGTTCATCATGCTGCTGGGGCTGGTGACCGGGATCATCACCCACAAGAAGATCTTCAAGGAGTTCTTCACCTTCCGCCCGGGCAAGGGCCAGCGCTCCTGGCTCGATGGGCACAACGCCATCGGCGTGCTGGTGCTGCCGTTCCACCTGATGATCAGCTACAGCAGCCTGGTGATCTTCATGTACATGGTGATGCCGGCCAGCATCATGGCCAGCTATGGCGACAGCAACCGTTACTTCAACGATGTGTTCGGCCGCGACGAAGTGCCCAAGGCGGCGGCCCAGGCCGCGCCGCTGGTGCCGTTGGGTGAACTGTACGGCAAGCTGCAGGCCCAGGCGCCGGGCGCGCGCCTGGGCTTCATCCAGGTGCAGAACCCTGGCGACCTGAACGCCCGCGTCACCTTCAACCGCGCTTCGTCCGACAGCGTGGCCTACCGGCGCAGCGCCAACTGGACCTTCGACGGCGCCAGCGGCGCGCTGCTCACCCAGGGCGCGCCGGAAAGCGCGGCGATGTTGACCTCGTTCACCTTCGTCGGCCTGCACATGGGCAACTTCGCCGGGCCCTGGTTGCGCTGGCTGTACTTCGTCTTTGGCGTGGCCGGCACCGCGGTGATCGGCACGGGCCTGGTGATGTGGCTGGGCAAGCGCCAGCTCAAGCACGCCAAAAGTGAATGCATGCCGGGCGAGCTGCGCCTGGTCGAAGTGCTCAATATCGCCAGCATGAGCGGCCTGATGCTGGGCGTGGCGGCGTTCTTCTGGGTCAACCGCCTGGTGCCGGCGACGCAGGAAGGGCGCGCCGACTGGGAGATCAGTGGGTTCTTCCTGGCCTGGGGGCTGTCGTTGCTGCACGCGATGCTGCGCCCCGGACGCCGTGCCTGGGGTGAACAGCTGGCATTGGGCGCGCTGGCGTTTGCCCTGTTGCCCGTGCTCAACGCGCTGACCACCGGCCAGGGCCTGAACCACTCCATTGCCGTGGGCGACTGGGCCATGGCCGGTTTCGACCTGACCGCGCTGGGCTCCGGGCTGTTCCTGGCCTGGGCCGCGGGCAAGATGCTGCGCGCGCCCAAGCCGGTAGCCAAGCGTGCGCCGCGTGTCGCGAAAGCTGTGGAGGCGAGCTGATGCTGAGTGTCGCCCTGATCGGTTTCGCCGGTTTTGCCGGGCTGTGCCTGGCCATGGAAAAGCATTTCAACGAATTGCTCGGGCGCAAGCCCACGGCTGTTCAACTGCGCGTCTTGCGCTTCGGTGGCTGGGCCTTGCTTCTGCTGTCGCTGGTACTTGCTGTGTACGGGCGTGGCTGGGCGCTGGGGCTGGTGGAGTGGATCGCGGTGCTGATGGCCGGGGTCACCGTCTGGGTGTTTGGCCTGCCGTATCAACCTCGCCTGTTGCTGGGGCTGGCGGCGGCGAGCCTGGTGCTCGGGCCGGTGCTGGCCGTGCTGGCGGTGTGAGGGCTTGAGCGAGCCGGGGGAGGTGATCGACGCCGAGGCCGACGGCGCTGGCCGGGCGCGCTTCGTCCAGGTGTTCCTGGCCCAGCGGGCGCGCATGGAGGCGCTGGTGAGCCGGCGCATCGGGTGCCGCGCCACCGCCTCCGACCTGGTCCAGGACCTGTTCCTGCGCTTCTGGCGCCGCCCCGAGGTGAAAGTCGAAGCCCTCGACACCTACCTGCTGCGCAGCGCCGGCAACCTGGCCATCGACTACCTGCGCAGCGAAGGCTCACGTGATCGCGCTACCGAAGGCCTGCATTTCAACGACGACGAACCAGGTAGCCAGGCGCCCGAGCAGGCGCTGGAAGTTGTCCACGACCTGCTGCGCATCGAGTCGGCCCTGCGCGCCTTGCCCGAGCGTACCCGCCAGATCTTCCTGCTCAACCGTATCCACGGTTGCACCTACGGCGAGATCGCCAGAGCCATGCAGCTGTCCCAGAGCGCCGTGGAAAAGCATATGATGCGCGCCCTCGAAGCGTGCAAGGCGAGTGTCGCCGAAGCCGCCCCCCCACCGCGCCGGCCAGGGAGCGCCCGTCGATGAATGTTGAACAGCCGATCACCGCCGAGCAATCCCGGGCGGCCCTGCGTTGGCTGGGGCGGATCAACCAGCAGGCCGAGCAGGCGCACAGCGCGGCGTTCAAGCGCTGGCTGCTGGAGGACCCCGCTCATCGCCGTGCTTATGCCGAGGCCGAGGCCCTGTGGCGCCTGAGCGAAGCCCCGGCGGCGCGCCTGGCCGCCGAAGAGCAGGACAGCCTGCGCCAATATCTTGAGGCGATCCGGCGGCCTCGTCGCACGAACCATTTGCGTCGTTTTGCGGTGGCCGCCTGCCTGGTACTTGGGGTGGGCAGCATGGCGGGTTGGCATCCGCAGGCCTGGCTGCAGGACCTGCGCGCCGACTACAGCAGCGGCGAACAAATGCGCCAGGTGACCCTGGCGGATCGCTCGCAGCTGACCCTGGATGCCGGCAGCGCGGTGGCCGTGGACTTCGACCATGGCGAGCGGCGGGTGCGGCTATTGCGGGGCGCGGCGTTCTTCGAGGTGACCCATACCGGGCAGCCGTTCCTGGTCGAGGCCGGTGGCGGCGAGGTGCGTGTGCTGGGGACGCAGTTCGAAGTGCGTGAGCAGGGCGCCGGGGCCCAGGTGACCGTGCGCAGTGGGCGGGTGGCGGTGACGGCGGCCGAGGGGCAGCAGGCCCGGGAGCTGACCGCCAACCAGCAGTTGGCCTACGCCGAGGGCGTGGCGGGTGGTGTCGAGGCGGTGGACAGTGAGGTGCGGCTGGCCTGGCGCCAGGGCTGGCTGAATTACTACCAGGTGCCGCTGGGGCAGGTGGTCGAGGATCTGGCGCGTTACTACCCGGGGCGGATCCTGTTGCTCGATGGCGAGTTGGCGCAGCGCAAGGTCAGTGGCAGTTTCCCGGTGACGGAGCCGCTGGCGGCACTGGATTCGCTGGGCAAGGTGCTGGGCTTTTCGCGGCAGACGCTGCTGGGGCGGCTGACGGTGTTGCACTGATATTCAGCCCCCAAACGCAGGCGCTGTAGGAGCCAGCCTTGCTGGCGAACACCGGCGACGCGGTGGATGGCACCGGCAGTGCCGGTGTTCGCCGGCAAGGCCGGCTCCTACGGTGATCGCGCAGTGGCGCAAAAAATTTAGAGCAGGGGGTGAGGTACTTCATCACGGCATCCGTGTAGTGAGTGGAAGTGCGATTCATTCGCAAACGTTCATTCCTCTCACAGGTCAGCGTCCATGAAGTTCACCCCGCGTTGCGTCCCTCTCTGGTTCGGCCTTTGCGCCTTGCCCGCCCTGGCCCTGGCACCCCAGGCCCTGGCCGAACAGCAGCGCCAGGCCTATGCCTTCGCCCAGCCGAGCCAGCCGCTGGCCCAGGCGCTCAACGCCTTCAGCCGGGCCACCGGGCAAAGCGTGGTCTACACCCTGGAACTGCCACGGCAACAGGCGCCCGCGCTCAATGGCACGTTCAGCGCCGAGCAGGCCCTGCAGCAACTGCTGGGCAATTCCGGGCTGGCCTGGCGCCGCCTCGATGCCCGCACCCTGACCCTGGAACCCGTCGACACCTCCGGTGCGCTGAACCTGCAGGCCACCACCATCAACTCGCAGATGGACGACTACAGCTACCAGCCGCCGGCCAGCGCCTCGATCATGCGCGGCCAGGGTTCGACCCTGGACATCCCCCAGGCGATCAACGTGGTGCCGGCCCAGGTGATTCGCGACCAGGCGCCACGCAACCTCGACGACGCGCTGTACAACGTCAGCGGCATCACCCAGGGCAACAACTTCGGTGGCACCGCCGACACTGTGATGAAGCGCGGCTTCGGCGACAACCGCGACGGCTCGATCATGCGCGACGGCATGCCGGTGGTGCAGGGCCGTGCGCTCAATGCCAGCACCGAGCGGGTGGAAGTGCTCAAGGGGCCGGCGTCGCTGCTGTATGGCATCCAGGACCCGGGCGGGGTGATCAACGTGGTCAGCAAGCGCCCGCAATTGCAGCAGTACAACGCCCTCACGCTGCGTGGCTCGACCTATGGCAGTGGCAAGAACGGCAGCGGTGGCGGCTTCGACAGCACCGGCGCGCTGGGCGACAGTCCGTTCGCCTACCGGCTGATCGTCGACCATGAGGACGAAGACTACTGGCGTAACTATGGTGTGCACCGCGAGTCGCTGGTGGCGCCGTCGCTGGCCTGGTACGGCGAGGACACGCAGGTGGTGCTGGCCTACGAGCACCGCGAATTTCTCTCGCCGTTCGACCGCGGCACAGCCATCAGCAACCGCACCAACCACCCGCTGGACATCCCCGCCACGCGCCGTCTGGACGAGCCGTTCAACGACATGGAAGGGCGCTCCGACCTGTACCGCCTGGAGGTCGATCACCAGCTCGCCGACGACTGGAAGCTGCATGTCGGCTACAGCTTCAACCGTGAAACCTACGACGCCAGCCAGGTGCGAGTGACCGGCGTCAACGACGCGCGTGGCACGCTCACCCGCAGCATCGACGGCACCCATGGCGCCATGAGCCGTGACCAGTTCGCCACCTTCAGCCTCAACGGCAGCGTGCAACTGGCGGGGCTGCAGCATGACTTGCTGGTGGGTGTCGACCACGAGGATCGCAAGGTCTACCGCGCCGACCTGATCCGCCAGGCCAGTCGCTCGACCTTCAGCTACCTCGACCCGGTGTACGGCCGCGAAGTCGAAGGCAGCACCGTGCGTGCAAGCGACAGCGACCAGACCGACAAGCTGCGCACCGACGCGCTGTTCTTCCAGGATGCCCTGCACCTGGACGAGCACTGGATCCTGGTGGCGGGTGCACGCCTGCAGCAGTACGACCAGTACGCTGGCCGTGGCCGCCCGTTCAGTGCCAACACCGATACCCGCGACCGCGCCTGGGTGCCCCACGCGGGCGTCGTGTACAAGGTGGACGAGCAGCTGTCGTTCTATGGCAGCTACAGCGAGTCGTTCAAGCCCAACTCCAGCATCGCGCCATTGACCGGCGGGCTGGTGCTTGACTCGTCGGTCGCCCCGGAGGAGGGCAAGTCCTGGGAACTGGGGGCCAAGCTCGATATGCCCGGGCGGCTCTCCGGCACCCTGGCGCTGTTCGATATCACCAAGCGCAATGTGCTGGTGTCCAACTTCGATACCAACACCGGCGAAACGTTGTACAGCAACGCCGGTGAAGTGAGCTCCCGTGGCGTGGAACTGGACCTGGCCGGCCAGCTCAGCGAGCGCTGGAGCCTGATCGGCGCCTATGCCTTCACCGATGCCGAGGTGACCAAGGATCCGGACCTGAAGGGCAACCGCTTGCAGAACGTCGCCCGCCACAGCGGTTCGCTGTCGGCGGTGTACGACTACGGCAGTTTGTTCGGCGGTGATCGACTGCGCCTGGGGGCGGGTGCCCGTTATGTAGGGGAGCGTGCGGGGAATGCGACCAACGACTTCGACCTGCCGGCCTATACCGTCGCCGACGCCTTCGCCAGCTACGAGACCCAGCTCGACGAGCACAAGGTACGCCTGCAACTGAACGTGAAGAACCTGTTCGACAAGGTGTACTACAGCTCGGCGGTGAACCGGTATTTCGTGGCGATCGGCGATGCGCGGCAGGTGAGCCTGTCGAGTACCTTCGAGTTCTAGATTGCTGGGACCGCGTTGCGGTCCTTTCGCGGCACAAGGCCGCTCCTACAGGAGACCGCGTACCTCTGTAGGAGCGGCCTTGCGCCGCGAAAGGGCCGCAAAGCGGCCCCCGGATCAACCGGCAAATGCTGCCCGGTACTCTCCCGGCGTCGCCCCCAGCGCCTGCCGGAACCGGTTGCTGAAATGGCTGGCGCTGGCGAACCCGCACAGCAACGCCACTTGCCCCAGCGGCAGGTCGCCCAGGCGCAGCAGTTCGCAGGCCCGGTGCAGGCGCCTGGCCAACAGGTACTGATGCGGCGGCAGGCCGAAGCTGGCGCGGAACATCCGGGCAAAGTGGTATTCGGAGAGGTTGCAGCGCAACGCCAGCTCGCCGAGGGTCAACGGTTGGTCGAGGTGGGTCTCGATGTACTCCACCAACTGCCGGCGCAAATGCGGCGCCAGTCCGCCCTTGAGCTTCAACCCCGCGCGCAAACCGGCCTGGTGCAGCACGGCGTGGTCGATGATGGCGTGGGCCAGGCTGCTGGCCAGCAGGCGTTCGCCGGGCTCGGCCCAGTCCAGGTGGATCAGCTGGCGGAAGCGCCGGGCCTGTTGCGGGTCGTCGAGGAAGGTTGCTTCGCGCAGCTGCATCTCGCGGGGCTCGCGGTCGAGCAGGCGGGCGCAGCCGAGGGCGAACTGTTCCTCGCTGATGTACAGGTGGGCCAGGCGGATCGAGCCGTTGATCACCCAGTTCGACTCGTGGCCGGCGGGCATGACACACAGTTTGTCCGGCGCGCCTTTGTCGGCCGGGCGCTGGCGGCGGAAGGTGCCGGTGCCCTCGGCGATGTAGCAGGACAGGGTGTGGTGGCTGGGGGCCTGATAGTCGCGGGCGTCGTGGCGGTTGCTCCACAGCGCCGCCGCCAGCCCGTCGCCCAGGTGCGCGCTCAGCTCCAGCTTGGCGTGGGGCGAGGCGTTCAGGACGTTGAAGACCTGCAGGTGATCGAGTGGGGGCATGGGCGACTCCTCTGGCGCCCATCGTACTGCGCGCGGGGCGGGCTGGCAGCTACCTGGGGTGGAAAAGCGCAAGTTTGTGCAAGCCGGAACAAACAGGGCGTTGGAAACTGACAGTGGGCTTGCCGGCGAAGGCCGCAACGCGGCCCTTGGCTCAATACCCGGAGGACTGCCATGAACCTGTCGCTCTACCTGCTCACCGTCCTGATCTGGGGTACCACCTGGATCGCCCTGAAACTGCAGCTGGGCGAGGTCGCCATCCCGGTGTCGATTGTCTACCGCTTCGCCCTGGCCGGGCTGATCCTGTTCGCCTTCCTGCTGCTCACCCGCCGCCTGCAACCGATGAACCGCCGCGGCCACCTGGTGTGCCTGGCCCAGGGGTTCTGCCTGTTCTGCGTCAACTTCATGTGCTTCCTCACTGCCAGCCAGTGGGTCGCCACCGGCCTGATCGCCGTGGTGTTCTCCACCGCCACCTTGTGGAACGCGATCAACGCGCGGATTTTCTTCGGCCAGCGCATCGCCGCCAATGTGCTGGCCGGCGGGGGCCTGGGCCTGCTTGGGCTGGGCTTGCTGTTCTGGCCGGAGCTCTCGCACCACGCCGCCAGCCGCGAGACCCTGTATGGCCTGGGGCTGGGGCTGCTCGGCACGTTGTGCTTCTCGGCGGGCAACATGCTGTCCAGCGTGCAGCAGAAGGCCGGGCTCAGGCCCATGACCACCAATGCCTGGGGCATGCTGTACGGCGCCTCGATGCTGGCGGTGTATTGCCTGGCCAAGGGCATTCCCTTCGATATGGAGTGGAACGTCCGCTACATCGGCTCGTTGCTGTACTTGGTGATCCCTGGCTCGGTGATCGCCTTTACCGCCTACCTGACCCTGGTCGGACGCATGGGGCCGGAGCGGGCAGCGTATTGCACGGTGCTGTTCCCGTTGGTGGCGCTGAATGTGTCGGCGGTGGCCGAGGGGTACCAGTGGACGGCGCCGGCGTTGCTGGGGCTGGTGGCGGTGATGGCGGGGAATGTGCTGGTGTTTCGCAAGCCCAAGCCCAAGGCCAAGCCTGCGGCAGTGGCCTTGGCACGTTGAAGGATGGCCGACAACTGTTAGATGTGACAGGTGCACGCTCTGGAGGGCTGGCTAGACTTGGCCGGGAGTCCTAGCCCGGGGAAGGGGAATGTCACTATCGTCGTCATGGAACAGGCCGCTCACGTCGGTCCAGCTGTGGCTGCTGTTATCGGCAGCCTTGGCACTGCATATCGTGCCATTGCTCATGGCCGACATGCCCTTCATGGATGACTTCGAACGTCAGCATCTGGCACGCAATGATTGGGTGGAACTAGGCCGGCCATTGGCATCTGTGTTGCTCGCAGCACTCAGTTTTGGGCCGTGGGCTGTCAACATCTACCCATTGCCAATGCTGCTGGCCGTGTTGGTTGCAGCACATGCCCTTGGCTGCCTTGTTCGGCAATGGTTTGCGGTTCCCACCCTCAGTTCCGTGTTGGTCGTGTTGCCGCTCTGGTATCAACCCTATTTCCTGCAGAATCTTTCCTACCATTACGACAGCGCGTCAATGGTGCTCTCGATGGTCCTCAGTCTTTGGGCCATTACTTTGTGGAATGGGCGTTTCAGCCATTGGTTCTGGGGCGTGTTGTTGGTGGCGGCGGTGGCTGCTCTCTATCAACCCGGCGTGAATGTATTTGCCGGGCTTTGCGCCATTGAGGTGATGAGGCTGGTCATGAATGGTCAGGCTCTGCCGGTAGTCTGTCGGTATGCCGTTGCTCGTCTGGGGCAGTTGCTGCTGGGGTGCATGATTTACTACTTCAGTTGCACCTGGATGATCCGCCCTGGCCGTTTAGGGCTGTTGGCAATCGATGGCCAGTGGTTGAGTGAAGTGGCGAGGCGCTCAAGGGAAACGACCGATGTCGTCGGTTTGTTGATCACGCCATGGGTTGGCTGGATTTTGCTCGGGCTGGCTCTGCTCGCCGGCTATGCACTGGTACGCGCCATTCTGCAGGTATGGCGTCGCCCGTTCGGTTGGGGGCAGCGACTGGGGCTTGTCTTCGCCCTGATACTGCCGCTGCCTGTCGTGGCCCTGTGTGTGTCGGGGATCATTCTGTTCCTGGTGAATTTCGATACGAATTCGCGCTTGTTGATGGGGCTCGGCGTGCTCCTGGCCCTGCTGTTCTATCTGGTTCATGGCGCTTTGGCAGGCTCACCGCGCACGCGTGTCGTGATCCTGACGATTCCTCTGCTGTTCATGTTGTCGTTTTCATTTGCCTATGGGCGGATTCTCGTTTTGCAGAAGACGTTGCAACAGGCGATCACTCAGTCGTTGGCACACGACCTTTCCACCGGGCCGGAGTTAGCGACGGCCAAGCATTACTACCTCCTTGGTTTCTGGCTGGAGCGCCTATGGATTCCGGCCGCAAGGGAAACGATTCGGCTGATGCCAGCCCTTGAGAAAGTCGACCCCTACAAATTCTTGCTGTTGCCGGAAATGCTGCCGCGCATGGGGGTCGATGATTTTCATGCTTTCCATGAGAGTCCTCCTCTTGGGCGACGCCAGGTTCTAATGCTCAGCCCCACGCCACTCGTCGTGGGCAGGTTCTATGACATCCATCTGGTCGGCGATGCCGCTTATGTATTGTTCAAGAATCCGGAGGCAGACAAGTGATATTGAGGCGTTTCTCTCGGTATGCGCTGGTGGGTGTTGGCAATACGCTGGCACATTGGCTGGTGTTCCTGGGGTTGCATCTGGCCCTGGGTCTTAGCCAGGCTCAGAGCAATTTCCTGGCCTTTGCAGTGGCGGCCAGCCTGTCGTACCAGGTCAATGCCCATTACACCTTCGCCGTGCGGCCCACAGGGCGGCATTACTTGTTGTTCCTGCTGGGCATGGGCTGCCTGAGCCTGGCCCTGGGTGCGCTGTCCGACTGGGCGGGCCTGCCACCGTGGCTGACCCTGGTGACCTTCTCGACCGTCAGCCTGGTGGTGGGCTACAGCTTTTCCCAGGCTGTGGTGTTCCGCCGGAGGGCGCCATGAACATCACTCTGATCGTGCCGGTGTTCAACGAGCAAGACACCCTCGAGCGCTTCTACTACGCCGTGCGCGAAGAGCCGACCTTGCAGGGCATGACGGTCGAGATCCTGTTCGTCAACGATGGCAGCAGCGATGCCAGCGAGCGCATCTGCGCGGCGCTGGCGGCGCGTGACGAGTGGGTGACGGTGATCAACTTCTCGCGCAACTTCGGCAAGGAGTCGGCGCTGTTCGCCGGCCTCGAGTACGCCGATGGCGATGCGATGGTGCCCATCGATGTCGACCTGCAGGACCCGATCGCGCTGATCGCGCAGATGGTCCAGCGTTGGCAGGACGGCGCCGACGTGGTCCTGGCCAAGCGCCGCAGCCGCGCTACCGACACCCCGCTCAAGCGCTGGAGCGCCGGGCTCTACTACCGCTTGCACAACCGCATCGCCTCCACCCAGATCGAAGAGAACGTGGGTGATTTTCGCCTGCTCGACCGCAAGGTGGTCGAGGCGATCCGGCAGATGCCCGAGCAGCAGCTGTTCATGAAGGGGGTGTTGTCATGGGTGGGCTTTCGTACCGACATCGTCGAGTACGATCGCCCGGAGCGTGCCGCAGGCAACAGCAAGTTCGGCTTCTGGCGCCTGTGGAACCTGGCGCTGGACGGCATCACTTCGTTCAGCACGGTGCCGTTGCGGCTGTGGTCCTACGTCGGCGGCGGCGTGTCGTTGTTCGCCTTGCTGTACGCGGTGTTCCTGGTGATCGACAAGGTGCTGTTCGGCAACGACGTGCCGGGTTATCCGTCGCTGATGACGGCGATCCTGTTTCTCGGTGGGGTGCAGTTGATCGGCATCGGCATCCTGGGGGAGTACATCGGGCGGATCTACCAGGAGACCAAGCACCGGCCGCGGTATGTGGTGCGCAAGGTGTTGGGCAGGCGGCGGCAGCCGAGGTGATCACGCTCTCCCGGTCAACCGCGATACCCCTGTAGGAGCCAGCCCTGCTGGCGAACAGCGCCGCGCACAGATCCCAGGCTTGCATTGGCCCCGGTTCGCCAGCGAAGCTGGCTCCTACAAGGTCGCGCCAACCGGCAGGAA
Source organism: Pseudomonas entomophila (assembly GCF_029478665.1). Taxonomy (GTDB): domain Bacteria; phylum Pseudomonadota; class Gammaproteobacteria; order Pseudomonadales; family Pseudomonadaceae; genus Aquipseudomonas; species Aquipseudomonas entomophila_F. The sequence continues at coordinate 24,627 of NZ_JARPQB010000005.1, forward strand.
ACGGCGATCGCGCTTCAGTGCTTCCACACCTGCGGGTTCACCAGGTCCCGTGGCCGCTCACCCAGCAGCGCCGCGCGCAGGTTGTCCAGTGCCCGGTTGGCCATGGCTTCGCGGGTTTCGGCGGTGGCCGAGCCGATGTGCGGCAGGGTCAGGGCGTTGGGCAGCTTGAACAGCGGCGAATCGCTCAGCGGCTCCTTTTCGTACACGTCCAGCCCGGCACCGCGAATCGTGCCATTTTGCAGCGCATCGACCAGCGCCGCCTCGTCCACCACCGGCCCACGGGCGACGTTGACCAGGAACGCACTGGGCTTCATCAGCTTCAGTTCACGAGCGCCGATCAGCTTGCGGGTGGCCTCGGACAGCGGCACCACCAGGCAGACGAAATCGGCTTCGCCCAGCAGTTCGTCCAGGTTGCGGAACTGCGCGCCCAGCTCTTGCTCCAGCGCGGCCTTGCGGCTGTTGCCGGTGTACAGCACCTGCATGTTGAAACCGAAGCGGCCACGGCGGGCGATGGCCGCGCCGATGTTGCCCAGGCCGACGATGCCCAACTTCTTGCCGTGCACATCGCTGCCGAAGTGCGCCGGGCCCACGGTGGCCTGCCACTGGCCGGCCTTGGTCCAGGCGTCCAGCTCGGCGGTGCGCCGGGCGCAGCCCATGATCAGGGCGAAGCCCAGGTCGGCGGTGCTTTCGGTGAGCACGTCGGGGGTGTTGGTCAGGGCGATGCCGCGTTCGTTGAAGTAGTCCAGGTCGTAGTTGTCGTAGCCCACCGAGACGCTGGACACCACCTCCAGCTTGCCCGCGCCTTCGAGCTGCGCGCGGCCGAGCTTGCGGCCCACGCCGATCAGGCCGTGGGCTTCGGGCAGGGCTTCGTTGAACTGGGCATTGATGTCGCCGAGCTTGGGGTTCGGCACGATCACGTTGAAGTCTTGCTGCAGGCGTTCGGCCATGGCCGGGGTGATGCGGCTGAAGGCCAGGACGGTCTTTTTCATCGGGCTGCTTCTCTGCAAGGCGGGAGGACGGAGTCGGGCGCAGAGGGGGCCGCGGTGCGGCCCATCGCGGATAAATCCGCTCCCACCTGTTTTCTGTAGGAGCGGATTTATCCGCGATGGAGGGCGAAGCCCTCCCATGGCCCTGTCTGCCAGACGCTGGAATCAATGGTTAGCAACCTACCATTGTCCCCACCCCCAATGCAGCCCTTTTTCAGTTGGCGATCAGCACCTGGTGGGTCTTCAGGTCTGCCTCATGGGCGGCGAGGATCTCCGGCAGCGAATTGCGCAGGTACTCGACCCAGGTCTTGATCTTGGCATCGAGGTACTGGCGCGACGGGTAGATCGCGTACAGGTTCAGCTCCTGCAGGCGGTACTCCGGCATGATCCGCACCAGGCTGCCGTCGCGCAGGCCGTCGATGGCCGAGTAGATCGGCAGCACGCCCACCCCCATGCTGCTGCGGATCGCGGTCTTCATCGCGTCCGCCGAGTTCACCTGGAACGGCGAGCTGGTGATGTTGACCATCTCCTGGCCTTCCGGCCCGTCGAACAGCCACTTCTCCAGCGGAATCACCGGGCTGACCATGCGCAGGCAGGCATGCTTGAGCAGATCGGCCGGCTTGTGCGCGGTGCCGTGGCGGGCCACGTACTCGGGCGAGGCGCAGACGATGCTGTAGGTGATGCCCAGGCGCTGGGACACGAAGCCTGAGTCGGGCAGCTCGCTGGCCAGCACGATGGAAACGTCGTAGCCCTCGTCCAGCAGGTCGGGCACGCGGTTGGCCATGGTCAGGTCGAAGGTGACGTCCGGGTGCGACTCGCGGTAGCGAGCGATGGCGTCGACCACGAAATGCTGGCCGACCCCGGTCATCGAATGCACCTTCAACTGCCCGGCGGGGCGGGCGTGGGCGTCGCTGGCCTCGGCCTCGGCTTCTTCCACGTAGGTAAGAATCTGTTCGCAGCGCATCAGGTAGCGCTTGCCGGCCTCGGTCAGCGCGATGCGCCGGGTGGTGCGGTTGAGCAGGCGGGTTTGCAGATGGGCTTCCAGGTTGGAGACCGCCCGCGACACGTTCGCGGTGGTGGTGTCCAGTTGCGCCGCGGCGGCGGTGAAGCTGCCGAGCTGGGCCACGCAACTGAAAGCACGCATGTTTTGCAGGGTGTCCATGGGTCACTCTCGGTTTAGAGGACAAAATTGTGACATGAAGTAACGGAGTTTCGCCTCCGACTAAAGCCGGATTATCGCTGTTTTGGTAACAAAGATTCGCAGGATTATGCGCTTATCGCCAGTGCGGGCGGCCCCTAGAATTGCCCGGCCCCTCCACCTCTTCCTCGGGAAATCGCCGCTGTGCCGCGTCGCCACCTCAGAGCGCTCCATGCGTTCAGTGCCTGTGCCCTTTGTCTCACCTTGAGCGGCTGTATCGGAACCTGGGGCATCGCCCCGCAAAGCAAGACACTCCAAGCCAACCAATTGACCACCGACGCCGCGATCCGCGAGGCCGCGCGCGACGCCCACTGGCCGGCCCAGCAATGGTGGCGTGCTTATGGCGACCCGCAGCTCGACGCCTGGGTCGCCCAGGCGCTGGCCGGCAGCCCGAGCATGGCCATGGCCGCCGCGCGGGTGCGTGAAGCCAAGGCGATGGCCGGCGTGGTCGAGTCGGCGGAAAAGCTGCAGGCCAACGGCAATGCCACGCTCAAGCGCCACAACTGGCCGGAGGATCAGTTCTACGGCCCCGGCGCGCTGTCCGGTGCCAACACCTGGGACAACAATGCCGCCATCGGTTTCAGCTACGCCCTGGACCTGTGGGGCCGCGAGCGCAATGCCAGCGAGCAGGCCGTGGACCAGGCGCACATGAGCGCCGCCGAAGCGCGTCAGGCCCAGCTGGAGCTGGAGAGCAACGTGGTGCGCGCCTACATCCAGCTCAGCCTGCATTACGCCCGGCGCGATATCGTCCAGGCCGAGCTGGCGCAGCAGGAGCAGATCGTCGCCCTGGCCAAGCGTCGCCTCGACGGCGGCATCGGTACCCATTTCGAAGTCAGCCAGGCCGAGGCGCCGCTGCCGGAAACCCACCGGCAGATTGACAGCCTCAACGAAGAGATCGCCCTGGCCCGTAACCAGCTGGCCGCCCTGGCCGGCAAGGGGCCGGGGGAGGGCGCGAAGCTGCAACGCCCGACCCTGACCCTCGGCGCGCCGCTGAAACTGCCGTCGAACCTGCCCGCCGAACTGGTCGGCCAGCGCCCGGACGTGGTCGCCAGCCGCTGGCAGGTGGCGGCCCAGGCCCGTGGCATCGACGTGGCCCATGCCGGCTTCTTCCCCAACGTCGACCTGGTCGGCAGCCTCGGCTTCATGGCCACCGGCGGCGGCCCGCTGGAGTTCCTCACCGGGCGCAAGTTCAACTACAACGTGGGGCCGGCCATCAGCTTGCCGATCTTCGACGGCGGTCGCCTGCGTTCGCAACTGGGCGTGGCCTCGGCCGGCTATGACATGGCGGTGGCGCGCTACAACCAGACGGTGATCGGCGCGCTGAAGAACATCTCCGACCAACTGATCCGCCGCGAGTCGATGAAGGAGCAGGCGCACTTCGCCACCGAGTCCGTCGCCGTCGCGCAGAAGACCTACGACATCGCCACCGTCGCCTTCCAGCGTGGCCTGACCGACTACCTCAACGTGCTCAACGCCCAGACCCTGCTGTTCCGCCAACAGCACGTGCAGCAGCAGGTGCAGGCCGCGCGCCTGATGGCCCACGCCGAACTGGTGACCGCCCTGGGCGGTGGCCTGGAGGCGGGCAAGGACGTGCCGGACGAAGAGCGTCAGGCCGCACCGCAAACGCCGGCCACCCTGGCCATCTTCGACCAGCCGGACCACGCCGAATGAGCACACTGAGCTTGCCCCTGCGCTGGCTGCAAAGCCTGGAATGGCGCCGGGGCTTCTTCGCCTGGGCGCGTACCGACGGAGTCACCTGGGTCTACATCTTCAAGGTGCTGGCCGCCGCGTTCATCACCCTGTGGCTGGCCATGCGCCTGGAGCTGCCGCAACCGCGCACGGCGATGATCACCGTGTTCATCGTCATGCAGCCGCAGAGCGGCCATGTGTTCGCCAAGAGTTTCTACCGGGTGCTGGGCACCCTGGCCGGCTCGGCAATGATGATCGCGCTGATCGCCATCTTCCCGCAGAACACCGAGCTGTTCCTGCCCAGCCTGGCACTGTGGGTGGGCCTGTGCTCGGCGGGGGCCATGCGCTACCGCACCTTCCGCGCCTACGGTTTCGTGCTGGCGGGTTATACGGCGGCGATGATCGGCCTGCCGGTGCTGCAGCACCCCGACCAGGCGTTCATGGCGGCGGTGTGGCGGGTGCTGGAGATCGCCCTGGGGATCCTGGTCTCGACCTTCGTCAGCGCCGCGATCCTGCCGCAGTCGGCCAGTGCCGCCATGCGCAATGCCCTGTACCAGCGCTTCGGCGTGTTCGCCGGGGTGGTGGTCGAGGCCTTGCGCGGCGACAGCCAGCGCGACCGTTTCGAGACCAGCAACGTGCGCTTCGTCGCCGAGGCGGTGGGCCTGGAGAGCCTGCGCAACGTCACCGCCTTCGAAGACCCGCACATGCGTCGGCGCTCGGGCCGCCTGGTGCGCATGAACAGCGAGTTCATGGCCATCACCACGCGTTTCAACGCCCTGCACCGCTTGCTCGAACGCCTGCGCGCCCGTGGTCCGTTGCAGATCGTCGGCGCCATCGAGCCTGGCCTGGAAACCCTGGCCGAGCTGCTCAAGCCCTATGTGGGCCGGGCCTTGACCGATGCCGACGCCTTGCGCCTGGCACTGGAGCTGGGCACCTACAAGGATGGCCTGCAGGCCCAGGTGCGCGGCCTGCGCGCCGAGTACCTGGAGACCAACCCCAGCGAGTCCGACCTGCTCGATTTCCACACCGCTTTCGAGCTGCTCTATCGCTTCGTCGACGAGATGTACAGCTACGCCGAGACCCATGCCTCGCTGGCCGTGCACAAGCACGAGCGCGAACAGTGGGACGAGCCCTACGTGGCCCAGACCAGCTGGCTGGTGTCGCTGGCCGCCGGCGTGCGCGCCTCGGCGGTGCTGTTGCTGCTGGGCAGCTACTGGCTGCTCAGCGACTGGCCCAGCGGCGCCATGATGACCCTGATCGCCACGGTCACCGTGGGCCTGTCGGCGGCCTCGCCGAACCCCAAGCGCATGTCGTTCCAGATGGCCTGCGGCACGGCGATCGGCGCGTTCATCGGGTTCTTCGAGACCTTCTTCGTGTTCCCCTGGATCGACGGTTTCCCGCTGCTGTGCATGGTGCTGGCGCCGGTGTTCGTGCTGGGTGCGTTCCTCGCCTCACGCCCGGCCTATGCGGGCTACGGCCTGGGCCTGCTGGTGTTCTTCGCCATCGGTTCGGTACCCAACAACCTGACGGTCTACGACCCCTACACCTTCATCAACGACTACATCGGCATGGTCATCGGCATGTTCGTCTGCGCCGCGGCCGGGGCGATCATCCTGCCGCCCAACAGCCGCTGGCTGTGGAGCCGCCTGGAGCAGGAGCTGCGCGAGCAGGTGCTGTTCGCCATCGGCGGGCGCTTGCGCGGGTTGGGCTCGGCGTTCGAGAGCCGCACCCGCGACCTGCTGCACCAGGCCTATGGCCTGGCGGCCGGCAAGCCGCAGGTGCAGAGCGAGCTGATGGGCTGGATGTTCACCGTGCTGGAGATCGGCCACGCCATCATCGAGCTGCGCAAGGAGCAGGCCCGCGCACCGGTGCACCCGGCCTACGCCGAGTCGCAGCCCTGGCGCCAGGCGATCCGCGTGATGGGCCGGGCCCTGGCGCGATTGTTCCTGCAACCCAGCGCCAGTAACCACGAGCGCGCCCTGGTGGCGGTGGACCATGCCATCAGCCGCGTGCAGGCCACCGACGAACCGTTCGCCCGGCACTTCGACACCTCGGTGCTGCGCCGGGCGCAGAGCTACCTGCACTTCATCCGTTCCTCCCTGCTCGACCCACAGTCGCCGCTGGCTCCGGCGAAAGGACTGCACGATGTTCCGTGAAACCATGCCCCGTGAGATCGCCTTCCATGGCGTGTACATGCCCACCATGACCTTGATGTTCCTGTTCGCCCTGGGCCTGGCCTGGGGCCTGGACCGGTTCATCGCCAGCCATGATGGCTATCGCTTCTTCTGGCACCCGGCGCTGCTGCGCCTTTCCCTGTTCGTCTGCCTGTTCGGCGCCCTGGCGCTGTCGCTCTACTGGTGAGAAACCTTCGATGAAAAAGTTCTTCAGCCTGATCGCCACCCTGCTGGTGCTGGCCGCTGCCGTGGTGATCGGCCGCCAGTTGTGGCTGCACTACATGACCACGCCGTGGACCCGTGACGGCCGGGTGCGCGCCGACATCATCAACGTCGCCGCCGACGCGCCGGGCTATGTGGTGGATGTGCCGGTCAAGGATAACCAGCGGGTGAAAAAGGGCGATGTGCTGATCCGTATCGACCCCGAGCACTACCAGCTGGCGGTGGACCAGGCCAAGGCGCTGGTCGCTTCGCGCAAGGCCACCTGGGAGATGCGCAAGGTCAACGCCAAGCGCCGTGCCGACATGGACAACCTGGTGATCTCCAGGGAGAACCGCGACGACGCCAGTAACATCGCCAACTCGGCGCTGGCCGACTACCAGCAGGCCCAGGCCCAGCTGGCGGCGGCCGAGCTGAACCTCAAACGTACGCAGATCGTCGCCACCGTCGATGGCTACGTGACCAACCTGAACATCCACAAGGGCGACTACGCCCGCACCGGCGAGGCGGTGATGGCGGTGGTGGATGAGCAGTCGTTCTGGGTGTATGGCTTCTTCGAGGAGACCAAGTTGCCCCATGTGAAGGTGGGCGATGTGGCCGAGTTGCAGATGATGAGCGGCGAGCGCCTCACCGGGCATGTGGAGAGCATCGCCCGGGGTATCTACGACCGCGACAACCCACAGAGCCGCGAGCTGATCGCCGATGTGAACCCGACCTTCAACTGGGTGCGGCTGGCACAGCGGGTGCCGGTGCGCATTCATATCGATGAAGTGCCGGATGGGTTCCTGCTGGCGGCGGGGACGACCTGTACGGTGGTGGTGAAGCCGGGCGAGGAGTGAGTGCTGCTAACTGGGCCTGACATGCGCAGGCCCGCACTCGTTCAGCAATTGATCCCAATCGTCTGGAGGGTGGCCGGTCAGCAGCATCTTTTGAAAGACTTTGTAAGCGTCGTCGCTGCTGTCGTAGGCCCGCTTGCAAGATTCGTCATTGACCCATGCCAGTACGATGATCCGGCTGGAAGTGTGGTAGCGAAAGAACAACCGGTATTGCTGGAAGAACTTGGCTCTGAACCAGTGCTTGTGGTCACTGCCCAGCGTTGCGCCCTGCCGGTACTCCACTTTGGTCGGGTCCTGGGGAATGACATCAAATGCCAGGCGCCTGATGGCCGCCAGCCGCTTGAAAGCGTTCTTCTTCGTGTAACCCGCCGGGTCTTTCTGCATCTGGGCCTGAACTTGCGTGCTCAGCGCTTCCAGTTTGGCCAGGAACAGCGGGTGGGCAAAGACGGTCCATCCATGAATTACAAGCGGCTTCCTGTTCGCATCATTCATTCATCATCCGCCGACAGAGGTTGATCAAGGTCGACCTCTGCATCACCCACGAGCTTGTCGAGGCGAGCGATGAGGCCAGCATCGACAACCTGCAGCCGTTGAGGATTGGTTGCGATGTCGTGAGCCAGAAAATTCAGGAACTGGCCTAGCACGGGATCGTCCTCGGTTGCCTCCGCGCGGGTGAGTATCACATCACCGTCCGGGCGAATCGAGTAATGGATCTTGTCACGCTTTTTCAAACCCAAAGCACGGCGCACCGTTTCAGGAACGGTAGTCTGGTAGCGATCGGTCAGCGTGGACTCGACTTCGAAGGTGGTAGCCATGGGCAGTTGTCCATAGAGTTACAACGATGCTCATCAAGGTAATGCGATTGCATTGCTTGGTCAATGCAGTTGCATTACCTGACTGATCAGCGGTTCAACTAGCCCCCACCAACACCGGCACCTCGACCCGGTCAATCACCTTCGCGCTGATCGACGGGTCCAGCAACCGCCCCAGCCGCGACAGGTGGCGGTGGCCCATGATGATCAGCTCGCAGTTCAGTTCCTGTGCCTTGCCGACGATCGCCTCGACCGGCTGCCCGGCGACCATGCAGCCCTGGCTGCTGAAACCGGCCTGTTGCAGCAGCTCCACCGCTTCGGCCACCGCGCGGTCACCCAGGCGTTGTTCCTCGCAGGCGGCGGGGTATTCCTCCAGTTCCTCGGCGGTGTAGGGCGCGGGCTTGTCGTGCACGGCGAAGGTCGAGTCGATGGCCAGCAGCACGTGCAGGGTGTGTTCGCCCGGGCGGCAGTAGCGGCGGGCGAGGTCGAGCAGGGTGTTGCTGGCAGGGGAGGCGTCGATGGCGATCAGGACCGGGCGCGGCATGGGGGTTCCTTGAACAGGGCTGGCGGGCTTGCCTTTGAAGGGGGCACGCCATTCTTGATGCATTCCACGCTCGAATAAATGGCCCTCCACGCACGGTGCCATTGCGCCTGACGCAATCCAGCAACCTGATACCATCGCGTTTCCCACAGCTGTAACGGAAAACGGCCATGCAACTCCCGGACATGAACCTGCTCGTCGCCCTCGATGCCCTGCTCGATGAGGGCAGCGTGGTCGGCGCCGCCCAGCGCATGAACCTGAGCCCGGCGGCCATGAGCCGCACGCTGGGGCGTATCCGCGAGGCCATGGGCGACCCGATCCTGGTGCGTGCCGGCCGGGGCCTGGTGCCGACGCCCCGGGCGCTGGCCCTGCGCGACCAGGTGCGGGCGCTGGTGGAGCAGGCCGGGCTGGTATTCCGCAGTGGCGATGAGGTCGACCTGCCCAACCTTGATCGCGCTTTCAACATCCGCACCAATGACCTGTTCATCGCCCTCTACGGCGCCCGCCTGCTGCACATGATGCTCGCTCAGGCGCCGAACACCGTGCTGCGCTTCGTCCCCGAGCACCAGGGTGACGACGACCTGGTATTGCGCCATGGGCAGATCGACCTGGTGGTCAGCTCGAGCATCGAGCTGGGGCCGGAGATCAAGGTGCAGAGCCTGTTCGATACCTGGTTCGTCGGGCTGGCGCGGGCGGACCACCCGATCTTCGACGATGCGATCACCCCGGAGCGTTTTGCCCTGTACCCGCAGATCAGCGTATCGCGGCGCGGGCGGGCCAATGGGCCGATCGATGTGGAACTGGGCAGCCATGGCGTGCAGCGGCGGGTGGCGCTGATCACGCCGAGTTTCCATTCGGCGATGTTTTCGCTGCCCGAATCGGATTTGATCCTGCCGATGCCGGCGAACATCCTGGGCAGCGTGAAGAAGTTCGGCCTGCCGCTGCGTTCGTTCGAAATTCCGGTGCCGTTGGAGAGGGTGCGGGTGATGCAGGCCTGGCACCCGCGTTTCGACAACGACCCGGCGCATCGCTGGTTGCGCCAGACCATGCGCGCCTGCTGCGCGGGTGAGCCTTGAGCATCACTTGAGACGTGCAGGGCCCTGTAGGAGCGGCTTTAGCCGCGAAAGGGCTGCATAGCAGCCCCAGGATTCAGCGTTGATGCAACGATCGCCGGGGCCGCGATGCGGCCCTTTCGCGGCACAAGGCCGCTCCTACAGGGATCGAGCCCTGCCGATTGCGTCTGACGCAACATAAACCTTCCAACAAGTCAGTTTTCGTCAGCATTCGACCTTCTTAGACTTCTCCCAGCCCTGAATTTGTTGCTGGAGATGTCTATCCATGAGTTCCCTGACCGCGCCTTCCGCCGCACTGGCCGCCGCCCCCGCGCCGGCCGCCCCTGCGCAGACGGCGTTCGGCCTGCGGGTGGTGGTGGGGCTGTTCGGCGTGTTGCTGGCGGTGCTGTGCGCCGGGCTCAACGAGGCGGTGACCAAGATTTCCCTGGGCGACATCCGCGGCGCCATGGGCATCGGCGCCGACGAGGGGGCCTGGCTGCTGGCGGTGTACAGTGCCGCCTCGGTTTCGGCCATGGCCTTCGCGCCCTGGCTGGCCACCACCTTCTCGCTACGCCGCTTCACCATGAGCGCCGTCGGCCTGTTCGCCGTGCTGGGCCTGCTCCAGCCCTTCGCCCCCGACCTGCACAGCCTGATGCTGCTGCGCGTGCTGCAAGGTTTCGCCTCGGGCGCCTTGCCGCCGATGCTGATGAGCGTGGCGCTGCGTTTCCTGCCGCCGGGCATCAAGGTCTATGGCCTGGCCTGCTATGCCCTGACCGCCACCTTCGGGCCCAACCTCGGCACGCCGCTGGCGGGCCTTTGGACCGAGTACGTCGGCTGGCAGTGGGCGTTCTGGCAGATCATCCTGCCGTCGCTGCTGGCGATCTTCTGCGTCGGCTGGGGCCTGCCCCAGGACCCGCTGCGCCTGGAGCGCTTCCAGCAGTTCGACTGGCGCGGGGTGCTGCTTGGCCTGCCGGCGATCAGCGGCATCGTCCTCGGGTTGTCGCTGGGTGACCGCTGGGGCTGGTTCGACTCGTCGTTGATCTGCTGGCTGCTCGGCGGCGGCCTGCTGCTGCTGGTGTTGTTCCTGTACAACGAATGGTCCGAGCCGCTGCCGTTCTTCCAGTTGCGCATGCTGACCCGGCGCAATTTGAGCTTCGCCTTGCTGACCCTGGCCGGCGTGCTGATCGTGCTGTCGGGCGTGGGCAGTATCCCGTCGGCGTACCTGGCGCAGATCCAGGGTTACCGCCCGGCGCAGACCAGCCCGCTGATGCTGCTGGTGGCCATGCCGCAACTGATCGCCCTGCCGTTGACTGCGGCGCTGTGCAACATCCGCGCGGTGGACTGCCGCTGGGTGCTGGCCACCGGCCTGGCAATGCTGGCGGCCTCGTGCGTGGGCAGCAGCCTGCTGACCTCGCAGTGGATTCGTGGCGACTTCTACCCGTTCTACCTGCTGCAGGTGTTCGGCCAGCCGATGGCGGTGCTGCCGCTGCTGATGCTCTCCACCAACGGCATGACCCCGCAGGAAGGCCCGTTCGCCTCCGCCTGGTTCAACACGGTCAAGGGCCTGTCGGCGGTGATCGCTGGCGGCCTGCTCGATGCCTTGGGCACCGTGCGCCGGCATTTCCATTCCAACCACCTGGTCGACAGCCTGGGCAACGCGCCCCTGGTCGACGACAGCGCCGCTGGCCTGGCCAGGCGCATCCATGAACAGGCCCTGGTGCTGACCTCGGCCGACCTGTACCTGGTGATGGCGTGCTTCGCCATCGCCCTGATCTGCCTGATCCCCTTCGTGCCTACCCGGATCTACCCACCGCGCGCGGTGGCCTGAGCCCGTGGCTGAATTCGAGAAACCGAAAATGACCAACAAGCGCAAGACACTCCTCATTGGCTCGGTGCTCGCCGTCGCCGTGCTGGCCGCCACCCTCGGGCCCTGGCTGTTCGGCAGCGATCATCGGCAAAGCACCAACGATGCCTACGTGACCGCCGACTACACCGTGGTCGCGCCCAAGGTGGCCGGCTTCGTCAAGGACGTGCTGGTGGAGGACAACCAGCAGGTCAAGGCCGGCCAATTGCTGGCGACCATCGATGCGCGCGACTACCAGGCCGCCCTCGACGCCGCCCAGGCCCAGTTGCTGGTGGCCAAGGCCCAGAGCCTGGATGCCCGCGCCACCCTCGAGCGCCAGGCCGCGCTGATCGCCCAGGCCGAGGCCGCGGTGAAGGCGGCCCAGGCCGAGGCGGCCTTTGCCGATCACGAAGTGACCCGCTACGGCCGCCTGGCCGAGCAGGGCGCCGGCACCGTGCAGAACGCCCAGCAGGCGCGCAGCCGGGTCGACCAGGCCCGCGCGCGCCTGGCCAACACCCAGGCGGCGCTGGTGGCCACGCGCAAGCAGGTGGACATCCTCCAGGCCCAGGTGGCCAGCGCCGACGGGCAATTGAAGCGAGCCGAGGCGGGGTTGGAAAAAGCCCAGCTGGACCTGTCCTACACCCGCATCACCGCACCGGTGGACGGCATGGTCGGCGAGCGCGCCTTGCGCGTCGGTGCCTACGTCAATCCAGGGGCGCGCCTGCTGTCGGTGGTGCCGCTGGCCCATGCCTATATCGTCGGCAACTTCCAGGAAACCCAGCTGACCCATGTGCAGCCGGGCCAGCCGGTGAGCATCACGGTCGATACCTTCTCCGGCGAGAAGCTCCAGGGGCATGTCGAGAGCATCGCCCCAGCCACCGGCGTGACCTTCGCAGCAGTGAAGCCGGACAATGCCACTGGCAACTTCACCAAGGTGGTGCAGCGCATTCCGGTGAAGATCGTCTTCGATGATGGTCAGCCGCTGCTCGAACGCCTGCGCGTGGGCATGTCGGTGGAGGCAACCATCGATACCCAGGGCGACAGACTGGCGGGCAAAGAGGTGACCGTGCGATGAATGGCCAACTTGTTGGAGTGTTTGAACATCTTCAGGCCGTCGGGGCTGCCGTGCAGCCCTTTCGCGGCACAAGGCCGCTCCTACAGAGGATCGCGGTCGCCTGTAGGAGCGGTCTTGTGCCGCGAAAGGGGCGCGTAGCGGCCCCGGCCTTACACCTGAGCCCCCTGTTGCTGGCCGTGCTGCTGGCGGGCTGCACCCTCGGGCCGGACTTCCAGCGCCCGGACAGCGAGGCGCCGAAGGACTGGGCCGCGCTGCAAGGCGAGGCGGCGGCCAGCCAGCCCACGGCCGAGCCCCTGGAGCTACGCTGGTGGGACAGTTTTCACGACCCACGGTTGAGCGCATTGATCCAGAAGGTCACCGAGCGCAACCTCGACCTGCGAATGGCCAGCGCGCGCCTGCTGCAGAGCCGCGCCCTGCGCAGCACCGTGGCCGCCGACGAGGCGCCATCAGTGGATGTGAACGCCGGCTACAGCCGTGCGCGCAACAGCGCCGAAGGGTTGAACGACCCGTCCGGCAAGGCGGGCAAGTCGGCGTACAACCTGTGGCAGGGTGACCTGGTGGCCGGCTGGGAGCTGGACCTGTGGGGGCGCGTGCGCCGTCAGGTCGAAGCCGCCGACGCCACCGTCGAGGTTGCCGAGAACGACCGTCGTGGTGTGCTGCTGGCGTTGCTGTCGGAAACGGCAGGCAACTACATCCAGCTGCGTGCGGTGCAGCACACGCTGGAAGTGACCCAGGACAACCTCAAGGTCGCGCGACATAGCCTGAAGCTCTCCGAGGACCGTCAGGCAGAAGGTGTCGCCACCCGCCTCGATGTGGCCCAGGCCAGCGCCCAGGTGGCCTCGATCGAGTCGCGCCTGCCAACGCTCGAAGCTCGCCGCGACGACCTGATCAATGCGTTGAGCTTGCTGGCCGCCGAACCGCCGCGCAGCTTGCAGGGTGAGTTGCTGCCGACAGGCGAGTTGCCTGCGCCTCAGCAGCGGTTCGCCATTGGCCTGCCCTCGGAACTGGCCGAGCGCCGGCCGGATATCCGCCAGGCCGAGGCGCGGTTGCACGCGACCACGGCCAGCATTGGCGTGGCCAAGGCGGATTTCTACCCGAGCATCCGGTTGTCCGGCAGCGTTGGTTTCCAGGCCATGCAGTTGTCCGATTTCGGCGCCTGGGACTCGCGAAGGTTCGCCTTCGGGCCGCAGCTGTCGTTGCCGATCTTCGAAGGTGGGCGGCTCAAGGGCACGCTGGAGCTGCGCGAGGCGCAACAGCAGGAGGCCGCGCTGAACTACCGCAAAGTGGTGTTGGGGGCCTGGCATGAGATCGACGATGTGCTGCGGCTGTACAACGCCAGTCAGTTGCGTCGCGATCACCTGGCCGAGGCGGTGCGGCAGAACCGCATTGCGCTGGAGACCGCGCAGCGCCAGTACGTGGAAGGGGCGGTGGACTTTCTCAACGTGCTGACGGTGCAGTCGGCGCTGCTGGCCAGCGAGGAGCAGTGGATCGACAGCTCGGCGGCGGTGTCGCAGGCGTTGGTGGGGCTTTACAAGGCGCTGGGTGGCGGCTGGCAGGCCTTCGACCAGGTTTGAGCCGGCTTGATGCGACCTCTGTAGGAGCGGCTTCAGCCGCGATCACCCGCGAAGCGGGTGCCAGCCACCGTGCTGCCCTCATCGCGGCTGAAGCCGCTCCTACAGATTACAACGGCCGCAACAATCCGAAGCGCTTGCGCAGTACCCAGTCCAGCAGGCGCTGCGGCAACAGCCGGGCCATCAACGGCAACGCCGTGCTGCCATTGCCCAACCGCACCAAAGCGGGCGTCGGCGACTTGCGCGTCGCCGCCAGCAACCCTTGGGCAAACGCTGCCGCTGGCGTCGGCCGATCCTGCGACGCCCGGGCCCGCGCCTGCACCTGCTCACGCAAAGGCCACCACGGCGAGTCGGTCGCCAACACCTGCTCGGCCTGCTGCTGTGCATTGCTGGCGAACTGCGAGGCAATCGCGCCAGGTTGCACTTCCATCACCCGGATGCCAAACGGCGACAGCTCCAGGCGCAGGGCGTCGCTCAGCCCGTGCACGGCGGCTTTCGAGGCGCAGTAGGCGCCGGCGAACGGTGTCACCAGCACACCGGAGACACTGCCGATGTTCACCACCAGCCCACGGGCGCGGCGCAGCAGCGGGAACAGCGCGCGGGTTACGCCGACCAGGGCAAAGACGTTGGTCTCGAATTGCTGGCGCATGGCTTCGACACCGCCGTCGAGCAATGGGCCCATGGCGCCGTAGCCGGCGTTGTTGATCAGGATGTCGAGGTCTTGCAGTTCCTCGGCCAGGCGGGCCAGGGCGTCGGCGTCGTTCACGTCCAGTTGCCGGGCATTGAAACCGGCGGCGGCCAGTTGTTCGACATCCTGGGCTTTGCGGGCGGTGGCCCAGACTTCATGGCCGGCATCGCGGAAGGCGTCGGCCAGGGCGCGGCCGATGCCGCTGGAACAACCGGTGATCAGGACGGTGGGCATGCAGGGGACCTGTGATCAGAAATGGAAGGGCTCTACCGGCCTCTTCGCCGGCAAGCCGGCTTCTACAGGGGAATGTAGGAGCCGGCTTGCCGGCGAAGAGGCCGGTACAGACAAGCAATCAATTGGCGAATGTACCTTGCAGGTGCTCGGCACGGAACTCCAGGTTCTGCGGCCGATAGCCCGAACGCAGCGGTGGCAGTGGCAGGCAGTCGCGCCACTCGCCGCCCGGCTGCAAGTCACCAGGCCCACGATAACGTGGGGCGCTGTAGGCGTTCTCGGCCAGGTTCACGGTGTCGCCCGGCGCGTAGGCGCCGACGCGCCAGCGCAGTTCGGTGAGCGGGGCCTGGTTGCCGTTCTTCATGTGCACTTGCAAGGCGCGGTCGGCGGGGCACTGGTCGGGGGCGTAGCTGAGGCGAATGTCCAGGCGGGCCAGTTGCGAGGCCTCGCGGGTGTCCTGCCAGGCTACCCCCAGGGCCACCAGGCCCAGACCGCATACGGCCGCCATGGAGATGGCCAGGGCCTTGGACGGGTAGCGCAACAGCAGGACCAGCCAGGTGAGGACGAGCAGGGCGCCAATGATCATGGTAATGCGAGCCTTGGTTTCACACGATCTGCTCATCGTAGCCGCAAACCGCTCCCTGTAGGAGCCAGCTTGCTGGCGAACGGGGCCATCGCCAAACATCTTGTCGCCGGCCGACCTGTCATTTTTGTCAGTTGTGGAGAGTGTCAGCGGGTCTTAAAGTCTGGACGTGGTTACTTACTAAAACTGCGAAGAGGATCAAGGATATGAGCGCGACTTCCCCAACTGTATCGGCCAGCCAAAGAAAAGCCGGCTATTTCAAAGTCAAAATTCGTGAGAGTGGTGAAAGTAATCCGGCGTATGAGTTCTCGTCGAATTGGGGGTATATCAGGGATGAGGGGGAGTTTCAGTTCATCCAGGTGGAAGGTGACGGTTGGGACTTCCGCTTTCGCGTAAGTTCAAAAGCCTCAGGGGGTGCTAATGAGGTAAAAGATAGTGAGCTCCGGGGTAAAGTCACTGGGCAAGGAACAGGCGGATCTGTCTCAGGCTTTTACTATGGCGAGGAATATGCCGAATGTAGCAGTTACCTCTGCCAACATATCAAGTCAGGGGGTAAAGAGTGGGTGGTCGAAGGTGATTTCAATTTTGGTAAAGAACCTGAGTGATCAAGGTTTAACCGATAGTTGTCCCGCAAAATGGTAGGAAGGGCAGGTTCGCTATACGTATGTCTTCCCATGAACATATAGCGAACCCGCCACTGACCTGTAGTGTTGGTTACTGCGCGATGGTCTTCATCGAAACCCCACGCTCAACCGGCGTCGAGGTACGCCCATACACATCCTCGAAGCGCTCGATATCATCCTCGCCCAGGTAGCTCCCGGACTGCACCTCAATGATCTCCAGCGGGATCTTGCCCGGGTTGCGCAGGCGGTGCACCGAGGCGATCGGGATGTAGGTGGACTGGTTCTCGGTGAGCAGGAACACGTTCTCGTCACAGGTCACCTCGGCGGTGCCGGACACCACGATCCAGTGCTCGGCACGGTGGTGGTGCATCTGCAGCGACAGGCTGGCGCCCGGCTTGACGGTGATGTGCTTGACCTGGAAGCGCCCACCCATGTCCACCGAGTCGTACGAGCCCCAAGGGCGGTACACCTCCAGGTGGTTCTGGGTTTCCGTGCGGCCCTGGGCGTCGAGGGTGCTGACCAGTTGCTTGACCCCCTGAACCTTGTCTTTGTGGGCGATCATCATGGCGTCCTTGGTCTCGACCACCACGATGTTCTCCAAACCGATCACCGACACCAGCTTGCCGTTGCCGTGGATCATGCAGTTGCGGCTGTCCTGCACCACCACGTCGCCCTTGGTGACGTTGCCGTTGTCATCTTTCTCGTGCACGTCCCACAGCGACGACCAGCAACCCACGTCGCTCCAGCCGGCGGACAGCGGCACCACGCAGGCGCGCTGGGTCTTCTCCATCACCGCGTAGTCGATGGAGTTGTCCGGGCAGCAGGCGAAGGTGGCTTCGTCGATGCTCAGCACGTCGCCGGCCTCGTCGCTGCGCTCCAGGGCCAGCAGGCAGGTGTCGTAGATGTCCGGGTCGTGCTTCTTCAGCTCTTCGAGGAAGCGGCTGGCGCGGAACAGGAACATGCCGCTGTTCCAGAAGTAGCCTCCGGCGTGGACGAACTCGTTGGCGCGCTTCTCGTCGGGCTTCTCGACGAACTGCGCGACCCGCGCCACGCCCTCGGGCAGCAGCGCGTCCTGGCTGGAGCGGATGTAGCCGTAGCCGGTCTCGGGCTTGGTCGCCGGCACGCCGAACAGCACCATCTCGCCACGTTCGGCGGCCACGGTGGCCAGGGCCAGGGCGCGTTGCAGGGCCTTCTGGTCCTCGATCACGTGGTCGGCCGGCAGCACCAGCATCAGTTCATCACGGCCTTCGTTGACCAGTTTCATCGCGGTCATGGCCACCGCCGGCGCGGTGTTGCGGCCGAACGGCTCCATGAGGATCGCCTGGGTTTCCAGCTTCAGCGCGTTCAGCTGCTCCTGGACGATGAACTTGTGGTCCTTGTTGCAGACCACGATGGGGGTGTCCATGCCTTCGAACACCAGGCGCTCGATGGTCTGCTGGAACAGCGTGTGCTCGCCGGTCAGGGCCAGGAACTGCTTGGGGAACTGCTTGCGCGACAGCGGCCACAGACGGGAACCGCTACCACCAGAAAGAATTACCGGGATCATGTCGTTTCTCCAAAAAGGTCGTGAAGGGCAGGAATCAGTTAGTGGCTACGGGACGGGTGACCCACACCGGCGACAGGCTGCCGCCGGAGCCGGTGACGTACAGCACGGCGGCTTCGCCGCGCGCCAGGGCGACGGGTTTGACGTCGCCGACTTTCTTGTCGCCTTGGTACAGGGCCAGGTTGACCTTGACCGGGTTGATCTCCCGCTCGCCACGGCCCTTGGCCGCCACGGGGCTGACCACTTCGGTCTTGCCGTCGGCGGTCTTCAGGGTCACTGGCTGGTCGCTGAGGTTCTGCACGCGCACCAGGGCCTTCTGCTTGTTCTTGAACGGCGGCTCCTCGATCAATTGCGGGTTGCCGCCGCTGCTGTTGACCAGGGTGTAGTACTTGTCGGCGGCCAACTTCACCGGGACGCTCTTGCCACCCACCTGGGCGGTGTAGTCGCCACCGGGCAGGAAGCTGAAGTCGCTGCTGGCCTGGGCGCCGACCTGCTTGATCTGGGTGTTGCCCACGGAGGCGGCAGCGGGGGCGCTGGCCGCGTTGTACAAGCGTACGAAGGTCGAGCCCTTGGGCGCACTCGGGCCGTAGAGCGCGGCGTCGGCGCCGGCGAAGGCCTGCAGCGAGGCCAGGGACAGGCCCGCCGCGAGGGTGAGGGCTTTGGCAATGGTGGTCTTGGTAGTCATGTGCGTGTTCCTCTCTATCTTCAGTGGTCGGTCCGGTTGGACGACAGGGCCAGGTTGGCTTCGGACTTGCTGGCGTTCTTCAGCTGCGCGATCCACTGCGGATCGAAGGCGCCGAGATCGCTCTTCATTGGCAGATAACGTTCGGGGAACTCCCACACCACGACTTGTGGCGGGGCATTCTTGAAGGCGTCGCTTTGCAGGTACTTGAGCATCGGCAGCAGCGGGCCGTGGCCGTCCTCGGCGTAGTTGGCGACGTCGCTGCGCAGGGCCTGCTGCAGGGCGCCGAGGAAGTTCCAGTGCGGGTTGGCGCTGTAGCTGGTGCCCACCAGCGCCACCGGGATCCGGCTGTCGGCGAACAGGGCGTCGCCGGCTTCGCCTTCGGCCTGCACCGGGTGGGTCTTGCGCTGCTGCAGGTTGTCCGGGGTCGGCAACAGGTTGCTGAACAGCGGGTCGAGTGGCAGGAAGTTGGTCAGGTCGCCCTTGTACGGCGCGGTGGCGCCGGCCTCGGTGATGAAGGCCTGGGGCTCGCCGCTGAGCAGCTTCTGGCGGTTGACCGCCTCGGCGATGGCCTGCGCCACCACCTCGGCGCCCATCGGCGTCCAGTGGGTGTCGGTGCGCAGGAACACCTGGCCGCGGGCCTTGGCCTGCTCCAGCGGCGCCAGCAGGTCGGGGGCGAACACGTTGGCCTGGCGCGCCTGGGCGTGGAACTGGTTGAACAGCTGGTCGTGCAGGCTGGCCGGGTTCTGCTTGCCGATGTACTCGGAATACAGGCGTGCCTTGGCCGGCACGATCGCCAGCACCAGTTGGGTGCCCTGGCGCTCCAGGGCGTCGCGGATGCCGCGCACCAGTGCCAGGTTGTCCTGCATCTGTTGTTCGGCGTCGACGGTGGGCTTGAACTCCTCGTCGCTGAACAGCCACTGGTCGCGGCCCAGCACCACGCCGGGGCGGCCTTCGTTGAACAGCTTGAAGTCCAGCGCGGCCCACAGGTTGGTGCCGACGCGCTTGATCGGGAACTGCTCGTCGTAGTGGGTTTCGGCGGCCTTGGCCAGCTTGCCGTCGAGCAGGGTCATCTGCCCGGTGCGGCTGAAGCTGTCGAGCCCGCCGACCGACCAGGCGCCGAGCCCGACCAGCAGGCCCATGAACGACAGCGAGTAAGTGATGCGAAGTGTCCGGTTCATGGTCAGGGCCTCAGAACTGGAAGTAGAGGAACGGCGAGTAGCTCTGCGCCGAGAGCTTGAGCACCGAGGCGATGAACAGCAGCAGCACCAGGGCGCGGGTCATGATCCGCGTCCAGTCCAGGCCCACCGAGCCATCGGCGTTGACCTGCACCGGCGTCGCGCTCGGTGTTGGCCTGGCATTGCGGTAGAAGTCGCGCAGCCCGAAGAACGCCAGGGTCAGGTAGGCGACCACCAGCGTGGCCACCTGCAGGCCTGTGAGGTTGGCGCGATTGAGCTCCGACAGCTGCCAGTCGCCGAAGCTGAACATGGCGCCGTACATGCGCGCGGCCACGTGCAGGTTCTCGGCGCGGAAGATCACCCAGCCGACCACCACCAGCAGGAAGGTGAAGGCCCACTTCACCGGGTTGAAGCGCTGCGGGTTGGTGTCGATGCCCAGCGCCCGCTCGATGGCCAGCCACATGCCGTGCCAGGCGCCCCAGAGGATGTAGGTGAAGTTGGCGCCATGCCACAGCCCGCCCAGCAGCATGGTCAGGAACAGGTTGCGGTAGGTGTTGAAAGTGCCTTTGCGGTTGCCGCCCAGGGTGATGTACAGGTAGTCGCGCAGCCAGGTCGACAGGCTGATGTGCCAGCGCCGCCAGAACTCGGTGATCGACTGGCTGATGTACGGCTGCTTGAAGTTTTCCATGAAGCGAAAACCCATCATCAGCCCCAGGCCGATGGCCATGTCGCTGTAGCCGGAGAAGTCGAAGTACAGCTGCGCGGTATAGGCCAGGGCGCCGAGCCAGGCATCACCGGTGGTGGGGTTTTGCAGGGCGAAGCAATGGTCGGCGACCACCGCCAGGGTGTCGGCGATGAACACCTTCTTGATGAAGCCCTGCATGAAGCGCGTGCAGCCTTCGGAGAACTTGTCGAGGGTGTGGGTGCGGTTGTTGAACTGGTCGACCAGGTCCTTGAAGCGCAGCACAGGGCCGGCGATCAGGTGCGGGAAGATCGCCACGAACGCGGCGAAGTCGATCAGGTTGCGGGTGGCCGGGGTGTCGCCGCGGTACACGTCGATGATGTAGCTGATCGACTCGAAGATGTAGAACGAGATGCCGATCGGCAGCAGCACGTGGGTGAGGATGAACGGCTCCAGCCCGAACGAGGTGATGATGGCGTTGAGGCTGTCGACACCAAAGTTGGCGTACTTGAAGTAGCCGAGGATCGCCAGGTCGACCGCCACCCCCAGCAGCAGCCAACGCTGGGCGGGCTTGGTGCGCACGCCGGCGGCGCCGACCTTCAGGCCGATCCAGTAGTTCCACAGGGTGACCCCGGCGAACAGGGCGAGGAAGTCCACCCGCCACCAGGCGTAGAAGATGTAGCTGGCCACCAATAGCAGCAGGTTGCGATAGCGTTGCCCGCTCAAGTAGTACAAGCCGAGGAAAACCGGCAGGAACAGGAACAGGAACACATTGGACGAGAAGACCATCCCGGTTCTCCTTGTTGTTCACAGCATCCAGGGCAAAAGCGCCCCCCAAACCCCCCACGAAAACGCAGGGGGCACCTGGCCCCTGTAGGCGCGGATTCATCCGCGATTGCGCTCGTCATGGCAGCGGTTGTGGGCCTGCCGACGCCATCGCGGATGAATCCGCTCCTACAGGGGTTTGATTTACTTCTTCGCGCCCGGGTCGTAGACCCGGGTCACATCCCCGCCCAGCCTGAAGCTGTCGAACGGTTGCATGTCGTGCTTGCGTTCCAGGGTGTCGCCGACGCAGTGGTACAGCGCGCACCAGGGCTCGAGCCAGGCGTACTTGCTGTCGATCTTCAGGTCGTGCAGGTCCTGCTTCACGCCGGCGTGGGCGGTGAACTGGCTCGGGTCGCGCGCCCCGGCCAGCACGCCTTCACCCAGGCGTTGCAGGGCGAAGTTGTTTTCCTTGCGCAGGTCCACGCCATTGGCCTGGGCGAAGCTGGCGATCATCGCCAGCGGCGGCAGGGCGTAGTTGTGGTAGGCCAGGGCGCGCTGGCGGCGCTTGAGCTCGTTGGGCAAAAAGCCCTGCTCGTCGACCTGGTTGGCGCCGACCTTGTATTCCTTGATTGCCCAGTCGAACAGGTCGCGGCGGTCGGTCGCGACCGCAGTGGCCATCACCGACCAGGCCGCCCAGTAGCTGTGGTTGTTGATCTTCTCAAGGGGCAGGCCGCTCCAGTCGCGCACGGTCTGCTGGGCCAGGCGGGCGAACCATTTTTCGATCTGCTCGGCCTCGGCCTGGTGCGCGGCCAGCGGCTGCGAGTTGGAGAACTTCAGGCGCAGCCACGACCCGCTCATGCTGCCCAGCGCCCATTTGCGCATGGACTTGCCGGTGTGGTTGTAGTCGCTGGACATCAGCGCATCGGCGCGGGCCCAGGTGCCCAGCCAGGTCAGCGCGCAGTCGAGCTGCGCCGGGCGGCCGTCGCGCATGTACTGGCCGACCATCTTGCTGACGCCCTTCTCCAGGGTGGTGATGTCCTTGGTGGAGGCGCGGAAGGCCTTTTCCGAGGCGACGTTGAGCGTCGCCCGGGCCTTGTCCGAGCCCTCGTACTTGCTGCGAAAGCGCAACGAGCCGGTGTAGGGCCGGGGCGCGGCCTCACAACGGAAATCACCGTCGCTGCTCTTGGGTTTTTCGATGCCCTCGTAGTAACCCTGGGGCGGCACCAGCGCGGCCTGCGCCGCGCCGCCGAACAGGGCGAGGGCGAGCAGGGCAGGTGCGGTCTTGCTGTTGATGATGGTCATGGTCGCCTCACTGGCCAGCGTGCGCGGTGTGCTGCGCATGCCCGGCGAAGTTGTTGCGTTTGCACAGTTTCGCTTCGACTTTCTGGGTGCCGCTTTCCGGCCCCTGGACCTCCAGGGCGAGCAGGTTCTGCCCGGCCCAGTCCTCGTCCTCGCGCATCTGGAAGACGAAGCGCCCGTCGGTGTCGGAGGTCTCGGGCTTCTCGATCTTGATGTCCTCGTGGCGACCGTTCAGGTACCAGAGGGTGGCCTGCAGCACCTTCACCGAGGTGTCCTCGAAACGGATGTCGAACTGGTGGTTGCGGTTGACCAGGTCCTTGATCACGCCACCCTTGCCGTTGACCATCAGCTCGTTCTTGCCGGGCTTGAGGGTGGCGCTGGCGCTCATCTGCGCGGGGCGGTCGTCGCAGCCGTCGTCGAGCAGGCCGAGGATCTGCCGCCAGATGGTTTCCTGGTCCAGGCGGTAGAGCGGGGAGAACTCCCAGATCAGGATCTTCGGTGGGTTGTTCTGGAACTCCTCGCTGCCCAGGTACTGGATCATCGAGCCTTCCAGGCCGCCGCCGGGGAAGGCGACGTTGAGCACGTCGGCACCGATGTACTGCTCCAGGAAACCGGAGAAGTTGTAGTTCTTGCCGCTATGGCTGGTGCCGACCAGGGTGATCTGCGCGTTGCCCGAGTCGCCGAACAGATCGTCGCCGCCGCTGGCGCCTTTCGGCTCGGTGGCGAACTGGTCCATGTACTGCACCGCGTAGCTGGTACCGCACAGCTGGCCGGCGACGTTGTGCAGGGTGCCGGTCTTGCCCATGCGCCCGGACTTCCTGGTCTCGAACGCCTTGCGTGGGATGCCTTCGAAGGCCGGCATCCTGTGCACGGTGTCGGCGACGATCTTCGCCGCGCGCTCGGCGCCGTAGGGCGTCCAGTGCTGGTCGCCACGGAAGTAGAAGTCCTTGCCCTGGTCGGCCGCGGCCAGTTGTTCATTGGTCAGCGGCGACAGGTCGGGCACGTTGTAGCCCATTTTGGCGAAGCGCTGGAGCATGGCCTGGTAGTTGCCCAGGGCCTTCTGGTAGTCGAAGGCGGCCTTCTCCTCGGGCTTGAGCATGTTGCGATTCACCAGGCCCCGGGTCGGCTGGTACACCACCACCAGCTCGACGCCGCGCTTCTTGAACGCGTCGTGCACCTGCTGCAGGCGCTTGTAGCCGCCCGGGGTGGTGTCGAACTCGGTGCGCAGGTCTTCGCGGGTACGGAACAGCCAGTCGCCCTGGGCTTGCACCAGGGTGGTGAAGTTCTGCTGGTAGCGCGTGGTGTAGCGATTGGCGTCGTGGGCTTCGGGGCACAGCTGGCAGCAGGGCTCGGCAGTGAAGGTCGGCGCCTGGATGTCCTCGGCGTGCACGCCCTGGCTGATGGCCAGGAGGGCGGCGGACAGGCCCAGCAGTTTCATCAGGTGTGGAGTCATGGTCTGGGCTTCCTTAGTCGATCATTTCGGTCTGGCGCTCGACCGGGTCGATCAGCACGGCTTTCTGCTGGCGCACCAGCAGGTCGAGGATTTCGTCCTGGCGCTCGCCGAGCACGCCGTTGAAGCTGATGCCGTTGGCCTTGCGCGGCATCAGCATCGACACCTTGTACAGCTCCACCGACAGCGGCGAGTCGATCGACAGCGGGCCGGAGCCATTGGCCGCCAGCTCGCCGCCGACCACGATCAGCGACACCTTGGTGTCGAACGGATCGAGGGCGATGTCGCGGTCGGTGTCGGAGAGGTCCTTGATGTGCCCGTACACCCCCACCAGGCCGTTGGCCATGGCGACGTTCTCGTACAGGCGGATGTTCACGCTGTTGCGCACGCGGATGCCGTGGCGGCGGTTGTTGATCAGCTTGTTGCCCCAGATCAGGTTGTCGCCGCTTTCGTACAGGGTGATGCCGTCGGTGTGGTTGCGGTAGATCTCGTTGTAGGCGATCAGGTTGTTGACGCTGTTGCGGTCGATCACCACGCCGGAGAGTTTGTTGTCGTAGCTCTTGTTGTTGATGATCCAGCTGTCGTTGACCTCGCGCGAGACGATGATCCCGTGCTTTTTCCTGGTGCCGTACACGGTGTTGCCGGCGATGATCAGGCGGTGCGAGCGGTCGTGGGGGTCGATGCCGTAGACGATGTTGTCGCGGTACACCGAGTCCTTGACCACGAAGTCCTGGGTCTCGTAGCAGTAGAAGCCGTACCACATGTCGCTGAACTCGGAGCCGATGATCCAGCCGGTGGGTTCGGCGCGGCCCATCTGCTTGGCCATGTTCGGCGTGTACTGCGAAATGCTCACGCCGTAGGACTTGGACTTCGAGTAACCGAAGCTGGCCATCTTGCTGTTGACGATGTAGGTCTCGGTGCCGCCCCAGCTGAGCAGGAACGGGCGGAACGCGTCGGGCTTCTGGAAGGTGGCCGGGCCATTGGCTCGCTCACGCCAGCCCGTCACCTGGGTATCGGTGATGAACAGCTTGCCGTCGTTGACGATGAACGCGCCGCCTTCCTCGGACAGGCGCAGTTCCTTGACCTTGCCGTCGATCTCGAGCACGCCCTTGTGCCCGACCACGATCGGCAGGCGGGCGAGGTAGACGCCCGGCGCGGTTTCGCGCAGGTACTGGCCGGGCACTTTCTTGCTGAGCTCGACCAGGTCGATATGCCCGTCGTCGATGAAGATCGCCTGGGGGATGCCGTGCTGGCGGCGTACCCATTCGGCGCCCTTGTTGTCGCCGCCGACGAACTCCTTGAGCGTGTCCTCCTGGAGCATGCGGCGCACGCTGACCTTGCCCTTGTGAGTACGGTCGATCTTGCGCTGCACGGCCTGGGCGGTGTAGCCGGACAGGTCGGGCAGCTTGGGTGGGTCCATCAGCAGCGGCTCGATCGGCGCGCTGGCGACGGTGTAGGTCTTGGCCTGTTGCAGCCCTTTGGCCATCTCGGGCTCGACGGCCTGGGCGAGGCCGGCGACCAGCAGCAGGGCGCTGGCGAGCAGGCTGTGGCGAAGGTTCGGGTGCAGGGTCATGGTTTCCTCTCCCGGCCTCAGTAGCGCCAGATCACGTCGACGAAGGCGCGGTGCATGTACGAGTCGGCCTCTTTGCCGTAGGCGTCGCCTGGCTTGAACACACCGGCGCGCAGGCGCACCAGGGCCGACGGCTCGTCGATCGACTGGCTCAGCGAGGCCGGCAGCAGGCCCTGCTTGAAGTACTTGGTCACCACCACGTCCATCTCCTGGCCGAGGTCTTTCTCGCCCTGCACCAGCGGGCGGTTGATACCGCCGTCGTCGACCACCGCGTTGATGCCGCTGGAGGCGATGTTCTGCTTGCCGTCGACACGCCAGAACTTGTGGTAGATGAAGCTGGCGTCATAGTCGTCGCGCAGCTGCCAGGAGGCGAACAAGGTGGCCGCCTGCAGGTTGCCCAGCTCGCCGCGGAAGGCTTCGCCGAAGCGGTGCACGCGCGAGCGGGTGCCGGTGAAGTTGGAGCGGTTGCTCTCCAGGCCCGTCTGCTCGAAGTTGTTCGAGCCATCGCTGCCACCGCCGCCGCTGCCCCGGGCATAGGCCGCGCCGACCTGCCATTGCGGGTCCAGGCGCAGGCGGACGCCGAGGTCGGTGCCCCAGGCGTTGACGTCGCCGCTCTGCTTGCCGGTGGCGACCTGCTCGTTGCCGATGGCCTGGCTGCTCAGCGTATCGCGGTCGCCGGTCAGCCAGGTGACGCTGCCCCAGTAGTTGACGCTGTGGTCGTTGCGCCAGTTGTAGGCGTCGCTGTTGGCTTCCAGGCCAAGCCAGGTGAGGTCGCCGGTGCGGGTCTTGTCGAGGGCGTCGACGGTTTCGCCGGGGCTCTTCAGGCTGCCGCCGTCGTGGCTGTGGTGGGCGCGCAGGCCGACCCAGTGGCCAGGGGTCCACTGCGTGGCGACGTTGCCGTAGACATGGGTGCGGTCCTTGTCCTCCGGCGCCAGTTCGGTGAGGTCGGTACGGTATTCGCTGAAGCGCTGGGCCACACCCAGGTCGGCCTTGAGCAGGGTGGTGTCGAAGGTCCAGTTCAGCGCTTCGATATTGGTGTCGCGCCACATGCCGTCGTCGCTGCGCAGGCGCTGGCGGCCGAAGCGCAGCTGTTCGCCGGGGTAGGGCGTGAAACCGCTGTAGCCGACCCAGAATTCGCGCATGGCCAGGTAGCTCTTGTCCGGCTTGCGGCTGTCATCGCCGGTGTCGATGGCGGCGCCGGTGTCGGAGGCGCGCAGGGTGTCGGTCTCGATGATGTCGGTGGCGGCCACCGCCTGGCCCATGGCATAGGCGCTCCAGTTGCCGCGCTCGCCGTACACCCAGGGGCGCAGGTCCAGGCCCAGGCCGTTGACGTCGCCGCCGGAGCGGGTGCCGAGGTCGCGGTCGTCCTCGGACTGGCCGGTGATCTTCACGTCCAGGCCGAAGTTCTTCTGCGCGGTTTCCTGGGCGAGGGTCGGCATCGACCACAGCAGGGCGAAGCCCAGGCCGATGCCGGCTTTCACGAAGGGGTTGAGCGTCATAGCGAATCCTCGGCGTCTACGTCGTCGTTGTCGTCTTGCAGCGCTTCGATGGCCAGGGGGCTGTCGGCACGCTGGAGCATGCCGGCGCGAGCCTGTTTTTCCTGGGCCAGCAGGTTTTGCGCCTGGCTGCGTTGGGCGGGCGTCAGTTGCTGGTCGAGCTGTTGCAGCAGCGCGCTGGACTGCTCGGACGGGTTGGCCTGGGCCAGCTGGGCGAACACCCAGGCGTTGGCCGGCTCGGTACGGATGCCGTGGCCTTCGCTGAACAGCTGGGCCAGGGCGTAGTCGGCGCTGATCTGGCCGCCTCGGGCGGCGCTGAGCAGGTGGTCGACGGCTTTCTGCGGCTCGACGTTGCCCAGGTAGCCACGGCGGTAGAGCTGGCCGAGGTAGTAGTCGGCGCTGATCTCGCCAGCGTCGGCGGCAGCCTGGAGGTGTTGCTCGGCCTTCGGCGCGTCGGCCGGCACGGTCTTGCCTTCGTAGTAGAGCCGGCCCAACAGCAGCTCGGCACGGGGCTGCTCGGCCTCGCGGCCCTTGTCGATGTAGGCCATCAGCTGGTCGGTGTCGCCCAGCTCGGGGAAGTCGTAGAGCAGTTGGGCGAGGCTGACCCAGGAGGCCGGGTTGGCCGGGGCGACATGCTCCAGCAAGTCTTTCGCGGTCTTTTCGTCGGTCTGCCCCAGGCTGCGATCGGCCAGCACGCGGGCGACGCTGTCGACCCGGGTGGCCGGCACCGCGCCACGGGCATGGGCGGCCTTGAGTTGCTCCAGCAGTGCGGCCTGCTGCTCGGGCTGGGCGCGTTTCTGGTAGACGGTGGCCAGCTCGACGTAGCAGATGTCGGTGGTGGTCAGGGCGGCCTTGCAAATCTTTTCCACGTCGCCCAGGTGCTGGTCGTAGGTGCCCTGGGTGCGGTAGAGCAGCACCTGGGCCAGGCCGGCCTCGGGGTTGCCGGCGGCGCGCCACTGGTCGATCTGCTGCTGGGCGTTGATGTTGGGGAAGCTCTGCGGGTATTGCAGGTAGAGCATCGCCAGCGGGATCAGGGTGTTGCCCTCGCCCTGTTGCGCCGCATGCTTGAGCAGTGTTTCGGCCTCTTCGCGTTCGGCCTGGGTGCTGTCGGGCTTGGCCACCAGCAGGCGGCCGAGGCGGGCCTGGGCGCGGGGCGAGGTGGCGGCCGCGGCGCGGTAGGTGGCCTCGGCTTCCTTGAGCTTGGCCGGGTCGCGGGTGGCGACGCTGAGGTCGGCCAGGCCGACTTGCGCATCGCTGTAGCCGAGGTCGGCCAGGGCCTTGTAGTTGCGTTCTGCGGTGGCGGTATCACCGCGCTTGAGCGCCTCGTTGGCCAGGCGCTGGTCGGGCAGGCCGGCGCAGCCGGCCAGGGTGATGGCGGCGGCCAGGGCACACCATGTCAACGGGCGGGTGCTGCGCACCCGATCGCGGCTGAAGGCCGCTCCTACAGGGATCGAGTCGATCAGGACAGGCGCGGACTCTGTAGGAGCGGCCTTCAGCCGCGATCGAGGGCGCAGCCCTCGCAATACAGGCGGCACCAACCCCACGGCAGAATCACGATTGAAAGGTTTCATGATCCGTTCCTCTTACAGCCCGCGGGCCACGGCCTTGTCGATCAGCCAGTTCAGCGACGGCCCACGGTCGCTGTTGACCGCGGCCGGGCGGCCGGCGAGCTCGGCCGGCAGGCTTTCGTCAGGCTTGATCTGTACGCGGATGTCGGCGGCCAGGTTGTCGGTGTCCAGGCTGCTGCTGCCAACGATCCGGCCAGTGCGCACTTCGTCCTCGCCGGCCACCTGGAAGTTGACCCGGGTACCCGGTTTCACCTCGTCGAACTGGCGGTAGCTGAAGCGCGCCTCGACCGTCGGAGTGGTGGTACGCGGAATCAGCGCAAACACCGCCTGCCCCTTGCTGGCGTACTGGCCGTCGTCCACCAGCTGGCGCGACACCACGCAGTCGCAGGGGCTGGTGAGGGTGCCGGAGAGCTGCTTGCCGAACAGCTCCTCGACCTTGGCCGGCTCCAGTTGCGAGTCGTCCAGGTGGCCCTTGAGCAGGTCGAGCATGCTGGTGTTGAAGGTCGCCAGGGGCGCGCCCTTGCTCACCGTGGCGCCACTTTCCACCAGGCTCTGCAGGCTGCCGTCGCGGGGCATGGTGACGTTGGTGGTGGGCACCGCGACCACACCGGCCTCGGCGTGGCTGACGAAGTACAGGCCGTACAGCGACTTGGCGACAAAGCCGAAAGCCACCAGCCCGACCACGAACACCCCGGCAGTGACGGTGACCGCGCGCAGGCGGCCGAACGCCGACAGGCCCGAGCCCGAGTCTTTCTGCTTGCGCGCCTTGGTGAAGTTGTCGCGCTGCAGGGTACTGAGCACATCGCCGACGCTGATCAGCTCGCCAGACAAGTGGCTGGTGATGATGTGGCGCAGGGTGGCGATGTCACGTGGTTCGAGGTTCTGGAATTCGGCGCCGGTGCGGCCGGTCTCGGTGTTGCTGGTGCGCACCAGGATCTCCACATCCATCGACAGCCCGAGGTTGTCGACCACGAACTGCAGGCGGCCGCGCAGCACCTCGTTCACCGGCAGGGCTTTTTTCGCATGGAAGGACAGGCCCCCGGCGGACAGGTCGTCAACCTTCACTTCGTGCGGCTCGCGGTTGCCGTCCAGGTAGCGCAGCTTGGCGGGGATGCGCACCCGGGCGTGCTGGCGCTGCGCTTCGGACTCATGCACGACATTGACGTTCACGGCGGTATTCATGGCGATATTCGTTCCTGTTATCCGATCCGGGGTGGCTCACACGACCATGAACAGCACGGCGACGAAGATGCTCGCGGCCGAGAAGGTCATGGTCCGCGAGGACCAGGTGTTGAACCATTGTTGAAAGCTGGCCAGGTCGCGCTTGAGGGCAGTGGGCTGGCGGGTCCAGGACTGCTTGTCGAGGCGGAAGAACACGTAGATCTTCATCACCGCGCCGACGATCTGGTTGTAATAGAGAATCAGCGGGTAGGCCGGGCCGACGTTGTGGCCCGAGCACAGCAGCATCACGGTGAGGATCAGGCGGGTGATGCCGATCCACAGCAGGTACACCAGCAGGAACTGCAGGCCGAACTTGAAGCTGGCGATCACCGCCACGGTCAAACCCAGCAGGCTGGTCCACATCGACACGCGCTGGTCGAGCAGCACGATGCTGGTGAACAGCCCCAGGCGCCTGAGGCCCAGGCCCAGGGCGCGGGAGTTCTGCCGCAGGTTGTTGCCGTACCAGCGGTACATCAGCTTGCGGCTGGCCTTGACGAAGCTCTTCTCCGGCGGGTGCTCCACCGTGTTGATGGCGGCATCGGGCACGTAGAAGGTGTCGTAGCCCAGGCGCATCAGGCTGAACCAGCTGGACTTGTCGTCGCCGGTGAGGAACTTGAAGCGGCCCAGGCGCCAGTGCATCAGCGAGTCGCTCTCGACGTCGGCGATGAACTCGGGGTTGGTCACCACGCTGGCGCGGAACATCGACATGCGCCCGGTCATGGTCAGTACGCGCTTGCTCAGGGCCATCGAGCACATGTTGATGTGGCGCTGGGCGAAGCGCAGCTTGTGCCACTCGCTCATGATGTAGCCGCCGCGCACTTCGCAGAATTCGTTGGTGGTCAGGCCACCGACGTTGGGGTACAGGCGGAACCACGGCACGGTCTTGCGCACCACGCCTTCGGCCAGCACGGTGTCGCCGTCGATCACCGCCACCACGGCGTTTTCGTCCGGCAGCATCCGCGAGATGGCGCGGAAACCATAGGCCAGGCCGTCGCGCTTGCCGGTGCCGGCGATGCGCACGATGTCCAGGGTGACGTGGGCGGGCGGGTTGTACTTGGCCCACAGGCTTTTCACCAGCAGCTCGTCGGACTTCTCCACCAGCGAGCAGACCACCGTGGTGGGGTAGCCGCAGTCGATCGCCTCGCGGATCACCGAGCTGTACACCTGGGCGGTGGTCAGGGCCTCGATGCGAAAGCTGGTGACCATCAGGTACACGTGCGACGGGTCGGCCGCCTTGCCCAGCTTCTGCACCTTGCGCCGCAGGTACGGGTAGACGATGTACAGGAACAGCATGCCGCGGATGAAATGGGTGGCGCCCATGGAGTAGCGCCAGATGCCGACGGCGCCGACCAGGAAGATGAAATGCTTCGATTGCGAGTCGAAGATGTCGCTGGGCAACGCCAGGGCGATCAGCATCAGCAGGCTCATGTAGAGCAGCCAGCCGGCGCATTGCAGCAGCAGGGTCTGAAGCCTTTGCATGTTCGGCATCCGTCGAGAATTCAGGGGGCGAGGGCGGCGCGCTGGGGAGGGACGCGCCGCCCTGCCGGGTTTACCAGCAGATACCTTCGGTGCGGCTGGTGGCGCAGGTCGGCTTGCTCATGAAGCCGACCAGGTCGATCACCTGCTTGCCTTCCGGCGCCTGCTGGGCCAGGGCGCGGAACTGCTCGTCA
Organism: Pseudomonas entomophila; assembly: GCF_029478665.1. Lineage (GTDB taxonomy): Bacteria > Pseudomonadota > Gammaproteobacteria > Pseudomonadales > Pseudomonadaceae > Aquipseudomonas > Aquipseudomonas entomophila_F. Next base: position 55,872 of record NZ_JARPQB010000005.1, read on the forward strand.
CGGTTGCCCAGCACGATGATCTCGGCGTTGTTCACCACCTGGTCGAAGTCGGCGTTGAGCAAGGATGAGACATGGGGGATCTTCGACTCGATGTAGTCCTTGTTGGCGCCGTGGACGCGGGCGTACTGGACGTTCTGGTCGTAGATGTTCAGCTCGTAGCCCTTGCCGATCAGGCGCTCGGCCAGTTCCACCAGCGGGCTTTCGCGCAGGTCGTCGGTGCCGGCCTTGAAACTCAGGCCGAGCAGGGCGACCTTGCGCTTGTCGTGGCTTTCGATGATGTCGAAGGCGTTCTGCACCTGGGACTCGTTGCTGCGCATCAGCGAGTCGAGCAGTGGTGCTTTCACATCGAGGCTGGCGGCGCGGTAGGTGAGGGCGCGCACATCCTTCGGCAGGCACGAGCCGCCAAAGGCGAAGCCCGGGCGCATGTAGTACTGCGACAGGTTCAGCGCCTTGTCCTGGCAGACCACGTCCATCACCTCGCGACCATCGACGCCCACCGCCTTGGCGATGTTGCCGATCTCGTTGGCGAAGGTGACTTTGGTGGCGTGCCAGACGTTGCAGGTGTACTTGATCATCTCGGCCACTTCGACCGGCTTGCGGATGATCGGCGCGTCCAGTTCCTGGTACAGGGCCTGCAGCACGTCGCCGCTGGCGCTGTCCAGCTCGCCGATGACGGTCATCGGTGGCTGGTCGTAGTCCTTGATCGCGGTGCTTTCGCGCAGGAACTCGGGGTTGACCGCCACGCCGAAGTCGACGCCGGCCTTCTTGCCCGAGCAGTCCTCGAGGATCGGAATCACCACGTTCTTGACGGTGCCCGGCAGCACGGTACTGCGCACCACCACGGTGTGGCGGGAGGTCTTGTCGCGCAGCACGTAGCCGATCTCGCGGCACACCGACTCGATGTACTCCAGGCCCAGGTCACCGTTCTTCTTGCTCGGGGTACCGACGCAGATCATCGACACATCGCTGGCGCGGATGGCGGCGGCGAAGTCGGTGGTGCCACGCAGGCGGCCGTTGGCGATGCCCTGTTGCAGCAGCGCTTCAAGGCCCGGTTCGACAATCGGCGACTTGCCCTGGTTGATCAGGTCGATCTTGGTGCTGGAAACGTCAACACCGATCACCTCATGGCCGCGTGCCGACAGGCAGCCCGCACAGACCGCACCCACATAACCCAAACCAAAGATGCTGATACGCATCGTAATCACCTCGTGTGTTTATCACGCCAGCCCTTCGGGGAAGAGCCGATCGGGTTGATTGACCAATAATTACTGGGCGAACGGATTCATGGCGAAATGACACTTCACCGAACGCAGGCATGAGTAAATCCGGAGCGCAAAAAAGTTGTGCGCTCAAAGTTGGCAGTCAAAGGCCAGTATTTAAATGACGTGCCCTGGAATGCAGTCGTCTTTATTGCAGCGCGCTATTTATCGTGCTGCTGTGCTTGTTTTTTCAATTGGATAAACCCTTTGAAATCAACCACTAGGACGGTAATAAAGGGGTGCGCTTGGCCTTCCTGGCGTTCGCGGTACGGCATATCCATTGCCACCTCTGAAGTTTTTGAAGTTGGGTGTAGTACCGAACATCTTTCATCTGTAAGTCATCTCTTACGCTAGGGCGCTTGAAACTCGTTACGGGTGCTATGAGCGATGAAGCGCAGGAGAAGTTCCGGGGTGAGTTGCGCCGAGATGAAAGATTTCTAAATATTTCTTCAGCGAAAAATACTTTCAAACTGATAGCACGAGACAGTTTTGCCCCCGTATATAAAGGGGGAAGTCGAGGTGGGATGGTTTTAGGCCAGCATGCAAAATTTTTTTTCAAAATTCGTCAAAAAACTACGAACGGTCTTATGGCGTTTTGCGATAAGAAGAGGCGTGCTGGTTTTATGGCGCCCAAGTATTGGCGTTTTGCGTTGGTTGTAGGAGCCAGCCTTGCTGGCGAACCCGTCACCACCAAGTAGCGGCTGTTCGCCAGCAAGGCTGGCTCCTACAAGGGAGGGGCGGGGTTACTCGGCGTGATCGCGCAGGAACACCAGGTGGTCCGGTTTCGATTGCTCGGGGCTGTAGTAGTAACTCTGGACGTCGAATTGCTTCAGTTGCTCGGGATCGTCGATGCGCTCCTGGATCACGAAGCGGCTCATCATCCCGCGGGCTTTCTTGGCGTAGAAACTGATGATCTTGTACTGGCCGTTCTTCAGGTCCTTGAAGTCGACGTCGATCACCCGCGCCTTCAGGGCGCTCTTCTTCACCGCGCTGAAGTACTCGTTGCTGGCCAGGTTGAGCAGCACGTCGTCGCCCTGCTCGGCCAGGGCCTGGTTCAGCCACTCGCTGATGCGCGTGCCCCAGAACGCATAGAGGTCCTTGCCGCGCGCGTTGGCCAGCTTGGTGCCCATCTCCAGGCGATAGGGCTGCATCAGGTCGAGCGGGCGCAGCAGGCCGTACAGGCCCGACAGCATGCGCAGGTGGTCCTGGGCATAGGTGAAATCGTCCTCGCCCAGGCTTTCGGCGTCGAGCCCGGTATACACGTCACCCTTGAAGGCCAGCAGCGCCTGCTTGGCGTTGGCTGGGGTGAAGTCCGGGGTCCAGCTGCCGAAGCGTGCGGCGTTGAGGCCGGCGAGCTTGTCGGACAGGTGCATCAGTTCGCTGATCTGCGCCGGCGACAGTTCGCGCAGTTGCAGGATCAGTGCCTGGGAATCGTCCAGGTACTGGGGCAGGGTGTGGCGTTGGGTGACCGGCGGGGTGTCGTAGTCGAGGGTCTTGGCGGGGGAAATCACCGTCAGCATCGGGTCGGCTCCTGGAATCGTCGGGCGAATTCTACGGGGCTGGTGGCGCAACGCCAAACTATGGCGACGATAGTCACGGAACATCGGCGGGCGGCGCGTTATAGTGCGCGCCATGCATTCGTGGAGAACGTTCATCGTGCGTATCGCTTTCGCCCTGTTCGCCGGCCTGTTGAGCCTGGGCGCGCAGGCAGCCCCTGCGGACTTCGTCAGTTTCGATCGCGGCCTGTGGCCGGAGCAGTTGGACAGCCCGGTGCTGTTCGACGTGGCGTCGCGTGCCGAGATCCTGTCTTTTGCCCGGGTGCTGCACGAGAACGAGATGCTCGATGAGCCTGCCCTGGCGGCGCGCCTGGGGCTGCGCCAGGTCAACCTGCCGACCGTCCGGGCTGTGAGGGCGCGCATGTGGCAGCGGCTGTGGCAGGGCTACCAGCAGGCCCAGCAGAGCTGCGAGCAGGACGCGTCGTTCTGCTACCCGGTGGAGTCGATGGCTGACTTGCGTATGCAAGCCGTCACGTTCGCCGGGGATGTCGGCACGTTCTACACCGGTTGGATCGAGCCCAGCCACCAGTTTCATGTCCGCTACCTGGACGAACAACTGCGCAAGGCCGCCGTGTATCCGCAGACCTCCAGCGAAGTGGAAAAGCTCTCCAGCCGGGAGCGCAATGGCGATGAACTGAACGACCGGATGTTCCTCCTGACCTTTGCCGGTGGCCCGGGCCCTGAAGGTAGTAGCACCGATGCCATGGCTGACTACCTGCGTCGGCAGAAGCTCGACGGTATCTTCTTCGTGCTTGGCAACCGCCTGCAGCAACGTCGTGACACAGGCCCGGTGGCCGAACTCTATGCGGGACAGTGCGTGGGGATCCAGGGCTGGGAATACCGTTCCCATGCCCAGTGGCAGGGCTGGCAGGATTCGCTGCGCCGTGCCCAGGCGCGGGTCCAGGCCGATCTGCCGGAGCAGTATGTGCCGCTGTTCCGCCCGCCCTATGGGCAGCGGCGCGGCGATGGCGAGGGGTTCATGGCCAGCCAGCAGTTGCACGTTTCGTTGTGGGATATCGATGCGCAGGATGATGGGCCATTGACCGCCGAGGCGTCGGCGCAGCGGGTGCTGACCTTGATGTTGCTGTGGCGCAAGGGCGTGATCCAGTTCCATGACAACCAGCCCAAGGCGCAGCCGGCGCTGGAGTGGGTGTTGCAGCATACGGCGCAGAGCGGGATCGGGTGGGAGGATTGTCGGGGGTATGGGGTGCGGGAGTAGGGGGGCGAAGCTGTGGTATTCCTTGGGCCGAGCACCGCTTGTGCGGTGCATCGCGGATGAATCCGCTCCTACAAAGGCGGTAACCGAAACATCGCGCCGGGTAAACAAGGCGGACAACCAGGGCCTGTAGGAGCGGATTCATCCGCGATGCGCCGCACCTGTTTCGGCAGGACCTTGCGGCCATCACCAGGAAACGAGCCCGAACCACAGCCACCTGATCCCTGAGCGTAGTCCTGCCATGCCCCCACGCCAAGCCCTGTTCGTCAATCCGAAAAATAAACTTCACCCAAGCGTAAAAAGTCTTTTTTCGGTCATGGTTTTTGCGGTATCAAGGAGTCAGACAGCCGAACCCTGCAGCACAGGTGGCGTCATCCACGCCCCCTCGCCAGGTGAGCTTCCCGCCCGTAACAACGCGGATACGGGAAGAACGGCAGTCACTCTGCGGCGCAGCCGTTCGCGCCGTGTGGCTTTCACATAAGGTGACCGAGTATGGATGACCAAGGACGCAACCCTTCCTCCAACCAGCCAATCCTGTATGTGCTCGATACCAACGTCCTGATTCACGACCCCAACGCCCTGCTCAACTTCGAGGAGCACCACGTCGCCATACCGATGACGGTGCTGGAGGAACTCGACAAGCTCAAGACCGGCAAGCACACCATCGCCGCCGAATGTCGCCAGGCCATCCGCCTGATCGACCAAACGCTAGGTGATGCATCCCCCAGCGATGTCGAGCAGGGCGTGCCGATCCAGCGCGGCAAGAGCGGGCCCAAGGGCTTCCTGTCCATTCTCATGAGCACGCGCAACGAACCCAACCGCCTGCTCCCGGAAAACCTCGCCGACAACATCATCATCAACCAGCTCCTGGACCTGCGCGCCAAGCGCAAGGACCTGGACGTGGTGCTGGTCACCAAAGACATCAACATGCGCCTGAAGGCGCGCGCCTGCGGGATCGCCGCCGAGGACTACAGCACCGACCAACTGGTCGATGACGTCTCCTTGCTGTCGAAGGGCTACCACTCGGTCACCGGCTCGTTCTGGGACCGCGTGAGCAAGGTCGACACCCGTCAGGAACGCGGCCGTACCTGGCACCGGGTGCAACTGATCGACAACCTGCCGGCGGTGCACGTCAACGAGTTCATCATCGATGAACAAGGCTTCGTCGGTTGGATCAAGGGCATCCGCAACGACGAGCTGCTGTTGCTCGACCTGCACCAGGAGCCCTTGCTGCACCAGGAAGCCTGGGGGCTCAAACCGCGGGACATCCACCAGAGCCTGGCGCTGTTCGCCTTGCTCGACCCGGATATCCACCTGGTCAACCTGACCGGCGCCGCCGGTTCGGGCAAGACCATCCTGGCGCTGGCCGCGGCCATCGAGCAAACGATGGTCAGCAAGCGTTACCGCCGTATCATCGCCACCCGCAGCGTGCAGGGGCTGGACCAGGAGATCGGCTTCCTGCCGGGCACCGAGGCGGAGAAGATGGAACCCTGGCTGGGGGCCATCACCGACAACCTCGAAGCCTTGCACATGGATGACGAGAGCACCCACGGCAGCGTCGAGTACATCCTCGAGCGGGTGCCGCTGCAGTTCAAGTCGCTGAACTACATCCGTGGCCGCAGTTTCCAGCAGAGCCTGATCCTGATCGACGAGTGCCAGAACCTCACGCCGCACCAGATCAAGACCATCATCACCCGTGCCGGTAACGGCTCGAAGGTGGTCTGCCTGGGCAACCTGGCGCAGATCGACACCCCCTACCTGTCGGCCACCAGCTCCGGGCTGACGTACCTGACCGAACGCTTCAAGGACTTCCCCCACGGCGTTCACATCACCCTCCAGGGCGTGCCACGCTCGGTGCTGGCCGAGTACGCCGAGTCCCACCTGTAAACCGCCTGTTCGCCGGCTCCTGCACCCCGCAGGAGCCGGCTTGCCGGCCAACCGGCCCCTGCGTCGAAACACCCTCTGCTCAAAGCTGACCGGCGGGTTTACACTCTGCATTCCCTTCCCAGGAGCAGAGCAGTGCTGACTCATCTTGATTCCCAGGGGCGCGCCAACATGGTCGACGTCACCGAAAAGGCCGTGACCGCGCGCGAGGCGACCGCCGAGGCGCGTGTGCGCATGTTGCCAGACACGCTGCGCATGATCGTCGATGGCCAGCACCCCAAGGGCGACGTGTTCGCCGTGGCGCGCATCGCCGGCATCCAGGCGGCGAAGAAGACCAGCGACCTGATCCCTTTGTGCCACCCGCTGATGCTCACCGGTGTCAAGGTCGAGCTGGCCGCCGAAGGCGAGGATGTCGTGCACATCGTCGCCCGCTGCAAGCTGGCCGGGCAGACCGGCGTCGAAATGGAAGCCCTGACCGCCGCCAGCGTCGCCGCCTTGACGATCTACGACATGTGCAAGGCCGTGGACAAGGGCATGGTCATCGAGCAGGTGCGCCTGCTGGAGAAGACCGGCGGCAAGAGCGGCCACTACAAGGTGGAGGCGTGATGAAGGTCAAGGTCATGTATTTCGCTCGTTACCGAGAGCAGCTGGGTGTCGATGCCGAGCGTCTGGAGGGCGACTTCAGGGTGCTGGACGACGTACGCCAGGCGCTGGTGGCCAAGGGTGGCAAGTATGCAGTGCTGGCCGAGCAGAACCTGATGTGCGCGCGCAACGAAGAGCTGTGCAAGCTCGGCGAGGCGCTGGAAGACGGCGATGAAGTGGCGTTCTTCCCGCCGGTGACGGGAGGCTGAGCATGAGTGTTCGAGTACAGGAGGCGGGGTTCGATCCAGGTGTGGAGGTCAATGCCATGCACGCCGCCAATGTCGGCGTGGGCGCGGTGGTCGGTTTCGTCGGCTATGTGCGAGATTTCAACGATGGCCTGGATGTGGCGGGGATGTTCCTCGAGCACTATCCGGGGATGACCGAGAAGGCATTGCAGAAGATCGTGATCGAGGCCGAGCAGCGCTGGCCGTTGCTCAAGGTCGAGGTGCTGCACCGCATTGGTGCGCTGGAGCCGGGTGAGCCGATCGTCTTCGTGGGCGTGGCCAGCGCGCACCGGCAGGCGGCATTCGACGCCTGCAACTTCATCATGGATTACCTGAAGACCCGGGCGCCGTTCTGGAAGAAGGAGAACACCCAGGACGGGCCGCGCTGGGTCGAGGGGAAGCAGAGCGACCAGGATGCGGCAGAGCGCTGGTAGAGCGGTTCGCCTGTAGGAGCGGCTTTAGCCGCGATGCGGGCATCGCGGTGCCTGGTACCCGCTTTGCGGGTGATCGCGGCTAAAGCCGCTCCTACAGGGCCGTGGAGATCAGTGATGCTTGCGCGGCACGGGCTTCAACAGCTCGTCCGGCGGCATCTCGCACTTGATCTTGCGCCCCAGCAGTTCCTCGATCGCCGGCAACTGGTACGAGTCGTCCTCACCGGCGAAGCTGATCGACACGCCACTGCTCCCCGCCCGCCCGGTACGGCCGATACGGTGCACGTAGTCGTCCGGATCCTCCGGCAGGGTGAAGTTGATCACGTGGCTGATGCCGTCGATGTGGATGCCGCGCCCGGCCACGTCGGTGGCCACCAGCACGCTGATGCGCCCCTCGCGGAAGTTCTCCAGGGTGCGGATGCGCTTGTGCTGCGGCACGTCGCCCGACAACTGGGCGGCGTTGATGCCATCACGCACCAGTTTTTCCTCGATGCGCCGCACTTCGTCCTTGCGGTTGGCGAACACCATCACCCGTTCCCACTTGTTCTGCGTGACCAGGTTGTACAGCAGCTTGTACTTGTCGCTGCCGGCCACGGCGTAGACATGTTGCTCGACGGTTTCGCTGGCGACGTTCTCCGGCTCGATCTCGACGATGGCCGGGTTGGTGGTCCACTGCTTGGCCAGGTTCATCACGTCGTCGGTGAAGGTGGCGGAGAACAGCAGGGTCTGGCGTTCGCTCTTCGGTGGCGTCTGGCGAATGATCTGGCGGACCTGGGGGATGAAGCCCATGTCGAGCATGCGGTCGGCTTCGTCCAGCACCAGTACCTCGACCATGTCCAGGTGCACCTCGCCGCGCTGGTTGAAGTCCAGCAGGCGGCCAGGGGTGGCCACCAGGATGTCGCAGTGGCGCGCTTCCAGTGACTTGAGCTGCTTGTCGAAGTCCATGCCGCCGACGAAGCTCATCACGTTCAGGCCGCTGTACTTGGTCAGCGCCATGGCGTCCTTGGCGATCTGCACCACCAGCTCGCGGGTCGGGGCGATGATCAGCGCCCGTGGTTCGCCCATGTAGCGTTCCTTGGGCGGTGGCACCTGCTGCAGCTGGGAGATGATCGAGATCAGGAACGCGGCAGTCTTGCCGGTGCCGGTCTGGGCCCGGCCGATGGCATCCTGGCCGCGTAGCGTATGGCCGAGCACCTGGGCCTGGATCGGGGTGCAGTAGGGGAAGCCGAGGTCATGGATGGCATGCATCACCTCGTTGGAGAGCTTGAAGTCGTGGAAGCGGGTCTTGCCCTCTTGCGGTTCGACCACGAAATCCTCGGGCTTCCACAGGCTGGCCTGGGGCTTTGGCTTGCGCTCGCGGCGTGGCTTGTCCTTGGCGGGCTGTTCGGCACGCGGCTGCTCGACCGGTTGCGCCTCGGCCTGCGGCTTGGGCGCGGGTTTGGGCCTGGGGCTCTTGTGCGCCGGAGCCTGGGTGGCAGCTGGTGGCACGGCCGGGGCGGGTTGGGGCACGGCGGCGGGCTCGGCGGCCTGCGGCGCGGCGTCTCCCTTGGCGAATATTTTCTTGAGTGCCTTGAGCACGGTCGTCTCGTCAACTGGTTAAGGAATGTACGCCGGGCAGTGTAATGCAAGAATCGGGCGCGGCGTAGTGGAATGCTCGATGGGCTACAGGCTCACTGCAGCTGGCGGCTCAGCCAGTCGTGGATGTCGGACAGCTCAGCCACCGCCACTTCGTGCTCCATCGGGTATTCGTGCCATTGGGCAGCCACACCCCAGGTATTGAGGTATTCGAAGGCCGTGCGGCCCATCGATGGGATCACCACCGGGTCGTGCACGCCGTGCAGGCATAGCGCCGGGGTGCGTTGCTGGCAGGCGCTCAGTTGTTGGCCATCGGTGAAGGTCGGGGCGTAGGTCGACAGGGCAATCACCCCCCCCAGGGCTTCCTGCCACTTTATATAGGCGGTGTGCAGCACCACGGCGCCACCCTGGGAGAAACCCGCCAGGACGATGCGCGCCAGGTCGATGCCCTTGGCCCGCTCGGCTTCGATCAGGGCAATGATCTGTTCGGCGGACTCTTCCAGCTGCGCTTCATCGATGGCCCGCGCCGGGGTCATGGCCTTGATGTCGTACCAGCTGGGCATTGCATAGCCGCCGTTGATTGTCACCGGGCGGGTGGGGGCCTGGGGCATTACGAAACGAGTACTGAGCAGGCGCTCCTGGAGAAACTCGGCCACCGGTAGGAAGTCGTAACGGTCGGCGCCGAGGCCGTGCAACCAGATCACACAGGCGTCTGCGCTCTTCTGGGGTTCGAGGATCAGCGGGTGGGTCATGGACTGCTCCGAATCTGTGCGTGCGTGCGTTTTGAGCGCGTAAAAAGAAGGCAGCGCTGGTTAATGCCAGAAAAAGATGTCGCAACTCTACAACTTTTACTACTTGACGACCGCTTAATCGCTTAAGCCCATGAACGTGGTACGCGCTTTGCTATGTCTATGCTGATGCGAGGGGATAGGCCGGTTACGGTAACACCCCCGCGTGGATTGAAGGCTGTCACAGAACAGCCCATTGCGCCAATTGACCCAAAAACAAGCCAACAAGGGGTCGGATGCGCCTCATAAGGGTGCGGTGCAATTCCGGCTCATACAACAAGAGCGATTTGGAGGTTGTTGATGAAGATGTTGAAAACCACCCTGGCAGTCCTCACCGCCGCCGCCGCGCTGGGCGCCACCAGCTTCGCCCAGGCCGGCGCCACCCTCGACGCGGTGAAGAAGAAGGGCTTCGTCCAGTGTGGCGTGAGCGACGGTCTTCCAGGCTTCTCCGTGCCGGACGCGCAAGGCAAGATCGTCGGTATCGACGCCGATGTGTGCCGTGCCGTGGCCGCCGCCGTGTTCGGCGACGCAACCAAGGTCAAGTTCAGCCAGCTTAACGCCAAGGAGCGCTTCACCGCGTTGCAGTCCGGCGAAGTCGACGTGCTGTCGCGCAACACCACCTGGACCAGCTCGCGCGATGCCGGCATGGGCCTGGTGTTCGCCGGTGTCACCTACTACGACGGCGTCGGTTTCCTCGCCAACAAGAAGCTTGGCGTCTCCAGTGCCAAGGAACTCGACGGCGCGACCATCTGCATCCAGGCCGGCACCACCACCGAGCTGAACGTTTCCGACTACTTCCGCGCCAATGGGCTGAAGTACACCCCGATCACCTTCGACACTTCCGACGAAAGCGCCAAGTCGCTGGAATCCGGCCGCTGCGACGTGCTGACCTCCGACAAGTCGCAGCTGTTCGCCCAGCGCTCCAAACTGGCCGCGCCGACCGAGTACGTGGTGTTGCCGGAAACCATCTCCAAGGAACCGCTGGGCCCGGTGGTGCGCAAGGGCGACGAGGAGTGGTTCAGCATCGTCAAGTGGACCCTGTTCGCCATGCTCAATGCTGAAGAAGCGGGCATCACCTCGAAGAACGTCGAGGCCGAGGCCAAGGCCACCAAGAACCCTGACGTCGCCCGCCTGCTGGGCGCCGATGGCGAGTACGGCAAGGACCTCAAGCTGCCCAAGGACTGGGTAGTGCAGATCGTCAAGCAAGTTGGCAACTATGGCGAAGTGTTCGAGAAGAACCTGGGCCAGAGCACCGACCTGAAGATCGACCGTGGCATGAACGCCCTGTGGAACAACGGCGGCATCCAGTACGCGCCACCGGTGCGCTGATGGCTGCACCCCGCGGCGGCATCCTGCCGCCGCGGGTCGTTCGAATCCCTTCTTTTCGGGGCACTTCATGCAAAATCAAATCGGCGCACGGAAAGGGTTTTCCCTTAGTGATCCACGTGTGCGCGCGTGGCTGTTCCAGATCCTCACGGTGGTTTTCGTGGCGGGCCTGGGCTGGTACCTGTTCCACAACACTCAAACCAACCTGGAGCACCGAGGCATTACCTCGGGCTTCGACTTTCTCGAGCGCAGCGCCGGGTTCGGCATCGCCCAGCACCTGATCCCCTACGTGGAGTCGGACAGCTATGCGCGGGTGTTCGTCATCGGCTTGCTCAACACGCTGCTGGTGACCTTCATCGGCATCATCCTGGCGACGCTGCTGGGCTTCATCATCGGCGTGGCGCGGTTGTCACCGAACTGGATGATCAGCAAGCTGGCGACGGTGTATGTGGAGACCTTCCGCAACATTCCGCCACTGCTGCAAATCCTGTTCTGGTATTTCGCGGTGTTCCTCACCCTCCCGGGGCCAAGGGGCAGCATCAATATCCAGGACACGTTCTTCATCAGCAACCGCGGCCTGAACATGCCCGGCGCCTCGCTCGCCGAAGGCTTCTGGCCGTTCGTCGCGGCCCTGGCCCTGGCGATCGTCGCCATCGTGCTGATGGTGCGTCACGCCAACAAGCGCTTCGACGAAACCGGCGAGCCGTTCCACAAGTTCTGGGTCGGCCTGCTGTTGCTGGTCGGCATCCCTGGCGTGTGCGCGCTGCTGTTCGGCAGCCCGGTGCACTGGGAAGTGCCGCAACTCAAGGGCTTCAACTTCGTTGGCGGCTGGGTGCTGATCCCCGAGCTGCTGGCGCTCACTTTGGCGCTGACCATCTATACCGCGGCGTTCATCGCCGAGATCGTGCGTTCCGGCATCCGCTCGGTCAGCCACGGCCAGACCGAGGCAGCGCGTTCGCTGGGCCTGCGCGAAGGCCCGACGCTGCGCAAGGTGATCATTCCCCAGGCGCTGCGGGTGATCATTCCACCACTGACCAGCCAGTACCTGAACCTGGCGAAGAACTCGTCGCTGGCGGCCGGTATCGGCTACCCGGAAATGGTCTCGCTGTTCGCCGGTACCGTGCTCAACCAGACCGGCCAGGCCATCGAGGTGATCGCCATCACCATGAGCGTCTATCTCGCCATCAGCATCAGCATTTCGCTGCTGATGAACTGGTACAACAAGCGCATTGCGCTGATCGAGCGGTGAGGGTACTTCCGTGACAGCCCATGTTTTCAAACCCGACATGCCGCCACCGGTGAAGACCGTTGGCGTGCTCGCCTGGATGCGGGCCAACCTGTTTTCCAGCTGGCTCAACACACTACTGACCTTGTTCGCCCTGTACCTGGTGTGGCTGATCGTGCCACCGCTGCTGCAGTGGGCATTCATCGACGCCAACTGGGTCGGCACCACCCGCGCCGACTGCACCAAGGACGGCGCCTGCTGGGTGTTCATCCAGCAGCGCTTTGGCCAGTTCATGTATGGCTACTACCCGACGGAACTGCGCTGGCGCGTCGACCTGACCGTGTGGCTCGCCGTGCTCGGCGCCGCGCCGCTGTTCATCAAGCGCTTCCCGCGCAAGGCCGTGTATGGCCTGGGCTTCCTGGTCCTGTACCCGGTGCTCGCCTACACCCTGCTGCACGGCGGCTTCCTGGGCCTGGCCACGGTCCAGACCAGCCAGTGGGGTGGCCTGATGCTCACCCTGGTGATCGCCACCGTCGGCATCGTCGGCGCGCTGCCGCTGGGCATCCTGCTGGCGCTGGGGCGGCGTTCGAACATGCCGGCGGTGAAGGTGGTCTGCGTCACCTTCATCGAGTTCTGGCGCGGCGTGCCGTTGATCACCGTGCTGTTCATGTCGTCGGTGATGCTGCCGCTGTTCCTGCCCGAGGGCATGAGCTTCGACAAGCTGCTGCGGGCAATGATCGGCGTGATCCTGTTCCAGTCGGCGTACATCGCCGAGGTGGTGCGCGGCGGCCTGCAGGCCATCCCCAAGGGCCAGTACGAAGCCGCCGCGGCCATGGGCCTGGGCTACTGGCGGGCGATGGGCCTGGTGATCCTGCCGCAGGCGCTCAAGCTGGTGATCCCCGGCATCGTCAACACCTTCATCGCCCTGTTCAAGGACACAAGCCTGGTGATCATCATCGGCCTGTTCGACCTGCTCAACAGCGTCAAGCAGGCCGCGGCCGACCCGACCTGGCTGGGCATGGCGACCGAGGGCTACGTGTTCGCCGCCCTGGTGTTCTGGATTTTCTGTTTCGGTATGTCCCGCTACTCCATGCACCTGGAGCGCAAGCTGGACACTGGCCACAAGCGTTAGGAGTTTCGAAATGAGTGAAGCGATCAAGCAGCCTGCCGGTCCCGAAGGCATCATCCAGATGCAGGGCGTGAACAAGTGGTATGGCCAGTTCCATGTGCTCAAGGACATCAACCTGAACGTGCGTCAGGGTGAGCGTATCGTGTTGTGCGGGCCGTCCGGCTCGGGCAAGTCGACCACCATCCGTTGCCTCAACCGTCTTGAGGAGCACCAGCAGGGGCGCATCGTCGTCGATGGCGTGGAGCTGACCAACGACCTCAAGCAGATCGAGGCGATCCGCCGCGAGGTGGGCATGGTGTTCCAGCACTTCAACCTGTTCCCGCACCTCTCCATCCTCGAGAACTGCACCCTGGCACCCATGTGGGTACGCAAGATGCCGCGGCGCAAGGCCGAGGAAATCGCCATGCACTTTCTCGAGCGCGTGCGCATTCCGGAGCAGGCGCACAAGTACCCGGGGCAGTTGTCCGGTGGTCAGCAGCAGCGCGTGGCGATCGCCCGCGCACTGTGCATGAAACCGAAGATCATGCTGTTCGACGAACCCACGTCGGCGCTGGACCCGGAAATGGTCAAGGAGGTGCTCGACACCATGGTCAGCCTGGCCGAGGACGGCATGACCATGCTCTGCGTGACCCACGAAATGGGCTTTGCCCGCACCGTGGCGAACCGGGTGATCTTCATGGACAAGGGCGAGATCGTCGAGCAGGCCGCGCCGGATGACTTCTTCGACCGGCCGCGCAGTGATCGGACCAAGCTGTTCCTGAGCCAGATCCTGCATTGATGCACAAGGGGCCGCTTTGCGGCCCTTTCGCGGCGCAAGGCCGCTCCTACAGGAACAGCGCGATCCTTGTAGGAGCGGCCTTGTGCCGCGAAAGGGCTGCGCGGCAGCCCCAATAAAGCACGATCAATTGTCTTCTTTGGTGGTCACCGGCGCCGGTGGCGGCCGCAGCCCCACTTCGGCGACCAGCTTCAGCTGTTGCCCGTTACGCACCACCTCGATGGTGATCTTCTCGTTGGGCTTGATCCGCGCCACCTGGTTCATCGACTTGCGCCCGTCGCCGGCCGGCTCGCCATTGATACTCAGGATCACATCACCCAATTGCAGCCCCGCGCGCGCCGCCGGCCCGTCGCGGAAGATCCCGGCCACGACGATGCCCGGGTGGCCCTGCATGCCGAACGACTCCGCCAGTTCCTGGCTCAGCGGCTGCACTTCGATGCCCAGCCAGCCACGGATCACCTGGCCATGCTCGACGATCGACTTCATCACTTCCAGCGCCAGCTTGATCGGGATGGCGAAGCCGATGCCCTGTGAACCACCGGACTTGGAGAAGATCGCCGTATTGATACCCACCAGGTTGCCATTGGCGTCCACCAGCGCGCCACCGGAGTTGCCCGGGTTGATCGCCGCGTCGGTCTGGATGAAGTCCTCGTAGTTGTTCAGGCCCAGCTGGTTGCGGCCGGTGGCGCTGATGATGCCCATGGTCACGGTCTGGCCGACACCGAACGGGTTGCCGATGGCCAGGCAGACATCACCGATATGGATGCTGTCGGAGCGGCCGATGGTGATCGCCGGCAGGTTCTTCAGGTCGATCTTCAGTACCGCCAGGTCGGTTTCCGGGTCGCTGCCGATCACCCGCGCCAAGGTTTCGCGGCCGTCCTTGAGCGCCACGACGATCTGGTCGGCGCCGCTGGTGACGTGGTTGTTGGTCAGCAGGTAACCCTCCGGGCTCATGATCACCGCCGAACCCAGGCTCGACTCCCAGCGGCGCTGCTTGGGCAGGTTGTCGCCGAAGAAACGGCGGAACTGCGGGTCCTCGAACAGCGGGTGGGCGCTCTTGTTCACCACTTTTGTGGTGTACAGGTTGACCACTGCCGGGGCGGCGAGGGTCACGGCGTCGGCATAGGAGACCGGGCCCTGCATGATCCGCGAGGTCTGCGGCGCCTGCTGCAGGTTGACGTCCTGGCTGGGCAGGCCGACCCATTGCGGGAAGCGCTGGATGATCAGCAGGGCGATCAGCACACCGGTGAGCAGGGGCCAGCCGAAGTAACGCAGAGCCTTGAGCATGAATGAATCCTGGGAGTAGGGCGGGGGCCATGTCAGTACGGCCCGGGGCGAGCGCGCGCGATCATACACCTGAAAATGTCGATCGGCGACGGCTCTCCTCGATCGCGGGGCAAGCCCGCTCCCTCTGTGTGATGAGGTGGCGTGGGAGCGGGCTTGCCTCGCGATGGCTTGGATCCCCAGGCAACTGCCGCCGGTTTCCCCGAAGCCGGCGACGGCCCATAATGGCGGCCATTATAGGGCCTCGCGCCCAGCCGCAACGCCGAATCCGAGGAGATTTTTCATGGCCGTCGCCCTCAATACCCTGGTCGAGGAAGCCGAGCGCTATCTCGCCAGCGCGAAGATCCAGGACTACTGCCCCAATGGCCTGCAAGTCGAGGGCCGGCCACAGGTCAGCCGCATCGTCAGTGGCGTCACCGCCAGCCAGGCGCTGCTGGACGCCGCGGTCGAGGCCGGCGCCGACCTGGTGCTGGTGCACCACGGCTACTTCTGGAAGGGTGAGAACCCGTGCATCACCGGTATCAAGCAACGCCGCCTGAAGACCCTGCTCAAGCACGACATCAGCCTGCTGGCCTACCACCTGCCGCTGGACGTGCACCCTGAAGTGGGCAACAACGTGCAACTGGCGCGCCAGCTGGACATCACCGTCGAGGGGCCGCTGGACCCGAACAACCCCAAGGTGGTGGGCTTGGTCGGTTCGTTGGCAGAACCACTGTCGGCGCGCGACTTCGCCCGTCGCGTGCAGGAGGCCCTCGGGCGTGAGCCGCTGGTGGTCGACGGCGAGCGGATGATTCGCCGGGTGGGTTGGTGCACCGGAGGCGGGCAGGGCTATATCGACACCGCCATCGCCGCAGGCGTCGACCTGTTCATCAGTGGCGAGGCGTCCGAGCAGACCTTCCACAGTGCCCGCGAAAACGGCATCAGCTTCATCGCCGCCGGGCACCACGCCACCGAGCGCTATGGCGTGCAGGCGCTGGGCGATTACCTGGCGCGTCGGTTCGCGGTAGAGCACCTGTTCATCGATTGCCCGAACCCGATCTGAAGCCGCCGCCACAACACCCTGTAGGAGCCAGCCTTGCTGGCGAACCGGCCGTCATTCGCCAGCAAGGCTGGCGCCTGCAAAAGCGTGCGTGAACGGCCAAACCCCCAGTCATATGGTTAGATTGTTTCGATCTAGGCAGCCTCCTAAATAGAATCAGGCGCTGTGATAAAGTGGCTCGCTCGAACACGGCCCGCAGGCCGTCCATAAGATCGTTTTTCGTGAGTAGCCATGGTCGACAATCTGACGCACTTGAAACAGCTGGAGGCGGAGAGCATCCACATCATCCGCGAGGTGGCCGCCGAGTTCGACAACCCGGTGATGCTGTACTCGATCGGCAAGGATTCCGCGGTCATGCTGCACCTGGCGCGCAAGGCGTTCTTCCCGGGCAAGCTGCCGTTCCCGGTGATGCACGTCGACACCCAGTGGAAGTTCCAGGAGATGTACCGCTTCCGCGACAAGATGGTCGAAGAGATGGGCCTGGAGCTGATCACCCACGTCAACCCGGAAGGGGTGGCGCAGGGTATCAACCCGTTCACCCATGGCAGCTCCAAGCACACCGACATCATGAAGACCCAGGGCCTGAAGCAGGCACTGGACAAGCATGGCTTCGACGCCGCCTTCGGTGGCGCGCGCCGCGACGAAGAGAAGTCGCGGGCGAAAGAGCGCGTCTACTCGTTCCGTGACAGCAAGCACCGCTGGGACCCGAAGAACCAGCGCCCGGAGCTGTGGAACATCTACAACGGCAAGGTCAACAAGGGCGAGTCGATCCGCGTGTTCCCGCTGTCGAACTGGACCGAGCTGGACATCTGGCAGTACATCTACCTCGAAGGCATCCCGATCGTGCCGCTGTACTTCGCTGCCGAGCGTGAAGTGATCGAGAAGAACGGCACCCTGATCATGATCGACGACGAGCGCATCCTCGAGCACCTCTCCGAGGAAGAGAAAGCGCGCATCGTCAAGAAGAAGGTGCGTTTCCGTACCCTCGGCTGCTACCCGTTGACGGGGGCGGTCGAGTCGGAAGCCGAGACGCTGACCGACATCATTCAGGAAATGCTCCTGACGCGCACTTCCGAGCGCCAGGGCCGAGTCATCGACCACGATGGCGCCGGTTCCATGGAAGACAAGAAACGTCAGGGCTACTTCTAATTTTCAGGGTTACTCCATGTCGCACCAATCCGATTTGATCAGCGAAGACATCCTCGCTTATCTGGCTCAGCATGAGCGCAAAGAACTGCTGCGTTTCCTCACCTGCGGCAACGTGGACGACGGCAAGAGCACCCTGATCGGGCGCCTGCTGCACGACTCGAAGATGATCTACGAGGACCACCTCGAGGCCATCACCCGCGATTCGAAGAAGTCTGGCACCACCGGCGAAGAGGTCGACCTGGCGTTGCTGGTCGACGGCCTGCAGGCCGAGCGCGAGCAGGGCATCACCATCGATGTCGCCTACCGCTACTTCTCCACCGCCAAGCGCAAGTTCATCATCGCCGACACCCCGGGCCACGAGCAGTACACCCGCAACATGGCCACCGGCGCCTCGACCTGCGACCTGGCGATCATCCTGGTCGATGCCCGCTATGGTGTGCAGACGCAAACCCGCCGGCACAGCTACATCGCCTCGTTGCTGGGCATCAAGCACATCGTCGTCGCGGTCAACAAGATGGACCTCAAGGGCTTCGACGAGCAGGTCTTCGAGTCGATCAAGGCCGACTACCTGAAGTTCGCCGAGGGCATCAACCTCAAGCCATCGAGCCTGCACTTCGTGCCCATGTCGGCGCTCAAGGGCGACAACGTGGTCAACCGCAGCGAGCGTTCGCCGTGGTACACGGGCCCTGCGTTGATGGAGATCCTCGAAACCGTCGAGATCGCCGCCGACCGCAACGTCACCGACCTGCGCTTCCCGGTGCAGTACGTCAACCGCCCGAACCTGAACTTCCGCGGCTTCGCCGGCACCATCGCCGGTGGCGTGGTGCACAAGGGCGACGAGATCGTCGTGCTGCCGTCGGGCAAGAGCAGCCGGGTCAAGTCCATCGTCACCTACGAAGGTGAGCTGGAGAGCGCCGGCCCTGGCCAGGCGATCACGCTGACCATGGAAGACGAGATCGACATCTCCCGTGGCGACCTGCTGGTGCATGCCGACAACGTCCCGGCGGTGACCGACCAGTTCGACGCCATGCTGGTGTGGATGGCCGAGGAGCCGATGCTCCCGGGCAAGAAGTACGACATCAAGCGCGCCACCAGCTATGTGCCGGGCTCGATCGCCAGCATCACCCACAAAGTGGATGTGAACACCCTCGAGCAGGGCGCCGCCAGCGCGTTGCAGCTCAACGAGATCGGCCGGGTCAAGGTCGCGCTGGACAGCGCCATCGCCCTGGACGGTTACGACAGCAACCGCACCACTGGCGCGTTCATCGTCATCGATCGCCTGACCAACGGCACCGTGGGTGCCGGCATGATCATCGCGCCGCCGGTGCTGCCGCACGGCAGCTCCGGCCAGCATGGCAAGCTGGCCCACGTCGCCACCGAAGAGCGCGCCCTGCGCTTCGGCCAGCAGCCGGCCACGGTGCTGTTCAGCGGCCTGTCCGGCGCCGGCAAGAGCACCTTGGCCTATGCCGTGGAGCGCAAGCTGTTCGACATGGGCCGCGCGGTCTACGTGCTCGACGGCCAGAACCTGCGCCACGACCTGAACAAGGGCCTGCCGCAGGACCGCGCCGGGCGCACCGAGAACTGGCGCCGTGCCGCTCATGTGGCGCGTCAGTTCAACGAAGCCGGCCTGCTTACCCTGGCCGCCTTCGTCGCCCCGGACGCCGAAGGCCGCGAACAGGCCAAGGCGCTGATCGGCAAGGAACGTCTGATCACCGTGTACGTCCAGGCATCGCCGCTGGCCTGCCGCGAGCGCGACCCACAGGGCTTGTACGCTGCCGGTGGCGACAACATCCCGGGCGAGAGCTTCCCGTTCGATGTGCCGCTGGACGCCGACCTGGTGATCGATACCCAGTCGCTGAGTGTTGATGAGGGCGTGAAGTTGGTGCTGGATGTGCTGCGCCAGCGCGGTGCGATTTGATCGCTGGCCTGATGTGAAAAACCCCGCCTCGGCGGGGTTTTTTATTTGGCCCGGGCCAGGAAATGCGTTGTTTGCGAGATCCGGGGCTGCTTTGCAGCCCTTTCGCGGCACAAGGCCGCTCCTACAGGGATCGTGCTGTTCCTGTAGGAGCGGCCTTGTGCCGCGAAAGGGGCGCAGGGCGCCCCCAAAACGCTAGATATGTTTCTCGGACACCGGAATCACCCGCCGCTCCTTGACCGCCTTGTACGAAAAACTCGAGTAGATCTCCTTCACCCCAGGCAATCGCTGCAGCACCTCCCGGGTGAATTCACCAAACGACTCCAGGTCCCGCGCCAGAATCTCCAGCAGGAAGTCATAGCGCCCGGACACATTGTGGCAAGCGACGATCTCGGGGATCTCCATCAACCGGCGCTCGAACGCCAGGGCCATCTCCTTGGTGTGCGAGTCCATCATGATGCTGACGAAAGCGGTCACCCCAAAGCCTAGCGACTTGGGCGAGAGGATGGCCTGGTAGCCGGTGATATAGCCGTTGTCCTCCAGCAGCTTGACCCGTCGCCAGCAGGGCGAAGTGGTCAGGGCGACCTGGTCGGCGAGTTCGGAAACGGTGAGGCGGGCGTTGTCCTGCAGGGCGGCCAGCAGGGCGCGGTCGGTACGGTCTAGGGTCGAAGGCATGGTTTGCCCTCCTGGTTCGATTTTTATTGTTTTTCTTTCAAAAACCACAGGGAACGGTGGGCTACTTTGGAAAAATTGCGCCAGCCCAGTGGCATAAGCTTATAACAAACCACAAGAGGCTGTTGCCATGCGCGACTCCAATAACAACACCGGTTTTTCCACGCGGGCCATCCACCATGGCTATGACCCGCTGTCCCATGGCGGCGCCCTGGTGCCACCCGTCTACCAGACCGCCACCTATGCATTCCCCACCGTCGAGTACGGCGCCGCCTGCTTTGCCGGTGAACAAGGCGGGCACTTCTACAGCCGCATCTCCAACCCCACGCTGGCCTTGCTTGAGCAGCGCATGGCTGCGCTCGAAGGGGGAGAGGCCGGGCTGGCCCTGGCCTCGGGCATGGGCGCCATCACCTCCACGTTATGGACCCTGCTGCGCCCGGGCGATGAACTGATCGTCGGGCGCACCTTGTATGGTTGCACCTTCGCCTACCTGCACCATGGCATCGGCGAGTTCGGGGTAAAGATCCAGCATGTCGACCTCAACGACCTGCAGGCGCTGAAAGCCGCGATCACTCCGAAAACCCGGATGATCTACTTCGAAACCCCGGCCAACCCCAACATGCAACTGGTGGACATCGCCGCCGTGGCCGACGCGACGCGTGGCCATGACCTGAACATCGTGGTCGACAATACTTACTGCACGCCCTATCTGCAGCGGCCACTGGAGCTGGGCGCCGACCTGGTCGTGCACTCGGCCACCAAGTACCTCTCCGGGCATGGTGACATCACCGCCGGGCTGGTCGTCGGGCGCAAGGCGTTGATCGACCGGATCCGCCTGGAAGGCCTCAAGGACATGACTGGCGCGGTGCTCTCGCCCCACGACGCGTCGCTGCTGATGCGTGGCATCAAGACCCTGGCCCTGCGCATGGACCGCCATTGCGCCAATGCGCAACAGGTGGCCGAGCACCTGGCGCGGCAACCGCAGGTGGAACTGATCAACTATCCGGGGCTGCCATCCTTCGCCCAGTACGCCCTGGCCCAGCGGCAGATGCGCCTGCCGGGCGGGATGATCGCCTTCGAGCTCAAGGGTGGCATCGAGGCGGGTCGGCGCTTCATGAATGCCCTGCAGCTGTTCAGCCGGGCGGTGAGCCTGGGCGACGCCGAGTCACTGGCCCAGCACCCGGCGAGCATGACCCACTCCAGCTACACGCCGCAGGAGCGCGCGCACCATGGCATCTCGGAGGGATTGGTGCGGTTGTCGGTGGGCCTCGAGGATGTCGACGACCTGCTGGCCGACATCGACCAGGCCCTGAAGGCTTGTGCCTGAACCGCCACGGACGAGGCCTGCGCAATGGTTGCAATGATGAACCCGAACGAGCCGTTGAGCGCTCATGATGTGAACCTGGACAGCGACCCGCTGGAAACCGCCGAGTGGTGCCAGGCCCTGGAATCCACCCTGGCCCATTGCGGCCCGGCGCGGGCGCGCTATTTGTTGCAGCGACTGCAGGCCCATGCCCTGGAGCTTGGCCTGGAGCGCGAGGCCCAGGCATTTTCCGCGTACCGCAACACCTTGCCGGTGGAGCAGCAGGGTGCCTACCCCGGTGACCTCGAACTGGACGAGCGCATCACCGGCATCCTGCGCTGGAATGCCCTGGCCATGGTGGTGCGGGCCAACCATGCCTATGGCGAGCTGGGCGGGCATATCGCCAGCTACGCCTCGGCGGCGGAGATCTTCGAGGTGGGCTTCCAGCATTTTTTCCGTGGCGAAAGCGGCGGCGAGCGGCGCACGGGCGACCTGGTGTTCTTCCAGCCGCACTCGGCGCCGGGCATTTACGCTCGCGCTTTTCTTGAAGGGCGGCTCACTGAGCAGCAACTGGCCAACTACCGGCAGGAGGTTGCAGGCAATGGCCTGTGCTCCTACCCGCACCCTTGGTTGATGCCCGACTTCTGGCAGTTCCCTACCGGCTCCATGGGGATCGGCCCGCTCAATGCGATCTACCAGGCCCGCTTCATGCGCTACCTGCGGCATCGTGGGCTGCTCGACACATCGGATCGACATGTCTGGGGCGTGTTCGGCGACGGTGAGATGGACGAGCCGGAATCGACCGCCGGCCTTACCCTGGCCGCCCGTGAAGGCCTGGACAACCTCACCTTCATCGTCAACTGCAACCTGCAGCGCCTGGATGGCCCGGTACGCGGCAACGGCCAGATCATCCAGGAACTCGAAGCACTGTTCAGCGGCGCCGGCTGGAACGTGATCAAGGTGCTATGGGGCTCGGAGTGGGATGCGTTGTTCGCCCGTGACCACGAGCACGCGCTGTTGCGCCAGCTGGCGGCGACACCCGACGGGCAGTTCCAGACCCTCGGTGCCAAGGATGGCAGCTACAACCTGGAGCACTTCTTCAACCAGGACCCTGCGCTACAGCGCCTGGTCGCGCACATGAGCACCGAGGAGATCAACGCCCTCAAGCGCGGCGGTCACGATTTTCGCAAGCTGCATGCGGCCTATGCCGCGGCCAGGGCCTGCAAGGGCCGGCCGACGGTAATCCTGGCCAAGACCAAGAAAGGTTATGGCATGAGCAGCGCGGGCGAGTCGCGGATGACCGCGCACCAGGCCAAGAAGCTGGATGTGCAAGCGCTGCTGGCATTCCGTGATCGCTTCCACCTGCCCTTGTCCGACGAGGCGGTCGAACAGTTGCAGTTTTATCGTCCTGCCGAGGACAGCGCGGAAATGGTCTATCTGCGTCAGCGCCGCGCCGCGTTGGGTGGACCGCTACCGCTCAGGCACGGCGACTGCGCCAGCTTGCCGGTGCCGGACCTTGAGGCGTTCGCCGGCTTTGCCCTGCATGCAGACGGCAAGGAAATGTCCACGACCATGGCCGCCGTGCGCTTGCTGGGCCACTGGCTGAAGGCACCGGGGCTGGGATCGCGAGTGGTGCCGATCGTCGCTGACGAGGCGCGCACCTTCGGCATGGCCAGCCTGTTCCGCCAGATCGGTATCTACTCGCCGGCCGGTCAACGATACGAGCCCGAGGATGCCGGTTCATTGCTGGCCTACAAGGAGGCCCGCGACGGCCAGTTGCTGGAGGAAGGCATCACCGAGGCCGGGGCGATCTCGTCCTGGGTCGCGGCGGCGACGTCCTACGCGGTACACGGCGAGCCAATGCTGCCGGTGTACATCTATTACTCGATGTTCGGTTTCCAGCGCGTTGGCGACCTGATCTGGGCCGCCGCCGACCAGCGCGCCCGCGGCCTGTTGCTGGGCGCCACCGCTGGGCGCACCACACTCGGCGGGGAAGGGTTGCAGCACCAGGATGGCTCCAGCCTGGTCATGGCCGCCATGGTGCCCAATTGCCGGGCCTGGGATCCGTGTTTCGCCGGTGAGCTGGCGGTGATTCTCGACCATGCGGCGCGGCGCATGCTGGTGGAGCAACGTGACGAGTTCCATTACGTGGCGGTGATGAATGAAAACTATCCACAACCTTCGCTGCCAGAGGCGATGCATGGCGATGTGCTACTAGGTATGTACCGTTATGTCGTACAGCAGGCTCTCAAGTCCCGTGGGCAGGTGCGATTGCTGGGTTCGGGCGCGATCCTGCGTGAAGTGATCGCTGCCAGCGAGTTGCTGGCGACCGAATGGCAGGTCGACAGTGAAGTGTTCAGTGTCACCAGCTTCAGCGAACTGGCGCGTGAGGCGCGCAATGCCCGCAGGCATGCGATGTCCGGGGGAGAGGAGGACAGTCATCTGCGGCGCTGCCTGGCGGGGGATGCACCGGTGATCGCCGCCAGCGACTATGTGCGTGCCTGGCCGCAGTTGATTGCCGAGTATGTCGACGCCCCCTACATCACCCTGGGCACCGATGGCTTCGGGCGCAGCGATACGCGGCAGCAACTGCGGCGCTTCTTCGAGGTGGACCGTTACGCGGTGGTGATGGCGGCGTTGTACAGCCTGGTTCGCCAGGGGCAGTTGCCCGAGCAGGTGGTGGCTCACGCCAGGGCGCGCTATTCGATCACGGATGATGCCGCACCTTGGTATCGCTGACTACGCAACACCTGCAGGAGCCGGCTTGCCGGCGAACGCAAGGCGCAGCCTTGCTTGTCGGTACCGCGTTGCCTGCTTCGCCAGCAAGGCTGGCTCCTACGGTCCAGACTGCGGTACAAAAAAAGGCCTCTTGCGAGGCCTTGTTCATGTCATCGAATCAGCGCTTGAGGCCATAGCTCTCATCGAGCATGCCCGGCGAGTTCGGTGCCTTCGGTGCGTAGTCACGCGGCACTTCGGCGGTATCCTTCGGCGGCGTCAGGCGATCACGCGGCGCTTGCGCCGCTTCCGAATGCAGCGCGGCCAGCAGGCGTTGGCGAGTCAGATCGTCGAGCGCCAGGCGGTTGGCGCCGTCAGCCAGGTGATCCTGCACGTCCTGGTAGCTCTGCGTGAGCTTCTGTACCAGCGACGCGGTGCTGTTGAAGTGGGTGACCACCTCGTTCTGGTAATTGTCGAATCGCTGCTGGATGTCATCCAGCTGGCGTTGGGTGTTGCTCGGTGCCGCATTGGGCAGCAGGCGGGCCAGCGCGAAACCGACGACGACGCCGACAGCCAGGGCCAGGGTCGGCAGCAACCAAACAAGGAGCGAGTGTTCCACGAGTCCTTCCTCTATAAACGGCTTTGCTTTACGTTAACGGCTCAGACCTGCGCTGTATACCGCGAGCGATCGCAAATCAGAACAGAATTCCTCAGCTAGACGAGTCGACCCTCCTCGAGGTCACGGAGTAGTGCCTTGCTTATCCGCGAAACACCCTTGTTCATCGATGGCCCCTGCGGCCAGCTGGAAGCCTTGTACCTGGACGTGGCCGATGCACGTGGCGCGGTGCTGATCTGCCACCCCAACCCGGTCCAGGGCGGCACCATGCTCAACAAGGTGGTCTCGACCCTGCAGCGCACGGCCCGCGATGCGGGTTATGTGACCTTGCGTTTCAATTACCGCGGCGTCGGCCAGAGCGCCGGCAGCCACGACATGGGCGCGGGCGAGGTAGCTGACGCCGAGGCGGTCGCTGCCTGGCTGCGTGAGCAGCATCCCGAGCTGCCGCTGGTGCTGATGGGCTTCTCCTTCGGTGGCTTCGTCGCCACCAGCCTGGCCGGTCGCCTGGAGGCCGAAGGCGTCGAGCTGCAGCACCTGTTCATGATCGCCCCGGCGGTGATGCGCCTGACGCAGCAGTTCCCGCTGCCCGAGCGTGCGCCCCTGACCATTGTGCAGCCAGATACCGACGAGGTCGTCGACCCGCAGTTGGTATACGACTGGTCCGATGCCCTGTCGCGCCCCCATGAGCTGCTGAAAGTGGCAGAATGCGGACACTTCTTCCATGGCAAGCTGACCGATCTGAAGGATCTGCTGCTGCCGCGCCTTTCGAATTGAGCCAAGCCTGAATAAGCGAACACCCATGACCACGCGCATCCTCACCGGTATCACCACCACCGGCACCCCGCACCTGGGCAACTACGCCGGCGCCATCCGCCCGGCCATTCTCGCCAGCCAGCAGCCCGGTGCCGACTCGTTCTACTTCCTGGCCGACTACCACGCCCTGATCAAGTGCGACGACCCGCTGCGCATCCAGCGCTCGCGCCTGGAAATCGCCGCCACCTGGCTGGCCGGTGGCCTGGACCCGGACAAGGTCACCTTCTACCGCCAGTCGGATATCCCCGAGATCCCTGAGCTTACCTGGCTGCTGACCTGCGTCGCCGCCAAGGGCCTGCTCAACCGCGCCCACGCCTACAAGGCTTCGGTGGACAAGAACGTCGAGGCCGGCGAAGACCCGGACGCCGGCGTGACCATGGGCCTGTTCAGCTACCCGGTGCTGATGGCTGCCGACATCCTGATGTTCAACGCCAACAAGGTGCCGGTCGGCCGTGACCAGATCCAGCACGTGGAAATGGCCCGCGACATCGGCCAGCGTTTCAACCACCTGTTCGGCCAGGGCAAGGACTTCTTCGCCCTGCCGGAAGCGGTGATCGAGGAGAGCGTGGCCACCCTGCCGGGCCTGGACGGGCGCAAGATGTCCAAGAGCTACGACAACACCATCCCGCTGTTCACCAGCGCCAAGGACATGAAGGACGCCATCTCGCGCATCGTCACCGACTCCAAGGCGCCGGGCGAGGCGAAGGACCCGGACAACGCGCACCTGTTCACCCTGTTCCAGGCCTTCTCGACGCCCGCGCAGTGCGCCGAGTTCCGTGAAGAGCTGATGCAGGGCCTGGGCTGGGGCGAGGCCAAGCAGCGCCTGTTCCAACTGCTCGACGGCCAGCTGGCCGAGAAGCGCGAGCACTATCACCAGCTGATTTCGCGCCCGTCGGATCTGGAGGACATCCTCCTGGCCGGCGCCGCCAAGGCCCGCAAGACCGCCACGCCGTTCCTCGAGCAACTGCGAGAGGCGGTTGGCCTGCGTTCGTTCCGTACCACCGTGCAAGCCGCCACCGAAGTGAAGAAGAAGGCCACCAAGAGCGCCCGCTTCGTCAGCTTCCGTGACGAAGACGGCAGCTTCCGCTTCCGCCTGCTGGCCGCCGACGGCGAGCAACTGCTGCTTTCGCGCAGCTTTGCCGATGGCAAGAGCGCCGGCGCCGTGAGCAAGCAGCTGCAACAGGGGGGCGAGGCCGACGTGCGTGTCGAGGGCCTGGGCTTCAGCCTGTGGCTGGACGACGAGCCGGTGGCCGTGGGCCCGCAGTTCGACAATGCCGAAGCCCGTGATGGGGCTATTGCTACCCTGCGTGAGGCCCTGGCACCACAGCAGGCCTGAAGCGCGGTCTTGTAGGAGCCAGCCTTGCTGGCGAACACCGGCTTCGCCGGTGCCAGGCATTCGCGGTGCCTGTTTCGCCAGCAAGGCTGGCTCCTACGGTCCGAGGCAAACCCTTGGGTTTGTGCAAGCCGACCATCGACACACGGATGGTCATATGTATGATTGCCATCAGGCGGGCCGGTCGCTACAGTGACGGCCCGTTTTTTGTTGCCTCGCTAACGAAATCATGACTCCCCTAGAACGCTATCAAGCAGATCTGAAACGTCCCGACTTCTTCCATGACGCGGCGCAGGAAACTGCGGTGCGTCACCTGCAGCGCCTGTACGACGACCTGGTGCACGCGCAGAACAACAAGCCGGGCATGTTCGGCAAGTTGTTCGGCAAGAAGGAACAGACGCCGGTCAAGGGCCTGTACTTCTGGGGTGGGGTAGGGCGAGGCAAGACCTACCTGGTCGACACCTTCTATGAAGCGCTGCCGTTCAAGCAGAAGATGCGCACGCACTTCCACCGCTTCATGAAGCGTGTGCACGAAGAGATGAAGACCCTCAAGGGCGAGAAGAACCCGCTGACCATCATCGCCAAGCGCTTCAGCGAAGAAGCCAAGGTGATCTGCTTCGACGAGTTCTTCGTTTCCGACATCACCGATGCGATGATCCTCGGCACCCTGATGGAAGAGCTGTTCAAGAACGGCGTATCGCTGGTGGCGACCTCCAACATCGTGCCGGACGGCCTGTACAAGGATGGCCTGCAACGTGCGCGCTTCCTGCCGGCCATCGCCATGATCAAGCAGTACACCGACGTGGTGAACGTCGACAGCGGTGTCGACTACCGCCTGCGCCACCTGGAACAGGCCGAGTTGTTCCACTTCCCGCTCGACGCCGCCGCCCACGAGAGCCTGCGCGCCAGCTTCAAGGCGCTGACGCCCGAGTGCACCCAGGCCGTCGAGAACGACGTGCTGATGATCGAGAACCGTGAGATCCACGCCCTGCGCACCTGCGACGACGTGGCCTGGTTCGACTTCCGCGCCTTGTGCGACGGCCCTCGCAGCCAGAACGACTACATCGAACTGGGCAAGATCTTCCACGCCGTGCTGCTGAGCAACGTCGAGCAGATGGGCGTGACCACCGATGACATCGCCCGCCGCTTCATCAACATGGTCGACGAGTTCTACGACCGTAACGTGAAGCTGATCATCTCGGCGGAAGTGGAACTGAAGGACTTGTACACCGGTGGACGCCTGAGCTTCGAGTTCCAGCGCACGCTCAGCCGCCTGCTGGAGATGCAGTCCCACGAGTTCCTGTCGCGGGCGCACAAGCCGTAAGTTTTCGAAAACTGACGCGATTGTCGTAGGAGCCGGCTTTGCCGGCGAACGACGGCGCAGCCGGTGCCATGCACCGCGGCGCCTGGTTCGCCAGCAAGGCTGGCTCCTACTGGTTTGTGCGGTGACGCATCTCAGGCTTCCTGCATGAACTGCTGCCGATACTGGTTCGGCGACAGCTCCGTGTGCTGGCGGAACAGCCTGGCAAAGAAGCTCGCGTCGTCGTAGCCCACCTCGTAGCTGATGGTCTTGATGCTCTTGCGCGTGCTCGACAGCAGGCCTTTGGCGGTTTCGATGCGCAGGCGCTGCAGGTAATGCAGCGGCTTGTCGCCGGTGGCGCCCTGGAAGCGGCGCATGAAATTGCGGATGCTCATGCCGTGGTTGCGGGCCACGTCCTCGAAACGGAACTTGTCGGCGAAGTGCTCTTCGAGCCAGTGCTGGATCTGCAGGATGATCAGGTCCTGGTGCAGCTTCTGGCCACCGAAACCCATGCGCCCCGGCGTATAGCTGCGCTGTACTTCGTAGAGGATGTCGCGGGCCACGGCGCGGGCCACGTTGGCGCCGCAGAAGCGCTCGATCAGGTAGATGTACAGGTCGCAGGCTGAGGTGGTGCCGCCGGCGCAATAGAGGTTGTCGGCGTCGGTGAGGTGCTTGTCCTGGTTCAGGCGGATCTTCGGGTAGCGCTCGGCGAAGTTGCTGAAGAAGCGCCAGTAGGTGGTCGCCTCCTTGCCATCGAGCAGGCCGGATTCCGCCAGCCAGAATACCCCGCTGGCCTCGGCGCACAGCACCGCGCCACGGGCGTGCTGGGCGCGCAGCCAGGGCAGTACCTGGGGATAGCGTTGCAGCAGATTGTCGAAGTCGTCCCAGAAGGCCGGGAGGATGATCACATCGGCGTCGTTCAGGCCACTGTCGACCGGCAGTTGCACATTGCTGAAGCTGTCCACGGGCAGGCCGTCGGGGCTCACCAGGCCGATTTCGAACATCGGCTGCAGGCCCAGGCCCAGCTGCTTGCTGTAGCGCAGGCTGGCGAGGTGGAAGAAGTCCTTGGCCTGCATCAGTGTCGAAGCGAACACTTTATCAATGGCCAGGATGCTGACGCGCCGCAGCGACGCGGAGGGTTGGGTAAACATCATTGTCATTGTTCTTATAGGGTAGAGTGGTCAATCACCGGCTGGATCGTCTTATTTTTTGGCGATTGTGTCTACCCCGATGCACTGCGGTGTACTTTTCGCGGCTAAAGCCGCTCCTACAGGATGGGCGCTGAACTCTGTAGGAGCGGCTTCAGCCGCGATTTGGTTCAAGGCGCCGGGTTGGGCTGCTCCTGGTGAATCGCCTCGATCGCCGCGAGCAATTCATCGCCCAGGCTCAGCGCCAGGCTGTCGATATTGCTCTGCAGTTGTTCCACCGTCGTCGCTCCAATGATGTTGCTGGTCACGAACGGCTGCCGCGTCACGAACGCCAAGGCCATCTGCGCCGGGTCCAGGCCATGCTCGCGGGCCAGTTGCACGTAACGGCTGCAGGCCGCCACGGTCTGCGGATTGGAGTAGCGGGCGAAGCGGCTGAACAGGGTCAGGCGGCCATCGGCCGGGCGGGCGCCGTCCTCGTACTTGCCCGACAGCATGCCAAAGGCCAGCGGCGAATAGGCCAGCAACCCGCACTGCTCGCGGATCGCCACTTCCGCCAGGCCCACCTCGAAGCTGCGGTTGAGCAGGTTGTAGGGGTTCTGGATCGACACCGCGCGCGGCCAGCCGCGGGTTTCGGCCAGGTGCAGGAACTTCATCGTGCCCCACGGGGTTTCGTTGGACAGGCCGACATGGCGGATCTTGCCGGCGCGCACCTGCTCATCGAGCACCTCCAGGGTTTCTTCCAATGGCGTGAAGATGTCCTGGGGCAGGTGCTGGTAGCCCAGCTTGCCGAAGAAGTTGGTGCTGCGCTCGGGCCAGTGCAGTTGATACAGGTCGATGCGGTCGGTCTGCAGGCGTTCCAGGCTCGCGTCCAGCGCGGCGACGATGTGCTGGCGGTTGTGCTTGAGCTGGCCATCGCGGATGTGGCTGATGCCGTTGCCGGGGCCGGCGACCTTGCTGGCCAGCAGCCAGTCGTCACGGTCGTCATTTTTCGCGAACCAGTTGCCGATGATGCGCTCGGTGGCGGCGTAGGTTTCGGGGCGCGGCGGCACCGGGTACATCTCGGCGGTGTCGATGAAGTTGATACCGGCGTTCTTGGCCAGGCCGATCTGGGCGAAGGCCTGGGCCTGAGTGTTCTGCTCGCCCCAGGTCATGGTGCCCAGGCACAGGGCGCTGACGTTGAGGTCGGTACGACCGAGCTTGCGGTATTCCATCGGGGAACTGCTCCTGGGCAAAGATAGCCATAAAAGCAGGTTGAAATTTTTTGCGCAATCTGGATAATTCTGCCCCTCTCCGTGTGGCGGAAGTGATGCACCACCACGCAGGATGAACCCCGTCGAACATTGGCGTGCCCGACCCGAGCCCCCAAAAGCGTCAGCGTTCGGCTGCGCGCTTGCCCTTGGCAAGTTGTGCACTATCCAGTAAGATTCGCCGTCTATTTTTCGCTGGGCGGCCTCTGAGGCTTTAGAGAATGAAAACTTTTACTGCTAAACCGGAAACAGTAAAGCGCGAGTGGTTCGTAGTCGACGCCGCTGGTCAGACCCTGGGTCGTCTGGCTACCGAAATCGCTAGCCGCCTGCGTGGCAAGCACAAGCCAGAATACACCCCTCACGTTGACACCGGCGACTACATCGTCGTCATCAACGCCGAGCAGGTTCGTGTGACTGGTGCCAAGTCTTCCGACAAGATGTACTACTCCCACTCCGGCTTCCCGGGCGGTATCAAGGAAATCAACTTCGAGAAGTTGATCGCCAAGGCCCCTGAGCGTGTTATCGAAACCGCGGTCAAAGGCATGCTGCCGAAGAACCCGCTGGGTCGCGACATGTACCGTAAGCTGAAAGTGTACGCGGGTGCTGCTCACCCACACACTGCTCAGCAGCCTCAAGAACTGAAGATCTAACGGGATAGTTCATTATGTCGGCGACTCAAAACTACGGCACTGGCCGTCGCAAGACCGCAACCGCACGCGTTTTCCTGCGTCCGGGTACTGGCAACATCTCCATCAACAACCGTTCTCTGGACGTGTTCTTCGGCCGCGAAACCGCTCGCATGGTTGTTCGCCAGCCGCTGGAACTGACCGAAACCGTTGAGAAATTCGACATCTACGTCACCGTTTCCGGTGGTGGTGTCAGCGGTCAGGCCGGTGCAATCCGCCACGGCATCACCCGCGCCCTGATGGAATACGACGAAACCCTGCGTGGCGCCCTGCGTCGTGCTGGCTACGTCACCCGCGACGCCCGTGAAGTCGAGCGTAAGAAAGTGGGTCTGCGTAAAGCGCGTAAGCGTCCTCAGTACTCCAAGCGTTAATACCGCTTCGGCAGTCGAAAAAAGCCCGGTTCCCTGGAACCGGGCTTTTTTTATGTCTTGAACTAACCTGTCAGCTAGTCCGTGGTTGTTTGCCGCATAGACACAGATCAAGCAAAGCGAGGGTTGCACCCCAACTAGTGGGTAATCACCTTGTCAGTGTGTGGATTTGTTCCTTACCATTGCGGCCAATTTTTAGTGCCACAGACATACCTAAGTAGATGCCTGTTAGAGCAGGCCAAGCAAGCTGATGGGAGAGGACTGAATGAGCAATGACGGCGTCAACGCAGGCCGGCGCCGCTTCCTCGTAGCCGCGACATCCGTGGTCGGGGCAGCGGGGGCAGTGGGGGCTGCGGTACCGTTCGTAGGGTCATGGTTTCCCAGTGCCAAGGCGAAAGCCGCGGGTGCACCGGTGAAGGTCAATATTGCCAAGGTCGAGCCCGGGCAGCAGATGGTGGCTGAGTGGCGTGGCCAACCTGTATTCATTGTGCGGCGAACGGAAGAGATCCTCGGTAATCTGAAAAAGATCGCTGGTGAGCTCTCCGACCCTGAATCGAAGGCGTCGGTGCAGCCCACCTACGTCGACCCGCAGAACCGTTCGATCAAGCCCGAGATCCTCGTCCTGGTCGGCCTGTGCACCCACCTGGGTTGCTCGCCGACGTTCCGTCCTGAAGTCGCCCCGGCCGACCTCGGCCCGAAATGGGTTGGTGGCTACTTCTGTCCGTGCCACGGTTCGCACTACGACCTGGCAGGCCGTGTCTACAAGTCCCAGCCGGCGCCGCTGAACCTGCCAGTGCCACCGCACTCGTACGAGTCGGACGATCTCATCGTCATCGGCATCGATCAGGAGAAAGCATGATGAGCAAGTTCATGGAGTGGATCGATGCGCGCTTCCCCGCGACGAAAATGTGGGAAGACCATCTGAGCAAGTATTACGCGCCCAAGAACTTCAATTTCCTGTACTTCTTCGGCTCGCTGGCGCTGCTGGTGCTGGTCAACCAGATCGTCACCGGCGTGTGGCTGACCATGAGCTTCACCCCCTCGGCGGAAGAGGCCTTTGCCTCGGTCGAGTACATCATGCGTGACGTCGAGTACGGCTGGATCCTGCGCTACCTGCACTCCACCGGCGCCTCGGCATTCTTCATCGTGGTCTACCTGCACATGTTCCGCGGCCTGCTCTACGGCTCCTACCAGAAGCCCCGCGAACTGGTCTGGCTGTTCGGCATGCTGATCTACCTGGCACTGATGGCCGAGGCCTTCATGGGCTACCTGCTGCCGTGGGGCCAGATGTCGTACTGGGGGGCCCAGGTGATCATCTCGCTGTTCGGTGCGATCCCGGTGATCGGCGGCGACCTCACCCAGTGGATCCGTGGTGACTACCTGATTTCCGGTATCACCCTGAACCGCTTCTTCGCCCTGCACGTGGTGGCCCTGCCGATCGTCATTCTTGGCCTGGTGGTGCTGCACATCCTGGCGCTGCACGAAGTGGGTTCGAACAACCCGGATGGCGTGGACATCAAGAAGAAAAAGGACGAGAACGGCATTCCGCTGGATGGCATTCCGTTCCACCCGTACTACACCGTCAAGGATATCGTCGGCGTGGTGGTGTTCCTCTTCGTGTTCTGCGCCGTGGTGTTCTTCTTCCCGGAAATGGGCGGCTACTTCCTGGAAAAACCGAACTTCGAGCAGGCTAACGCCTTCAAGACGCCTGAGCACATCGCACCGGTTTGGTACTTCACACCGTTCTACGCGATCCTGCGCGCGGTCCCTGACAAGCTGTTCGGTGTCATCGCCATGGGTGCCGCCATCGCCGTGCTGTTCGTGCTGCCCTGGCTCGACCGCAGTCCCGTGCGCTCCATGCGCTACAAGGGCTGGCTGAGCAAGATCTTCCTGCTGGTGTTCTGCGTGGCCTTCGTCATCCTCGGCGTGCTGGGCGTACTGGCGCCAACGCCGGGCCGGACCTTGCTGTCGCAGGTGTGTACGGTGCTGTACTTCGCCTACTTCCTGCTGATGCCGTTCTACACAAGGCTTGAGAAGACCAAACCGGTTCCGGAAAGGGTGACTGGCTGATGAAAAAGTTGATTGCAGTATTTTTGCTGGCACTGATGCCTGGCCTGTCCTTCGCTGCCGAACACAGCCTGGAACTGGACAAGGTCGATGTCGACCTGACCGACAAGGCCGCCCTGCAGGACGGTGCGCGTACCTTCGCCAACTATTGCATGGGCTGTCACAGCGCCAAGTTCCAGCGCTATGAGCGGGTAGCCGACGATCTGGGGATACCCCACGAGCTGATGCTCGAGAACCTGGTGTTCACCGGTGCCAAGATCGGCGACCACATGAAGATCGGCATGCAGCCGAACGACGCCAAGACCTGGTTCGGCGCGGCGCCACCCGATCTCACCCTGGTCGCCCGGGTGCGCGGCAACGATTGGTTGTACACCTACCTGCGCAGCTTCTACGAGGATCCGACGCGGCCCTACCGGGTGAACAACAAGGTATTCCCTAATGTCGGCATGCCCAACGTGCTGGTCGGGCTGCAGGGCAACCAGGTGATCGGTTGCAAGCAGGTGCAGACCGTGATCGACGGCAAGAAGCAATTCGACCCGCTGACCGGCAGCCCGTTGACCCATGAAGCGTGCGACCAGCTGACCGTCGAGGAGAAATCCGGTACCCTGACCACCGAGCAGTTCGACGAGAAGGTCAAGAACCTGGTGACCTTCCTGGCCTATTCGGCCAACCCGGTCAAACTGGAAAGCCAGCGCATAGGCACCTATGTACTGCTGTACCTGGCTTTCTTCTTCGTGTTCGCCTACTTGCTCAAGCGCGAATACTGGAAGGACGTGCACTGATCACGCAGTAGTTTCTGGTAGTTGAACGCGCCCGGGGCGCCTTGGCAGACATGCCAGGGTGCCCCGGGCGCGTTTTCATTTAGAGTTTTACAAGCATCCCGTGCGAGGAGGCGCTACATGGGCGCAACCAACAGGTTAGCCTGCTATTCCGACCCCGCTGATCATTATTCTCATCGGGTACGCCTCGTGCTCGCGGAGAAAGGCATCACGGTGCAGATCATCGATGTCGACCCCAAGCGTCTACCGCCCAAGCTGGTTGAAGTGAACCCCTACGGCAGCCTGCCGACCCTGGTCGATCGAGACCTGGCGTTGTACGAGTCATCGGTGGTGATGGAGTATCTCGAAGAGCGCTATCCACACCCACCGCTGATGCCGGTCTATCCGGTGGCTCGTGGCAACAGCCGCCTGCTGATGCACCGCATTCAGCGCGACTGGTGCGCCTTGGCCGATACTGTGCTCGATACCCGAGGCAGTGACGCGGCGCGCGCTCAGGCACGCAAGGAGCTGCGTGAAAGCCTTACGGGTGTGGCGCCGCTGTTTGGCGAGATGGCCTGCTTCATGAGCGAGGAGCAAAGCCTGGTCGATTGCTGTCTACTGCCCATCCTCTGGCGTTTGCCGGTGATGGGTATCGAATTGCCGCGGCAGGCCAAGCCGCTGCTGGATTACATGGAGCGACAGTTCGCCCGCGAGCCTTTCCAGGCGAGCCTGTCCGCTACCGAACGTGAAATGCGCAAGGTTTAAAAAAGGAGCCGTTGATGAACTCCAGTCGCCCTTATCTGGTTCGAGCGCTGTACGAGTGGATCGTCGACAACGATTGCACCCCCCACATGCTGGTCAATGCCGAGTATCCGGCCGTCCAGGTGCCCCAAGGTTTCGCCAGTGATGGCCAGATCGTGCTGAATATCTCCCCCAGCGCCGTGCGCAGCCTGCACATGGACAACGAGGCGGTGAGCTTCGAGGGGCGCTTCGGTGGCGTGGCCCACACGCTGTACGTACCGATCGGTGCGATCCTGGGTATCTATGCCCGGGAGAATGGCCAGGGCATGGTCTTCGAGCTCGAGCCGCCGCTCGACGATGAAGATGATCTGCCGGCTGATGAGGGTGTCGAGCCGAATGACGATGGCCCGCCGGAAGGCGGTGGCCAGCCGCCGCGTCCGAGCGGTCGACCCAGCCTCAAGGTGGTCAAGTAACAAAAAAGGCGATCCGGATGGATCGCCTTTTTTGTTACTGCTGTCGGATCACAGGTCCTTGATGCTCTGTACCTGGTCCTTGTTGATGCGGGTCGGCTTGCCGTCCAGTTGCTTGAACTCGTAGAAGCCCGAGGCGCGGTCGAATTCCGGCGTGTCGGTGGTCTGCAGTTCGCGGCCATCGTTGAGGGTGATCACGCTCGGGGTGGAGCACCCGACCAGGGTGGCGAAAGCGCCGATGAGCAGGGCGGGCAGCAGAAGCTTCTTCATGAGTGTTTCCTGGGTTTCGAGGGTTGTTCGCCGGTAAGGCGGTTCCTGCGCAGGTCTGCAGGGGCCGCCTTGCCGGCGAAGGAGTCAGTCGATGTATTCGAACAGCTTGACGATCTTCTGCACGCCCGACACGCCCTGTACCACGTTGGTGGCGGCGTTGGCTTCTTGCTGCCTGACCAGGCCGAGCAGGTAGACGATGCCGTTTTCGGTGATCACCTTGATGCGTGAGCTGGGCACGCTCTCGTCGGCCAGCATCTGGGTCTTGATCTTGGTGGTCAGCCAGGCGTCGTTGTTGCGCGCGAGGATGGACGAAGGTTGGATGACCTGCAGTTCGTTGTGCACCTTCTTGACCCGCTGGACCTGGCTGGCGGTCTGTTCAGCCAGGGACTTGAGGTCGGCGCGCGGGGTCTGGCCGGCGAGCAGTACAACACCGTTGTAGCTGCTGACGACGATGTGCGAGCCCTTGTCCAGCTCAGGGTTGGCCTTGGCGATGTTGACCGAGACCTTGGTTTCGATCAGCGAGTCGTCGATCTTGCTGCCGATGGTGCGGGTGCCACGGTCATCCTCGATCGGTGAGTTGCGGGTCGAGGTCAATACCGAGCTGCAGCCGGAGAGGCTCAGGCACAGGGTGAGGGCCATCAGGCCGAGACGCTTGGGGATCATTCTTCACTCCCGAACAGTTGGCTGTCGATCAGGTCGCACAAGCAGTGGATCGCCAGCAGGTGGACTTCCTGGATGCGTGCGGTGACCGTCGAGGGTACGCGGATCTCCACGTCCTCGGGCAGCAGCAGCGACGCCATGCCGCCGCCGTCGCGGCCGGTCAGGGCGACGACAATCATTTCGCGGTCATGGGCGGCCTGGATCGCCTGGATCACGTTGGCCGAGTTGCCGCTGGTGGAGATCGCCAGCAGCACATCGCCGGGTTGGCCCAGGGCGCGAATCTGCTTCGAAAAGACTTCGTTGTAGCTGTAGTCGTTGGCGATCGAGGTGAGTGTGGAGCTGTCGGTGGTCAGGGCGATGGCCGGCAGGCTCGGGCGCTCGCGCTCGAAGCGGTTGAGCAGCTCCGAGGAAAAGTGCTGGGCGTCGCCGGCCGAGCCGCCATTGCCGCAGGCGAGCATCTTGCCGTCGCTGAGCAGGGCGTTGACCATGACCAGGCTGGCCTGCTCGATGTGGGGTGCCAGGATGTCCATTGCCTGTTGCTTGGTGTCGATGCTGGCCTGGAACAGCCGGCGAATTCGGGATTGCATGTCCATCTGGGTGACCTTAAGTAGGGCGGTGGCTGGCGCGACGCGCGACAGGGACCAGCCCGCGAAACATAGAGCTTGGAATTCGGATAGGGTTCAGCATTCGAAGGCGTTTTTCAGCCATTGAAGCGGTTGCCCCGCGTGCCCCTGGCCCTGCAGGGCGACAACATCGAAGCGGCAGGGTTTTTGGGCCCAGCGGGGTTCGCTCTGCAGGAAAAGGTTGGCGGCAAGCGTCAGTCGCTGCTGCTTGCGCCCATCGATACTGCCGAGCGCGCCACCAAAGCCCGCGTGCAACCGATAGCGGACTTCGACGAATACTACTGTATCGGCATCGAGCATGACCAGATCGAGCTCACCACCCTTGCATCGCCAGTTGCGGGCCAGCAGCCGCAAACCCTGCCCTTGAAGATGCTCGAGGGCGTAGTCTTCGGCAGCCTGGCCGGCGCAGGATGGCGACGCGTCGGGCATCAGCGAGGCGTGTCCGGCAGGCGCTTGACCTGGCCGCCGGAGAACTCGGCCCAGGGCAGTTGGCGCTCGACGCGCTGGTTGGCGTTCATGCTCAGGCTGCCAGACTGGCCTTCGATACGGTTGCCTGGCAATGCCTTGAGCTGGTCCAGGCGAGGGGCCAGGCTGTAGGCGTCGACGCCCATGGCGTACAGGCGGCCGAGGCTGCCCGCGGCCTGGGGCCACTGCTGCACCACCTGCTGGCGCAGGCTGTTGGTGCTGTCGAGCAGCCACGGGGTTTCGCAGAAGCGGATGCCGTTCATGTCGTTGTACTGGTTGACGTCACCGCTGGCGCTGTAGAGGTTCGAGGTGGCGTAGACCGGTACGTCGCCGGCGTACTGGAAGTTGAGGGTGGGCTTGATCTGCTGGGCTTGCTGCGGGGTGGCGGCCAGGAAGATGAAATCGATGTCCTGTCGGCGCGACGGTTGTGCGGCGATGTTGCCGCCCACGGTGCTTTGCAGGCTCTTGGCGCGACCTTCGCTCTGGCGCAGCTGGAACAGTTCGGCGATCTGCTGGGCCAGGGCGACCGGCTGGGCGATACGTTCGGCGGCGAGCAAGGTGCCACCATTGGCTTCCCAATCCTTGCGGAAGGCAGCAAGTACACGATCACCCCATTCACCACTCGGGACCAGCGCAACAGCACGGGCCATGCCGTCGGCGCGGGCACGGCGGGCGACTTCGCGGGCTTCGTCCTCGGCGGCGAGACCGAACTGGAACAACTGCGGCGGTGCTTTCTGGCCGGCGTCGGCGTAGTTCAACGCCAGGGTGGTGATGGGCAGTTGCGGATAGGCGGCGAGTTTCTTCACCAGGGGTTTTTCCAGCGGGCCGACGACCAGTTGCACGCCAGCGGCCTGGGCCTGGCGGTAGAAGTCATCGAGCGAGGTGATGCGCGAGCTGTCGAAAACCTGAACTGCAGGCACCGGCTGGCCACCTTGCTGGGCCTGGAAGTGGGCGGCCATGAAACCGTCGCGCAGGGCGCGGGCAACGCCTGCCAGCGGGCCTTCCTGCGGCAGCAGCAGGGCGATTTTGGTCAGTGGCTGGCTGGCCAGTTCCTTGAGTTTGGTCAGGGCCACCGGCAGTTGTTTCGAGGCAGGGTGGTCAGGGTGTTGCTTGCGCCAGGCGTCAATGGCCGCCTGCTGCTGTTCCAGGGTGCCTGCGCTCTTGACTGCGAGCGCCAGGCTGGTCCAGCCGGCGAGTGTCGCGTCGCTGGAGGGCTGCTGCAGTTGTTCGGCGGGCAGCGAGGCGACCAGGGCCCAGATGGCATCATTGTTGGTCGCGGCCGCCTGGGTGTTGAGCAGTGGGGCGAGCAGCACACGCTGCTGGGCGGCGGCCAGGGCCTGGCCGTCGGCTTCCAGTGCGGCGGCATGCACGCTGTAGGTGCGTGCCTGCTGTTCCTCCGGCAGTTCGCCAGCGCGTTGCAGGCTCGGGTGGGCGAGGGCGGTGAGGGCGGCCTTGGGCTGGTTGCGGCTCATGGCCAGCTCGGCGGCCAGCGTGGAGGCGAATACTTGCTGGGCGGGTTTGAGCGAGTCCAGCGGCACCTGTTCGAGAATGCGGGCCGCGCGGGGGAAGTCCTTCTGCTTGTAGGCCAGGTCGGCGGCGCTCAGGCGCAGTAGCGCAGCGTCTTCGGCCGACTTGCTGGAGGCGGCCTTGTCGAGCAGTTGCTCGATGCTGGCGTCCGGGGTGCGTGGCAGTTCGCCCAGGCTGGATGAGGGCGAGCTGGCGCAGGCTGCCAGCAGGGCGGCGAGGCAGAGGGCTGTGAACAGCCGCAGGCAAGCGATCATGTAAAGGTCCTGTTACTCGATCAAGTTGGCCGACAATTGTACCCAAGCGGCGGTCTGGGCGCGATCTTGCCGATGCGGAACCTTCACTATAGGTGGCGACAGCCGGGTGAGAAGTGAAGTTCGTTGCGCCCTGTTACCGGTGCTCGGGCTACAATGGCGCCTTTGATCCGAAATGCAGGTGTGCGCAGTGACTGATGTTGCAGGGGCTTCGAAATCCACCATGGGAACGCTGTATGTGGTCGCCACGCCCATCGGCAACCTCGACGACATGAGCGCCAGGGCGTTGAAGGTGCTGGCCGATGTCAGCCTGATCGCCGCGGAGGACACTCGCCACTCGGTGCGCCTGCTCCAGCATTTCGGTATCGACACACCATTGGCGGCCTGCCATGAGCACAACGAGCGCGACGAAGGCGGTCGCTTCATCACCCGGTTGCTGGCCGGTGACGATGTGGCGCTGGTGTCCGATGCCGGCACGCCGCTGATTTCCGACCCTGGCTATCACCTGGTGCGCCAGGCGCGGGCGGCGGGTGTACAGGTGGTGCCGGTGCCAGGCGCGTGTGCGCTGATCGCGGCGTTGTCGGCGGCGGGGCTGCCGTCGGATCGGTTCATCTTCGAAGGGTTCCTGCCGGCCAAGACAGCAGGGCGTCGGGCACGCCTGGAGCAAGTGAAGGAAGAGCCCCGGACCCTGATCTTCTATGAGGCACCCCATCGTATCCTCGAATGCCTGGAGGACATGGAGGCGGTGTTCGGTGATGAGCGCCCGGCGGTGCTGGCGCGTGAAATCACCAAGACTTTCGAGACGCTCAAGGGCCTGCCGCTGGCAGAACTGCGTGCCTTCGTGCAGGGCGATAGCAATCAGCAGCGTGGTGAGTGCGTGGTGCTGGTGGCGGGTTGGAGCGCGCCTGAGGGTGAGCAGGCTATCAGCAGCGAGGCGCAGCGCGTTCTGGATCTGCTGTTGGGAGAGATGCCGTTGAAGAAGGCTGCTGCATTGGCGGCCGAGATCACGGGGGTGCGCAAGAATCTGCTCTATCAGCTGGCGTTGGATAAACAGAAACTCAGCTGATCTGGGGCTTTCGAGGTGTTCGACGGTCAAGTTGTGGGGGTAATGGGATCGAGCGCCGCCCGCGCGGCGCATCGCGGATGAATCCGCTCCTACATTGGTTGCAACGTGCCGCACCTGTCAGGCCATGGTTGTCAGCCTTAAAG
The DNA here is from genome assembly GCF_029478665.1 of Pseudomonas entomophila. Taxonomy (GTDB): domain Bacteria; phylum Pseudomonadota; class Gammaproteobacteria; order Pseudomonadales; family Pseudomonadaceae; genus Aquipseudomonas; species Aquipseudomonas entomophila_F. The sequence goes on from NZ_JARPQB010000005.1 coordinate 96,531, forward strand.
CCACGTGTTGCCGACAATGCGATCACCGATGCCCTCCCAGGCATGACTGGCCCGAAACAAACGTGTAGGAGCGGATTCATCCGCGATGCGCCGCGCGGGCGGCGCTCGATCTCGAGAGCGCTGCAAGGCTGTCGCCGAACGCCTGGCCGCCATCACGCGATTGATGCCTCTGCGGCCAAGGAATCGACCGGGGTCGCAGTGATGGCCTAATGATATTGTTTGTTACATCGCTTGTTCTTGAGCGCGCCTGCCGGTAATCTTGTCGGCGGAGAGTCGATCGGACAGTCGCTGCCGTCTTTTGTTCCGCAAGAGGCGGGGGAGGAAAGTCCGGGCTCCATAGGGCAGAGTGCCAGGTAACGCCTGGGAGGCGCGAGCCTACGGAAAGTGCCACAGAAAACAACCGCCTAAGCGCTTCGGCGCCGGTAAGGGTGAAAAGGTGCGGTAAGAGCGCACCGCGCGACTGGCAACAGTTCGTGGCTAGGTAAACCCCACTCGGAGCAAGACCAAATAGGGTTCCATACGGCGTGGCCCGCGTCGGAACCGGGTAGGTTGCTAGAGGCGTCCAGTGATGGCCGTCGTAGAGGAATGACTGTCCTCGACAAAACCCGGCTTACAGATCGACTCTCCACCCCTCCCTTCCTGCTTGATTCGATAGCAGAAGCGCCTTGGTAATACCGAAAAAATCTTACTCTTAATAAATCACTTTAACTCTGCGCTCTATCCGCTTGAGTGGATTTGATTTTTCTCGTCAGTTTTTCTCTTTCACACTCCTTTCACCTTCCAATGTTGCGCTAAATCGCCGTCCTGTAAGGGTTTTCCTTATGAACGTGCCTTGACGGTGTGGCGGGCGGATTCCTATAGTGTGCGCAAGTGGCAGAAAGTGGGATGAAGTGGGTTTTCTGGCACAAAAAAGCTAACATTGTGGGGAATCGCAGCCGTGTTCCGCGGAGCCAACGCCGTCAGCCTCGATGCCAAGGGTCGTCTCGCCATGCCGAGCCGGTACCGTGACGAGCTCGATTCGCGCTGCAATGGTCAGTTGATCGTGACCATCGACGCTGTTGACCCCTGCTTGTGTGTTTATCCCCTCGATGAGTGGGAGCAGATAGAAGCCAAGTTGCGCGCCTTGCCGTCGTTGCGTGAGGAAAACCGTCGCCTGCAGCGTTTGCTGATCGGTAATGCGGTTGACCTGGAGCTCGACGGCAGTGGGCGTTTCCTGGTGCCGCCCCGCCTGCGCGAGTACGCCAAGCTCGACAAGAAGGCGATGCTGGTGGGGCAACTGAACAAATTCCAGCTGTGGGACGAGGATGCCTGGAACGCGGTTTCGGCAGCCGACCTTGCAGCTATTCAACAACCGGGCGCCATGCCCGATGATTTGCGTGACCTGATCCTGTGACCATAGATAGCGGCTTCAACCACATCACCGTCCTCCTCGACGAAGCCGTCGAGGCATTGGCCCTGCGCGCCGACGGTTGCTATCTGGACGGCACCTTCGGGCGTGGCGGCCACAGCCGCCTCATCCTCAGCAAGCTCGGGCCGCAAGGGCGGCTGCTGGGGTTCGACAAGGATCCACAGGCGATTGCCACAGGGCAAGCGCTGGCGGCCGAAGACGGCCGCTTTGTCATTGTGCAGCGCAGCTTTGCCGAGCTGGGCGCCGAGGTCGCGGGGCGTGATCTGGCCGGCAAGGTCAGCGGCATCCTGCTCGACCTCGGGGTGTCGTCGCCACAGCTGGATGACCCGGAGCGTGGCTTCAGCTTCCTCAATGACGGCCCGCTCGACATGCGCATGAACCCGAACCAGGGCATCAGCGCCGCCGAGTTCATCGCCACCGCGCCTGTGGAAGAAATCGCCCGGGTGTTCAAGGAATATGGCGAAGAGCGTTTTGCCGGGCGCATGGCCCGTGCGGTAGTGGAGCGTCGTGAAAAGCAACCGTTCACCCGCACTGCGGACCTGGCCGAGGTGCTCAAGGTCGCCAACCCTGCCTGGGAAAAGGGCAAGAACCCGGCGACCCGTGCGTTTCAGGGCCTGCGCATCCACGTCAACAACGAGCTGGGCGATCTCGAGGCCGGTCTTGAAGCGGCGCTCGATGCGCTGGAGGTCGGCGGGCGTCTGGCGGTGATCAGCTTCCATTCCCTTGAAGACCGCATCGTCAAGCTGTTCATGCGCAAGCTGGTCAAGGGCGAGGCGGACAACCTGCCGCGCAACCTGCCGGTGCAGCACAAGACTTTCGAGCCGAAGATCAAGCTCATCGGCAAGGCGCAATTCGCCTCCGAGGCCGAGCTCAAGGCCAACCCGCGGTCGCGCAGCGCCGTGATGCGGGTGGCGGAGAAGCTGCGGTGAGCCGGCTGTTCGCCAAGCCTTTGCCGGGCGGAAGCTTCCTGATGCTTCTGCTGTTTGTCGGCGTGCTGGTTTCGGCGATCGCCGTATCCTACAGCGCCCACTGGAACCGTCAGTTGCTCAACACCTTGTACGGTGAACTGAACGAGCGCGACAAGGCCCAGGCCGAATGGGGGCGTCTCATTCTCGAGCAGAGTACCTGGACCGCCCACAGCCGGATCGAGACGCTGGCCAGCGAACAGCTGAAAATGCGTGTGCCGGCTGCTGACGAAGTACGGATGGTGGCGCCATGATGAAGCTCGAGGGCGCACTCTACCCTTGGCGTTTCCGCGTGGTCGTCGGCCTGCTGGCGCTGATGGTCGGCGCCATCTGCTGGCGCATCATCGACCTGCAGGTGGTCGACCGCGACTTCCTCAAGGGGCAGGGCGATGCCCGCAGCCTGCGTCATATCCCGATCCCCGCGCACCGTGGCCTGATCACCGACCGCAATGGCGAGCCTTTGGCTGTGAGCACGCCGGTCACCACGCTGTGGGCCAACCCCAAGGAAATGCAGGTGGCCAAGGACCGCTGGCCGCAACTGGCCGCCGCCCTTGGGCAGAACCCGCAGCAATTGATCGAGCGCCTGACCCAGCAGGCCAGCAAGGAATTCATCTACCTGGTCCGTGGCCTGACCCCGGAGCAGGGGCAGCAGGTGCTCGACCTGAAAGTGCCGGGCGTCTACGGGCTGGAAGAGTTCCGTCGTTTCTATCCGGCCGGTGATGTCACCGCGCACATGGTCGGCTTCACCGACCTGGACGACCACGGTCGCGAAGGGGTCGAGCTGGCCTACGACGAGTGGCTGGCCGGCGTGCCCGGCAAGCGGCAGGTGATCAAGGACCGGCGCGGCCGGCTGATCAAGGATATCCAGGTAACCAAGAACGCCAAGGCCGGCAAGACCTTGGCGTTGTCGATCGACCTGCGCCTGCAGTACCTGGCCACCCGCGAACTGCGCAACGCCATCGCTGAGCAGGACGCCAAGGCCGGCAGCCTGGTGATCATGGACGTCAAGACCGGCGAGGTCCTGGCCATGGTCAACCAGCCAACCTACAACCCCAACAACCGTCGCAGCATGTTCCCGGCGGCGATGCGCAACCGGGCGATCATCGACGTCTTCGAGCCAGGTTCCACGGTCAAGCCGATTTCCATGAGTGCCGCGCTGCAGAGCGGCCGCTGGAAGCCCACCGACAAGGTCGAGGTATATCCGGGCAGCCTGCAGATCGGCCGCTACACCATCAAGGACGTATCGAAGAGCGAGGGCCCGATCCTCGACCTGACCGGCATCCTGATCAACTCCAGTAACGTCGGCATGAGCAAGATCGCCTTCGATATCGGCGGCGAGGCCATCTACCGGGTAATGTCGCAGGTTGGCCTCGGGCAGTACACCGGGTTGGGTTTCCCTGGCGAGCGCGTCGGTAACCTGCCCAACCACCGCGAATGGCGCAAGGCCGAGACCGCGACCCTGTCGTACGGCTATGGCGTCTCGGTGACCGCCCTGCAGCTGGTGCATGCCTATGCCGCCCTGGCCAACGACGGCAAGATGGTGCCGTTGTCGATTCTCAAGGTCGACAAGGCGCCGGAAGCGGTGCAGGCCATTCCGAAAGAAACCGCCGAAACCGTGCAGGGCATGCTGCAGCAGGTGATCGAGGCGCCGCGCGGTGTGTTCCGCGCCCAGGTACCGTTCTATCACGTGGCTGGCAAGTCCGGTACGGCGCGTAAAGCCACGGTCGGTTCCAAGGGCTACACCGAGAACGCTTACCGCTCCCTGTTCGCCGGCTTCGGCCCGATGAGCGACCCGCGCTATGCCATCGTCGTGGTCATCGACGAGCCGGGCAAGGGTGGGTATTTCGGCGGCCTGGTCTCGGCCCCCGTATTCAGCAAAGTGATGTCGGGCACCCTGCGCCTGATGAACGTACCGCCGGACAACCTGCCGCCACCTTCGACGCAGCAAGCCAGCGCAGTACCCGCCAAGGGAGGGCGAGGTTGATGACGATGCCATTGAGCAAACTGTTTGCCCATGCCAGCCGCGATCCGCTGATCCGCGAGCTGACGCTGGACAGCCGCGCTGTGCGTCCGGGCGATCTGTTCCTGGCTGTGCCTGGCGCCAAGGTCGACGGCCGCGCCCATATCGCCGACGCCCTGGCCCGTGGCGCCGCCGCGGTAGCCTACGAAGAGCAAGGTGCCAGCGTACTGCCGATCACCGACGCGCCGCTGATCCCGGTCAAGGGTTTGATCGGCCAGCTGTCGCAGATTGCCGGGCGCTTCTATGGTGAGCCGAGCCGCCAGCTGAACCTGGTGGGCGTCACCGGTACCAATGGCAAGACCAGTGTCACCCAGCTGCTGGCCCAGGCTCTCGATGCCCTCGGCCAGCGTTGCGGCCTGATCGGCACCCTGGGTACCGGCTTCTATGGCGAGCTGCAGAGTGGTCGCTTGACCACCCCGGACCCGATTGCCGTGCAGGCGACGCTCAACGACCTGAAGAAGGGCGGCGCCAAGGCTGTGGCCATGGAAGTGTCCTCTCATGCCCTGGAGCAGGGGCGCGTGGCTGCGCTGGAATTCGACATTGCGGTGATGACCAACCTGTCCCGCGACCACCTCGACTACCACGGCAGCATGGAGGCCTACGAGGCCGCCAAGGCCAAGCTGTTCGCCTGGCCGAGCCTGCGTTGCCAGGTGGTCAACCTGGACGATGCGTTTGGCCGCCGCCTGGCTGATGATTTTGCCCGTCGCCCCAGCAGCGATCACAGCGAGACCCGGCTGCTCAGCTACAGCCTGGAAAACCCGGACGCCTCGCTGTTCTGTCGCGAAGCCAGCTTCAATGACGATGGTGTGCGCGCCACCCTGGTCACCGCCCAGGGCGAGCGTACCCTGCGCAGTCAACTGCTGGGTCGCTTCAACTTGAGCAACATGCTCGCCGCCGTGGCAGCACTGCTGGCGCTGGATTACTCGCTGGACGAGATCCTCAAGGTCACCCCGCAACTGCAGGGCCCGGTGGGCCGCATGCAGCGCCTGGGTGGCGGCGACAAACCCTTGGTGGTGGTCGATTACGCGCACACGCCAGATGCACTGGAAAAAGTCCTCGAAGCCTTGCGCCCGCATGCCCACGGCCAGTTGCAGTGCCTGTTCGGCTGCGGTGGCGACCGTGACAGCGGCAAGCGTCCGCTGATGGCGGCAGTGGCCGAGCGCCTGGCCGATCGTGTGCTGGTCACCGACGACAACCCGCGTACCGAAGACCCGCTGCGCATCTTCGATGACATTCGCCCTGGTTTCGCCAAGCCCGCCGACGTCGAGTTCGTCGCCGGCCGTGGCGAGGCCATTGCCCACCTGATCGCCACTGCCGCTGCCGACGATGTCATTGTCCTGGCCGGCAAGGGCCATGAGGATTACCAGGAGATCAATGGCGAGCGCCATGACTTCTCCGACCTGGTCGAAGCCGAGAAGGCCCTTGCAGCCTGGGAGGCTCCACATGCTTAAGCCCATGACACTCAGCCAGCTGACCGCGGCACTGGGTGCTCGCCAGTTCGGCGACGACGCTAGTTTCACCGGTGTCAGCATCGACAGCCGTAGCGTTGCCGCCGGGCAGTTGTTCGTCGCCCTGACGGGGCCGCGTTTCGATGGCCACGACTACCTGGCCGATGTGAAAGCAAAGGGGGCCGTGGCAGCGCTGGTCGAGCGTGAAGTTGCCGATATCGACCTGCCGCAGTTGGTGGTCGCCGACTGCCGCGTTGCCCTTGGCCAGCTTGGTGCATTGAATCGCGCCGCCTTCGACAAGCCGGTCGTCGCCATCACCGGCTCCAGCGGCAAGACCACGGTGAAGGAAATGCTTGCGGCGATCCTGCGCACCCGAGGGCCGGTTCACGCTACCCGCGGCAATCTGAACAATGACCTCGGCGCGCCGCTGACGTTGCTGGAGATCGCCCCTGAGCACAGCGCCGCGGTCATCGAGCTGGGTGCTTCGCGCATTGGCGAGATCCGCTACACCGTCGGCCTGACCAAGCCGCAGGTGGTCATCATCAACAACGCCGGGACTGCCCATGTCGGTGAGTTCGGTGGCCCGGAGAAGATCGTCGAAGCCAAAGGCGAGATTCTCGAAGGGCTGGGTGAAGGTGGCATTGCCATCCTCAACCTGGACGACAAAGCCTTCTCCACCTGGAAGGCGCGTGCCGGTGCGCACAAGATCGTCGCTTTCGCCCGCAAGGACGTCCGCGCCGACTTCTACGCCACGGATATCGGTCGTGATGCGCGTGGCTGCCCCTCGTTCACGCTGCATGGCGCGGGTGAGTCGGTAGCTGTGCAACTCAATGTGCTGGGCGAGCACAACGTCAGCAACGCCCTGGCCGCCGCCGCCGCCGCTCATGCCGTTGGTCTGAGCCTGAATGGCATCGCCGCCGGGCTGAATGCCGTGCAGCCGGTCAAGGGCCGTACCGTGGCGCAGATCGCACCGAACGGCGTGCGGGTGATCGACGACAGCTACAACGCAAATCCCACCTCCATGTGCGCGGCCATTGATATACTCGCCGGCTTTTCCGGACGCACCGTCCTGGTGCTCGGGGATATCGGCGAACTGGGGCAATGGGCGGAGGAAGGCCACCGTCAGGTGGGCGACTACGCGCGTGGCAAGGTCGACGCATTGTACGCGGTGGGCAATAACATGGCCCATGCGGTCAAGGCGTTCGGCGAAAAAGGGCGCCATTTCGCTACTCAAGCTGAGCTGATCGATGCCGTTCGCGCGGAAACAGCCAGCGACACCACTATCTTGATCAAGGGCTCGCGCAGCGCTGCGATGGAAAACGTCGTGGCCGCACTGTGCGGTGCCAGCGGGGAGAAACATTAATGCTGCTGCTGTTGGCTGAGTATCTGCAACAGTTCCACAAGGGCTTCGCGGTCTTCCAGTACCTCACCCTGCGCGGGATCCTGGGTGTGCTGACCGCGCTGTCCCTGGCCCTGTGGTTGGGCCCGTGGATGATCCGTACCCTGCAGATCCGCCAGATCGGTCAGGCCGTGCGTAACGACGGCCCGCAATCGCACCTGTCGAAGTCCGGCACCCCCACCATGGGCGGCGCGCTGATCCTGTCCGCCATCGCCATCAGCACCCTGCTGTGGGCCGACCTGACCAACCGCTACGTGTGGGTGGTGCTGGTCGTCACCCTGGCCTTCGGCGCCATCGGTTGGGTCGACGACTACCGCAAGGTGATCGAGAAGAACTCCCGCGGCCTCCCCAGCCGCTGGAAGTATTTCTGGCAGTCGGTGTTCGGCCTGGCCGCGGCGATCTTCCTGTACAAGACCGCCCCCACCAGCGTCGAGACCACACTGATCATCCCGATGCTGAAAGACCTGGCCATCCCGCTGGGGGCCGGGTTCATCGTGCTCACCTACTTCGTCATCGTCGGTTCCAGCAACGCGGTCAACCTGACCGACGGCCTCGATGGCCTGGCGATCATGCCGACGGTGATGGTCGGCGGCGCCCTGGGTATCTTCTGCTACCTGTCGGGCAACGTGAAGTTCGCCGAGTACCTGCTGATCCCTTATGTGCCGGGCGCGGGCGAGCTGATCGTGTTCTGCGGCGCGCTGATCGGCGCAGGCCTGGGCTTCCTGTGGTTCAACACTTACCCGGCCCAGGTGTTCATGGGCGACGTCGGCGCCCTGGCGCTGGGCGCGGCGCTGGGCACCATCGCCGTGATCGTCCGCCAGGAAGTCGTCCTGTTCATCATGGGCGGCGTGTTCGTGATGGAAACCCTGTCGGTGGTCATCCAGGTGGCGTCCTTCAAGCTCACCGGCAAGCGTGTGTTCCGCATGGCGCCGATCCATCACCACTTTGAACTCAAGGGCTGGCCCGAGCCGCGCGTGATCGTCCGCTTCTGGATCATCACGGTGATCCTGGTGCTGATCGGCCTTGCCACCCTGAAACTGAGGTAAACGAGCGTGTCACTGATCGCTTCCGACCAATTCCGCATCGTTGTCGGCCTCGGCAAGAGCGGCATGTCCCTGGTTCGCTTCCTGGCGAGCCGGGGCATTGCCTTTGCGGTCGCCGACACCCGCGAGCAACCGCCGGAACTGGATACCCTGCGCCGTGATTACCCGCAGGTGGAAGTGCGCTGTGGCGAGCTGGACGTCGACTTCCTCTGCCGCGCCAACGAGCTTTACGTGAGCCCCGGCCTGGCCCTGGCCACCCCGGCCCTGCAGCAGGCGGCGGCGCGCGGCGTGACGCTGTCCGGCGACATCGAGCTGTTCGCCCGCCACGCAAAAGCGCCGATCATCGCGATCAGTGGCTCCAACGCCAAGAGCACCGTGACCACCCTGGTCGGCGAGATGGCCATCAAGGCAGGCAAACGTGTGGCAGTGGGCGGCAACCTGGGCACGCCGGCGCTGGACCTGCTCGACGACAGCGTGGAGCTGTACGTGCTCGAGCTGTCGAGCTTCCAGCTGGAAACCACCGACCAGCTCAACGCCGAAGTGGCCACGGTGCTGAACATCAGCGAAGACCACATGGACCGCTACAGCGGCCTGCCGGCCTATCACCTGGCCAAGCACCGGATATTCCGCGGTGCCCGCCAGGTGGTGGTGAATCGCCAGGATGCCCTGAGCCGTCCACTGCCGGTCGAAGGTCGGCCGAGCTGGAGCTTTGGTCTGAATGCGCCGGACTTCAAGTCCTTCGGTCTGCGGGAAGTCGATGGCGAGAAGCACCTGGCCTTCGAATTCCAGGCGCTCATGCCGGTGCGTGAATTGAAGATCCGTGGCGCCCACAACCAGAGCAACGCCCTGGCCGCGCTGGCCCTCGGCCATGCCGCCGGCCTGCCGTTCGAGCCCATGCTCGAGGCGCTGCGCGAGTTCAAGGGCCTGGCCCATCGCTGCCAGTGGGTCCGTGAACGCAATGGCGTGAACTGGTACGACGACTCCAAGGCCACCAACGTCGGTGCCGCGCTGGCTGCCATCGAAGGCTTGGGTGCCGATATCGAGGGCAAGCTGGTGCTGATCGCCGGTGGCGATGGCAAGGGCGCAGACTTCGCCGCCTTGCGCGAGCCGGTGGCGCAACACTGCCGCGCCGTGGTGCTGCTTGGCCGTGACGCCGAGCGCCTGGCCGAAACCTTGGGCGATGCCGTGCCACAAGTGCGGGTCAAGACCCTCGACGAAGCCGTGCAACGCTGCGCCGAACTCGCCCAGCCAGGTGATGCCGTGCTGCTGTCGCCCGCTTGCGCCAGCCTCGACATGTTCAAGAACTTCGAAGAACGCGGGCGCCTGTTCGCCCAGGCAGCGGAGGGGCTGGCATGATCTTCGGCATCCTCAAGCCTTATCCGTCGCCGCTGATCAGCGGCCGTGGCATCGACCTGGACTTCCCGCTGCTGGCCGGCTGCCTGGCGCTGCTCGGCCTGGGCCTGGTGATGATCACCTCGGCCTCCTCGGAAGTGGCCGCAGTGCAGTCGGGCAACCCGCTGTATCACATGATCCGCCACCTGGTGTACGTCACCCTCGGCCTGGGCGCCGGGGTGATGACCATCATGGTGCCGATCGCCACCTGGCAGCGCATGGGGTTCCTCATGCTGATCGGCGCCTTCGGCCTGCTCGTACTGGTGCTGGTGCCGGGCATCGGCCGCGAGGTGAACGGTTCGATGCGCTGGATCGGCTTCAGCTTTTTCAACGTCCAGCCCTCCGAGATCGCCAAGGTCTTCGTGGTCATCTACCTGGCCGGCTATCTGGTGCGCCGGCAGACCGAGGTGCGCGAGAGCTGGATGGGCTTCTTCAAGCCGTTCATCGTGCTGTTGCCGATGGCGGGCCTGCTGCTGATGGAGCCCGACTTCGGCGCCACGGTGGTGATGATGGGGGCTGCGGCGGCCATGCTGTTCCTCGGTGGGGTGGGGCTGTTCCGCTTCTCGCTGATGGTGGTGCTGGCGGTCATTTCGGTGGTGGTCCTGGTCCAGGCCCAGCCATACCGGATGGCGCGCCTGATCACGTTTACCGACCCTTGGTCCGACCAGTTCGGTTCCGGCTACCAGCTGACCCAGGCACTGATCGCCTTCGGCCGCGGCGAATGGCTGGGCGTGGGCCTGGGCAACAGCGTGCAGAAGCAGTTCTACCTGCCCGAGGCGCACACCGACTTCGTGTTCTCGGTGCTGGCCGAGGAACTGGGCGTGGTCGGCTCGCTGCTGACCATCGCGTTGTTCGTCTTCGTCACGGTTCGTGCCCTGTACATCGGCCTGTGGGCGGAGAAGGCCAAGCAGTTCTTCGCCGCCTACATGGCCTTTGGCTTGTCGTTCCTGTGGATCGGCCAGTTCCTCATCAACATCGGCGTGAACGTCGGCCTGCTGCCCACCAAGGGCCTGACCCTGCCATTCCTCAGCTACGGGGGCAGCTCGCTGGTGATCTGCTGCGCCTGCGTGGGGCTGTTGCTACGGATCGAGTGGGAAAGCCGCACGCACCTGGGCAGCGAGGAACATGAATTCAAGGAGAGCGATTTTGCCGAGGAGACCAGCCATGGCCGCTGACGGCAAGAACGTGTTGATCATGGCCGGCGGCACCGGGGGGCATGTGTTCCCGGCCCTGGCCTGTGCCCGCGAGTTCCAGGCCCGTGGCTACAGCGTGCACTGGCTGGGCACCCCGCGTGGCATCGAAAACGAACTGGTGCCCCAGGCGGGGTTGCCGTTGCACCTGATCCAGGTCACTGGCCTGCGTGGCAAGGGCAAACTGTCGCTGCTCAAGGCGCCGTTCACCCTGGTCAAGGCGGTGCTGCAGGCGCGGCGCATCGTGCGTGAACTCAAGCCGGTCTGCGTGATCGGCTTCGGTGGTTATGTGACCGGCCCCGGCGGCGTCGCCGCGAAGCTATGCGGCGTGCCACTGGTCATTCACGAGCAGAACGCCCGCGCCGGTACCGCCAATCGCCTGCTGGTGCCGCTGGCGGCACGCGTCTGCGAAGCGTTCCCGGGCACTTTCGAGGCCAACGACAAGCTGCGCACCACCGGCAACCCGGTGCGCCCGGAGCTGTTCATGGATGCGCAGCGCGCGCCCCTGGCCGAGCGCCGTGCCCGCCTGTTGGTCATGGGCGGCAGCCTGGGTGCGGAACCATTGAACAAATTGTTGCCTAAGGCCCTGTCCGAGGTGCCCGCGAACCTGCGGCCCGAGGTGTTCCACCAGGCCGGCAAGCACCACGCGACGACCACCGCCGAGCGCTATCACGAAGCGGGTGTCGAGGCTCAGGTAGAGCCGTTCATCAAGGACATGGCCCACGCCTATGGCTGGGCCGACATGGTGGTGTGCCGGGCCGGCGCCCTGACCGTCAGCGAACTCGCGGCGGCGGGCCTGCCCTCGATGCTGGTGCCCTTGCCCCACGCGATCGACGACCACCAGACCCACAACGCCCAATATCTGGCTCGTGAAGGCGCCGCCTTCCTGATGCCGCAAGCGACAACTGGCGCAGCGCAACTCGCTGAACGCCTGAACGAGGTGCTGATGCAACCCGAGAAACTCAACACCATGGCCGGCACCGCGCGTCGCCTGGCCAAACCTGCCGCAACCAGCACCGTGGTCGATATCTGCCTGGAGGTGGCCCATGGTTGAGAGCCAGAAAGCCATGCCGCAACCGAAGATGGGCCGTATCCGTCGCATCCACTTCGTCGGTATCGGCGGCGTGGGCATGTGCGGCATCGCCGAGGTGCTGCTGAACCTGGGCTATGAAGTGTCCGGTTCCGACCTCAAGGCTTCGCCGGTCACCGAGCGCCTGGAGTCGTTCGGTGCCGAGATCTTCGTCGGCCACCGTGCCGAGAACGCCGCCAGCGCCGACGTGCTGGTGGTGTCCAGCGCGATCAACCCGGCCAACCCGGAAGTCGCCACCGCGCTGGAGCGCCGTATCCCGGTGGTACCGCGCGCCGAAATGCTCGCCGAGCTGATGCGCTATCGCCATGGCGTGGCCGTTGCCGGCACCCACGGCAAGACCACCACCACCAGCCTGCTGGCGTCGGTGTTCGCCGCCGGCGGCCTCGACCCGACGTTCGTCATCGGTGGGCGTCTGACCGCTGCCGGTACCAACGCGCAGCTGGGCACCAGCCGCTACCTGATCGCCGAAGCCGATGAAAGCGACGCCAGCTTCCTGCACCTGCAGCCGATGGTCGCTGTCGTTACCAACATCGACGCCGACCATATGGCCACCTACGAGGGCGACTTCAACAAGCTGAAGAAGACCTTCGTCGAGTTCCTGCACAACCTGCCGTTCTACGGGCTGGCGGTGATGTGCCTGGACGATCCGGTGGTGCGTGAGATCCTGCCGCAGGTCAAGCGCCCGACCGTCACCTACGGTTTCAGCGAAGAGGCCGATATCCGCGCCATCAACGTGCGCCAGCAGGGCATGCAGACCCACTTCACCGTGCTGCGCCGCGACTGCGAGCCGCTCGAGGTGTCGGTGAACATGCCGGGCAACCACAACGTGCTCAATGCACTGGCCACCATCGCCATCGCCACTGACGAAGGTATCAGCGACGAGGCCATCGTCCAGGGCCTGTCCGGTTTCCAGGGCGTCGGCCGACGCTTCCAGGTGTATGGCGAGCTGCCGGTCGAAGGCGGCAGCGTGATGCTGGTCGACGACTACGGCCACCACCCGACCGAAGTCGCCGCTGTGATCAAGGCCGTGCGTGGCGGCTGGCCGAGCCGCCGCCTGGTCATTGTCTACCAGCCGCACCGCTACAGCCGCACCCGCGACCTGTACGACGATTTCGTGCAGGTGCTGGGCGATGCCAACGTGCTGCTGCTGATGGAGGTCTACCCGGCCGGCGAAGAGCCGATCCCCGGTGCCGACAGCCGCCAGCTGTGCCACAGCATCCGTCAGCGCGGCAAGCTCGACCCGATCTACATCGAACGTGGCGCTGAACTCGCGCCGCTGGTCAAGCCGCTGCTGCGTGCCGGCGACATCCTGATCTGCCAGGGTGCCGGTGATGTCGGTGGCCTGGCCCCGCAATTGATGAAAAGCCCGCTGTTCGCTGGCGCCAAGCAGGAGAAGTCGAAATGACCAGCGCCTACGACAAGCTGCACTCCACTCTCGACGTCAAGGCCTTCGGCCGCGTTGCCGTGCTCTACGGGGGCAAGAGCGCCGAGCGCGAGGTCTCGCTGAAATCCGGGGCGGCGGTGATCGAAGCGCTGACCAGCGCTGGTGTCGACGTGGTCGCCATCGATGTGGGCGACGACCTGCTGGCGCGCCTGCAGCACGAGAAGATCGACCGCGCCTTCATCATCCTCCACGGCCGTGGCGGTGAAGACGGCAGCATGCAGGGCCTGCTCGAGTGCCTGGGGATCCCCTACACCGGCAGCGGCATCCTTGCCTCGGCACTGGCCATGGACAAGCTGCGCACCAAGCAGGTGTGGCAGAGCCTGGGCATCCCCACGCCACGCCACGCGGTGCTGGCCAGCGAGCAGGACTGCGTTGCCGCCAGCGCGGAACTGGGCTTCCCGTTGATCGTCAAACCTGCCCATGAAGGTTCGAGCATCGGCATGGCCAAGGTGAACAGCGAGCAAGAGTTGGTCGCCGCCTGGAAAGACGCCGCCAAGTACGACTCGCAGGTACTGGTCGAGCAGTGGATCCACGGCCCGGAGTTCACCATCGCCGTGCTGCGTGGCCAGGTGCTGCCGCCGATCGCGTTGGGCACCCCGCACGTGTTCTACGACTACGACGCCAAGTACATCGCCAATGACACCCAGTACCGCATTCCGTGCGGCCTGGACAGCGTCAAGGAGCAAGAGCTGATCGACCTGACCGCGCGCGCCTGCGATGCCATCGGCATCGAGGGCTGGGGCCGGCTGGACGTGATGCAGGACGAGCAGGGCCGGTTCTGGCTGCTCGAAGTCAACACCGCACCCGGCATGACCGATCATAGCCTGGTGCCCATGGCGGCCCGCGCGGCCGGCCTGGACTTCCAGCAACTGGTGCTGGCGATCCTTGCCGAAAGCGTAGCGACGCGAGGTTAACCACCATGCAAGGCGCGATGGTACGTCAGCAACCACCTGTTACCGGCCGCAGCAAGCCGGTGCCGCGTGGTGCCAGCCGACTGGTGGCCGACGAGCCCGTATCGGCGCGCCTGCCACGGCCGAGCTTCGGCGGCCTCAAGCGCCTGCTGTGGCCGGTCCTGCTGGTGGCTGCGGGCTTTGGCGCCTATGAGGGCGCCATCCGCCTGATGCCGTACGCCGACAGGCCGATCACCAAGATCGACGTGCAGGGCGACCTCAGCTACATCAGCCAGCAGTCGGTGCAGCAGCGGATCGCCCCCTATGTGGCGGCGAGCTTCTTCACCGTCGACCTGGCGGCGATGCGCGTGGAACTGGAGCAGATGCCATGGATCGCCCACGCCGAAGTGCGTCGGGTCTGGCCGGACGAGGTGGTGATCCGTCTGGAGGAACAGTTGCCGGTGGCGCGCTGGGGCGACGAGGCCTTGCTCAACAACCAGGGCCAGGCCTTCACCCCGCGCGAGCTGGCCAACTACGAGCACCTGCCGCAGCTGTTCGGGCCGCAGCGCGCTCAGCAACAAGTCATGCAGCAGTATCAGGTATTGAGCCAGATGCTGCGCCCCATGGGCTTTTCCATCGCTCGCCTGGAGCTGCGCGAGCGAGGCAGCTGGTTCCTGACCACCGGTGCGGGTAGTGCCGGGCCAGGCATCGAGCTGCTGCTGGGGCGCGACCATCTGGTGGAGAAGATGCGCCGTTTCATTGCCATTTACGACAAGACGCTTAAAGACCAGATCACCAATATCGCCCGCATCGATCTGCGTTACGCCAATGGACTTGCCGTTGGCTGGCGGGAACCGAATGCACCGACGACGGCCCAACCCGCCGTTGCGAAGAATTAGAGAGAGGCAGGACCATGGCAAACGCGCATAGCGGCAAAATGATCGTCGGGCTGGACATCGGCACCTCCAAGGTGGTGGCGCTGGTGGGTGAGGTCGGCGAGGACGGCACCCTGGAGATCGTGGGCATCGGCACCCACCCATCGCGCGGCCTGAAGAAGGGCGTGGTGGTGAACATCGAGTCGACCGTGCAGTCGATCCAGCGCGCCGTGGAAGAGGCCCAGCTGATGGCCGGCTGCCGTATCCATTCGGCATTCGTCGGCGTGGCCGGCAATCACATCCGCAGCCTGAACTCCCACGGCATCGTCGCCATCCGCGACCGCGAAGTCAGCACCGCCGACCTCGAGCGTGTGCTCGACGCCGCACAGGCCGTGGCCATCCCGGCCGACCAGCGCGTGTTGCACACCCTGCCGCAGGACTACGTGATCGACAACCAGGAAGGCGTGCGCGAGCCACTGGGCATGTCGGGCGTGCGCCTGGAAGCCAAGGTCCACGTGGTCACCTGCGCGGTCAACGCCGCGCAGAACATCGAGAAATGCGTGCGCCGTTGCGGCCTGGAAATCGACGACATCATCCTCGAGCAACTGGCCTCGGCCTACTCGGTGCTGACCGACGATGAGAAAGAGCTGGGCGTGTGCCTGGTGGACATCGGTGGTGGTACCACCGACATCGCCATCTTCACCGAAGGCGCGATCCGCCACACCGCGGTGATCCCGATCGCCGGCGACCAGGTCACCAACGACATCGCCATGGCCCTGCGCACCCCCACGCAGTACGCCGAGGAAATCAAGATCCGCTACGCCTGCGCCCTGGCCAAGCTGGCCGGTGCCGGTGAAACCATCAAGGTACCGAGCGTCGGCGACCGTCCGCCGCGTGAGTTGTCGCGCCAGGCCCTGGCTGAAGTGGTGGAGCCGCGTTACGACGAGCTGTTCACCCTGATCCAGGCCGAGCTGCGTCGCAGCGGCTTCGAGGACCTGGTGCCGGCCGGCATCGTCCTCACCGGTGGCACCGCGAAGATGGAAGGCGCCGTGGAACTGGCCGAAGAAATCTTCCACATGCCGGTACGCCTGGGCGTGCCGCACAGCGTTCGGGGGCTGAGCGACGTGGTGCGCAACCCGATCTATTCCACCGGTGTGGGCCTGCTCACCTACGGCCTGCAGAAGCAGTCCGAGGACTCGTCCCTGACCGGTATCAGCAACAGCAGCAACAACAGCTATGGCGATGAACCGAAGGCCCCGGTGCTTGAACGACTCAAGCGTTGGGTCCAGGGCAACTTCTAAGTTTCAAAGCAGTAGTGGTAGGCGCAACAACTAGAGAACTGTAAGGAGAGGGAAAATGTTCGAGCTCGTAGACAACGTCCCGCAAAGTCCGGTCATCAAGGTGATCGGCGTCGGTGGTGGCGGCGGCAACGCGGTCAACCACATGGTCAAGAGCAGCATCGAGGGTGTGGAGTTCATCTGCGCCAACACCGATGCCCAGGCGCTGAAAAACATTGGTGCGCGCACTATCCTGCAACTGGGTACCGGCGTGACCAAGGGCCTGGGCGCGGGTGCCAATCCGGAAGTCGGCCGCCAGGCCGCGCTGGAAGACCGTGAGCGCATCGCCGAAGTGCTGCAGGGCACCAACATGGTGTTCATCACCACCGGCATGGGTGGCGGTACCGGTACCGGTGCAGCGCCGATCATCGCCGAAGTGGCGAAGGAAATGGGCATCCTCACCGTTGCGGTGGTGACCCGTCCGTTCCCGTTCGAGGGTCGCAAGCGCATGCAGATCGCCGACGAAGGCATCCGCATGCTGGCCGAGAGCGTCGACTCGCTGATCACCATCCCCAACGAGAAGCTGCTGACCATCCTGGGCAAGGATGCAAGCCTGCTGTCCGCCTTCGCCAAGGCTGACGATGTACTGGCCGGTGCCGTGCGCGGTATCTCCGACATCATCAAGCGCCCAGGCATGATCAACGTCGACTTCGCCGACGTGCGCACCGTGATGGGTGAGATGGGCATGGCGATGATGGGTACCGGCTGCGCCAGCGGCCCGAACCGTGCCCGCGAGGCCACCGAGGCGGCAATCCGCAACCCGCTGCTCGAAGACGTCAACCTGCAGGGCGCCCGCGGCATCCTGGTGAACATCACCGCAGGCCCGGACCTGTCGCTGGGTGAGTACTCCGACGTGGGTAGCATCATCGAGGCCTTCGCCTCTGACCACGCGATGGTCAAGGTCGGCACCGTGATCGATCCGGACATGCGCGACGAGCTGCACGTGACCGTTGTGGCCACTGGCCTGGGCGCGCGCATCGAGAAACCGGTCAAGGTGGTCGACAACACCCTGCAGACCGCTCAGCAGGTGTACGAGGCTTCCAACCCGGCCCCGGTTCGCCAGGAGCAGTCGGCGGTGAACTACCGTGACCTGGAGCGTCCGACCGTGATGCGCAACCAGGCGCATGCGGGTGCCGCGGCGGCAGCTAAACTCAACCCTCAGGATGATCTGGACTACCTGGATATCCCGGCGTTCCTGCGTCGTCAGGCCGATTGATGGAATTTATCAGGGGTATTAGGGTGATTGGTGTTCAGCAAAGGCCGGGTCTGTTATCATCCCCAGCCTTTGTTGATACCTGTTCGCAATTTGCGCTGAAGCGGCCAATGCCATGATTAGACAACGCACCCTGAAGAATACCATCCGTGCCACGGGCGTCGGCCTGCACTCCGGGGAGAAGGTCTACCTGACCCTCAAGCCTGCGCCTGTCGACACCGGCATCGTCTTCCGTCGCGCCGACCTTTCTCCCGTCGTGGAGATCCCGGCGCGCGCGGCCAACGTCGGTGAGACCACCATGTCCACCACACTGGTCAACGGTGACGTCAAGGTCGATACGGTCGAGCACCTGCTCTCCGCCATGGCGGGCCTGGGCATCGATAACGCCTACGTCGAGCTCTCCGCCTCGGAAGTGCCGATCATGGATGGCAGCGCCGGACCCTTCGTATTCCTGATCCAATCGGCCGGCCTGGAAGAACAGGACGCACCGAAGAAGTTCATCCGCATCCTGCGCGAAGTGACAGTGGAAGACGGCGACAAGCGCGCCACTTTCCTGCCGTTCGACGGGTTCAAGGTGAGCTTCGAGATCGACTTCGATCACCCGGTCCTCAAGGGCCAGACCCAGAGCGCGTCTGTAGACTTCTCCAGCACCTCGTTCGTGAAAGAAGTCAGCCGCGCACGGACCTTCGGGTTCATGCGAGACATCGAGTACCTGCGCAAGCACAACCTTGCGCTCGGCGGCAGCGTCGAGAACGCCATTGTTGTCGATGAGACTGGCGTGCTCAACGAAGACGGCCTTCGCTCCGAAGACGAATTCGTCAAGCACAAGATCCTCGATGCCATTGGTGACCTCTACCTGCTGGGCAACAGCCTGATCGGCGAGTTCAAGGGCTACAAGTCCGGCCACTCGCTGAACAACCAGTTGCTGCGCAAGTTGATCGCAGAAACAGATGCCTGGGAAGTGGTGTTTTTCGAAGATGCCAGCACGGCACCGATCTCGTACATGCGCCCTGTTGCGGCCGTGTAAGTTCGAACACTCTCTCTAGTGATTGAGGCCACCTTCGGGTGGCCTTTTTTATTGGCCGCAGGCGCAGGCCCGCAGGAGCGGCTTCAGCCGCGAACACCGGCGCAGCCGGTGCCATGCATCGTGGCGCTTGCTTCGCGGCTGAAGCCGCTCCTACAGGGTCAATCCTTGGCCTGTGCGTGCGCCGCCAGTCGTTCCAGCGCCGCCCGCAACTTCGGGTCACTGATCCCGTCAGCCGAGCCGCGGATGCTCTCGGCGGCATGCTCCGATAGCTCTGGCCCTTGACCTCCACGCTTGGCCGGCACCAAGGGCGGTTGCACCTTGAACAGGATGCGTGACAGGTTGGCGAAGGCTTCCATGGCCTGCAGCTGGCGCTGCAGGCGCTTTTGCTGGTAGCGCAGACGGGTCGCCCAATGGCCATCGGTAACCACCAGCAACAACGTGCCCTCTTTCCAGGACGCCACATGGCAGTGCTCGCGGGCAGCCGGCTGCAACTGGCTTTCCAGCAGGCGCTGCAGGTGCTCCAGGCGTTCGGCCTGGTTGAGCAGCAGGCGTAGCGGGCGGGCCTGGCGCAGCAGGGCGGCGGGCGGGCG
>NZ_JARPQB010000050.1 GCF_029478665.1 Pseudomonas entomophila
ACAGTGTGGGCGAGTCCATACATAGGAGCGGCTTTAGCCGCGAAAGGGCTGCGTAGCGGCCCCAGGATTTCAAGGTTGAGCAACCATCGCCGGGGCCGCTTTGCGGCCCTTTCGCGGCTCAAGGCCGCTCCTACAGGAATCGCGTGAGGCTTGGTCCGACCCACAGGCATCAGGCCGGCAGTACAGGCTCCGCCAACCCCAGGCGCCGCGCTACGTACAGGTCGATCAGGTAGCGGGCAATGGAGCGGCCGGCCGGCAGCGGTGGCAGGTCGTGGACGTTGAACCATTGGGCGTCCTCGATCTCGTCAGGCTGCATGACGATCTCCCCACCCGCGTACTCGGCATGGAAGCCCAGCATCATCGAGTGCGGGAACGGCCAGCATTGGCTGCCCACGTACTGGATGTTCTTCACCTCGATCGCCACTTCTTCACGCACCTCGCGCACCAGGCAGTCTTCGGCGGATTCGCCCGGCTCGGCGAAGCCGGCCAGGGTGCTGTACACGCCAGTGACGAAGCGTGGCGAGCGGGCCAGCAGCACCTCGTCGCCACGGGTGATCAACACGATCATGCTGGGTGAAATGCGCGGGTAGCTGCGCAGCTCGCACGGTTGGCAGTACATCGCCCGCTCCCAGCGGATCTGCGTCATGGGCTGCCCGCAGCTACCGCAGAAACGGTGCTCACGGGCCCAGGTGCCGATCTGCGCGGCGTAACCCAGCACCTTGTAGGTGTCGAAGTCACCTTCGAGCATGAACCGGCGCAGCCCTTGCCAGTTGCAACCCTGGACCTCGCTGGCGGCGCGCAACTCCAGCAGGAACACCGGCTGGCCGTCGAAATGGCCGATGCCGTGCTCGCACAGCACATCCAGCTCCTGGCGCTTGAGCCAGTCGCGGGGAAACAGCGCGCCATTGGCATCCACCAGGAACCCCTCCGGGCTGCGGGCGACGGCCCAGCCCCCGGTGGTCTGCGGGTCGAGTACTGCGGTTGTCCAGCGTGCTGACATGGTTCAGGGCCCCTTGAAGACGCCCGCCGCGAGGTCAGTCGGCGAACGTCGGTTGCTGTTTGCTCATGTGGGCGGCCACGGCCACGCGCAAGTCTTCGGACTGCAGCATGGCGGCGTTCCAGGTGGCGATGTACTCCAGGCCATCGTCGATGCGATGGTCACGCATGTAGCTGAGCATCTCCTTGGTGCCGGCCACCGCGACCGGTGATTTTGCGGCAATTTCGCGGGCAATGGCAAAGACCCCGTCGAGCAGCGCCGCCTGGTCATCGTAGACACGGTTGACCAGGCCGATGCGCAGCGCCTCGTCGGCATCGACGTTGCGCCCGGTGTAGGCCAGTTCGCGCAGAATGCCGTCGCCGATGATACGCGGCAGACGTTGCAAAGTGCCGACATCGGCGGCCATGCCCATGTCGATCTCCTTGATCGAGAACTGCGCGTCGCTGGCGCAGTAGCGCATGTCGCAGGCCGAGACCAGGTCGATGGCGCCACCGATGCAGTAGCCCTGGATCGCCGCCAGCACCGGCTTGCGGCAATTGTCCACGGCATTGAACGAGCTTTGCAGGCGCAGGATGGTGCGGCGCAGCAGGCGGGCGTTGCGGCCGACGTCCTTGCCCATCTGGCCGGCCAGCGAGGCCAGCATCATCAGGTCGATGCCCGAGGAGAAATGCTTGCCCGCACCGCTGATGACCACCGCGCGCACTGCGTCGGTGTCGTCGATCCACTGGAAGATGTCGACGATCTCCTCCCAGAACGCGGCATTCATCGCGTTGATTTTTTCCGGGCGGTTGATTTGCACGTGGGCGATGTTGTCGGTCAGTTCGACCTTGAACGCGGTGTAATCGGTCACGGACGGCACTCCTGTGGGGAAAGGGTTCACAGTGCAGGATCTTAGCGCAGCGGCAAGGCCGTGCATGTGCCAAAAGCTGGACTGGATGCCTTGCGCCGCGCGGCTTGATGGGGCACCGTGCGCGACTGCTGAATCAAAAGGATACAAATTCATGTCCCGTTCCCTGACCGGCGCCCTCGCCCACAGCTTCCTGGGCCAGTCGCCGCGTTGGTACAAGGCCGTCATCGCCCTGTTCCTGGTCCTCAACCCATTACTGCTGGCGACCCTAGGCCCGGTGGTCACCGGCTGGGTGCTGGTGATCCAGTTCATCTTCACCCTGGGGATGGCGCTCAAGTGCTACCCGCTGATGCCCGGCGGCCTGCTGCTGGTCGAGGCGCTGCTGCTGCGCATGACCACGCCCGAGGCGCTGTACGAGGAATTGCAGCACAACTTCCCGGTGATCCTGCTGCTGATGTTCATGGTCGCCGGCATTCACTTCATGAAGGAGCTGCTGCTGTTCCTGTTCTCGCGGATCCTGCTGGGGGTGCGCTCCAAGGCTGTGCTCAGCCTGCTGTTCTGCGTGCTGTCGGCGTTCCTCTCGGCGTTCCTCGACGCCCTTACCGTGACCGCGGTGATCATCAGCGCGGCGGTGGGGTTCTACGCCGTCTATCACCGCGTCGCCTCCGGCACCAATCCGCGCGAGGAGTCGGCGCTGGACAGCGACCACCAGGTCGAGCAGTTGCACCGCGAAGACCTTGACCAGTTCCGTGCCTTCCTGCGCAGCCTGCTGATGCATGGTGCGGTCGGTACCGCCCTGGGCGGCGTGTGCACCTTGGTGGGCGAGCCGCAGAACCTGCTGATCGGCCATGAGATGGGCTGGCACTTCGCTGACTTCTTCAGCAAGGTCGCGCCGGTCTCCATGCCCGTGCTGGCGGCAGGCCTGGTGACCTGCGTGCTGCTGGAGAAACTGCGGCTGTTCGGCTACGGCACGCTGATGCCCGAGCGCGTGCGCCAGGTACTGGCCGCCTACGCCGCCGAGGACGACGCCGCACGCACCCAGGCGCAACGTATCGCCCTGGTGGTGCAAGGCCTGGCCGCGCTGATCCTGATCGTCTGCCTGGGCCTGCACATCGCCGAGGTGGGGTTGATCGGCCTGCTGGTGATCGTGCTGATCACCGCCTTCACCGGCATCACCGACGAGCATCGCCTGGGCCGCGCGTTCCAGGACGCCATGCCGTTCACCGCGCTGCTGGTGGTGTTCTTCGCCGTGGTTGCGGTGATCCACCAGCAGCAGCTGTTCAGCCCGCTGATCGCCTGGGTGCTGGCCCTGCCCAGCGAGCAGCAGCCGGGGATGCTGTACCTGGCCAACGGCCTGCTGTCGGCGATCAGCGACAACGTGTTCGTCGCCACCATCTACATCACCGAGGTCAAGCAGGCCTTCCTCAATGGCGCGATGAGCCGCGAGCACTTCGAGACCCTGGCGGTGGCGATCAACACCGGCACCAACCTGCCCAGCGTGGCCACCCCGAACGGGCAGGCCGCGTTCCTGTTCCTGCTCACTTCGGCAATCGCGCCGCTGATTCGCCTGTCTTACGGGCGCATGGTGTGGATGGCCCTGCCCTACACCGTGGTCATGGGTGGGTTGGGCTGGTGGGCGGTGACCTACTGGCTGTAAAGTGCGAAAGTGCGCGCCTTTCGAAAGTCCTCGGGCAGGGGTGTCACGCGCCCCTGCCCACTGGGATGAGGCAAGCAATGGAGCAGTCGAAGCATGATTCTGGTGGTCGAAGGGATCAGCGCCTGTGGCAAGACCACCTGGTGCACGCAGCACGGTGGGCAGCAGGTCGTTGCTGAAAATGGGCGTTTCGCCAACGTGCCGGAGCGCGCGACAGACCCGGTCGGCACTGCGGCCTTCTGGGCGGAGCGCAACGTGGACCGCTGGCAAGCGGCGCTGGCGATGGAAAGCACCGCGACATGGGCCGTGTGCGACAGCGATCCGCTCAAGCTGCACTACATCTGGAGCCTGTGGCAGATCGGCGAGGCAAGCGAGCGTGACTGGCGCCTGGAACTTGCCGCCACCCGGGAGACGATCGTGCAAGGGCGCATCGGTTTCGCCGACCGTTACCTTGTCGGCCGTATCGACCCTCGACTGGCACGAGAACGGGCCCAGGCAGACAGCACCCGCCGACGTAGCGGCTTCGAGCTGCATGTGCGCCTGCAACCCGCGCTGATGACGTGGTACTCGGCCCTGGAAAAAGTGCTGCCCGGGCGTGTTCACTTTGACTTCCCCACGCAACCTCCAGCCATGGAAAACCTCTCAGCGCGCTATTCGGTCGCCGCCTTCGACCAGATGATCGCATCGCTGCCAGGCCGCCCCTCCCTCCAGCCTTGAGCACAAGGCTCGCCGACAACAACCATACCCTGTAGGAGCGGCCTTGCGCCGCGAAAGGGCCGCAACGCGGCCCCAGGATCTCAGTGGCGCCTGCGAGATTGCAGGGGCTGCTGTGCAGCCCGTTCGCGGCACAAGGCCGCTCCTACACAGCCGTCCATATCCGGCTATCTTTCAGTGCTCCTGTCGATTTCAGCTAGCTGCGTTCGACTAACCCTCAAACAACCGAGGAGGTCCACCCCATGCGCAAGCTCATCGTTGCCGCCTTCATCACCCTCGACGGCGTCATGCAGGCCCCCGGTGGGCCAGAGGAAGACACCAGCGGCGGCTTCACCTACGGCGGCTGGATCCCGCCCTACGCCGACGAAGTCTTCGGCCAGGCCATGCAGGCGCTGTTCAGCGAACCCTTCGAATTGCTACTGGGGCGGCGCACCTACGACATCTTTGCCGGTTACTGGCCACACCAGGGGCAAGATTCGGCGGATAGCCCGCTCGCCGACCTGTTCAACAGCGTCCCCAAGCATGTCGCCACCCACCACCCCGAATCGATCGCATGGCACAACAGCCATGCCTTGGGCCAGGATGTGACCGCAGCGGTCGGCAGGCTCAAGCAGCAAGACGGCGCTCAGCTGCTGACCCAGGGCAGTGGCGAACTGGTCCGCCAGTTGCTGGCCGCAGGCCTGGTGGATGAGCTGCGCCTGCTGATCCACCCATTGCTGCTCGGGCGCGGCAAGCGCCTGTTCGGCGACGATGCACAGGCGGCGGCATTCACCTTGAGGGAATCGGCTGTCTCACCCAGCGGTGTACTGATCGCCCACTATGTGCGCAGTGGCGACGTACGCACCGGCAGTTTTTGAACAATGACTTCACACGACCAAGCCAAATCATGATCCGGATCCGTCCCATGGGCAGTGCCGACTGGCCCATTTATCGCGACTTGCGCCTCAAGGCCCTGCTCGACACGCCTGATGCATTCGGCAGCACCTACGCATCGGAATCATTGCGTAGCGATCAGGCATGGCAAGCACGAGTCGAATCCGCCCTCACCTCTGGCAGGGATCGTCTATTGATCGCGTTGCTCGACCGCGTGCCGTGTGGGCTCGTATGGTGTCGGTTGTCCGCTACCGAACCTGTCACGGCCGACCTCTATCAGATGTGGGTTGCCCCCGAGGCCCGTGGGCAAGGTGCCGGCCGCGCGCTGCTGCGGGTGGCGCTGGACTGGAGCAGGGATCACCAGGTGCACGAGGTGCGCCTGGGCGTGACAGTGGCTGACAGTCCGGCCATGGGCTTGTATCGGGCGAATGGGTTCTACCCTTCCGGTGCGCCGGAGCCCTTGCGCGAGGACAGCGAACTGCAGGTTCAAGGCATGTGCCTGACGCTTTGTCCAAGCGCATGACGCCAGGTATATGATCGGGGTCCCGCCCCGTCCTGTACCGGAGATACGTCGCCATGCTGCCCACCGCCTCCTCCCTGCACAGCGCCCGTCGGGTCAGGTTGCAAGCACTGCGCGGGCGGGTCGGCCTTGGGCTGGTGGCCGGGCTGTCGGTGTTGGCGGGCATGACCGACGCGATCGGCCTGCTGGCGTTGGGGGACTTCGTCTCGTTCATGAGCGGCAACACCACCCGCCTGGCCGTGGCGATCAGCCAGGCGGACTTTGCCCTGATGCTGCGCCTGGCCCTGGCGATCCTCAGCTTCGTGCTGGGTAACGTCATGGGTGTGCTGCTGGCCCGGAAATTCCGGCGACGGGCCTCGCCGTTGCTGTTGCTGGTCGCCGCGCTGCTTGCCTTCGCCGCCGCCTGGCCCGGGGCCTCGACCTTTGCGGCGCTGGTCACGACGATTCTCGCCATGGGCATGCTCAATGCCGTGGTCGAACAGGTGAATGGCCTGCCCATCGGCCTGACCTACGTGACCGGGGCGCTTTCGCGGTTCGGGCGCGGGCTCGGGCGCTGGCTGTTGGGCGAACGTCGGCATGGCTGGCGTGTGCAGTTGGTGCCGTGGAGCGGCATGCTGCTGGGTGCGGCGATGGGCGCCTGGCTGGAGCAGCGGCTCGGGTTGCGGGCGTTGGCGGCCAGCTGTGCCCTGGCCTGCCTGTTGGCCCTGGTGACGCGGTTCATCCCCAGGGCCTGGCAATTGGGCTACATGCCCCGTTGATCGGCCAGGCCCTGTAAAAACGGGTTTACCCGCGAATACGCCGGTGAGCCCACCTTCGCATTCGCGGGTAAACCCGCTCCTACAGGGACCGCACCGGCCCCAAGCTCAGCGCCCCAGCGCAGGAGCCGGGCATGCCGGCGCCCGCGGTGGGTGTCGATCAGCCCTTGGTGGTCAGGCCGTCAACATGGCCTTCGACCGTGACAGGGCCGACCTTCAGCTTGCCGTTGTCCAGCGAAACACTCGGCACACCACCCTCAGGCAGCTTGGGCAGGTCCAGCGTGGCCTTGACCTCATAGCCCAGCGGCTTCACCTGGGCACCGATCAGCGTCCCGGCCTGCTCGACACCCTGGCCTTCCAGCGCCAGGTTGCGCTCACTGGCAATGTGCGACGCCTCCTTGGTCGCGGCCTTGCGCGTGAACTCGCCCTGGGCGTTGAACGACGGCGTGTAGTCGAAGCCGGCCTTCTCCTGGCCTTCCTTGTCCTGGCCCTCCTTCGCCTTGCCCGGCTTGCCGGCCAGGCCAGCGCCCAGGTCAAGACGAACCGACGTGGTGGTGTCCTGCCGGTCCTGGACCGTCAGCCCACCCGCCAGTTTGCCGCCGACCTGCTGGCCATCGACCCGCGCGCCGCTGAGCTGCGCCGCGCCGGCACTGTTCAGCGTCACTTCGCCAGCGGTGATGTGGCTGTTCTGCTGAGTGGCGCCTTGCAGGTAGTCGACGTGCACCTTGCCACCCAGGTCGAAATCCTTCGACGTGGTGACCTGTTGCCCGGCATCCGCTGGCGTGTTGCGGCTCAGGTTGCTGCCGGCCTTCAGGTCGACGCCCCAGTTGCCGCGGCTTTGGCTGGACTGCGCCGACTCCAGCACCAGGCCACCCTCGCCTGCCCCGACGTTGACGCCCGCCGCGCCGACCTGCGTGCCCTGCAGGTGCACCGACTGGCCTTCCAGGCCCACGGTGCCACGGCTATCGAGCTGGCCACCGGTCAGGGTCTGCGAGCGTTCGTTGGTCTGCCCCACATTGAAGTTGCCACCCAGCTTGCCACTCAGGTCACGGCCTTGCTCACCGGTAGCTGCCTTGCCGCCGAGGTTGAGGCCGCCACCCAGGTGGCTGCCGGTGACGGTACGGGTGTCGCTGGCCGCTTGCAGGTCGAGCGCGCCACCGGCCTTGGCCTCGACCGGGCCGCCCGCGTCGATGCGCGTACCTTGCTGTACCTGGTCACCACCGCTAACCAACTGCACCGAGCCACTGCCCTTGACGCTTGCCACCTGGGCCTTGCTGTCAACGATGTGCTCACCGGCATGGTCGAGTTGGAACCCGGCCCCCAGGTCGATCTTGTCGCCCACTGGCAAGGTGCCCACGGTCAGCGAACCGCTGCCACCGAGGCTGCCGGTGTCGCGACGCTCATGGTTGTTGGCCTGGTCCAAGGCCAGCTTGCCACCGGTGGTGACGGCCACGGCGCCCTGGCCACCGTCGAAGCGGCTGCCTTCGAAGCGGGCATCGCCACCGACCTGGATGTTCAGGCCCTGGCTGCCGGTGTAGCTGCCCACCACGGCAGTGGACTTGGCTTCGGCCAGGGACTTGCTCCCCCCTGAACCGTTGGCGGTCACGTTCAGGTCCTCGCCGGTCTTGGTGTAGACCCGGGCGGACACATCGGCGGTCACCTGCTGCTCGGTGCGGTTGTGGGTATTGCTGGCCGCCTCGGCCTGCAGCGAACCCGCCTTGACGCTCAGCACACCGCCGTTGGCGGTGTACTGGGTGCCCTGGTCCTTCAATGCGCCGGCCACGTTCAGCTCGACGCCCTGGCCATTGAACTGGCCGACCACCGCGGTGCCGGTCTGTTCGCTGCGCTGCTCGCTGGCGTGCCCGACGGCCAGGTCGACGCCCAGGTTCGGCGTGCCCAGCTTGCCCAGGGCGTCGGTCAGCGAGGTCTTGCCGTCCAGTACATCCTTGACATCCTTGAGCGGCAGCTTGCCGTCGAGCGCATCCTTGACCGTGACCTTGCCATCGACCACATCCTTGACCACGCCGGCGATCGGCCGGGCGATGTCCTTGTACTCGACGTTGACCCCGACATCCGCCGACCAGTCGCTCTTCTGGTGGCTGCTGCTGGTGGTATCGCTGGCCGCGCGGTTGTCCACCTGGTTGGCGGTGACGCTCAATTGGCCGGCGCTGTTCACCTGTGCCCCTTCGCTGGCCAGGGTGTCGGCCTTGATCGTCAGCTTGCCAGCGCTGTCCACGCCGGTGGTCTTCGCGGTCGTCGTGCTCGCGGCGTCCTGCTGCGTGCCATGGGCGAATTCGACCCCGGCGCCCGCGCGGTCGAGGCCGGCGGTAAGGTAGATGCCCCCTGAAGTGCGGCTGCTGTCGCTGGATTCACTGTGGCGATCCTGCTCGGCCAGCAAGGACACCTGCTTGCCGGACAGGGTGGTATCGCCGGAAGTGGACTTCACCGTCGCGCCCTTGAGCGCCAGCTCGCCACCGGCATTGACCTGCACCTCGCTGCCGCTGAGGCTCGAGCCCTGCTGCTTGACGTCGGTGCGGGTCGCCCCCTGCTGCTCGCTGGCATATCCCACGCCCGCACGGTACTGACCGGAGCCAGGCGCCGTCTCCTTGGCAGAGGCCACGAAACCTCGATTGCTGCTGGCGCTGTTCTGTTCACGGGTGTCCTGGGCCGAGGTGACCTTCACATCGCCCGCCGCCTCGGCGTTCAGCGTACCGCTGGCCTTGACCGTCGAGCCGACCACATCGATGCCTTCAGTGCTGTTCAGGCCGACGTTGCCACCGGCCACCAGCTCGCTGCGCACCGAGGTGCTTTCCCGGGTGTTCTGCTTGGCTTCGTTGTGGCTGACGCCGAAGAACTTGCTCTGCTGGTTCTGGCTGTCGCGCTGGTCGGTGCGCGAGGCGTTGTTGATCTGCACCTGCTTGCCAGCGATGCGGATGTCCTTGCCGCTGGTCAGCTGTGCGCCCTCGGCCAGCACCGCCGCCTTGGCGCGCAGTTCGATGTCGCCGCCCTTGAGCTGGCTGGTGACGCTGCGCTGCTCTTCGCTGCGGGTATCCCAGTCGGCTTTCCAGAAGCCCTTGGTGTGCTTGCCCTGGTCAGTCTGCACGTGGCGCTCGGTGGCTGCGGTCACGCGCAGGTCGGCGCCGCTGGTCACGCTCAGGTGGCCCGGCGCCTCGACGGTGGCGGCATTGAGCTGCGTATCCTGCCCCGATTTCAGCTGGGCATCGCGCCGGGCCACGACCTGGGTGCCGTGCTCGCGGGTGTCGCTGTCGGTCTGGGTGCGCTGGTAGGTTTCCCAGTCGATGCCCAGCGCGCCGCTGCGCCAGTTCTCGCGCTTTTCCTGGAGCTTGCGGCTTTGCACGGTGTTCAGGGTAAGGTTGCGCCCGGCGTCGAGGCCGACGTCGCGCGCGCTGACATCGGCGGCGGCCAGGGTCAGGTCCTGGCCGCTGCGCAGCCCGACATCGCCTTGGCTGCTGTGGATACCGGCGCGGGTCGCCTCCAGCTTGTCGGCCACGGCCGCGCCGCTGATGTTCAGGTCGCCGGCCGAATCGATGCGCACGCCGTCACGCCCTTCGACCTGCACCGCGCCAACCCGCACGCCCGCGCCCTGCGCGGTGCTGACAATGTTGATGCGCCCCGCCTGCATCGCGCCGAACAGGCTGGCGTCGATGCGTTGCTCGGTGGTGTTGGCGCTTGGGTCGACGTGGGTGACCTGCCCGCTGGCGTAATCCACCTGCTGGCGACCCGCGGTCAGGTTGAGCTGGTCACGCGCATCCAGGCGCCCCTGGCTGTCGATGCGCGGGGCGATCAGGTTGACCGAGCCACCATCGTTGCGCAGCCCGCCACCCTGCACCTGCAGTTGGCCGCTGGCGTCCTGGGTGCCCAGGCTCTTCAGCTTGCCCTCGCTCAGCTCGGGGCGGCCGACCACCAGGCTGGCATTGGGCGTGTTGATGAAACTGGCGCCGTTGACCGAGATGCCATTGGGGTTGGCCAGCACGTAGTCGGCGGCACGGCCGAAGATTTCCTGGGCGCCGTTGATCGCCGACGGGTTGCGGCTGACCACTTCGTTGAGGATCACGCTCGCCGCCTGGCCCTGGAACTGCGGGTTGGCCGCCAGCTGGCCGGCAAGCTGGGAATTGCCGGCCTGCAAGGCGTTGTTCAGCACCAGGCCCTGGCGGTCGACGTTGTAGTCGAGGAACTGGTTATGCGACAGCCCCGCGCCATTGGGCGCGACGATATTGACGATGGGCACGCCACCCTGGGTCTGCAATTGCGCCGCGCCACCAGGGCCGGGCGCCACGACCACGCCCTCGGCCAGTGCCTGCGGCAGGCTGGCGGCGAGGAACAGGCTGGCAATCGCCCAGCGCAGTTTGCCCTGCGGCGAAAGGTGGAAGGCAAAGGTGTTCTTTGGCATAGGTCACTCTCCATGTAGGTGCTGCAATTCACTGCGCGATCGCGGTCAGATCTGCAGGCCGGCCCGGAACAGCCAGACTTCGGGTTCGTGGCGCAGGCCACTGGGCGTGGTCAGGCCACGCTGGTAGTCGACATCGATCTGCAGGGCCTTGTAGCCCAGGCTCAGGCCGACACTGGCACCGCTCAGGCGTTGGCTCGAGGCGCCGTGATCGGCCTTGATCCAGCCATGGTCGAGGCCAATGCGCGGGGTGATCGCAAAGGGCCCGTCATGGCGCAGGGGCAGGCGCAAGGTGTTGCGCCAGATCGCCCCGTTGGCACCGGACACGCTGTTGACCCGATAGCCGCGCACGGCGGAATCGTCGGTACCAAGCAACTGCTCGATGGCCGGCAGCGGGTCGGGGCTGTATTGCACGTTGAGTTGGCTCTGCCATTGCCAGGCCTGCCCGCCGAGCTGGCCGTTGCGCCACTGGCCAAGGCTGGCGCGGTACTTGTGGAACTGCGCCTTGGGCAGGTCACCGTTCAGGCGCCGACCATCGTCGTCGGCGCCGAGCCAGCGCAGGCCCTGGGCATAGTTGAAGTCGAGGTTCCACACCGCGCGGTCGAGCCAGAACAGGTTGAGCCCGGCCTCGGCCACTGTCAGGGTCGGGCTCTGCACATCCAGCCGCACCTTGGCGAACTCCGTGTCGACCTCCTTGTGCGCCAGCTGCAGGTTGGCGCTCAACTGGTGTTGCTGGTCGCGCCACAGCACCCGCTCGCTGCGCAGGCTGAGCTGGTCGGTGATGCCGGTGCTGTGCAGGGTGACGCTGCTGAGCTTGAACGGCGAGCGGTACTCGGCATGGCTGGCGAACAGGCTGAAGGTCCAGTAGCCGTAAGGGATGGCGTAGTAGAGGCTGGCATTGCGGCTGTAGCGGTCGCCCTGGTTGAGGGTGTCGCTGGCGCTGAGGCTGAGCAGGTCGTTGAGCGCCAGCGGGTTGTCCAGGCTCAGGCTGAGCACCTGGCGATCACGCCCGGTGCCGGCGCTGCCCAGGTTGTCCAGGCCCAGCCCCACGGCCACCCGCGGCTGCCCGGCGCTGCGCGAGCGCAAAACGATCCGCGAGGCGCCGGGCTGGCTGCCCGGGGCGATATCCGCGGTCAGGTCGACCGACCGCAGGCGGTTGAGCTGGTCAAGGCCCTGCTCCAGGTCGCGCAGGTTCAACGGCTCGCCCAGCATGCCGGGGAAGGCGCCGGCCAGGGACACCGGCAGGCGTTGATCGGCCAGTTCGATGGCCTCCAGGTAACCTTCGTCGACCAGGATATCCAGCGAATGCCCTGCGGCGGGAGCGCTGCTCAGGTAAGGCCGGCTTGCGATATAGCCCTTCTCGACATACAGCGCGGTGAGGGTTGCCAGCAGGTGATTGATCTGGCCCACGCCCATGCAAGGGGTGACCAGGGGCTCGATGCGGGCGTTGAGCGTGGCGCGGTCGATCAGCGTGACGCCACCGACGCGCACGCCCGCCAGGGGCCAGCACTGTGCATCCGGGGTCACGGCCTGGGGCGTCTGCGGTGTCGTCGGCGAGGGACCAAACGCGCCGCGTTGCAATTGCCGACGGCGTTGCTCCAACTGCAACTGTTGCAGGTCGGTCTGCTGCTGTTGCTGTTGGCGCAGCACTTCCTGCCCCGAGGCGACTGTTTCGGCGTGCGCAAGACCGGCACACAGGCACAGCCACATGGCAGGCAACAACCGGCTGGGCGTGACGGAACGGCGGGACATGGCAGGCAGGTACAACATACAACACCCATTCGGACAGAACTGCACAACTAACGCATTCAGGCCGTCGGGTTCTTTAACTTTCCGGCGTGCCTACTTCAGGTTATCGGCCCTCGTCTTGAAACTTGAGAAAGTTCGGAAAATTGGCGTCATTAGTTCGGCGATTAGTTGCACATCATTTTGATAGCAACCTACGCAAACCCATCTGCCTCGCAGGTTCCATAAAACACGAAACGAGGATTGTCGAACAATCAGACGAAAGCAGAATGCCCGCTTTCAAATAGACACGAATCACCGGGCAACAACTTTAGAGCGGGATTCGAAGAGGGACGGTCATCAAGACCATTACGCGGGGAAGTTGCAGTACGGGGCGCCAGGCGCCCCGTCATGAATATTCGCTCAGGCCGTCTGCCGACGCATCGCCAGGATCGCCGCGCCAAACCCGATGAAGGTCGAGCCCACCACCCGGCTCACCCAACGCGACAGCGACGGGCGGGTCAACACGCCCTTGGCCCGTGCGGCG
The DNA here is from genome assembly GCF_029478665.1 of Pseudomonas entomophila. GTDB lineage: Bacteria > Pseudomonadota > Gammaproteobacteria > Pseudomonadales > Pseudomonadaceae > Aquipseudomonas > Aquipseudomonas entomophila_F. The sequence goes on from NZ_JARPQB010000050.1 coordinate 13,041, forward strand.
AGCGCGGCGTACAAGCTCAGGGAGGTCAGCGACAGCAGGATGAAGATCCCGGTGAGGATCAGGAACTGCGGCAACAATGCCGCGCCCTGGTCGATGAACTGCGGGAACAGCGCGGTGAAGAACATCGTCGCCTTGGGGTTGGTGACCGCGGTCAGGAACGCCGACTTGTACAGTTTCAACGGCGTCGGCCGGCGCTTGCCCGCGCCCTCCTCCATGCCCTCGACCAGCATCGGGCTCTTCTTCAACAGCTGCCGCGCACCGAGGTAGAACAGGTAGCCGGCACCGATGACCTTGACCGCGTTGAACAGCATTTCCGAACTGGCCAGCAACGCCCCCAGCCCGAGCATCGCTGCCGCCGACAGGCAGAACAGCCCGGTGGCGTTGCCCAGCGACGACCACACCGCGCTGCGTTGACCATGGGCCAGGCTGTTGTTGATCGCCATGAGCGTGGCGGGGCCTGGGCTGGCGATGGCGATCGCGGCGACCAGGGTGAAGGCGAGAAGCGAGTGAGTGTCCATGTTCAGGCTCGTGCAAGGCTACGGAACCCGCATCATACAGCGGCTTCGCGGCAACGGATGCGCTGGCGTATCATCCCGTTGCTTCAGGGAGTGAGACCTGTGACTGTCGAGGGACATGTGAATCTGCAAGGCGAAATCGAACGCATCTTCGGGCGTGACTGCTTTACCCGCCCGGTCTACTACAACTACCCGGGCGGCCTGCGCTTCGAGCTGTCCGAGTCGGGTGGCGTGATCGAGCAGTTCATTACCGCGCTGCGCAAGGCCATGGAAGTCTGCAGCGATGTGTTTCGCGATGAACAGGCACTGGTGGTCTGCCTGCGTGGCCACAGCAAAGTCATCACCGAGACATCCCGCCAGGTGCTGCGTGCGCTGGGTGACGCCGGTATCACCGTTGCCCGGGAACGTTCGTTGTGGCGCGACCCGATCGCGCCGGATGACGGGTGGGACGAACATACGCCGGAGTACTGGGTCACCCTGGCCTTCGAAGTGCCGACCAGCCACTTGCAGGCCTTGCTGTGGTGCGCGCTGGCCAGCGACTTCCCGATCACGCCCAACCCTTCCTGCCTGCTGTACCTGTTCAACCTGCCCCAGCAGTTGATGGTCTGGCCTTATGACGACCGGGGTATGGATGTGGTCGGGCCCAACCATGCCCGGCTTGAGCAGCTGTACCACCAGTACAACCGCTACCTGCTGGACCATGATCGCCAAACAATGGATGCCGTGTTCGCGGGCCCAGGTTTGTCATAGCAATACGCGTGGGGCTTGCCCGCAATACGGTAGAAGACTCACTGCTGCATTCACGGCCCCCAAGCCCTGCGCGATCCTTGTGGGAGCGGCCTTGTGTCGCGAAAGGGCCGCAAAGCGGCCCAAGCGATCATTGCACCGACACTGAAAGCCTGGGGTCGCTACGCAGCCCTTTCGCGACACAAGGCCGCTCCCACACGGTCAAACATAAACTGCTAGAAACCACCAGAACGATAGCTGGCTGCCCGTCACCGAAAACAACAAAAGGAACTGCCCATGCCCCGCCTGGATTGGCTCGAACACCACATGGCCCATTGCGACACCTTGGCGCAATGGCTGCATCAACAGTTCCACTACGAGTTCCAGGATTTCCCCCTGCCAGCCTGGCAACGCGAGTTCGCCGAAGGGCAGCGCAATGGCCAGTGGAAGTGCCTGGTGGCATTGGACGGCGACCGGTTGCTGGGCAGTGCCGCACTGGCCGTCGACGACCTGCCCGAACGACCGGAGCTCGGGCCCTGGCTGGCTTGCGTGTTCGTCAGCCCGCAGGCACGTGGCCAGGGCCTCGCCGAACGGTTGATCGAAGGGATCTGCAATCATGCCCGTGACGGCGGCATCTCGACGCTGTACTTGCATACCCATGACCAGCACGCCTATTACGCGAAGCGTGGATGGCGCCTGATGGAGCGGTTCGAGGCATGGGGCGAGGCGCAATGGCTCATGTCTCGTGACCTTGCCGCCAATGCCCCTGACATGCCATGACCCTGCGCGAGCCACTGCCCTGGGCTGACTGTACAGGCCCTTTCGCCGGCAAGGCCGGCTCCTACAGGTATGGCGCGGCCCCGTGGGCTGCGCTTGCGTATTCCGCCGAATTGCTTGCCTGATCCTCTCGACCTGCGGGGTGTATCGGTTCCGCAACGTTTCCCCTGTGCTAGCGTTTCCAGATTGGGGAACAACGTATTCCCCTGCCGCGAAACCAACCGATGATCAGCAGGTGAGCCCATGGAACTACGCATCAACCAGCAGACCTACCAGGTCGAGGCCGACGCCGACACGCCCTTGCTCTGGGTGATCCGCGACGACCTGGGCCTGACCGGCACCAAGTACGGCTGCGGCCTGGCCCAGTGCGGCGCCTGCTCGGTGCTGGTGGACGGCAACGTGGTGCGCGCCTGCGTCACCCCGGTGGCCGGCGTGGTCGGCCGCGAGGTCACCACCATCGAGGCCATCGAGCAGGACGCGGTCGGCAAGCGCGTGGTCGCCGCCTGGGTCGAGCACCAGGTGGCCCAATGCGGCTACTGCCAGTCCGGCCAGGTGATGGCGGCCACCGCGCTGCTCAAGCACACCCCCAAACCGAGCGATGCGCAGATCGACGCGGCCATGGTCAACCTGTGCCGCTGCGGCGCCTACAACGCCATCCATGCCGCCGTGCACGACCTGGCCCAAGGGGAGAACGCCTGATGAACGCGCGTATCGATTCCCCCGATGACCTGTTGCGCCTGCGCAACGGCGAAACCGTCAACCTGTCGCGCCGGCGCTTCCTCGCCAGCACTGCCATTGGCGCGCTGGTGCTGGGCTTCGGGCTGCCACTGGGCTCGCCACGGGTCCAGGCCGCCGCGGCCACCACCGAACGCGGCACCCAGGTGCCGGCCTTCCTGGAAATCCGCCCGGACGGCAGCGTGCACCTGCTCAGCCCGTTCATGGAAGGTGGGCAAGGCGTCAATACCGCCATGGCGCAGATCATCGGCGAGGAACTGGATGCCGACCCCGCGACCTTCGTGGTCGACAGCGCGCCGCCGGGTGAAGCCTACGTGGTGATGGAAAACGGTTGGCGCATCACTGGCGGCAGCATGTCGGTGCGCATGAGCTACCCGACCATGCGCCGCCTGGGGGCCCTGGCCCGGGCCATGCTGCTGCAGGCCGGCGCCGCGCAATTGGGGGTGCCGGTCAGCGAACTGACCACGAAGCCCGGCAAGGTAGTGCACACGGCCTCGGGTCGTGAATTGGGCTATGGCGAACTGGCCGGCAAGGCCATGGACCTGCCGGTGCCGGACCCGGCCAGCGTCACGCTGCGCGACCCTGGCCAGTTCCGCTGGATCGGCAAGCCGGTGCAGCGCCTCGACGCCCACGACAAGTCCACCGGCAAGGCAATCTACAGCATTGATATCAAGGTCGACGGCATGCTTCACGCCGCCGTGCAGCACGCGCCACGCCTGGGCATGACCGTGGGCGGCCTGCGCAACGAAGAGCAGGTCAAGACCATGAAAGGGGTGCACTCGGTGCATCCGTTACCCGGCGCGGTAGCGGTGGTCGCCGAGCGCTGGTGGCACGCCAAGCGCGCCGTGGAAGCGCTGCAGGTGGACTGGCAAGCGCCTGGCGCCGACAGCCAGGTGCGGCCGATGCCCGCCGACTTCTCCAGCGACGGCTGGCGCGATCACCTGGCCGCCCAGACCGGGCCGAGCCGCGACGAGGAGAACCATGGCGATGTCGCCACCGCCCTGGCCGGCGCCAAGACCACGGTCGAGGCCACCTACCACAACCAGTTCCTCAACCATGCGCAGCTGGAACCGCCCTCCGCCACCGCCCGTTTCAACCCCGACGGCACGCTGGAAGTGTGGCTGCCCAACCAGGCGCAGGACATGTTCCGCGACGACATCGCCAAGCGCACCGGCCTGGACCCGGCACGGATAACCCTGCACTCGCCATTGCTCGGTGGCTTCTTCGGCCGGCACTTCCTGTACGACTCGGCCAACCCCTACCCGCAGGCCATCGCCCTGGCCAAGGCCGTGGGCCGACCAGTGAAACTGATCTGGAGCCGTGAAGAGGAGTTCCTGCGCGACGCCATGCGCCCCATGGCCGTGGTCAAGTTCCGCGCCGGACTGGACGACAAGGGCCTGCCGGTGGCCATCGAGGCAATCAGCGCGACAGAAGGCCCAACCGAGGCCATCGCCGGCAAGCAGGGCGACAAGGTCGACCCCACCGCCCTGGAAGGGCTGTCGGGCAAGGCCTACGCCATCGCCAACAAACGCATCGCGCAGATCTACGTCAAAGGCCCGGCCATGCTGGGTTACTGGCGCTCGGTGGGCAATTCGCTGAACGACTTCTTCTACGAATCATTCCTTGACGAACTGGCTGACAAAGGCGGCCACGACCCCTTCGAACTGCGCCTGCACCTGCTGCGCGACAATCCGCGCCTGACCACGCTGCTGCAGGCGGTGGGCGAGCTGTCCGGTGGCTGGAAGCGCGGCCCGTTCACCGCCGAGGACGGCAGCAAGCGCGCCCGTGGCGTGGCCATGGCCTCGCCGTTCGGTTCTGAAGCAGCGGTGATCGCCGAAGTCTCGCTGGAGGGTGGCCAGGTCAAGGTGCACGACATCTGGCAGGCCATCGACCCGGGCAGCATCGTCAACCCGGCGATCATCGAGGCGCAGGTCAACGGCGCGGTATCCCTGGGGCTGTCCCAGGTGCTGCTGGAAGAATCGGTGTGGCTGAACGGCATGCCACGGGCACGCAACTATGACCTGTACCCGGTGCTGCCACCATCGCGCATGGCCCGGGTGCATGTGCGCATTGTCGAAAGCGGCGCGAAGATGGGCGGCATCGGTGAACCGCCGCTGCCGGCCGTGGCGCCCGCGGTGGCCAACGCCGTGGCGCAACTTACCGGCCAGCGCGTGCGCAGCATGCCCCTGAGCCGCCACACGTTCAGCTGACACGACAAGGACTGCCCAATGAGCAATAGCCGATTCGCCAGAGCCGCCGGCTGGCTGGCCCTGCCGTGCCTGGTCGCGGCCGGCCTGCTGGCCTGGTACGTTACCCGCGAGCCCGCCTCGCCGTTCAGCCCTGAGGAAAGCGCCGATGCGGCACTGATCAGCCGTGGCGAATACGTCGCCCGCCTCAGCGACTGCGTGGCCTGCCACAGCCTGCCCGGCAAGGCACCGTTTGCCGGCGGGCTGGAGATGGCCACGCCGCTGGGGGCGATCCATGCCACCAACATCACCCCCGACCAAGAGCACGGTATCGGCGGCTATAGCCTGGCCGACTTCGACCGCGCCGTGCGCCATGGCGTCGCGCCGGGTGGGCGACGCCTGTACCCGGCCATGCCCTACCCGTCCTACGTCAAGCTCGGCGACGATGATCTGCGGGCGCTCTATGCGTTCTTCATGAAAGGCGTGCAACCGGCTGCCGAAGCCAATATCCCCAGCGACATTCCCTGGCCGCTGAACCTGCGCTGGCCCATCGCCCTGTGGAACGGCCTGTTCGCGCCGACCACGCCCTATGCACAGAAAACCGAACAGGATCCACTGTGGAATCGCGGCGCCTATATCGTCCAGGGGCCGGGCCACTGTGGCAGTTGCCATACCCCGCGTGGCCTGGCCTTCAACGAGAAGGCCCTGGACGAAGCAGGCACCCCCTTCCTGGCCGGCGCCCTGCTCGATGGCTGGTACGCGCCCAGCTTGCGCCAGGACCACAACACCGGCCTGGGCCGCTGGAGCGAAGCGCAGATCGTGCAGTTCCTCAAGACCGGGCGTAATCAGCACGCGGTGGTGTACGGCTCGATGACCGAGGCGTTCAACAACTCCACGCAGTTCATGACCGATGATGACCTGGCCGCGATCGCCCGCTACCTCAAGTCGCTGCCCGGCGACCCGCAACGTGACGGCGCACCGTGGCAGTACCAAGCGGTATCTGCGGGCCTCGAGGCGCCTGGGGCACATATCTACGCGACCCGCTGCGCCAGCTGCCATGGCCTGGATGGCAAGGGCCAGGCCGAGTGGATGCCGCCGCTGGCGGGCGCCACCTCGATGCTGGCGAAGGAGAACGCCTCGGCGATCAACATCACCCTCAATGGCTCCCAGCGCATTGTCGCGGCCGGCGTGCCGGACGCCTATCGCATGCCGGCGTTCCGCGAGCAGTTGTCGGACCAGGAAATCGCCGCTGTGCTGAGTTTTGCCCGCGCCACCTGGGGCAACCAGGGGGGCGCGGTGGACACTCAGGCGGTCGGCAAGCTGCGCGGCCATACCGATCCGGCCAGCAGCAGCCCGATCATCCTGCACATGCGCTGACCTGCAGACAAACGAGGACACCATGGAAAGCATCGACCTGATGGTCCTGCGCACCACCCACGACTGGCTCCAGGCCGGCCACCGCGTACTGCTGGCCACCGTCGCCCGCACCTGGGGCTCCTCCCCTCGCCCGGTCGGTTCGATGATGGCCCTGCGCAACGACGGCCGGGCGGTCGGCAGCGTATCCGGCGGTTGCATCGAGGATGACCTGATCCACCGCTACACCACCGCCTATGGCGGTAGCGGACTGCCGGAAGGACCGCCCGAGGTGATCCGCTACGGCGTCAGCGCCGATGAGGCCCACCGCTTTGGGCTGCCCTGTGGCGGCACGCTGGAGCTGGTCCTTGAATTCAGCCCTGCGGCGGCCCCGTTGCAGCAGTTGCTCGATCAACTCGACAACGGCCACCTGATGCGTCGGCGCCTGGCATTGGCCGATGGTACGACCAGCCTCGAAACCACCGCCACACCGGAACAGTTCAGCTTCGATGGCCAGCATCTGATCAATACCCTCGGCCCCGGCTACCGCATGCTGCTGATCGGTGCCGGCGCGCTGGCCGAGTACCTGGCGACGATGGCGCTGTTCAATGGTTTCAAGGTGGCCGTGTGCGACCCGCGGCCGGAACACATGGCCACCTGGTCGGTCGCGGGCGTGGAGTACCTCAAAGGCATGCCGGACGACGTGGTACGTGACTTCAGGGCCGACCTGCGCACTTGCATCATCGCTGTCAGCCACGACCCGAAACTCGACGACCTGGCCCTGCTCGAGGCCTTGCACAGCCCAGCCTTCTACATCGGAGCCATCGGCTCGCGGCGCAACAGCCAACTGCGCCGCGAGCGGCTGATCGAGCATTTCGGCGAAAGCGAGGCCTCGCTCGAACGCCTGCACGGCCCCATCGGCATCTATATCGGCAGCAAGACCCCGGCGGAAATCGCGGTCAGCGTGATGGCCGAAGTGCTTGCGGCGAAGAACGCCGTCCGCTTGCCCGGCGCGATCAACGTGTCCCGGGCAAAGGGCGGGCTTGAAGGCATGCACTTGTAGGAGCCAGCCTTGCTGGCGAAGAAGTCGACGCTTATCCGAGATCCACGCCGGCCCTGTTCGCCAGCAAGGCTGGCTCCTACACAAGAATTTGGGCCGTTGCTCCCGTTCTGCCTGCCAGTGGCTATGCTTCACCTCGCAAAAACCCACCGGTATCGACCACAAGGAAGACAGGCCCATGAAATCCACCCGCTCCCTCACTCGTGCCATCGCGCTCGCTTCACTGGTGTCCGCCGCCAGCTTCACCGCCCAGGCCGCTGAACTGCCCATCGCCAGCGAAGCGCTGGAAAGCCACGTCACCACCCAGGTGACCGCCATCGACCTGGCCAACCGCCAGGTGACGGTCAAGGGCCCCCATGAGAAGGACGTGACCTTCCAGCTCACCGAAAAGGCCAAGGCCCTGCCCAACCTCAAGGTCGGCGACCAGGTCGACATCTATGTGACCCGGGCTATCGCCTATGTGCTGGACACCAAGGTGGGAGGCGCGCCGAAGGCCAGTGAGGAGTCCGGCACCATCCGCGCCACCAAGGATAACCCCAACCCCGGTGGCGAGGCGTTCCGCCAGGTGCGGGTCACCTCGAAGATCGAGAAGATCGACCTGAAGACCCACGAAGTCACCCTGCTGCCGCCCGAGGGCAAGGTGCAGGTGGTCAAGGTCGAGAAACCCGAGCTCCAGGCCCGCATGAAGAACCTCAAGGTCGGCCAGACCGTCGACGCCATCTACACGGAAGTACTGCGTGTGGAAACTTCGCGCTAGACCTTCGCCCAGCCCGCGCATCGAAGCCCGTTTCGATGCGCGTGGCCCCTCGCCCCGGCAGAGTGTTGCCTGTAAGGTGGGCCATCCGGCCCACTCAAAGGAATGCCCGCCATGATCACCTGCCACCTCAAGTACGTCATCGACCCGTACCAGCTCCCGGCCTTCGAGGCCTACGGCAAGCTATGGATTGATCTGGTGAACCGCATGGGCGGCGTGCACCACGGTTACTTCCTGCCCAGCGAAGGCGCCAACAACATCGCCTATGCGCTGTTCAGCTTCGAAAGCCTTGCAACCTACGAGCAGTACCGCACAGCGTCGCAAACCGACCCTGAGTGCATCGCCGCCTTTGCCCTGGCCGAGGAGCAGCGCTTCATCCTCAGCTACGAGCGCAGTTTCCTGCGCCCGATGCTTGGCTGAACACGATAAGGGTCAGCGCTGGACGCCGTGCTGGATGACGATCGAATCGGTGCCGAGCTTGGCCATGACTTCTGCTTTGCGCGCATCGGCCTCGGCCTTGGCCGGGAACGGCCCCATCAGCACCACCGGCTTGCCGTCGCGGTACTCGACCCAGGACGGGATGCCCTTCTCGATGAGGCGCGCGGTCATGTCGGTCAGGGCGCCCATGTTAGGGCCCTGGATCACCTCGACATCCCAGCCTTCCGGTGCCGGCTGCTCGGCCAGCGCCTCGGCGCGACGCTGCAGGTCGGCGCCACCGCAAACCTCGCGGATGCGCAGGTTGTTGCCGGTTTCGTCGATGAGGATCTCGTACTGGCCGTCATGCTTGATCGCCACGTAGCTGCGGTAGGGCTCGTATTGCCCGGCATCGTCCTTGCCACGCACCTGGCCGCAGATCGAGCCTTGCGTGTCGAAACGCACGTTGGCGAACTTGGCCGTCTTGGGGTTGTGCAGGTGTTCGGCCACCTGCTTGTGCACACCCTCGACTTCGTTGTTACAGCCCGCCAGGGCCAACATCGCCATTACCACCGCCAGTTTGCGCACACCCGTACCTCCTGATTCGAAGGGGCGGATTCTAGCATGGCGGGAGGGGGTTGCCGGGGATAGGCGGCGAAGGTGGAAGGTTGCAGCGTGTGTCTGCGGCAACGGGATCGCAGAAAGCAAAAAGGGCGATCCTTACGGATCGCCCTCTTCTGATTTGGTAGGCACAATTGGACTCGAACCAACGACCCCCACCATGTCAAGGTGGTGCTCTAACCAACTGAGCTATGTGCCTGTCGTGTGGGGCGCATATTAGTGATCAGATGCACACCTGTAAAGCGTTTTTTTCAAAAAAATCAAAAACTTTGCGAAACAGCTTCACGCCACCTCTGTAGGAGCGGCTTCAGCCGCGATCACCCGCGAAGCGGTGCCTGGCATCGCGGCTGAAGCCGCTCCTACAAGGACCGTATGAACGCCAGAATGCAAAAAGGGCGACCCTTGCGGGTCGCCCTCTTCTGATTTGGTAGGCACAATTGGACTCGAACCAACGACCCCCACCATGTCAAGGTGGTGCTCTAACCAACTGAGCTATGTGCCTGTCGTGTGGGGCGCATTCTACGCGATCCAAAACCGGTGTCAACCGTTTTTTTCACGCTAACTCACTGAATCTTAAAATATTTATAGAAAGGCCAAGCGACAGGTGCCCGTAAAGGATTTTCACCGGACGACTAGCGGGTGTTTATTATTATTGATAGCATCGGTACATTCGTTAAAAATATAAAACACGAGGTTCCTCGAGCATGGCCAACACCCCCTACCCCCAGTCCTACTACGCCGCCTCGGCCAACCCGGTGCCGCCACGTCCGGCGCTGCAGGGTGAGGTGGAAACCGATGTGTGCATCATCGGTGCCGGCTACACCGGCCTGTCCAGCGCCCTGTTCCTGCTGGAGAACGGCTTCAAGGTGAGCATCGTCGAGGCCGCCAAGGTCGGTTTCGGCGCCTCGGGCCGCAACGGCGGCCAGATCGTCAACAGCTACAGCCGCGACATCGACGTCATCGAACGCACTGTCGGCCCGAAGCAGGCGCAACTGCTCGGCCAGATGGCTTTCGAAGGCGGGCGTATCATCCGTGAGCGCGTGGCCAAGTACAACATCCAGTGCGACCTGAAGGACGGCGGCGTGTTCGCCGCGCTGACCAGCAAGCAAATGGGCCACCTGGAATCGCAGAAACGCCTGTGGGAACGCTTCGGCCACAACCAGCTGGAACTGATGGATCAGAAGCGCATCCGTGAAGTGGTGGCTTGCGACAGCTATATCGGCGGCATGCTCGACATGAGCGGCGGCCACATCCACCCGTTGAACCTGGCCCTGGGCGAAGCCGCCGCGGTCGAGTCGCTGGGCGGCATCATTTATGAACAGACCCCGGCCGTGCGTATCGAGCGTGGCGCCAACCCGGTAGTGCACACCCCACAGGGCAAGGTCCGCGCCAAATTCATCATCGTCGCCGGCAACGCCTACCTGGGCAACCTGGTGCCGGAACTGGCCGCCAAGTCCATGCCATGTGGCACCCAGGTGATCACCACCGAGCCGCTGGGCGAGGAACTGGCCCGCACCCTGCTGCCGCAGGACTACTGCGTCGAGGACTGCAACTACCTGCTCGACTACTACCGCCTGACCAGCGACAAGCGCCTGATCTTCGGCGGTGGCGTGGTGTACGGCGCGCGCGACCCGGCGAACATCGAGGCGATCATCCGCCCGAAGATGCTCAAGGCCTTCCCGCAACTGAAGGACGTCAAGATCGACTACGCCTGGACCGGCAACTTCCTGCTGACCCTGTCGCGCCTGCCGCAGGTCGGTCGTATCGGCGACAACATCTATTACTCGCAAGGTTGCTCGGGCCACGGCGTGACCTACACCCACCTGGCGGGCAAGGTGCTGGCCGAGGCCCTGCGCGGCCAGGCCGAACGCTTCGACGCGTTCGCCGGCCTGCCGCACTACCCGTTCCCGGGTGGGCAGATGCTGCGTGTGCCGTTCAGCGCCATCGGTGCCTGGTACTACAGCCTGCGCGACCGCCTGGGCTTCTGACGTAACGCCATCGCGGGGCAAGCCCGCTCCCACGCATGTCGTGGGAGCGGGCTTGCCCCGCGATCATTTCAACCTCAATGCCCCAGGCTGCCGACCGCCTGCTTCGCCGCGATCTCCTGCCCGGCGCGGGCCAGTTCATCGGCCGCCTGCAACCAGCGCTGGCGATCCACCTGGGCCGGCACCTGCCGTGGCGATTGCACCAGCACCGCCCAACTTCCCTCCTTCGCCCACGCCGACTCGAAGTCAGCGAAGCTCAGCAGCTGGCGACGATGCATGCCCGAACGCAGCAGCACGCGCTGCTTGTAACGGTCATAACCGATCAATACCGCATAGCGCGTCTCGCTCCACCAGGCCGAACCCTCCTGGTAGCGCACCAGCACCGGATAGCCCGCGGCCACCTGCGCCAGCAAGGCATCGATGCGCTTGTCCAGGGGATAGACGACCATGCCGTACTCGCGGGCCACCCGGGGGATGCCGGTGTCCAGCCTATCTACGGCCTTGGGCAGGCCCAACGACTTGTCCAGCAGGCCAGGGGTGATCGGCGCGCCCTTTTGCGACAGCACGGCGGCCAGGGCCATCGAACCGCTGTGATTGGCATTGCCACGGTAGAACGGCACGCTGCTGATCTCGACCCGTTGCGGCAGGTTGTTGAGCGATGCCGGCGGCGCACTGGCGCAACCAGACAACGCGGCAGCCACCAGGCAAGCGGCCAGCAGGCGGCGTGGGCCGAAGATTCGGGAGTTGGGGGAATGTTGCAACATGGGCACTCGCTTGTTCCGATGCCAGGCAGGCGACGCCCGGCCCTGGGCACAGATCATAGGCGTCGGGCGCCTGCGGGTATAGCCCGGCGCGGGCTTGGAACGAAACGGCCCAAGCACTAGACCTTCGGTCAATGGAACGTCACAGACGTCGCGCTAGACTGAAGCTGTGTCTGGACGGCAAGCACGGCTTGCCGGAGAGAAGGAGGCACAAATGAGCCTGACAATGGCAATTCTCATGCTGGTCGGCATGTGGCTGAGCGTAGCGGCCGCCATGCTCTGGGGCGTGCTGCGCATCGTGCGGCGGCATGCCCACCCTCACCACCTGCCCCCTCAGGCCCTGGCCAAGCCACAGCCAGTGCGCCGTGCGCGACGCCATGCCGGGGCACATTGACGGCAACGCTCTGCGCGCCATGAACATCAAGAGGGGGCCAATGGCCCCCTCTTGATGTTCACTTGCAGCTTGCCGCTTGATTACCCTTCAGCCGCCTCACGCTTCAAGCGTGCCCGACGCGCCATGATGTTGAGGATCTCGATAGCCGTCGAGAAGGCCATGGCTGCGTACACATAACCCTTCGGTACATGGGCGCCGAAACCTTCGGCGATCAGGGTCATGCCGATCATGATCAGGAAGCCCAGGGCCAGCATCACCACGGTCGGGTTGTCGTTGATGAACTTGGCCAGCGGGTCGGCGGCCACCAGCATCACGATCACGGCGCTGATCACGGCGATGATCATGATCGGCAGGTGCTCGGTCATGCCCACGGCGGTGATGATGCTGTCGATCGAGAAGACGATGTCCAGCAGCAGGATCTGGAAGATCGCCGCGGTGAAGCCAATGGTCACGGTGCTGCCGACCTTGGACTCTTCCTTGGCGCCATGGGGGTCGACGCTTTCGTGGATCTCCTTGGTCGCCTTCCACAGCAGGAACAGGCCACCGGCAATGAGGATCATGTCCTTCCACGAGAAGGTGTGGCCGAACACCTCGATCACAGGCTCCGTCAGCTGGACGATCCAGGCCACGGTGCTGAGCAGTGCCAGGCGCATGATCAGGGCCATGCTGATACCGATGCGGCGAGCCTTGGAACGGTACTCCTCAGGCAGCTTGTTGGTGAGGATGGAGATGAAGATCAGGTTGTCGATGCCGAGTACGACCTCCATGGCCACCAGGGTGGCGAGGGCAACCCAGGCGGTGGGGCTTGCGGCGAGTTCCAGCAAATATTCCATGGGTCAGTCCTGCTCTCAGATGTCCTGGGTGTCTTTCTTGTCGTCTTCGGCCTTGGCCTTATCGCCATCGCTGCCGATAGCCTCGCTCAGGGCTTCCTGGGCGGCGTCGTTGGTCTTGTCGATGGCCTGCTTGGCGGTTTCCGCCGCCTGGTCGAGCATCTGCTGGGCGGATTTCTCGGCCTGGTCGCAGCCGGACATGGCGAACAGTGCCAGCGCCAGCACCAGCGGTGTACCAATGGATTTGAGTTGTAGCATGGGGTCCTCGCTTGTCGAATTCCGTGCGGCGCGTCATGCGCCTGATGGGGTCGCATTCTAGAGAGACTGAAACATCCGGAAAATTCGTATTTTCAGCGTATATACTTCGGTTTTTACGAATATGGACGCGCCATGCTCAACTACCGCCAGCTCCACTATTTCTGGGCTGTGGCCAAGACCGGCAGCATCGCCCGCGCCAGCGAACAACTGAACCTCACCCCGCAGACCATCAGCGGCCAGATCAGCCTGTTCGAGCAGACCTGGAACCTCGAACTGTTCCAGCGCGTCGGCCGCCAACTGGAACTCACCGAGACAGGGCGCCAGGCACTGGTCTATGCCGAGCAGATGTTCCAGATCGGCGGCGAGCTGGAAGCCATGCTGCGGTCTGGGCCACAGGAGCAGATACTGTTTCGCGTGGGGGTGGCCGACGTGGTGCCCAAGTCCATCGTCTACCGCCTGCTGGCACCGACCATGGAGCTGGACGAGGTGCTGCGCATCAATTGCCGCGAGGACAAGTTCGAGCGTCTGCTCGCGGACCTGGCGATCCAGCGCCTGGACCTGGTGATTTCCGACAGCCCGATGCCCAGCCACCTGGATATCAAGGGCTACAGCCAGAAACTCGGCGAATGCGGCCTGAGCTTCTTCGCCACCCACGCCCTCGCCGAGTTGCTCGACAAGCCCTTCCCCGCCTGCCTGGACGACGCGCCGCTGCTGATCCCCGGCCAGGAGACCGTGGTGCGCAGCCGCCTGCTGCGCTGGTTGGCCGAGCAGCAGGTGCAGCCACGAATCGTCGGCGAGTTCGACGACAGTGCGTTGATGCAGGCGTTCGGGCAGTCCGGCAGCGGAATCTTTGTCGCCCCCAGCGTGATCGCCGAAGAGGTGTGCCGGCAGTATGGCGTGCGCCTGATCGGCCAGACCGAGGCGGTGAACGAGTCGTTCTATGCCATCTCGGTGGAGAGGAAGGTCAAGCACCCCGGGATCATCGCAATCACTGAAGGCGCGCGGCGGGAGCTATTCAACTGGTAGCGACCTGTAGGAGCCGGCAAAGCCTGCGAACACCGGCAAAGCCGGTGCCAATCACCGCGGTGCCCGCTCCCACAAGGTCAATGCCGCCCCACCATCGCCACGATGGTTGCCTGCAATTCCTCCTTGGCTTCCCGCGCCTCCAGCTCACCGGCCGCCGCGCCCTGGGACAGCGCCTCCGCCGCCCCCACCAGCGCCCGCATCCCGGCCTGGCCGATGCGGCCTGCGGCCGAGAACGGCTCCAACGCCTCCCGGCACTTGGCGAGGAACGGCCCCTCATAGATACGCTTGAGCGCCTCCAGCTCCGGCGAGCCGGCCAGCGCCGCGCTCACACCAGGAATCTCCCGCCCCTGGCTCATCACGCAATCCACATACGCCTCGGCGATCACCCAGGCCCTGCCCGGCAGATCGGCCGCGCAGCCCGCCAGGGCGCTGTCGAGCATGGCGGTCTGGCGCGCGTCGTACTCTTGATACAACGCCACCAGCAACCCGGTACGGGTTTCAAAATGGTCGTACACCACAGGCTTGGTCACCCCAGCCTGCTCGGCCAGGCGCCCAAGGCTCAAGGCATCGGTCCCTTCCTCACGCACCAACCGCCAGGCCACATCAAGCAACTGGCGGCGACGCTCCTCACGGGACAGGCGCTTGCGCGCAGCGGGTTTGTCATCGCTTGACATCGCTTACCTACCAAAAGTAACTTACCAACGGTAACTTACTGCGAGTATATAGCGCCCACCCCTTTCGTGCATCCTGCTTCTGGAGAACCTGCCATGCATGCCCTGATCGTCATTGGCCACCACGACCCCGACTCCCTCACCCACGCTATCGCCGAACAAATCGCCGCCGGCCTGCGCGCCTCAGGCCACACCAGCGAATTCGCCGATCTGGCCCGCGAAGGTTTCGACCCACGCTTCAGCCTGGCCGACCACGCCGTCCACCGCCTGCAGGCCGCACCACCTGCGGATGTGCTGGCCGAACAGGCGCGCATCGACCACGCCGACACCCTGGTGCTGGTCTACCCCGTCTACTGGTGGTCGCTGCCCGCCCTGCTCAAAGGCTGGGTCGAGCGGGTGTTCAGCCATGGCTGGGCGTTCGCCTATACCGCCGAGGGCAAGATCAACAAGTTGCTCAAGGGCCGGACCGCGCACCTGGTCGGCGTGGCCGGGGCCGACGCCGGTACCTTCGACCGGCATGGCTACGGCGAGGCGATGCGCGTGCAGATCGAGCACGGCATCTTCGACTACTGCGGTGCTCGGGTATTGAGTTCCACCCTGTTCACCGACAGCGAGAGTGTGCCCGGCACCCAGCTCCTGGCGCCTGCCCATGCACTGGGCAAGGTGTTGTTCGAAAAAAACGAGGTCGCTGCCTGAGTGGTTTCAACTGCCCGGCAATGGCCAGTGCGCCAACGGCAAGTATCGCCCTTTGCGTGATTCGTAGAGGGTGAACTGCCGGGCGGTGAGGAAGCATTCAGGTGGCGTGCCGGCCTCGGGTGGCTGGCCGCGATAGTCCCGGGACAGGGTCAGGTGTGGTCGGTACTCGCGTCTCGCAGCCTCCACCCCCAAGGGCAGTAGCGCCTGGTGCAAGCCATATACCAGCTGGCTCAGGGCCGCAGGTGTATCCTGTGGCACCAGCACCAGGGCATTGGCCCGTTGCCAAACCTGCAAGCGATCGAGCAGCAGGCGCAACGGCGCCTGCGGGCGCTGCAGCGGGTCGACCGCAGCGCAGATCGCCGGCACCTGATCGGCATCCACATCGCCGAGGAACAGCAAGGTGACATGGAAGTTGTCCGCCGGTACCGGCTTGCCGCTGCGCAGGTTCAGTTCGCGCCGCCATTGGGCCAGGGCGCGACGCTGGGCATCGCTCACCGACAGGGCGAAGAACAGGCGCTTGAACGGGGCGCCGCTGGGGCGTGCATCCTGGACCATGTGGTACTCCTTGGGCGCGGAGGGAGGTACGAGTGTACAGGCCCAGGTGCGAACCTTTTCAAGGTCAGTGGCAGCGGTTGCTTCCGGCCCATGAAAATGTGCATGGCGCATCGCGGCTGAAGCCGCTCCTGCAGTCAGGCGAGGCAATGACAGCGATCCGCGACGGCCAACCATGGTATGACAGGTGTGGCACGTTGCAACAACCGTAGGATCGGATTCATCCGCGATGCGCCGCGCGGGCGGCACTCGATCTTCAGGGCGCTGCAACCCTCCCGTCGGACACCTTGAAAAAACCGGCCCCCAAGCACGGAATGACAACCCACCTCCAGTTGAATCGTTTACGCAACCCGTAGGCCATTACACCTAAGTCGCCCGGATTTGTCGTAACAATAAGTACAAACCCAAGTCGCGATTGTTTATGCTGGCGGGCTCAAGCCATGGCGCATGGCCATTTTTTAGACAAGTAACCGTCCATGAAAATCGCACTCGTACTGATCTTCGTCCTCTCGATCGCCTATGTTCACCTGCGCGGTCGGGTGCGTCACAAGCTGACCCGCCAACTGGGCGACCACTCCAGTTTCCTGGCACCGGTCAACAGCTTCCTCTACCTGTTCTCCAGACACCCGGCCAAGCCCTACCTGCCGGTCGAGGCCTTCCCCGAGCTGCAGACGCTCCAGGACCACTGGCAGGAGATCCGCGAAGAGGCGCAGCAACTGCTGCACGCGGGCGAGATCAAGAAGTCCGACAACTACGACGATGTCGGCTTCAACTCGTTCTTCAAGACTGGTTGGAAGCGCTTCTACCTGAAGTGGTACGGCGAGAGCCACCCGTCGGCGATGACCCTGTGCCCACGCACCACCGAGCTGCTGCAGGGCATCGGTTCGGTCAAGGCGGCGATGTTCGCCACCCTGCCACCAGGCGCCAAGCTGGTGCGCCACCGCGACCCCTATGCCGGCTCGTATCGCTACCACCTGGGCCTGGACACGCCCAACGACGACGGCTGCTACATCGACGTCGACGGCGAGAAGTACTCGTGGCGCGACGGCCAGGCCGTGGTGTTCGACGAAACCTATATCCACTACGCCGCCAACACCACCGAGCACAACCGCATCATCCTGTTCTGCGACGTCGAGCGTCCGCTCAAGTACCGTTGGGCAAGTGCCTTCAACCGCTGGTTCAGCCGCAACGTGATGGCCGCCGCCGCCGCGCCCAACGACGCCAATGACAAGACCGGCGGCATCAACCGCCTGTTCACCCGCATCTACAAGATCCGTGAGCGTGGCAAGGCGATGAAGAAACGCAACCGCACCCGCTACTACCTGGAGAAGTGGGCGGTGGTCGCGGCGCTGGTGCTGGTGTTCATCTATATCTGATCGCCTCTTGGGGCTGCCACGCAGCCCCAAGGACCTCAACTTCGACTAGCCTGATAGCTCCTGTTGCCAACCTGACAAGGTGAAGACGATGAGCATGATGGACTGGGACGCCTACCGTAAGCAGTTGATGGCCGGCATCGGCGATCTCAAGCAACTCTCCCCCGACACCGTGGCGGGCTACATGACGGCCAGCGGTGCCGGCACCAAGACCAACCACCTGGACGCCAAGACCCGCGAGCTGATCTCCCTGGCCGTGGCGGTTACCACCCGTTGCGATGGCTGCATAGCGGTACATTCGCAGCAGGCGGTCAAGCACGGCGCCACCCGCGAAGAAATCGCCGAAGCGCTCGGCGTCGCCGTGGCGATGAACGCCGGCGCGGCACTGGTCTACTCGGCACGGGCGCTGGACGCCGTCGGCAAGGCCGGCGCCTGACCTCGCGCGGCGTCGCCGCCCTTGCGCGACGGCGCCGCGATACCCAGACTGGGCGGCCCAGCCCGTGCAGGTATCACCATGATCCACATTCGCCCCATGACCCCGGAAGACTTCGAGCGCTTCTGGCCCACCTTCCAGGCCATCGTCCAGGCCCGCCAGACCTACGCCTTCGACCCCGAACTCGACATCGACCGGGCCCGTCAGCTGTGGCTCGAACTGCCCCTGCGCACCCTGGTGGCCGAGGAAGACGGCAAACTGCTCGGCTCCTACTTCCTCAAGGCCAATGCCGCCGGCCCCGGCGCGCACGTGGGCAACTGCGGCTACATGGTCTGCGAGCAGGCCCGTGGCCGTGGCGTGGCCAGGCTGATGTGCGAGCACTCACAGAAGCTGGCGCGCCAGGAAGGCTTCCTGGCCCTGCAGTTCAATTCGGTGGTGGCCACCAACGAAGTGGCCGTGGCGCTGTGGCACGCGCTGGGCTTCGAGACCGTCGGGCGACTGCCCAAGGCCTATCGCCATGCCGAGCATGGGCTGGTGGATTGCCTGGTGATGTACAAGTGGCTGGCCGACGAACCGGTGGTGGAGAAGCCGCCCTTGCTGATCGGGCGCAAGAATATCGAGGCGCGGGTTTCCCGCCGCCGCGGCCGGTAACTGCCCCTGTAGGAGCCGGCCTTGCCGGCGAACACCGGCATGGCCGGTGCCATTCACCGCGTCGCCGGGTTCGCCGGCACGGCTGGCGCCTACAGGTTTACAGTGAGGCTCTGGCGCGGCGCGGCCCAAGGCTGTGATAACCGAGCCCCAGCACACAGGCCACCAGCACCACCAACAGCACCATCAGTTCCCGGCTGTAGCGCGCCACCAGCGCCGGGAAGCCGATCACCTCGCGGTACACCTGGACATCGGCCGTGCCGCCGGCATACCGAATGTTCACCCCGCCATGGCGAACCAACGAGTAGTCCGAATCGAAATACACCCACACCTTGCTCTGGCCTGCCGCATCGATGGCGGGGATCTCGACGATGCCGGTCGGCGCCGGGATCAGTCTGTCGTTGCCCGCATCGTCGCGAACCTGCACCAGTCCCTTGGCCGGCAGACGAATCTTCACGGCCTTGACCGGCTCCTTGCGGTGGTTGATCAGCTCGATGAGCAACCCGGTGCGGTGGTCCACCAGGCCAGCCTCGAACGGCTTGGCGAACAGCTGCAGGTAAGGCGCCTGGGCCAGTTCGACCAGGCGCTCGATCTGCGGATGGCTCAGTGCTCCGTCGCTGACCTCACTGATGCGCGCATGCAAGCGCTCGTACTTGAGCAGTTCGTTGGTCTGGCTGATGCGTTCGCTGAACTGGCCCGGGTAGGTGAGGTAGGCGTAGGTCAGGCGCGCCTCGAGGCGGTCGCCATTGCGCAGCACCGCATAAAGCACGGCTGCGATGATGGCGACCACTAGCAGGCCCACGAGAGATTTACCGATTTTTTCCCAGCTCACCCCAGTGGTTCCTTGCATCGTTGTGTCGACAGTTCATTTTTTTGCCGGCAAAGCGTGCCAAGAACCGGGGCGATGGGCAAGCACCTTCCTGCCTGTCGATCACGGCGGCCGTCAGGTCACTCGGCGATGGTCTCGATCTCGATCCTGAAACGCCCTACGAAGCTTGAATCACCGACCTTGAACGCCCAGCCGCCCGCAACCGGCGTCATTTCCTTCCCTGGCTCGTCCTGATAACCCTCTGCGGCAAACTCTTCACCCTCATGCAGGAACATCGTAAAGGGTGGCTCGAGCAAACCTCGCAGGTAGTACTGCTTCCTGAAGATCACATTGTCCGAGAACCCCACGCCATACAGGTCCCGCTCGCCAACGTAGAAATCGACCCGCATGACCATGTCCTTCTTGGTGATGCTACTGTCCTCCAGAATAGGCAAGGTGTTCAGGAATCCTTCCCAGATCAATCGATCGGGGCCAGCCCAGTCGAACTCAACGTTCGTATCGGACAAGTCGGCCTCGGCGAAGGGCCCATAGCAATTCTCCGAGTCGGCCCCTTGATGAAACAGCTCGAAGTCCACCCCTCGAGGCTTGATCGAGACGCCAAAGAACAATTCACTCTTGCCGAACATGTCCATGCCTCTCAGGACCTGGCAGTCCATCAGCTGCAAACGCACTTTGATATTGCCAAAAAAGAATCGCGTGGCAATCTCGAACGACTCCCGGGCGGTAACCAGAGAATCAAGACCCCCATGGCACTTGTGCACGAACGTACGCGGTGAACCGGGTATCTGCGCATAGCCTTGTTTGACCAGGCCATCGCTGCGGTTGTAATTCATGCCGAACTCATTGGACACCGAAAATAACCGATTCAATATCGACGCGGCCGTGACGTCATAGGTCTTGTAGTTGGTGCCCACCACGGTGAGCAGACGCTCGAGTGGAAAGTAGTCGGCAAACTTACGGAAGGCGGTCTGGTTGCGCTCATCTTTCTGTCCGTCAGGGTTGAACGCTTCCAACTCGTCACTCGCGTCCACCCCCACCCACTTTTTCAGTACCTGGAAAGCGATGCCTTGGTGAGGCGTACCGAGCGTGACAATCTTGTTGATGTAGTCTTCGGCACGTCGTTCACCATCGGGGTACGTCTGCTGTATCGCCTGCCTGACCAGAAGGCCGCCCATGGAATGGGCAATGATGTTCACCTTGAGCGGATGTTCGGACTTGAGCCTCGCCAGGGCCTGGATGAAATCGATCAGGCGCACCAAGGCCCGGCCATACTCCACAAGTTTTCGATCATCGAGGTCATAGTAACGGAACACCCAGAGTGTGCGCTCGATATCCATCGGCTTGTTGACGAGGTACAGGGCCATCGCCGGGTCGATGACCAGCTTGTTACCCACGAAGAAACTTCTATCCAACGGGTTCAAATCAGAGGGCAGGTTTGGCAACATCTTGTCAACCACGCTGCTGTAGTAACCCACCACGTTGGTTGCATCCTGATATTGCCAAGCGGACTTCAAGAATCGGAGAATAAAACCTTCATATATATAGTTTTCCCCGCGCTTTTGTGGGTAGACCGTACCGTCATTGAAACCCTGGTAAGTCGCTTTCTTTTCGTCATCGACATCAAAGCCGCCAAACCCACGAATCAGGATCGTGGGTTGCGGCAAGCGAGTGGGCTTGCTCATTGGAAAACTCCTTGAAGTCCCATGCCTGTCCAGTATTCATCGATCACCGTGCGGACGGACAGGTTTTGCCCGTGGCTTGGAACACTCTAGATCACCTATTACCCGCACTCATATCGTTGCGCTCTCTTCACTATAACCAATGCGCATAGCCATTGTTTATGCACGCGCCGCACTTCAACCTGACCCGAAAATATGAACTAACGTTATTGAGCGCTTCGACGAACATTGATGTTGTCTCGGTATGAGTTTTCACGCTCACGCCTGTTTTCAGCGTATTGCCGTGATCGACCTTATCGCAATGACAATCATCTTCAATTTCTTAAGTGGCTCGCGCCCTGCCCACTTCACATGGACTCCATCATGGCCCAGACCGAAACGCCGCCCCCACCCAATGCCACCCGGTTGCTGGCAACGTCGCGTATCAGAGCCTGGCACCCCTGGGAGCCAACTGACCTGCTGCTCGAACAGGGCCAGCGCTACTACTTCAGGGCCACCGGCATATGGTGGGATGCCTGGATCCGTTGCGACGCCAATGGTTACCAGCGCACGCTCACCCGCAAGGCCGACGCGGGCCTGCGTTGCCAGGCAGCAGAGGCGCACTGGTTCACCCTGATCGGTGCCATCGGCCAGAGCAACGGCAGTCTATTCCCGATTGGTGACGGCAGCCGCTGGCGCGACGGCTGGACGGCCCCCGCCGACGGCCGCCTGTATGCCTTCGCCAATGACTGGGAACACTGGTACTGGAACAATTTCTTCTCGGTCACCCTGGAAGTCTGGCAGTAACGGAACCGATCACGGCCACTGGAGCACACCACCATGGCGTTCCGCAGACAATTTTCGGCTGGAAACCAGGGCAATCCCTGGCCTGGTTGATCGACCTGCTGGACGAGCAACAGCAAGTGGCCTATCGCATTCACTGCTGGGGCATTGGGAGAACTTCTTCGGGAACGATCCACAAGACCCGGAGGCGATGCCCCGACAGGATATCGCCGGGTTGCGCAAGCATGTCGAGGGCGTCGTCGGGCCGGGCATCACCTATCTACCCGCCCCGTTCGCGGAAATACCATTACCTGCCAGGCTGACAGCACAGTGACTACCCGTCGGGGTCAGCGCGCCAGCAACCCCGGCACCGCAACCACCAGCATCGCCACCCCCGACAAGGTCAGCAGCCCGAGTACGATGCGCCGGAACGCCAGCTCACTGATGCCCAGGTATACCCGGGTGCCAAGCACCGTCGGCAGCACCATCGCCAACGCCACCACGCCGAACCATGGCAACAGCGCCGTGGTCACCAGCCCGCTGCCCAGGTAGGTGAGCATGGTCACCGCCAGCATCGACAGGTTGAAGTTCTGGATCACCGCGCGCTGAGTGTCGCGTTCGAACCCGCGCAGGGTGCACCACAAGGTCGGCACGGTGCCGGTGAAACCACCGATGCCGCCCAGCACGCCACCGACCATCCCCACCGCGCCATCGACCAGGCGCCCGCCCTGCAGCCGGGGCAGGCGCGGCGCCAGCAGCATCAGCGGGCACCACAGCACCAGCAGGGTACCGAACACCGCCTTGAACCACAGCATGTCCAGGTGCGGCAGCACCCACACGCCGAGGGGAATCCCAGCCAGGCCACCGAGCACGAATGGCCACAACAGTGGCCAACTGAAGCCGCGCCGCACGCTGAACACGGCGATCAGTTGGCCGGTGAGGCTGCCGAACACGGTCAATACCGCCGCCACCCGTGGCTCCAGCCCCCAGGCCCAGAACGACATGGCCACCATGCCGAAAGCAAAGCCCGACAGGCCCTGGACGAAACCGGCGACGATGGCCCCGAGGGCGATGAGGTAAAGCGGGTCCATGGGTGCTCTCTGCGGGGTGGTCGTGGGGCAGCATTCCCCACCCAGGAGTGGGTGTCCAGCCCCAGGTTTGCGGGGCAGACCGGATCGGTTCTATTTCGCATTACAGCAACATCTTGAAACATGTGCCTTCCAGCCGTTTCCACCTTGGCATAACCGTTGCTCTGCCCCTTTGAAACAAGGCACATCGCCACCTTCGCCGGTGGCAGCAGATGCCAGGCTGCACAACACGGGGCACACGGTTATGAAGAAACCAGCAGCGACTTCCACGCACCTGTTCAGGTTGTCCTCTGTCACGGCGCTGTTGCTCGGCCTCGGAGTGGCCTGCGCGGTCGCCAGCGGGCTCGACGATGTAAGTCAGCCACCGCCCACCGACCCATCCGCCTACGCCGATCCGCCCTCAGATCCGGTGGCCGCGGCTGCAGCGCTGGAGGCCCTGAAGTCGATGCCCGAGGCCAACGAAGGCTCGCTGGAGCTGAACGACGGCGTGTTCGGCACCCGCGCCACGGTCAGCAGCGACAATGTGCTGCCCCCCGCGCAGCAGACCTCCAGCCAGTACCCCACCAACGGCAAGCCGAGCCCGCTGTTTGGCGCCGAGCCCTTCACCCAGCAGTTGCTGCTGTTCGAAGAGTTCGGCCCGGAGAAGCTCGACCCGGCCACCCCGCCCTACAGCCTCACCTTCCCGCTGCCAATGACCGGCCCGGCACCTGCCCAGGACCCGAACAACGTTGCCCGCAGCAGCCCCAACGGCAACGCCCTGGAGGCTTTCCTCACCCAGCCGGGCCTGACCCCCTTCCCGTCGCAGTACGCCAACGTGCTTGACCGCAACCCGTGGAAGGCGCAGATCGAAGCCTTCCTCAACCGCAACTCGGTCGGTTCTCCCGCCGAAGGCCGGCCACCAGGAAAGGGCTGGTCGCACCAGCGCTGGAACGAGTTCTACCCCCAGGCTGCGTTCAAGACCGCGCAGGCCGGTGCACGCATCAACCAGGGCCTGCGCGACCGCAAGCAGCTGCACGGCTACAACAAGGGCGAGTTCGGCCCCGGCGGCCTGTACTACCAGACCTCCGACATCCCCACCACCCTGGGCACCACCAAGGGCATCGACACCCGCTTCCACCCGAAAATGCCGCTGCAGGGCCACAAGGCCCTGTGGACTTTCGACGGCACTTTCCCGGCCAAGCTGCTGATGGTGCGCTATGGCCAGCCGGTGCTGATGCGCCACTACAACGCCCTGCCCATCGACCCGTCGGCCAACAACGGCTTCGGCCTGCACACCATCTCTACCCACGAACACAACGGCCACTCCCCGGCCGAAAGCGACGGCTTCGCCAACGCCTACTTCTTCCCCGGCCAGTACTACGACTACCGCTGGCCGATCCAGCTGGCCGGCTACGACACCATCAACACCCGCGCCCAGGACCCACGCGCCGCCTTCCCCTGCTCGCCGGGCGAAACCTTGTTCGTCAACGACGCCTCCCCCGGCCTGAAGACCTGCGAGAACGGCAGCATCAAGATCCGCGGCGACTGGCGCGAAACCATGAGCACCCACTGGTTCCACGACCACATGCTCGATTTCACCGCGCAGAACGTCTACAAGGGCAACGCGGTGATGATGAACTACTACTCGGCCCTGGACCGTGGCAACGAGGCGCTGCAGGACGGCGTCAACCTGCGCCTGCCCAGCGGCAGCGCGATGCCCTGGGGCAACCGCGACTACGACGTCAACCTGGTGGTGGCCGACAAGGCCTGGGACGCCAACGGCCAGTTGTGGTTCAACCCGTTCAACAGCGACGGCTTCCTCGGCGACCAGATCCTGGTCAACTGGCAGTACCAGCCCCGGCTCAAGGTGCGCGCGCGCAGCTACCGATTCCGCATCCTCAACGGCTCGGTGTCACGCTACTTCAAGTTCGCCGTGGTGCGAGAGGTGGCCGGCAACAGTGGCGAGTTCAAGGGGCCTTCCGGCGCCAACCTCTCCTACAGCCGCGTGCCATTCCACCTGGTCGCCAACGACGGCAACCTCATGGAGCACGCCGTGCCCTTCGACGGCAGCATGGACCTCAACGGCGACGATGACCGCCAGGACCACAACGCCATCCTGCCCATGCAAGGCATCGCCGAGCGCTACGACATCATCGTCAACTTCGCGAAAAACGGGATCAAGCCCGGCGACAAGCTGTACTTCGTCAACCTCATGGAACACCAGACCGGCAAGGGTCCGAACAAGGCCATCGCCCTGGCCGACGTGCTGTCGGAGAAGTACAAGGCGGTGATCAAGCAGACCAGCAAGGGCCCGGAATGGGACAGGGGCGACCCAGCGGTCGGCAAGTTCCTGCAACTGCTGGTGCAACCCTACAGCGGCCAGGACCTGAGCATGGACCCGGCCCTGTACGAGCCGGCCAAGCCCGGCAAGGCCGCCGGCCTGGCGATGATCCCGCTGCCCCTGGACCCCGGCAGCGCCAGCGACCAGGCCAAGCTCAAGGCCGCGCGCCACCGCGAGTTCGTCTTCGGCCGCTCGGACGGTACCGACAGCGCGCCCTGGACCATCAAGACCGACGGCGGCTTCGGCTACAGCATGGACCCACGGCGCATCAACGCCGCCCCGCAACTGGCCAGCGAGGCCACCGATGGCGGTTTCAGCGGCGACGGCACGTTGGAGGTGTGGAAGATCAAGAACGGCGGCAACGGCTGGAGCCACCCGGTGCACGTGCATTTCGAGGAAGGGGTGATCCTCAGCCGTGGCGGCAAGGCGCCGCCGGAGTGGGAGAAGTGGGCGCGCAAGGACGTCTACCGCATCGGCCCGGACAGCGAGTCGACCGCGGAAGTGGAAATGGCCATTCGCTTCCGCGAGTTCGCCGGCACCTACATGGAGCACTGCCACAACACCCAGCATGAAGACACCTCCATGCTGCTGCGCTGGGACCTGGAACACCCCGGCCAGTTCCAGCTGATGCCCACGCCCCTGCCCGGCTGGGACGGCGTGGAGTACGTCGACTCCGCCGCCCTGCCGACCTTCCGCACCGCCGCCAGCAGCGACGACAACAGCGCCAACAAACCGCCCGTGGCGGCCAACGACAGCGCCGCCACCAGCGCCGGCAGGCCTATCGTGCTCAACGTGCTGGCCAACGACAGCGACCCTGACGGTAACCTGCCGCTGAGCGTGAGCAGTCTGGCCCAGCCCGACTCCGGGCAGGGCACGGTCAGCAGCAACGGCACCCAGGTGACCTACACCCCACCGGCCACGGTGGCCAACCCGCTCACCGCCAGCTTCACCTACGCCGCGCGCGACGCCAAAGGCCTGGAGTCGCTGGCGCCGGCCACGGTGAGCATCGCCGTGACGCCGGCGGTGGCCATGGACGAAATCCAGGTCAGCAGTGCCACGGTGCAACTGCGCAGCAACAACCGCTGGACCTGGGAGCTGTCCGGCAGCACGTCAGTGGCGGCCAACAACAGCATCAGTGTGGCCGCCAACACCACCAGCGGCCCGCTGGAGCTGGGTGCCGCGACACTCACCACCAGCGGCACGGGCGCGCGCTGGCGGCTGTCGGTGACCACCATCGGTAGCGGCCCGGCCTCGCCACCGACGGTGACCGTGCGCTCGGCGCTGGGGCAGCGCGTGACCGCGCCGATCAGTATCAAGTGACGCACTGGCAAGGCCTGCTCCTTGTAGGAGCCGGCCTTGCCGGCGATGGCCTGCGCAGCAGGCCCAACTGCACGCGAATAGGACGACCCCCATGCTCCGCCACTGGCGCCTGCTGCTCCCCCTGCTGTTCCTCCTCACCCTCCCCGGCGC
>NZ_JARPQB010000051.1 GCF_029478665.1 Pseudomonas entomophila
GGGGCGCATGGGGACGGGGTTCCAGATCGAGTGCGGGAGTCTGACGCTGCAAAGGGCAGACGAAGCACAGTGGACGATCTGTAATCGGTTCGCCGGCAAGCCGGCTCCTACGAGGGCAGGCGAACCGCATAAAAAAACACCCCGCCGAGGCGGGGTGTCTTGTGACGCTAACAGCCGATCAACCGATCAGTTGCAGGCCCGCCTGCTGCACCATCTCCAGCAGCGGCTGCGGGTATACACCCAGCACGAAGGCGAGAATGGCGATCGCCAGCAGCATCACGCCGCCGGTGCGCTGTTCCCACTTCAGCGGGGCGTCGTGGCGACGCAGGTTCGGTTCGACCAGGTACAGGGTGACCATGACGCGCAGGTAGTAGTACACGCCGATGGCGCTACCCAGCACCAGGGCGCCGACCAGCCACCACAGCTGCGACTCGACGCCGGTGGCGATGATGTAGAACTTGCCGATGAAGCCCGCGGTCAGCGGGATACCAGCCAGCGACAGCATCATCACGGTGAGCACCGCGGTCAGGTACGGACGGCGCCAGAACAGGCCGCGGTACTCGTACAGGGCGTCGGCGTCACGGCCGGCGTACGGCGAGGACATCAGGGTGATCACACCGAACGCGCCCAGGCTGGTGATCACGTAGGTGACCAGGTACACGCCCATGGCTTCCATGGCCAGGCCCTTGCTGGCGACCAGGGCGATGACCAGGTAGCCGAAGTGGGCGATGGACGAGTAACCCAGCAGACGCTTGAGGTTGCTCTGGGTCAGTGCCAGCAGGTTGCCGATCAGGATCGAGGCGACCGCGATCACCGCCAGCACGGTGCTCAGCACGCCGCTGCTGGCGGCTGGGGAGAGCATGAACAGGCGCACGACCACGGCGAATACCGCGACCTTGCTGGCGGTGGCCAGGAACGCGGCGACCGGCGCCGGGGCGCCTTCGTACACGTCCGGAGTCCACAGGTGGAAGGGTACCAGCGACAGCTTGAAGGCCAGACCTACCAGCATCATGCCCAGGCCCAACTGCGCCAGCAGGCTCGGCATGCTGGTGGCGGCCAGGGCCTTGCCCAGCTGGTCGAAGGTCAGGCTGCCGGCATCGGCGTACAGCAGCGCCATGCCGAACAGCAGGAAGGCGGAACCGGCGGCCGACAGCACCATGTACTTGATGCCGGCTTCCAGCGAGCGCTTGTTGAAGAAGGCGTATGCCACCAGGCCGTAGACCGGCACCGACAGCAGCTCCAGGCCGATGAACAGGCCGGCCAGGTGGTTGGCGCTGACCAGCACCAGGCCACCCAGCGCCGACATCAGCAGCAGCAGGTACAGCTCTTCACGGTTGCCCGGGAAGCCCTTGGAGCCTTCGCCGAGGTAGGCGTGGGCGAGGGTGACGCAGGCCAGTGTCGCCACCAGGATGATCGCCATGTACAGGCAGGCGAACTTGTCGATGGTCACCAGCGTGGTGACCGCCAGCGGCGCGACTTTAAGGGCCGGCAGGATCGACAGCAGGGCCAGGTTCAGGCCCACGGTGGACAGCAGGAAGGTCTGCGAGTGGTTGCGCTTCCAGGCGATCGCCAGCATCACCACCACCGTGGTGATGGTGGTGATCAGCATCGGCGCCAATGCGATGAAGTGTTGAGTGGTGAATTCCATAGCGCTCTTACCGGGCCGAAGCGAGTTGAGTGAAAGCGGAACCGAGCCACTGCTGCACACCGCTCATGGTGGCGGCAGAGGTGTCCAGGAACGGCTGCGGATACACGCCCAGCAGGATCAGCAGGCCCGCCAGGCCCAGCACCATGATCAGCTCGCGACCGTCCATGCCGGCCAGCACGGTGTCGGCCTTGGCCGGGCCGAAGTAGGCGCGGTGGATCATGATCAGCGAGTAGACCGAACCGAACACCAGGCCGGTGGTGGCGATCACGGTGATCCACGGTACGTGGGCGAAGCTGCCGATCAGGATCAGGAACTCGCCGACGAAGTTGCCGGTACCCGGCAAACCGAGCGACGCGGCGGCGAAGAACAGGCTGATCGCAGGCAGGTAGGCGATGCGGTGCCACAGGCCACCCATTTCGCGCATGTCACGGGTGTGCAGGCGCTCGTACAGCTGGCCGGCCAGGATGAACAGCGCGGCGGCCGACAGGCCGTGGGCCAGCATCTGGATGACCGCGCCCTGCAGGGCCTGCTGGCTGCCGGAGTAGATACCGATCAGCACGAAGCCCATGTGCGAGACGCTGGAGAACGCCACCAGGCGCTTGATGTCGGTTTGCGCGAAGGCCAGGAAGGCACCGTAGAAGATACCGATCAGGCCCAGGGTCATGGCGATCGGCGCGAACTCGGCCGAAGCGTTCGGGAACAGCGGCAGGGCGAAGCGCAGCAGGCCGTAGGCCGCGGTCTTCAGCAAGATACCGGCGAGGTCGACGGAACCTGCGGTCGGTGCCTGGGCGTGGGCGTCAGGCAGCCAGGAGTGGAACGGCACCACCGGCAGCTTCACCGCGAAGGCGATGAAGAAGCCCAGCATCAGCACGTACTCGACGCCGGCCGGCAGCTCGGCCTTGAGCAGGTCGCTGTAGTTGAAGGTGAGCACGCCGGTGGTGTTGTAGTTGACCAGCACCAGGCCGAGGATCGCCACCAGCATGATCAGGCCGCTGGCCTGGGTGAAGATGAAGAACTTGGTCGCCGCGTAGATCCGGGTCTTCTTGCCGTCCGTCGAGCTATGGCCCCAGAGCGCGATGAGGAAGTACATCGGCACCAGCATCATTTCCCAGAAGAAGAAGAACAGGAACAGGTCCAGGGCCAGGAACACGCCGACCACACCGCCGAGGATCCACATCAGGTTGAGGTGGAAGAAGCCGACGTGGCGCTGGATCTCTTTCCACGAACACAGCACCGACAGCACACCGAGCAGGCCGGTGAGCAGGATCATCAGCAGCGACAGGCCGTCGAGGGCCAGGTGGATGCTGATGCCGAAGCGCTTGATCCACTCGACTTTGTACTCGAGGGCCCAGGCGGGCTCCGCGCCAGGGGCGGGAGCCAGGGTGTAGTTGCCGTTCGCCCACAGCCACAGGCCGATGCCAAGCAGCAGGGACATGGTCAGCAGCGCGATCCAGCGCGGCAGGGTGGAGCCGAAGCGCTCACCCAGCCAGCACAGGAAGCCGCCGATGAAGGGGATCAGGATCAGCCAAGGCAAAATCATGACGGGTTGGTTTCCTTTGGCAAAGTCGCAAGATTCATAGTCATACCGCGGCCACTACCACGGCACCGAGCACCAGCACGGCGCCCACGGCGATCGAGGCGGTGTACCAGCGCAGCTGGCCGGTCTCGGTCTTGCTCATGGCGACGTGGCCGCCACGGGCCATCCGAGGGATGAGGCCGATGCTGCGGTCAACCGGGTCCTTGCGCAGGAGGTGGCTGATCAGCAGGTAAGGTTTGACGAAGAGCTTGTCGTAGATCCAGTCGAAGCCCCAGGCGGCGAACCACCAGGCCGACAGGACGCGACCGATACCGCTGTTGGCGACCGCGGTGACGAAGCGGCGCTTGCCCAGGAACAGCATGGCCGACAGCAGGATACCGGCGATGGCGATGGCGCCCGAGGCGATCTCCAGCGAGTGCTTGGCTTCGCCACCGGCGTGGCCGGCGCTTTCAGGCAGCACGCCTGCCAGCGGCGGGTGGATCCAGGCACCAACGAAGGTCGACAGCACGATCAGCACGCCCAGCGGCAGCCAGTGGCTGATGCCGTGGCCGGCGTGGGCTTCGGTCTTGGCTTCACCATGGAAGGCGATGAAGATCAGGCGGAAGGTGTACAGCGAGGTCATGAACGCACCGACCAGGCCGGCGTACAGCAGGCCGCTGTTGCCGCTGGCGAAGGCTTCCCAAAGAATTTCGTCCTTGGAGTAGAAGCCCACGGTCAGGATCGGCAGGGCGGCCAGGGCGGCGCCGCCGACCACGAAGCTGGCGTAGGCCAGCGGCAGTTTCTTCCACAGGCCGCCCATCTTGAAGATGTTCTGCTCGTGGTGGCAGGCGACGATCACCGCACCGGAGGCAAGGAACAGCAGGGCCTTGAAGAAGGCGTGGGTCATCAGGTGGAAGATCGCCGCGTCCCAGGCGCCAACACCCAGCGCGAGGAACATGTAGCCGATCTGGCTCATGGTCGAGTAGGCGAGGATACGCTTGATATCGGTCTGTACCAGGGCGGCGAAGCCGGCCAGGACCAGGGTGACACCGCCGACCACGCCGACCAGGTGCAGGATGTCCGGCGCCAGCAGGAACAGGCCGTTGGTACGGGCGATCAGGTACACGCCCGCGGTCACCATGGTTGCCGCGTGGATCAGCGCCGACACCGGGGTCGGGCCCGCCATCGCGTCGGCCAGCCAGGTCTGCAGCGGCAGCTGCGCCGACTTGCCGACCGCGCCACCCAGCAGCATCAGGGTCGCCAGGACCATCCAGGTATCACCAGCCTGGAACTTCTGCGGTGCCAGCACCAACAGTTCCTGCACGTTCAGCGTGCCCAGCTGGGCGAACAGGATGAACAGGCCGATGGCCATGAACACGTCGCCGATACGGGTGACGATGAAGGCCTTGAGTGCCGCGTTACCGTTGTTGCGGTTGCTGTAGTAGAAACCGATCAACAGGTACGAGCACAGGCCCACGCCTTCCCAGCCGAAGTAGATGAACAGCAGGTTGTCGCCCAGCACCAGGAACAGCATGCTGGCGATGAACAGGTTGGTGTACGAGAAGAAGCGCGAGTAGCCGGCTTCGCCACGCATGTACCAGGAGGCGAACAGGTGGATCAGGAAGCCGACGCCGGTGACCACGCCCAGCATGGTGACCGACAGGCCATCCACGTACAGGGTGAAGTTCGGCGCGAAGCCGTCCACCGACATCCACTGCCACAGCAGCTGGCTGTACGCGCCGCCTTCAGGCGGGGCGACATTGAACTGCCAGATCACGTAGGCGGCAGTGGCCGCCGACAGACCGACCGAGCCGACGCCGACCAGCGCCGACAGGTTCTCGGACCAGCGGCCGCGCGAGAATGACAGCAGCAGGAAGCCGATCAGGGGGAATACGAACGTCAGGAAGATAAGGTTCATCCGCGCATCTCACTGGCAGCATCGATGTCGAGAGTGTGGAAGCGGCGATACAGTTGCAGCAGGATCGCCAGGCCAATGCTGGCCTCGGCGGCTGCCAGGCTGATCACCAGAATGAACATCACCTGGCCGTCGGGCTGGACCCAACGGGCGCCGGCGACGATGAACGCCAGGGCGGAGGCGTTCATCATGACTTCCAGGCTCATGAGCACGAAGAGGATGTTGCGGCGGACCATCAGCCCGACCAGACCTAAGCAGAACAGGATGCCGGCGACCGCCAGACCATGTTCGAGAGGGATAGCACCCATGATTTACTCCTTCGCCTCGTTGCGGCCCAGGTGGAAGGCGGTGACGGCCGCGGCGAGCAGCAGCATCGACGCCAGTTCGACCACCAGCAGGTACGGGCCGAACAGGCTGATGCCCACGGCCTTGGCGTCCACGGTGGTACCGCTGATGGCCGCGCCACTCGGGGTGACGAACAGCACGTACAGCAGCTCCAGCAGCAGCAGGGCGGCGAGAATCACCGGCCCTGCCCAGATGCCCGGCTTGAGCCAGCCACGCTCCTGGGCGACCGAGGCCGGCCCGAGGTTGAGCATCATCACCACGAAGACGAACAGCACCATGATGGCGCCGGCGTAGGCGATCACTTCCAGGGCGCCGGCGAACGGCGCACCAAGGGAGAAGAAGATCATCGCCACGGAGATCAGCGAAATGATCAGGTAGAGCAGGGCGTGCACGGGGTTGGTGCCGGTCACCACGCGCAGCGTGGAGACAACGGCAACGCCGGATGCGAAGTAGAAAGCGAATTCCATCTTTCTGTCCTTATGGGAGCAAGCTCTTCACGTTGATCGGCTCGGCTTCGTTCTGCGCGGAGCCCTTCGGCTTGCCAGCGATCGCCATACCCGCAACACGGTAGAAGTTGTAGTCAGGGTTCTTGCCGGGGCCGGAGATCAGCAGATCTTCTTTCTCGTACACCAGGTCCTGACGCTTGAACTCGGCCATTTCGAAATCCGGAGTGAGCTGGATCGCGGTGGTCGGGCAGGCCTCTTCGCACAGGCCGCAGAAGATGCAGCGCGAGAAGTTGATGCGGAAGAACTCGGGGTACCAACGGCCGTCTTCTGTCTCAGCCTTCTGCAGCGAGATGCAGCCGACCGGGCAGGCCACCGCGCAGAGGTTGCACGCCACGCAGCGCTCCTCGCCGTCGGGGTCGCGGGTGAGGACGATGCGGCCGCGGTAGCGCGGCGGCAGGTACACGGGTTCTTCGGGGTACTGCAGGGTGTCGCGCTTGCGGAACCCGTGGGAGAACACCATGGCCAGGCTGCGCAGCTGGGTGCCGGTGCCCTTAACGATGTCGCCGATATATTTGAACATGGGTCAAATCCTCACTGGGCCGCGACGGCTGGCGTGTTGTAGAGCACAACCGCAGCGGTCACCAGCAAATTGATCAGGGTCAGCGGCAGGCAGAACTTCCAGCTGAAGTCCATCACCTGGTCATAGCGCGGGCGCGGGATCGAGGCGCGCAGCAGGATGAACAGCATGATGAAGAACGCGGTCTTCAGGGCGAACCACAGGAACGGCACTTGCGGCAGGATGCCGAACGGACCGTGCCAGCCACCGAAGAACAGGGTTACCAGCAGCGCCGAGATCAGGATGATGCCGATGTACTCACCGACGAAGAACATGCCCCATTTCATGCCGGCATATTCGATGTGGTAGCCGTCGGCCAGTTCCTGTTCCGCTTCCGGCTGGTCGAACGGGTGACGGTGGGTCACGGCGACGCCAGCGATGAAGAAGGTGCAGAAACCGAAGAACTGCGGAATGATGAACCACAGGTTGTTGGCCTGGTATTCAACGATGTCGCGCATGTTGAACGAGCCCACCTGCACCACCACGCCCATCAGCGCCAGACCGAGGAACACTTCGTACGACACGGTCTGTGCCGAAGCCCGCAGGCTGCCCAGCAGGGCGTACTTGTTGTTCGACGACCAGCCGGCGAACAGCACCGCGTAGACCGACAGGCCGGCCATGGCGAAGAAGAACAGCAGGCCGATGTTCAGGTCGGCGACGCCCCACAGCGGAGTGATCGGGATGACCACGAAGGCGATCAGCAGGGCACTCATGGCCACGACCGGCGCCAGGGTGAAGATCATGCGATCGACGAAGGGCGGGTTCCAGTCTTCCTTGAAGAACATCTTCAGCATGTCGGCGGCAATCTGGAACATGCCGAACGGGCCGACACGGTTCGGACCGTAGCGGTCCTGCCACCAGCCCAGCAGGCGACGTTCGACGAAGCTGAGCAGCGCGCCGCAGACCACCACGGCCAGCAGGACCACGATGGCCCGCACGACGGTGAGGATCACATCGATCACTTCGGGGGTGAACCAGCTCATTGTGCTGCCTCCTGCAGACCTTCGACGGATGCACCGAAGATGGCGGGCGGAATGCCGGCCAGGCCTTTGGGCAGCGCAACCAGGCCAGCGCCCAGTTCTTCATTGATACGCAGCGGCAGGCGCAGCGAAACGCCGGCGACGGTCAGGCTCAGCAGCGCGCCGTCGTTGACGCCCAGGCGGTCGGCTTCGGACTTGGCCAGGCCGACGTAGGCGGCTGGGATGCGCTCTTGCACCGGGGCGGCGCGCGAGGAGCTCTCTTCGCTGCCGAACAGGTGGAAGAACGGTACCGCGGTCCAGGTGCCACGGGCCGGGTTGAAGGCGCCCGGGATGGCGGTGAACCAGTTGAGCTTGTCGCCCTGCGACTCGATCAGGCGCACGCCCGGGTCACCGGCGCGCAGGTGGCCACCGACTTCGTCCTGGAACTTGTTCCAGGCTTGCGGCGAGTTCCAGCCCGGCGACCAGGCGAACGGCACTTGCTGGCGCGGTTCGGCGGAGCCCGAGTAACCTTCCATGGAGAAGGCGAACGCGGTGTCCTTGTCCTGTGGCGTGCGCGGCTCGTGCACGCTGATGTTGGCGCGCATGGCAGTACGGCCGGAGTAGCGCAGCGGCTCGCGGGCCAGCTTCATGCCCTTGATGCGGAACGCGGCGGAAGGTGCTGCGTTGACGATGCCGGCCAGTTGCGGGGCGGCTTCGGCGCAGGCGCTGGTGACATGGTCCAGCTGGGTCCAGTCCACCGGCTTGTTGAGCAGGGTGGCACGCAGGGCGTGCATCCAGCGCCAGCCTTCGTGGATCTGGATGCTGCTGTCCAGGTACTGCGGGTCGAACACCTGGAAGAAGCGCTGGGCACGGCCTTCCTGGCTGACCAGGGTACCGTCGCCTTCGGCGAACGAGGCGGCTGGCAGCACCAGGTGGGCGCGGTCGCTGGTGGCGGTCTTGGAGTGGTCGGCGACGATGATCACCTTGGCGGCGGCCAGGGCAGCGTCGACCTTTTGTGCCGGCACGCGGGCGTACAGGTCGTTTTCCAGCACCACGATGGCGTCGGCCTTGCCGCTGATCACGGCGTCCAGCGCCGCGTCGACGGACTCACCGCCCATCATCGCCATGCCCAGGCTGTTGGCTTCCGGGACGACCAGGCTCAGCGAACCGTTTTTCTCGCGCAGCTTGAGGGCCTTGGCGATGTTGGCGGCGGCTTCGATCAGCGCAGGGTCGGCCAGCGAAGTACCGGCGACGACCAGCGGGCGCTGGGCAGCGACCAGGGCGTCGGCGATGCGCTGGGCCAGGGCCTTGGCTTCAGCGTCCAAACCTTCGACGGCAGGGGCGCTCGGGTCAATGGCGTGGGCCACGGCGAAACCGATACGGGCAAGGTCCGCAGGCGCGGCGTGCACACACTCTTCGGCAACGTCATCGAGCTTGGTTTCAGCCAGCGAAGCGATGAACAGCGGGTACAGCGCGTGCTGGCCGATGTTCTTCACCGCAGCGTCGAGCCAAGGCTGTACGCGCATGGCGTCAGCCATGGCCTCGGCCTTGCCCTTGGTGGCCTGGCGCACGGCCAGGGCAACGCGGGCGGCGGTTTGCGTGAGGTCTTCACCGAGCACGAACACGGCGTCGTGGTCTTCGATGTCGCGCAGGGTCGGTACTGGCAGCGGGCTGTTGTTCAGCACGTTCAGCGCCAGGCGCACGCGGGCCAGCTCGCCTGCTTCCATGCCGGAGTAGAAGTACTCGGCGCCGACCAGCTCACGCAGGCCGTAGTTGCTCTCGAGGCTGGCGCGCGGCGAGCCGATGCCGACGATGGTGCGGCCACGCAGCAGGTCGGCGGCCTTGTCCAGGGCAGCGTCCAGCGACAGCTTGGTGCCATCGGCCAGCAGCGGCTGGCGTGGACGGTCCTTGCGGTTGACGTAGCCGTAGCCGAAGCGGCCGCGGTCGCACAGGAAGTACTGGTTCACCGAGCCGTTGAAGCGGTTCTCGATACGGCGCAGTTCGCCGTAGCGCTCGCCGGGGCTGATGTTGCAGCCGCTGGAGCAGCCATGGCAGATGCTCGGGGCGAACTGCATGTCCCACTTGCGGTTGTAGCGCTCGGAGTGGGTCTTGTCGGTGAACACACCGGTCGGGCAGACCTCGGTGAGGTTGCCGGAGAACTCGCTTTCCAGCACGCCGTCTTCAACGCGACCGAAGTACACGTTGTCGTGGGCGCCGTAGACGCCCAGGTCGGTGCCGCCGGCGTAGTCCTTGTAGTAGCGCACGCAGCGGTAGCAGGCGATGCAGCGGTTCATCTCGTGGGCGATGAACGGGCCGAGGTCCTGGTTCTGGTGGGTACGCTTGGTGAAACGGTAGCGGCGCTCGTTGTGGCCGGTCATTACCGTCATGTCCTGCAGGTGGCAGTGACCGCCTTCCTCGCACACCGGGCAGTCGTGCGGGTGGTTGGTCATCAGCCACTCGACGACGCTGGCGCGGAACGCCTTCGATTCTTCATCGTCGATGGAGATCCAGGTGCCGTCGGAGGCGGGGGTCATGCAGGACATGACGATACGACCACGGGTGTCGTTCTCGTCGGTGTACTGCTTGACCGCGCACTGCCGGCAGGCGCCGACGCTACCGAGCGCCGGGTGCCAGCAGAAATAGGGGATGTCGAGGCCGAGCGACAGACACGCCTGTAACAGGTTGTCCGCACCGTTGACTTCGAGCGCTTTGCCGTCTACGTGGATAGTGGCCATTGTTCAAAGTTCTTCGTTGGCCCGCGTGGGCGGGCGTGGCTAATGGAAATCGGTGAGCCTGCGGCCAGCCACGAATCGTTCGGGCCGGCCGGCAGGCTGGCGGATGGCACGGACCATCCGCTGTTTCATCTTGTTATGCGCCGACCACGATCGGCTTCGCCAGGTTCGGGCGCAGGGTGTCGGTAGCGCTTGCTGGCGCGACACCGGCCTCGAATTCCGAGCGGAAATACTTGATGGCACTGCCCAATGGCTCGACGGCACCCGGTGCGTGAGCACAGAAGGTACGGCCTGGGCCGAGGAAGTTGACCAGACCCAGCAGGGTCTCGATGTCTTCGGCGCGGCCCTGGCCGTTCTCCAGGGCGCGCAGCATCTTCACGCTCCATGGCAGACCGTCACGGCACGGGGTGCACCAGCCGCAGGATTCACGGGCGAAGAACTCTTCCATGTTGCGCAGCAGCGAAACCATGTTGACGCTGTCGTCGACCGCCATGGCCAGGCCGGTACCCATACGGGTGCCAACCTTGGCGATGCCGCCGGCGTACATCTGCGCATCGAGGTGCTCGGGCAGCAGGAAACCAGTACCGGCGCCGCCAGGCTGCCAGCACTTGAGCTTGAAACCGTCGCGCATGCCACCGGCGTAGTCTTCGAACAGCTCACGGGCGGTGACGCCGAACGGCAGTTCCCATAGGCCGGGGTTCTTCACCTTGCCGGAGAAGCCCATCAGCTTGGTGCCGTGGTCCTCGCTGCCTTCACGGGCCAGCGACTTGTACCAGTCGTTGCCGTTGGCGACGATGGCCGGGACGTTGCACAGGGTTTCGACGTTGTTCACGCAAGTCGGCTTGCCCCATACGCCGACGGCGGCAGGGAAGGGCGGCTTGGAGCGCGGGTTGGCGCGGCGGCCTTCCAGCGAGTTGATCAGTGCGGTTTCTTCACCGCAGATGTAGCGCCCGGCACCGGTGTGCACGAACAGCTCGAAGTCGAAACCGGAGCCGAGGATGTTCTTGCCCAGCAGCCCGGCGGCCTTGGCTTCGTCGATGGCGCGGTTGAGATTCTTCGCCGCGGTGGTGTATTCGCCACGCAGGAAGATGTAGCCACGGTAGGCTTTCAGCGCACGGGCACTGATCAGCATGCCCTCGACCAGCAGATGGGGCTGTTGCTCCATCAGCATGCGGTCCTTCCAGGTGTTGGGTTCCATTTCATCCGCGTTGCACAGCAGGTAGCGGATATTCATGGATTCGTCTTTGGGCATCAGGCCCCACTTCACGCCAGTGGGGAAGCCTGCGCCGCCACGGCCCTTGAGGCCGGAGTCCTTGACGCTCTGCACGATGTCGTCGGCGGACATCTCGGCCAATGCCTTGCGGGCAGCGGCGTAGCCGTTCTTCGACTCGTATTCGGCCAGCCAGACCGGCTCGCCGTCGTCGCGCAGGCGCCAGGTCAGTGGGTGGGTTTCGGCCGAACGCGCGATGCGGTTGGCCGGGCCGAAGGAAGTGATGGTCATACGTAACCCTCCAGCAGTTTGGTAACGCCGGCAGGTTGCACGTCGCCAAAGGTGTCGTCGTCGATCATCAGCGCCGGGGCCTTGTCGCAGTTGCCCAGGCAGCACACCGGCAGCAGGGTGAAGCGCCCGTCGGCTGTGGTCTGGCCGAGTCCGATGCCCAGTTCGCTCTGGATCTGGCTGACCACCGACTCATGGCCGCCGATGTAGCAGACCATGCTGTCGCACACGCGGATGATGTGGCGGCCGACCGGCTGGCGGAAGATCTGGCTGTAGAAGGTGGCCACGCCCTCGACGTCGCTGGCGGGGATGCCCAGCACTTCGCCAATGGCATAGATGGCGCCGTCCGGCACCCAGCCGCGCTCTTTCTGGACGATCTTCAGGGCTTCGATGGACGCCGCGCGCGGGTCCTCGTAGTGGTGCATCTCGTGCTCGATGGCCGAGCGCTCGGTTTCGCTCAGGGCGAAACGGTCGGTTTGGATAAGCGTGCTGTTCATGCTTAGCGGTCCACGTCAGCCATAACGAAGTCGATACTGCCCAGGTACGCGATCAAGTCCGCGACCATGCTGCCCTTGATCACCGAAGGGATCTGCTGCAGGTGCGGGTAGCTCGGGGTGCGGATCCGGGTGCGGTAGCTCATGGTGCCGCCGTCGCTCGTCAGGTAGTAACTGTTGATGCCCTTGGTCGCCTCGATCATCTGGAACGACTCGTTGGCCGGCATGACCGGGCCCCACGAGACTTGCAGGAAGTGGGTGATCAAGGTTTCGATGTGCTGCAGGGTGCGCTCTTTCGGTGGCGGCGTGGTCAGCGGGTGATCCGCCTTGTACGGGCCTTCCGGCATGTTGCGCAGGCACTGGTCGATGATGCGGATACTCTGGCGCATCTCCTCGACGCGGACCATGCAGCGATCGTAGGCATCGCCGTTGTGGGCCAGCGGTACTTCGAACTCGAAGTTCTCGTAGCCGGAGTAGGGGCGGGCTTTACGCAGGTCGAAGTTGCAGCCGGTGGCACGCAGGCCGGCACCGGTGGTACCCCATTCCAGGGCTTCCTTGGTGTTGTACGCGGCGACGCCGATGGTACGGCCCTTGAGGATGCTGTTCTGCAGGGCGGCCTTGGTGTATTCGTCGAGGCGCTTGGGCAGCCATTCGACGAAGTCCTTGACCAGCTTGTCCCAGCCGCGCGGCAGGTCGTGGGCGACGCCACCGATGCGGTACCAGGCCGGGTGCAGGCGGAAACCGGTGATCGCCTCGATCACGGTGTAGGCGCGCTGGCGGTCGGTGAAGGTGAAGAACACCGGGGTCATGGCACCGACGTCCTGGATGTAGGTGCCCAGGAACAGCAGGTGGCTGGTGATGCGGAAGAACTCGGCGAGCATGATGCGAATCACGTCGACTTTTTGCGGTACCTGGATGCCGGCCAGCTTCTCGACCGCGAGCACGTACGGCAGGTTGTTCATCACCCCGCCGAGGTAGTCGATACGGTCGGTGTAGGGGATGAAGCTGTGCCAGGACTGGCGCTCGGCCATCTTTTCGGCGCCACGGTGGTGGTAGCCGATGTCCGGGACGCAGTCGACGATCTCTTCACCGTCCAGTTGCAGGACGATACGGAAGGCACCGTGGGCCGAAGGGTGGTTCGGGCCGAGGTTGAGGAACATGTAGTCCTCGTTCGTGCCCTGACGCTTCATGCCCCAGGCTTCCGGGTTGAAACGCGCCGACTCTTCTTCAAGCTGTTGCTTGGCCAATGTCAGGCTGTAGGGGTCGAACTCGGTGGCGCGGGCCGGGTAGTCCTTGCGCAGCGGGTGACCTTCCCAGGTGGGCGGCATCATGATGCGGCTGAGGTGCGGGTGGCCGGCGAAGTCGATGCCGAACATGTCCCAGACTTCACGCTCGTACCAGTTGGCGTTCGGCCAGATACCGGTCACGGTCGGCAGGTTGAGGTCGCCTTCGCTCAGCGACACCTTGATCATCACGTCGCTGTTACGTTCCACCGACAACAGGTGGTAGAACACGCTGAAGTCGGCAGCCGGCAGGCCGCGGCGCTGGGTGCGCAGGCGTTCGTCGACGCCGTGCAGGTCGTACAGCATGCTGTAGGGCTTGGCGACACAGCGCAGGAAGCTGAGCACTTCTTTGAGCTGGGCGCGCTTGACCCACAGCACGGGCATGCCGGTGCGGGTTTCCTGGGCGACGAAAGCGTCGGCGCCGAATCGGTTGTGCAGTTCGACGACCACATCCTGGTCGTCAGCCTTGTAAGGCGGAATATAAATAGCGTTGTCCGCTGTCATGGTCTCGGTCGCTTTGGGTCAACGTTAAGAATGAAGCCAGGCCGCCGGCTCCTTCGGGAGCGGGCGGCAGGTCGCTGGATCAGACTTCGTCGGGGCTGCGCAGGTTGGTTACCGCGATACGCTGTTCGCGACGCAGGTCTTTCTGGGCGGGCATCTCGGCACGGTAGATGCCTTGATCACCGACAACCCATGAGAGCGGGCGTCGCTCCTGGCCGATCGATTCCTGCAGCAGCATCAGGCCTTGCAGGAAGGCTTCTGGGCGCGGCGGGCAGCCAGGCACGTACACGTCCACGGGGAGGAACTTGTCGACCCCCTGAACGACCGAGTAGATGTCGTACATGCCGCCGGAGTTGGCGCACGAACCCATGGAGATAACCCACTTCGGCTCGAGCATCTGCTCGTACAGGCGCTGGATGATCGGCGCCATTTTGACGAAGCAGGTACCGGCGATGACCATGAAGTCGGCCTGGCGCGGCGAGGCCCGGATGACTTCGGCGCCGAAGCGAGCGATGTCGTGGGGTGCCGTGAAGGCCGTGGTCATTTCCACGTAGCAGCAGGACAGGCCGAAGTTGTACGGCCATAGGGAGTTCTTGCGACCCCAGTTGACCGCGCCACGCAGCACATCTTCGAGTTTCCCCATGTAGATGTTCTTGTGGACCTGGTCCTCTAGCAGCTGATCGGTGACGGTTTCCCGCTCACCGACCGGATACTGCTCGTTGGGTGCGTCCGGATCGATTCTGGTGAGATTGTATTGCATGCCAAAGCCTCATTGTTTCAGCTTCGCTTGCCGCTTGCGGCGACCTTCGGGAGCCCAATCGAGCGCCCCGACGCGCCATAGGTAGACAAGACCAGCCAACAGAATTGCTATGAAAACGAGTGCTTCGACGAATCCGGTCCAGCCGCTTTCGCGGACGGACACAGACCATGCATACAGGAAGAGGGCTTCGATATCGAAGATCACGAACAGCATCGCGACCAGATAGAATTTGGCGGACAGGCGCAGGCGGGCGCTGCCGACGGGCAGCATGCCGGATTCGAAAGGTTCGTTCTTGGCGCGACCCCAGGCCTTGCTACCGAGCAGGCTGGACAGGCCGAGCATGAAGGCACACAGGCCGACGACACCCAGGAGGAAGATGGCAAAGCCCCAGTTGTGGGCGATGAGTCCTGCCGAATCGGACATGCTAGAAATCCTTATACAGAGACCCAGCTCTGCAGTCTGAAATAAGTAGAGCGGCGACGTGGTGTCGCAGACGCAGTGACCAAATGTCGCAGCTGAATCAATCGCGCTGATTTTATGGGTAAACCCAGAGCAAGTAAAATTTCCGTTGCAAATTTATTCGTAGGTTTAAGAACAAAAATCTTCCGTAACTGGCTGAAACCCTTGATTTTCGGGCATTGCGCGCGGTTTTGTTAATTATGTTTCTTGCCTCGCGTAACGACCGCTTAGTTTAGGAATGATAATTAATATCATTTGGATTGAGCTGTAATGTTTTAGCGTTTCTGCACCTTGTAAAGTTCCTCGGGCAATCTGCCCACTTGCAAATGCGAAAAACTCTCGTTCTAACAGCTTCCAAGGCGGTTCGCACCGCTCTGGGTCAATACTTGTGCAGTTGAGTGGCGGATGACCGAGGCGGCGATCAGCCACTGACCGAACCAGTAGAAGAGGATGATCAGGTACTCGGCGGCAGCGAACGGGCTGACGAAGCGGTGGATGCCGATCAGGCTGTCGGAGAACACGAACGCGCAGGCACCCAGCGCGGCCAGGCCACCGCAGGCGAGCGCGCGCCAGAGCATGGCGCCGATGGCCAGGGCGTAGAACGCCACCGGTATGAGCAGTGGGCCCAGGCCGTGGCTGGCGAGCAGGCTGAACAGCGAGCCGCCGACCACCAGGGCGAAGGCCAGGGCCGGGTAGTTTGGGCGCAGCGTGAGGGTGCAGTAGCCGCGCAGGTAGGCCAGGTGCGCGCAGAGAAACGCGGCCAGGCCGAACACGAACAGGTCGCGCGGGATGGCCAGCAAGATGTCACCCAGCACCGAGAAGATCAGGCCAAGCACGATCCAACGGCGATAGGGTGTGGCGGGCTTGGTGCTCAGCCAGGCAATCAGGGCTAGCACTGGGATGGCTTTGACCAGCAGGCCGAGCAGGGCGTTGTCGCTCGCCAGTGCATATAGATAGCAGGCGGTGGCTGCGACGGCGATGGTGAGCAGGTGGCCGGGGCGGGGCATGGGCAGTCCTTGCTATGGGGTAGCCACAAGCTTAGACCTGATCCTGGGTTTTGCTGGTAATGCGATCCCTGTAGGAGCGGCCTTGTGCCGCGAAAGGGCCGCAAGGCGGCCCCGGCGATCTTCGCATCAACGGTGAAATGGGGCCGCTTCGCGCCCCTTTCGCGGCACAAGGCCGCTCCTACAGGGGACGGCGCTTGGCCTGAAAATATAGAAGGCCCGAGATCCTAGCGAACCCCGGGCCTTGCTTAACAGCTCACTGCACTCAGTGGAACTGCTCTTCCTCGGTCGAACCGGTCAGGGCGGTTACCGACGATGCGCCACCCTGGATCACGGTGGTCATGTCGTCGAAGTAACCAGTACCCACTTCCTGCTGGTGCGCCACGAAGGTGTAGCCTTTGCTCGCGTCGGCGAATTCCTGCTCCTGCAGCTTCACGTAGGCGGTCATGTCGTTGCGGGCGTAGTCGTGCGCCAGGTTGAACATGCCGTGCCACATGTTGTGGATGCCGGCCAGGGTGATGAACTGGTGCTTGTA
The DNA here is from genome assembly GCF_029478665.1 of Pseudomonas entomophila. Lineage (GTDB taxonomy): Bacteria > Pseudomonadota > Gammaproteobacteria > Pseudomonadales > Pseudomonadaceae > Aquipseudomonas > Aquipseudomonas entomophila_F. The sequence goes on from NZ_JARPQB010000051.1 coordinate 16,712, forward strand.
GCCCATGGCCGACAGTTCGCGCTGGAACTTGGCGATGGTGGCGTCGTCCAGGTTCTTCTTCCAGTTGAACGATGGCGAGCAGTTGTACGACAGGATCTGGTCCGGGTATTCCTTCTTGATCGCTTCGGCGAAGCGACGGGCCTCTTCCAGGTCCGGCTTGGCGGTTTCGCACCAGATCAGGTCGGCGTACGGGGCATAGGCCAGGCCGCGGGCGATGGCCTGGTCGAGGCCGGCGCGCACCTTGTAGAAGCCTTCACGGGTACGCTCGCCGATCACGAACGGCTGGTCGTATGGGTCGCAGTCGCTGGTCAGCAGGTCGGCGGCGTTGGCATCGGTACGGGCCAGGATGATGGTCGGCACGCCCGAAACGTCAGCTGCCAGGCGCGCGGCCACCAGCTTCTGTACGGCTTCTTGCGTTGGAACCAGTACCTTGCCGCCCATGTGGCCGCATTTCTTCACCGAGGCCAGCTGGTCTTCGAAGTGCACGCCGGCGGCGCCCGCTTCGATCATGTTCTTCATCAGCTCGTAGGCGTTCAGCACGCCGCCAAAACCGGCTTCGGCGTCAGCCACGATCGGGGCGAAGTAGTCGATGTAGCCATCGTCGCCCGGGTTCTTGCCGGCTTTCCACTGGATCTGGTCGGCGCGGCGGAAGGCGTTGTTGATGCGCTTGACCACGGTCGGTACCGAGTCGACCGGGTACAGCGACTGGTCGGGGTACATCGACTCGGCCGAATTGTTGTCGGCGGCAACCTGCCAGCCGGACAGATAGATGGCCTGGATGCCGGCTTTTACCTGCTGCACTGCCTGGCCGCCGGTCAGGGCGCCCATGCAGTTGACGAAATCTTTTTCTGGGCGGAAGGACGGGTGGGCACCTTCGGTGACCAGCTTCCACAGTTTTTCTGCGCCTTGGCGAGCAAAGGTGTGCTCTGGCTGCAGCGAGCCACGCAGGCGAACGACATCAGCGGCGGTGTAGGTACGGGTCACGCCTTTCCAGCGCGGGTTTTCGGCCCAGTCTTTCTCGAGGGCTGCAATTTGCTGTTCGCGTGTCAGTGCCATGGAAATAAACCTCGTCGCATCGATCTTGAGTGTAATTGTGCTGATGCTCGGATACGCGGGTCAGAGGGCCTGGCGGCTGTCCTGTCCGGGGGAGTGCGGCGGCGAACGGAGGAGGTGCGAAGGGGAAGGGTGTGCAGACCAGGCGAAGGTGTGCCCAGCAGGTCGGCTCGTGGTTGCCTTGCTGCGGTGCGACGCGATTGCCAGAACTGCGGTGATGCGCTTCCGTCCCTCGGGACAACTTCTTCGTTGCAGTCGCAATCCCGTCGAACCGCCTTATGGGCCGTATGGACACGAAGCGCCTCCGCGGGTGGTGGGGAGGGCGCTCCGAAGACCCTTGCCAGGGCCTCTGATTAGCGGGAGCGAGGCCATCATGCCTTTGCCAAAAAGAGCCTGTCAAATGTTTTGTAGTGCTTTTTTCTGCTTACTACATCTTTGGTCTAATGCGACTCTGCGGTCAGTTTCAAGGCCTTTGGTCGAGGCCTTGAATTGCCTGGATTCAGTCGAGAAGGTCGACTTTGACACGCAAAGTCATGTTTTCACCGCGCTGGGTGCTGTAGGTACGGCTTGACGCACTGATGTCGGCCTGGCTCTGCTGGTTGTATCCGGCCAGGGTGATCCACTCGCCGAGCTTGCCGGTGACGGTCGTGTCGGTGCTTTGCACCTTCACTACATCGGGGCGCTCCTGGCTCATGCGGTCGTTGTTGGTGCTGATCTGCAGGCGTACGGTGTCGCCGCTCAGGCGTGGCGTGACATAGAAACCCTGGGTGACGTTGCGGTACTCGGTGTTGCTCTGCAGGCGCCCGTAGCCGTCGGTGGCGGTGCTGGTGATCGGGACGCTCTGGCCGACCTGGATCAGCGCTGGCTGCCCTTCGCTGGCCTGCACCTGCTGCAGACCGCCTTCGCGGTTGGTGGTGCCGTACTGGATGACCCGGGCGTTGCCATGGTTGTCCTGGAAGTTGCTGTCGTTGTTGTCGACGCTGATCAGCAGGCGCTTGGGCGCGGTATCGAGCTGCTGCAGCAGGCTGCGCAGGTCGTCGATGCGCTCGGGAGGTGCGTTGACGATCAGCTTGTCCTCGAAGGTGCTGACGGTGCCGTCCTTGCCCAGGAAGGACTGGGCGGCGGGCAGCAGTTCGGCGCTGCCGCGGTGTTGCAGGGGGATGACCTCGGTGGCGGCCTGGGCGGTGAGGCTGGCGGCCAGCAGCAGGGAGGCGATGAGGGGGCGTAGCGGCATGTCCATGATCTCCGCGGGTGGAATGAACATGATGGCAAATTTGTCGGCATCTTGCCGGGCCTGGATCACAGGCATGTGAAAGGGTGGGGGTGGTGACTGGCTGCTGCGAGGCAAATTCCGTAACATCGGCCCTCGAATTTCAGTCTCGCCCGCCCATTGATTTGGCACGACCCCTGTAGGTGCGGCTTTGGCCGCGATCAGCCGCGAAGCGGGTGCCGGGCACCGCGTTGCCTGCATCGCGGCTAAAGCCGCTCCTACAGAGGCCCCCAGCGCAGCCCGGAGGGCGGGCAATCTCCCACAAAGAAAGTGTTTTGCCTTCGCTTCCTGATCAGGACCCCCATGAAACCTGCTCGTCTACGTGCCGACCTGCTCGCCGGCCTTACCACCTCCTTCGCCCTGGTGCCCGAGTGCATCGCCTTCGCCCTGGTGGCCCACCTCAACCCGCTGATGGGCCTGTACGGCGCCTTCATCATCTGCACCCTGACCGCGCTGTTCGGCGGCCGCCCGGGCATGATCTCCGGCGCCGCCGGCTCCATGGCCGTGGTCATCGTCGCCCTGGTGGTGCAGCACGGTGCCCAGTACCTGTTGGCCACGGTGCTGCTCGGCGGGGTGGTGATGATCCTGTTCGGCGCGCTGCGCCTGGGCAAGCTGGTGCGGCTGGTGCCGTACCCGGTAATGCTCGGCTTCGTCAACGGCCTGGCCATCGTCATCGCCCTGGCGCAGCTGGAGCACTTCAAGGAGGGCGAGCGCTGGCTCAGCGGCACGCCGCTGTACCTGATGATCGGCCTGGTGGCCTTGACCATGCTGGTGGTCTACGTGCTGCCGAAGCTGACCCGCGCCGTGCCGCCCGCGCTGGTGGCGATCCTCGGTGTCGGCCTGTTGGTCTACCTGCTCGGCCTGCCGACGCGCACCCTGGGTGACATGGCGCATATCGCCGGGGGGCTGCCGCAACTGGCCCTGCCGGAGGTGCCCTGGAGCCTCGAGACGCTGAAGATCATCGCCCCCTATGCATTCCTGATGGCCATGGTCGGTCTGCTGGAAACCCTGCTGACCCTCAACCTCACCGACGAGATCACCGAGAGCCGCGGCTACCCGGACCGCGAATGCGTGGCACTGGGCGCGGCCAACATGGTCTCGGGCCTGTGCGGTGGCATGGGTGGTTGCGCGATGATCGGCCAGACCGTGATCAACCTCAGCTCCGACGGGCGTGGGCGGCTTTCTGGCGTGGTAGCCGGGGTGATGATCCTGCTGTTCGTGCTGTTCCTGTCGCCGCTGATCGAGCGCATCCCGCTGGCGGCGCTGGTGGGCGTGATGTTCGTGGTCGCCCAGCAGACCTTCGCCTGGGCCTCCTTGCGGGTGCTGAACAAGGTGCCGGTGAGCGATGTGCTGGCGATCGTCGCGGTGACCGTGGTCACGGTGCTCACCGACCTGGCCATGGCGGTCATGTTCGGTATCGTCATCGCCGCGATCAATTTCGCCTGGCAGCATGCGCGGGAGCTGTATGCCGACAGTCATGACGATGGCGAAGGCGGCAAGCGTTACCAGGTGCATGGCACACTGTTCTTTGCCTCGACCACGCCGTTCCTGAATCAGTTCGACCCGGCCAACGATCCGGCCAAGGTCACCCTGGATTGCCAGCATCTGAGCTTTGTCGATTACTCGGCGATTGCGGCGTTGCAGACCTTGCGCGAGCGCTATGCCAAGGCGGGCAAGCAGCTGCGGGTGGTGCACTTGTCGGAGCGCTGCAAGAAGCTGCTCAAGCGGGCTGGCGAGCAGCACTGACCATTGTGCCGACTTCATCGCGGCTGAAGCCGCTCCTACAGAGGTCGCGTACCCCCTGTAGGAGCGGCTTCAGCCGCGATGAGGCAAGCGCTATTCCCCGCGGTTCTTCTTGACGATGGCATCGGCAATGCTCGCCGGTGCCTCGGCATAGCGAGTGAACTCCATCGTGTAGCTGGCCCGGCCCTGGGTCATCGAGCGCATCGAGGTGGCGTAACCGAACATCTCGCCCAGCGGTACCTCGGCGCGGATCACCTTGCCGGCCGGCGTCTCGTCGCCATCCTGGATCATCCCCCGGCGCCGGCTCAGGTCGCCCATGATGTCGCCCTGGTACTCCTCGGGTGTCACCACCTCGACTTTCATCACCGGTTCCAGCAGCACCGCGCCGCCCTTCTGCGACAGTTGCTTGGTGGCCATCGAGGCGGCGATCTTGTAGGCCATCTCGTTGGAGTCGACGTCGTGGTACGAGCCGTCGTACACCGCCGCTTTCAGGTTGATCAGCGGGTAGCCGGCGAGCACGCCGTTCTTCATCTGTTCCTCGATGCCTTTCTGGATGGCCGGGATGTACTCCCGGGGAACCACGCCGCCGACGATCTCGTTGATGAACTCCAGCCCTTCCTTGCCTTCATCGCCCGGGGCGAAACGGATCCAGCAATGGCCGTACTGGCCGCGACCGCCCGACTGGCGAACGAAGCGCCCCTCGATCTCGCAGGTGTTGCGGATCTTCTCGCGGTAGGCCACCTGCGGTTTGCCGATGTTGGCCTCGACGTTGAATTCGCGGCGCATGCGGTCGACGATGATGTCCAGGTGCAGCTCGCCCATGCCCGAAATGATGGTCTGGCCGGTCTCTTCATCGGTCTTGACCCGGAACGACGGGTCTTCCTGGGCCAGCTTGCTCAAGGCGATGCCCATCTTCTCCTGGTCGCCCTTGGTCTTGGGCTCCACGGCCACCGAGATCACCGGGTCGGGGAAGTCCATGCGTTCGAGGATGATCGGCTTGTCGATGTCGCACAGGGTGTCGCCGGTGGTGACGTCCTTCATGCCGATCAGCGCGGCGATATCGCCGGCGCACACGTCCTTGATTTCGGCGCGCTGGTTGGCGTGCATCTGCACCATGCGGCCGATGCGTTCCTTCTTGCCCTTGACCGAATTGAGCACGGCGTTGCCGGAGCTGAGCACGCCGGAATACACCCGGGCAAAGGTCAGGGTGCCGACAAACGGGTCGGTGGCGATCTTGAAGGCCAAGGCCGAGAACGGTTCCTTGTCGTCGGCGTGGCGCTCCAGGTGCTTGTCTTCGTGGTCCGGGTCGGTGCCCTTGATCGCCGGGATTTCGGAGGGGGCGGGGAGGTAGTCGATCACCGCGTCGAGCATCAGCGGCACGCCTTTGTTCTTGAATGAAGAGCCTAGGATGGTCGGCACGATTTCATTGGCGATGGTGCGCTGGCGCAGGGCTGCCTTGATTTCATCGATGGTCAGCTCCTCGCCGTCGAGGAATTTCATGGTCAGTTCGTCGTTGGCTTCGGCCGCCGCTTCGATCATGTGCGCGCGCCATTCATCGGCCAGTGCCTTGAGTTCGGCCGGAATCTCTTCTTCGCGATAGCTGGTGCCCTGGTCGGCGTCGTTCCAGTAGATGGCTTTCATCTTCACCAGGTCGATCTGCCCGGCGAAGTTCTCCTCGGCACCGATGGCCAGCTGGATCGGCACGGGGTGGTGCCCCAGGCGCTTGTCGATCTGCTTGACCACGCGCAGGAAGTCCGCGCCCTGGCGGTCCATCTTGTTGATGTAGGCCAGGCGCGGCACATGGTACTTGTTGGCCTGGCGCCACACTGTCTCAGATTGCGGTTCGACGCCGTCGGCGCCGCTGAACACCACCACCGCGCCATCGAGCACGCGCAGCGAGCGTTCCACCTCGATGGTGAAGTCGACGTGGCCGGGGGTGTCGATGATGTTGAAGCGGTACTTGTCGGCGAACTGTTTGGTCGAGCCCTGCCAGAACGCGGTGGTGGCTGCCGATGTAATGGTGATGCCGCGCTCCTGCTCCTGGGCCATCCAGTCCATGGTCGCGGCACCGTCGTGCACCTCGCCCATCTTGTGGTTGACCCCGGTGTAGAACAGGATCCGCTCGGTGGTGGTGGTCTTGCCGGCATCCACGTGGGCAACGATACCGATGTTGCGGTACAGCTCGATGGGGGTCGTGCGGGCCATGGTCGGGTCACCTGTGGGTGAGGATTCTCCCAAGGTAGCAGAGCGGGAGAATCCTGCCGGGGCGACCGTCAGTCGGCGAGCACCTGCAATTGCCATTGGCCGTCGGCCTCGCGCGCCAGGCCGCTGGCCGGCAACAGGGCGAGCAGGCGCTCGTGCAGGGCGGCTTCGGTGAAGGCCTTCAGGGTGGTCATGTCCAGCGCGCCGACGGTGATCAGCTCGGCCTTGGTGTAGGACAGCCAGGCCTTCTTCAGGGCCATCAGCACGTCGCTGCCAGCGGTATTGGCGAAGCGGCGGTGCAGGGTGCGGCCTTCCAGTTCGAAGCTGTGGCGGTGTGTGTAGGTGCTTTCATCGCCGTTACCCTCGACGCAGCGGTGGCAGCGGCAGGGGCCGTCGCCGAAGGCATTGCGCAGGTAACTGTTGAAGTCCACGACGGGCTTGAGGGTCAGGCGTTTGTCGACCTCGAACAGGTCGGCGATCAGGGGTTGTTCGGCGCTCACTCGGTATCCTCGCGTGGTGTGGCGTGCATCGGCGGGCACCCTAACAGATCGGGGCGGGGGAGGCCATGTGCATCGGCGGCGCCTATGGGCAATGCGCCAATCGGTAGGAGCCTGCTTGCCGGCGAACAGGTCGGTGCAGACAACGAGGTGTTGCTGCCGTACCCTAGGCGCCGTTCTGCCATCCACTCCACCCGAGGTAACCCCGCTTGAGCACCAAGTACCCGTACATCGCCACCGTGACCGTCAGCGCCGAAGACCGTGGGGGCGATACCGAGGCTTCGGAAAACACCGACATGCGTGTCGGCCTCGAGGCGGTGACCGAAGTCCTGAAGAAGGTGCATTTCGTCGGTACGCTCGCGGCACCGGAAAAAGGCGCCACGCACATCTGTGTCACGCTGGAGAACGGCCTGACCTACTACGGCCTGATCGTCAACGGCCACGCCGAACTCGAAGGCGGCTGGATTGCCTTCGAATGCGACATGCCCACCCCTGAAGAGCTGGGCTTGTAACCCTACTTCAGCTCGGCCAGGCACTGCTCGAGGATATCCAGCCCCTCTTCGAGCACCTCGCCCTCGATGGTCAGGGGGGCCAACAGGCGGATGATGTGCCGTGCCTTGCCGCTGGGCATCAGTAGCAGGCCTCTGTCCCGGGCGGCCTCCAGCACCTTGGCCAGTAATGCGGGCGCCGGGCTGCCGTCGGCATTGACGAACTCGATGCCGCGCATGGCGCCCACGCCTGTCAGGCGGCCGATAAACGGATAAGCCGTCTTCCAGCGCTGCGCGCGGTGGACGATGGCCTGCTCCTGGCGCTCGCCCCAGGTGGCGATGTGCTCATCCGTCATCTGCGCAAGGCTGGCCAGGGCCGCCGCGCAGGCGATCGGGTTGCCGGAATAGGTGCCACCCAGGCCGCCCTTGGGCAACGCGTCCACGATTGCCCGACGACCAACCACCGCACCCAGGGGCATACCCCCGGCAATGCTCTTGGCGAGCAACAACAGGTCCGGCTCTACCCCCAACCGCGAGAATGCGAAGCGCTGCCCGGTACGCCCGAAACCGGACTGGATCTCATCGATGATGACCAGGATCCCGTGCTCGTCGCAGAAGCGCCGCAATGCCTGGGCAAAGGTCGGCTCCAGAGCGAGAAAGCCGCCTTCGCCTTGCACCGGTTCGAAGATGAAGGCTGCCACGTCCTCCACCGCCAGCTCGACGCTGAACAGCCGGTCCATGGCCTGCAACGCCTGTTCGCAGGTGACCCCGGTGTCGGGACTGGGGTAGGGCAGGTGGTAGACCGGGCCAGGCAGTTCACCGACCCGTTGCTTGTAGGGCGCGACCTTGCCGTTGAGGTTGAGGGTGGCCAGGGTACGGCCGTGGAAGCCGCCGTCGAAGGCGATGATGGCGCGTTTGCCGGTGGCCGCGCGGGCCATCTTCAGGGCGTTTTCCGCCGCTTCCGCACCGCTGTTGGTGAGCATGCCCGCCACGGGATAGCTGACCGGGACGAACTCGCCCAGGCGTGCCATCAGTTCGAGGTAAGGGCCATGGGGGGCGGCATTGAAGGCGTAGTGGGTCAGGCGCGTGGCCTGGGCCTGTATCGCCTCGACCACCGCCGGGTTGCAGTGGCCCAGGTTGAGCACGCCGATGCCGCCGACGAAGTCGATGTAGCGCTTGCCAGCGGTGTCCCAGACTTCAGCGTTGCGGCCATGGGAAAGTGTGATCGGGTGAACGATGGCGATGGAGTGGCTGATACTTTCCTGGTTCATGTGCACGCGGCCTGTTGTTCGAATAAGTCATTATCGAAACGTGCCGGGTCTATATTTCGCAAACGAATTAATTGATTGCAGTCATTCCTTTAATTCGTGATTAAGGCTGGAGCGGTGTTGCTGTTGCTGGCCTCATCGCGGGTAAACCCGCTCCTACAGGTCTCCCACAGCCTTCGGCTTGTCTGGGGGGATTTGCCCGCGAAGGGGCCTGTACAAGCGACATCAACTCCCCTCGGCCACCCGCTCGCGAATCCACTGCACGAATGCCCGCACCTTGGGTACCTCGGCCGCATGCTCGGCATGGGCCATGAAATGCCGGCCGTTGCTCGCCAGCGGATGATCCCAGGCCACCACCAGCTTGCCCTCTGCCAGCTCTTCGGCCACGAGATAGCGTGGAATGAGGGCGATGCCGCAACCGGCGATGGCGGCGCGGATGCACAGGTAGAACGTGTCGAAGCGTGGCCCGTGGTAACTGTTCTGGCTGTGCAGGCCCAGGCCCAGAAACCACTCGTGCCAAGCCTCCGGGCGCGAGGCGCATTGCAGCAGGCGGTGTTCGGCCAGGGTCTCTGCGCTGGCCAGGCGACGTTGCGCCAGCAAGCTTGGCGCGCAGACCGGCACCACCTCTTCACTGAACAGCTCGATGCAGGTTGCCCCCGGCCAGGTGCCCTGGCCGAAGAAAAAGGCGATGTCGGCCTTGGCCTGCACCAGGTCGAAGGGCTCGAGCTCGTTGCGGATATCCAGGTGGATGCGCGGGTGGCGATCGCCGAAGCCCTTGAGCCTGGGCACCAGCCAGCGCGCGCCGAAGGTGGGCTGGGTGGCGATGCACAGCACTTCGGTCTCGTCGCCGTAGCTGAGGATGTAGCGGCTGGAGATGTCGATCTGGGTGAGGATCTTGTTCACTTCGGCCAGGTACAGCGCGCCCGCCGGGGTCAGGTGCAGGCGCCTGCGGATGCGCTGGAACAGCGGGTGGGCCAGCATCTCCTCGAGCTGCGCCACCTGCTTGCTGACCGCGCTCTGGGTCAGGTGCAGTTCCTGCGCGGCACGGGTGAAGCTCAGGTGGCGGGCTGCGGCCTCGAAGCATTGCAGGGCGGTGGTGGAGGGCATCAGGCGTCTGGACATGGCGAGGTGTTACCCAGCGAAAATGGAAGAAGTTCAATCCGTCAGGGAATGATGTGCTTCGAAAAGGTCGTTTGTTGAGTCGGCGCCATAGATTAATACTGACCTGGATCAACAATGACAACCGATTGTTCGTAGAGGAGGGAAAGTTAGCGACCGGCGTTTCACAACAACAAGAACGAGCAACTCCGACCTACAGAATTCTGCTTCTACTTTCAGTCGTCCTTAGTGGCGGCCGACCCATTCGAGGGTTCCCCATGGCATCGCCAGACAACAAAAAACAGCGCGCCTTGCAACACGGCCTGACCTCGCGCCAGGTGTCCATGATCTCCATCGCCGGCATCATTGGCGCCGGGCTGTTCATCGGCTCTTCCAACGCCATCGCCACCGCCGGCCCGGCCATTCTCATTTCCTACGCCATGACCGGCCTGCTGGTGCTGCTGGTGATGCGCATGCTCGGTGAAATGGCCATCGCCAACCCTAACAGCGGTTCGTTCTCCACCTACGCCAGCGAGGCCATCGGGCCGTGGGCGGGCTTCACCATTGGCTGGCTGTACTGGTGGTTCTGGGTGCTGATCATCCCGGTCGAGGCCATCGCCGGCGCGGATATCCTGCATGCGTATTTCCCAGGCGTGCCGTCCTGGCTGTTCGCCTTCCTGATCATGGTCGTGCTGTCGGGCAGCAACCTGGTCAGTGTGAAGAACTTCGGCGCATTCGAGTACTGGTTCGCCCTGGTGAAGGTGGTCGCCATCATTGCCTTCATCGTGGTCTGCAGCCTGGCGGTGTTCGGTTTCTGGCCGCTGGCCGAAGTGTCCGGGGTCAGTCGCCTGTGGGGCAACGGTGGGTTCATGCCCAATGGTTTCGGTACGGTACTGGGCGGCGTGCTGATCACCATCTTCTCGTTCTTCGGCGCCGAGATCGTCACCATCGCCGCCGACGAGACCGCCAACCCGAAAGACAAGATCCGCCGCGCCACCAACCTGGTGGTGTACCGCATCGCCATCTTCTACCTGGCGTCGATTTTCCTGGTGGTGTCGCTGGTGGCGTGGAACGACCCGGGGCTCAAGGCGGTCGGTTCGTTCCAGCGGGTGCTGGAAGTGCTGAACGTGCCGGGCGCCAAGCTGCTGGTCGACCTGGTGGTGCTGGTGGCGGTCACCAGTTGCATGAACTCCGGCTTGTATACCGCTTCGCGCATGCTTTATTCGCTGGGGGCCCGTGGCCAGGCGCTGGGCATGACCAAGCGTATTTCCGGTGCCGGCGTGCCGACGGTGGCGGTCGTGCTTTCGACGTTGGCGGGCTTTGCCGGTTGCCTGGTCAACTATGTGTTCCCCGGCAAGGTGTTCGGCTTCCTGTTGTCCACCACCGGTGCCATCGCCCTGCTGGTGTACCTGGTGATCGCCGTGTCGCAACTGCGCATGCGGGCGCGCGCCGAGCGTGAAGGCCGGCCACTGGAACTGAAGATGTGGCTGTTCCCATGGCTGACCTGGCTGGTGATCGGCACCATCGTCATGGTGCTGGGCTACATGCTGTTCAGTGACGCCTACCGCTACGAAACGCTGATGACCGCCGGGGTGACGCTGTTCATCCTGCTGGTGTCGCTGACCCAGCGGCGCAATCGGGTCCCGGCGTTGCCCAACACCTGACAGCCGATGCGATCCCTGTAGGAGCCGGCTGTGCCGGCGAACACCGGCACAGCCGGTGCCCGCCCCCGCGTTGCCTGGTTCGCCAGCAAGGCTGGCGCCTACCTGGATACGGTATTGACGCAGGCGCGGGGCGTGGCGCTACCATCGGCCAGTGCTGCCTGCCCAACTCCAACAAGCAAAGGACGCCCATGACCGATTCCCTGCAACTCCTCGCCGCCCCCGAAGGTATTTGCTACGGCTGCGGCTGCGCTCACCCCAGCGGCCTGCATGTGCAGAGCCACTGGGACACCGATGGCATTCACCTGCTATGCCGCCACACCCCCGACGAAACCTTCACCGGCTGGCCGGGCCTGGTCTATGGCGGCCTGCTGGCGATGCTGGTGGACTGCCACTCCAACTGGACCGCGATGGCCTATCACTACCGCGCCGAAGGCCGCGAGGCCGGCAGCCTGCCACGGATCGACTGCGTCACCGGCCAACTCGGGCTGACCTACCTCAAACCGACGCCGATGGGCGTCGAGCTGCTGCTCAAGGCGCGGGTCGAAGGCGAGGTCGGGCGCAAGAGCCGGGTGATCTGCGAGGTCTGGGCCGGTGATGTGCGGACGGTGCTCGCCGACTCGGTGTTCGTGCGGGTCGACACCGAAAAGCTCAAGCTCAAGGCCCACCAGCAGGTCTAGGCCTTGGCCGCCTGTTTTGCCGTGTGGGCTGACCGTATCTGTTGCGGTCGGCCCACAGCACGGCCTCCCACCTGATATTTCTGTCAGTAGACGCCAACCAGGCTGAAATCCTACCGCCAGCAAGCGTCGTTTCGACGTGACAACTGCACGGACTGGAGGCGGCATCATGCCCGACGGAAATACCCTGCTAGATGGAAAAGAGCCCAATCCCGCTCGATACCTGCAAGGCACTGGCCGGGCCGGGAGGGGAAAGCTCAATCGCTTGTCGAATTTCCTTACGGCTCAATTGCGAAAAGTCCTATTCGGCTGCTGGTTCGCTGGGAATAGTCTGATGCCGTTTTCGCAGCAGTCTGTCTTGGGTGTTCGCGTATTCCTGATGCCTGAAAGGACTCCATCTCAGCATCAGGGCCGGTTTTATGGCGAGCAACCCAGACGTTTCCTACGCCTTCAGTCCAATTCCGGTGATGAGCGAAGCTCGCCGATCGCCGGTTCGCGTACGCAGCACAGGAGCTTTTCCATGCGTGTCCCTTTCAATCGCAAATCGCTGCCGCTGGCCGGCCTGCTCATGATCCTGGGCGGATGTGCCAGTGTCACGGTCCCCACCGAGCAGGTCGAACTCACCCGTAGCGCCGTCAACCGTGCGGTCGCCGCCGATGCCACCCAGTATGCGCCGGTGGAGATGCGCGCTGCCCAGGACAAGCTCGGCGCCATGGATCGCGCCTTCGGCGAGAAGCGCTACGAACAGGTCCGCACCCTGGCCCAGCAGGCCGAGGCCGATGCCCGCCTGGCCGAGACCAAGGCCCGGGCGCAGCGCACCGAAGAACAGTTGAAAACCGCGGAAAAAGGTATCGAGGTGCTCAAGCATGAAATGCTCACCGAGCCGGGTGCCGTCCCCACGAAGCCAGGCCAATAAGGAGCCGAACATGTCGAAACGTTATCTGCTGCCGGCCATGTCCGTGCTCGCCCTGGTGATCGCCGGCTGCGCCGCGACCCCGGAAAACCCACGCCTGGTGGAGGCCCGCGAGGCCTTCTCGACCCTGCAGGGCAAGCCGGAGTCTCATCGCCTGGCCGCCTTGGAGACCCAGCAGGCGCAAGCCGCGCTGGGCAAGGCCGAAGAAGCTTCGCTGGCCAGCCGCAAGTCGCCCGAGGTCGAGCAGTTGGCCTACTTGGCCAACCGCAAGATCGAGACGGCCGAGGAAACCATCCGCCTGCGCAAGGCCGAGGCCGGTATGCGCGGCATCGAGGCTCGTCGCGCCGAGGCTCGGCTGGAGGTGCGCACTGCCCAGCTCAATGCCTTGAAGGCGCTCAAGGGCAAGGAGACCGACCGTGGCACGGTGGTGACCTTCGGCGATGTGCTGTTCGACACCGGCCGCGCCGAGCTGCGCAGCCGCAGCCACGACGATATCCAGCGCCTGGCGCAGTTCCTGCGGGACAACCCTGAGCGCAAGGTGCGGGTCGAAGGCTTCACCGACTCCACCGGTGGCGATGCCTTGAACCTGCGGTTGTCGGAGAACCGCGCGTCGGCTGTGGCCCAGGCGCTGCGTCGCCAGGGTGTGGACCCGGCGCGCATCGTCAGCGCCGGCTACGGCAAGGCGTCCCCCGTGGCGAGCAACGCCGATGCGCATTCGCGCCAGCTTAATCGCCGGGTGGAGGTGATCGTCTCCCGCGACGCGGAACCGGTGAGGACGCGTTACTGAGGCCTGAAGGCGATCCGGTGAAAACCGGGTCGCCTTTTCATTTGCACCACCCCGGCGGGGCTGGCATTGTCGGAGGCGATCCGGACGCCCGACAGGATGTTGCCATGCCCTACCAGATCCGCCCGGCCCGCGACGCTGACAGCAGCGCGCTGAGCCACGTCGGCCAGGCCACCTTCGCCTTGGCCAGCCCACCCGACAGCGCCCCTGCCGCGCTGCAGCACTATATCGCCCACAACCTTCAGCCCGAGCATTTCCTGACGCACCTGCAGCATCCTCACAAGCGCCTGCTGGTGGTCGAGGAGAGGGGGCGGGTGGTGGGCTACAGCATGCTCGACCTGGCGCCCGGCACCCTGGGTATCAGCACCGCCGACCACCTGGTGGAGGTTTCCCGTTTCTACCTGTTGCCTGACGTCCATGGCAGCGGGGTGGGGCAACAGCTGCTGGAAGCGACCCTGGCCCACATCCACGGTGCAGTGCGCCTCACCGTCAACGAACTCAACACGCGGGCCATTCGCTTCTACCAGCGCAATGGCTTTTGCAAGGTGGGGGAGGCGGTTTTCCCGTGTGGCGAGGAGCGCCATCGCGACTGGGTGATGGTCAGGGATGCCGCGTTGTCTACCAACCCTATACAACCAAGGCCCGAACATGACTGATCTGTCCGCGTTCCCCATTACCCGCAAGTGGCCGGCCCGGCACCCGGAGCGGTTGCAACTGTACTCGCTGGCCACGCCCAACGGGGTCAAGGTTTCGATCATGCTCGAGGAGATCGGCCTGCCGTACGAAGTGCACAAGGTCAGCTTCGAGACGGACGACCAGCTGAGCCCCGCGTTCATTTCACTCAGCGCCAACAACAAGATTCCGGCAATCCTCGACCCGGATGGCCCCGGCGGGCAACCGCTACCGTTGTTCGAGTCGGGGGCGATCCTGCAGTACCTGGCCGAGAAGAGCGGCCAGTTGCTGAGCCACGACCCGGCCCAGCGCTACCAGACACTGCAGTGGCTGATGTTGCAGATGGGCGGCATCGGGCCGATGTTCGGCCAGGTGGGGTTCTTCCACTTCTTCGCAGGCAAGGACTACGAGGACAAGCGGCCGCGGGATCGTTACGTCAACGAATCGAAGCGCTTGCTGGGTGTGCTGGATCGGCACCTGAAGGGGCGTGAATGGATGGTGGACGCCTACAGCATCGCCGATATCGCCATCTTCCCCTGGGTGCGCAACCTGGTGGAGCGCTACAACGCGCGGGAACTGGTGGGGTTCGATGAGTTCAGGGAAGTGCAGCGGGTGCTGGCCCGCTTTCTCGAGCGCCCGGCGGTGCAGCGTGGCCTGAAGATTCCTGGCTGATAGTTTGCCCTTGTAGGAGCCAGCCTTGCTGGCGAACGGCGGTGTGTGCGGTTCGCCAGCAAGGCTGGCTCCTACAGGATCAGAAGAGCTGGTTGAGCAGCCAGTACAGGCTTCCGGCCAGCAGCATCGCCGCCGGCAAGGTCAGCACCCAGGCCATCAGCAGGTTGACCAGGGTGCGCTTCTGGATCCCCGAGCCGTTGGCCACCATGCTCCCGGCTACACCGGAGCTGAGCACGTGGGTGGTCGACACCGGCAGCCCGAACATGTCCGCCGCGCCGATGGTGCACATCGCCACCACCTCGGCCGAGGCGCCCTGGGCATAGCTCAGGTGGGTCTTGCCGATCTTCTCGCCGACCGTGACCACGATGCGCCGCCAGCCGACCATGGTGCCCAGGCCCAGGGCGATCGCCACCGCCACCTTGACCCACAGCGGGATGTAGCGGGTGGCATCGTCCAGCTGGCGCTTGAACAGTTGCACATGGCGACGGGTGTCGGCGTCGAAACGGGCCAGCTGGTGCTTGTCGAGCAGGCGGATCGCCTCGCTGGTCAGGTACATGTCGTTGCGCACGTTGGCCATGGCCTCGGCGGGCACGCGCTTGAGCGAGCCGTAGCCTTTGACTTCCTCGCCGATCATGCCGGTCAGCGCGGCGAGGGCGGGAACCAGGTCGGGGCTGGCCGTGGGCGTGCTGATGAACGCCGTCAGCACCTGGCGTGGGTCTGCCGGGGCCGGCAGCGGCGCACTGCGCACCAGGGCCTGGCGGGTCACCTCGGCCACGGCCGAGAACTGCAGGGCCTGCTCGTTGGGCATGGTCTTGTTCAGGGCGTAGGCCATGGGCAGGGTCCCGACCAGAATGAGCATGATCAGGCCCATGCCTTTCTGCCCGTCGTTCGAGCCATGGGCGAACGACACGCCGGTGCAGGTCAGGATCAGCACGCCACGGATCCACCAGGGTGGCGGGGTCTGGCCTTCCGGCGCCTGGTACAGCTCCTGGCGCTTGACCAGCGCGCGCAGGGCCAGCAGCAGCAGGGCGGCGCAGGCGAAACCGATCAACGGCGAAAACAGCAGGGCATAACCGACCTTGCTGGCCTGGGCCCAGTCCACCCCGCTGGTGCCGTCGCGCCCATGCATCAGCGCGTTGGCCACGCCCACGCCGATGATCGAACCGATCAGGGTGTGCGAGGAGGAGGCCGGCAGGCCCAGCCGCCAGGTGCCCAGGTTCCAGATGATCGCCGCCAGCAGCAGGGCGAAGACCATGGCGAAACCGGTGCTGGAGCCCACCTGCAGGATCAGTTCGACCGGCAGCAGGGCGATGATGCCGAACGCCACCGCACCGCTGGAAAGCAATACACCGAGAAAATTGCACAGCCCCGACCACACCACCGCCACCGGGGCCGGCAGCGAGTGGGTGTAGATCACCGTGGCCACGGCATTGGCGGTGTCGTGGAAACCGTTGACGAACTCGAAGCCCAGGGCGATCAGCAGCGCCAGGCCCAGCAGCAGGAATGGGGTGACGGTGGTGACCACGGTGCCGCTGGCGCTGACGTCCTGCTTGAGGCTCCAGAAGGTGTAGGCCAGGCCGGCCAGGAGCAGGCCGATGAACAGGGTGAGGGTGGCGCGGCTGGGTTTGTGTGCAAGATGGGGGCGTGAATCGCGGTGGGCCAGCTGCGGCTGGCTGGCCAGTGACGGGGTTGCCATGGGGGCTCCGGTTGGCGTCGGGCAAGGGTGCCGAAGGCTTTCAGCATAGAAACAAATCGTTACTTGTGCGTGACCTCGGTCAATGAACGCCTTAGGCTTGCTGAGGTGAGATGTCGCGCAGGTGGCTTATGATTCGATGCAAGCGTGTCTACGAAGCGGCATTGCCGAGCGATGGCCAGCGCGTGTTGGTCGATCGCCTGTGGCCGCGCAACACGCGCAAGGAAGACCTGCAGGGCCGGTGGTTGCGTGAGGTGGCGCCATCCGACGAATTGCGCAAGGCGTTCCATGCCGGTGAGCTGGATTTTGCCGGTTTCACCCGGCGCTACCAGCAGGAGCTGGCTGCCCATCCCGAGCATTGGTACCCCCTGCTGGACGTGGCCGACAAGGGCGTCCTGACCCTGCTGTATGCCGGCAAGGACACCGAGCACAACAATGCCCAGGTACTGGCCCGCTGGCTGGAAGACGAACTGGAGCGACGCGGCCCGGGCAGTTCACCGGTCTGCTATGCCCCCGAACCCCCTTGATCCGTGTGTTTGAGATGCCCCTCCAACTGATCCCCGCCACCGATAGTCATCGTACCTTCGCCCGTGACCTGACCCGTCGCGCCATGCTGCCGTACTACCATGAATTCGACCTGCTGTGGATCGAGGAAGCCTTCGACGAAGCCTGGGGCTGGCGCGAGCAGTGGCTGGTGGTCGAGGACGACCAGGTGCTGGGCTTCTGCAGCCTGAGCCAGGACCGCCAGGCTTTGTACATCCGCGAGTTGCACCTGCTGCCTGAGCATCGTGGAAGAGGTGTAGGGAGTTGGGCACTGCAGACGTTGGCGAACTGGGCGGCGCAACGGCGTTTGCCACTGCTTCGCTTGACGGTGTTCAGCAGTAACCCGGCGCGACAGCTGTACCTGCGCCGGGAATTTGTAGAGGTGGGTGTTGATGAATGTTTCGTGCGAATGCAGCGGCACGTGCCATGAGCTTTGAAAGGAAAAGGCTCTTCTTGGTTGTCCATTTTATTGTTTGATGCACTTCGCAATCGTGCCCTGCAGGTGCTGGCTTGCCGGCGAATACTCGCAAGGCTGGTGCCACACAACATGGCTCAATAACCACCCTCATTGCCCCGGCTTTCAGGGGCGGGGCAATGGCGTGGCGCAATGATGGCTTGCAAGGATTGGATCCAATTGGCATAGTGCCGAGCGAATGCAGACGCATTCACTCGGGTGCTGGATGCACCCGTTTACCATCCATGCAAAGGAGGCACGCAGATGAACGGATTTGGTCCCCGCCTACGAGAAGAGCGCGAGCGCCTGGGCCTGACCCAGCGCGTATTCGGTGATATCGGGGGGGTAGAGCCCAACGCCCAGGGCAAGTACGAAAGCGGCGAGCGCACACCGCGCATGGACTACCTGGCTGCCGTGGCGGCCAAGGGCGTCGATGCGCTGTACGTGTTGAGCGGGGTCTGCACCCCCGCGCCCCTGGACAGCCTGACCGCCGACGAAGACCGTCTGCTCGGCGCCTTTCGGCGTTTGCCGTCGGCCGACCAGGCCGCGGTATGGCACCTGCTCAATCGCCTGGCAGGTGAAATGGACGGGCCGGATGCACCGCGGGTACGGCGCCTCGACCGGCAGGCATACTTCCATGACGCTTTGCGCTAGGTTTGCCGTGAAATTTTTTGTTAAGGTGGCGGGATCCAATCGCCCCACTAACGAGGTGTCTGCTTGATTAGGGTCCTGGTGGTCGACGATCACGATCTGGTGCGTACCGGCATCACGCGCATGCTGGCCGACATCGACGGCCTGCAAGTGGTGGGGGAGGCGGACTCCGGCGAGTCCGCCCTCAAACTCGCCCGTGAGCTCAAGCCCGACGTGGTTCTGATGGACGTGAAGATGCCAGGGATCGGCGGCCTGGAGGCAACGCGCAAGCTGCTGCGCAGCCATCCGGACACGAAAGTGGTCGCGGTGACCGTGTGCGAGGAAGACCCGTTCCCCACCCGGTTGCTGCAGGCGGGTGCCGCCGGCTACCTCACCAAGGGGGCCGGGCTCGACGAGATGGTCCAGGCGATTCGCCTGGCCTTCGCCGGCCAGCGCTACATCTGCCCGCAGATTGCCCAGCAACTGGCGTTGAAGTCGTTCCAGCCCCAGGGCTCGCCGTTCGACGCCCTTTCGGAGCGGGAAATCCAGATCGCCCTGATGATCGTCGGCTGCCAGAAAGTGCAGATCATCTCCGACAAGTTGTGTCTGTCCCCCAAGACCGTCAATACTTACCGTTATCGGATCTTCGAAAAACTCTCGGTCACCAGCGACGTCGAACTGACGTTGCTGGCTGTCCGCCACGGTATGGTCGACGCAAGTCTTTAAACACACCTCATGTCTCAACCTTTTGACGCAAGCGCGTTCCTGGCGACCTGCAGCGGTCGCCCGGGCGTGTACCGGATGTTCGACGGCGAAGCCCGGCTGCTGTATGTGGGCAAGGCCAAGAACCTCAAGAAGCGCCTGGCCAGCTATTTCCGCAAGACCGGCCTGGCGCCGAAGACGGCTGCCCTGGTGGGGCGTATCGCCCAGGTCGAAACCACCATCACCGCCAACGAGACCGAAGCGCTGCTGCTCGAGCAGACGCTGATCAAGGAGTGGCGGCCTCCCTACAACATCCTGCTGCGCGACGATAAATCCTACCCGTATGTATTCCTGTCCGACGGTGAATTCCCGCGCCTGGGCATCCACCGTGGCGCGAAGAAGGCCAAAGGCCGCTATTTCGGCCCTTACCCCAGCGCCGGCGCCATCCGTGAGAGCCTGAGCCTGTTGCAGAAGGCGTTCTCGGTGCGCCAGTGCGAGGACAGCTACTACGCCAACCGCACCCGCCCGTGCCTGCAATACCAGATCAAGCGCTGCAAGGGACCGTGCGTGGGCCTGGTAACGCCCGAAGAATATGCCGAGGATCTGCGCCACTCGGTGATGTTCCTCGAAGGCCGCAGCCAGCAGTTGGGCAACGAGCTCAACGCCGAAATGGAAAAGGCCGCCATGGCCCTGAACTTCGAGAAGGCCGCCGAACTGCGCGACCAGATCGCCCTGCTGCGCCGGGTTCAGGACCAGCAGTACATGGAAGGTGGCTCCGGCGATGTCGATGTGGTGGCGGCCTTCGTCAACCCGGGCGGCGCTTGCGTGCACCTGATCAGCGTGCGCGGCGGCCGGGTGCTGGGCAGCAAGAACTTCTTCCCGCAGGTGGGCATTGAGGAGGAGGTGGCCGAAGTCATGGCCGCATTCCTCTCCCAGTACTACCTGGGCAACGCCGAGCGCGAACTGCCGGGCGAGCTGATCGTCAACGTGGTGCATGAGGACTTCGACGCCATCACCGAGGCCGTGCGGACGCTGCGCGGCCGCGAGCTCAGCATCAGCCACCGGGTGCGCGGCACCCGGGCCCGCTGGCAGCAACTGGCGGTGACCAACGCCGAACAGGCTCTCAACGCCCGCCTGGCCAACCGCCAGCACATGGCCGCGCGCTTCGAGGCGCTGGCCCAGGTGCTCGACCTGGATGAAGTGCCGCAGCGCCTGGAGTGCTACGACATCAGCCACTCCAGCGGCGAGGCCACCGTGGCCAGCTGCGTGGTGTTCGGCCCCGAAGGCCCGCTCAAGTCCGACTACCGCCGCTTCAACATCGAAGGCGTCACCGCTGGCGACGACTACGCAGCCATGCACCAGGCCCTGCAGCGTCGCTATGGGCGGATCAAGGACGGCGAGGGCAAGCTGCCCGACGTGCTGCTGGTGGACGGCGGCAAGGGCCAGTTGAACATGGCCCGCGACGTGATGCAGGACCTGGGGTTCGGCGACCTGACGCTATTGGGGGTGGCCAAGGGCGTGACCCGCAAGGCCGGTTTCGAGACCCTGTACCTCAACGACGTGGCCCACGAGTTCACCCTCAAAGGCGACTCGCCGGCCCTGCACCTGATCCAGCAGATCCGCGACGAGGCCCACCGTTTCGCCATCACCGGCCACCGCGCCCGCCGCGGCAAGGCGCGCCGCACCTCGAGCCTGGAAGATGTAGCCGGGGTAGGGCCGAAGCGCCGGCGCGACCTGCTGAAACATTTCGGCGGCCTGCAGGAGCTCAACCGCGCCAGTATCGACGAGATCGCCAAGGCCCCGGGCATCAGTAAAAAGCTTGCCGAGTCGATTTATGCCAGCCTGCATAGCGAGTAGAATGCCGGGCTCAACTCGCAGCCAGTCGTACCGATGAATATTCCAAACCTGCTCACCGTTCTACGCGTCCTGCTCATCCCGATCTTCATCCTGCTGTTCTATGTGCCCTATCACTGGAGCTACATGGCCGCCAGCACGGTGTTCGCCATCGCCGCCGCCACCGACTGGCTCGACGGCTACCTGGCCCGTCGGTTGCAGCAGAGCACGCCATTCGGCGCCTTCCTCGACCCGGTGGCCGACAAGCTGATGGTGGCAGTGGCCCTGGTGCTGCTGGTGCAGGTGCACGCCAACTTCTGGCTCACGCTGCCGGCGGCGGTGATCATCGGCCGCGAGATTGTGGTCTCGGCGCTGCGCGAGTGGATGGCCGAGCTGGGGGCGAGGGCGCATGTGGCGGTGTCGAACCTGGGCAAGTGGAAGACCGCCGCGCAGATGCTGGCGCTGGTGATCCTGCTGGCCAACCCGCCGGTGCTGACCTTCTGGGTGGTGCTGGGCTATGGTTTGCTGCTGGTGGCTGCCGGCCTGACCCTGGTGTCGATGGTGCACTACCTGCTGGCTGCCTGGCCGCACCTGCGCGAAGGTTCGGAGCAGAAATAAAAGTTTTTTGAATCAAGGGGTTGACGCCGTTCTGTATTTCGATAGAATGGCGCCCATCACGACGCGGGAATAGCTCAGTTGGTAGAGCACGACCTTGCCAAGGTCGGGGTCGCGAGTTCGAGTCTCGTTTCCCGCTCCAAATTCGATCCGCAGTGCGTCGCTGGGATCACAAAGAAGAGGCCGAAAGGCCTCTTTTTTTATGCCTGGATTTTTGTGCCCTTTCCTTTATCTACCCTCGGCCGCACATCGACGGTGCCGGATGGAGGCAGGGCGCAAGAAACGGAGTGAATCTGTCGGCACCGTACCCGAGAGTGGTTCGCACAACCGTGCAACCACCCTCAGGACGAGGCTCCATCATGCAACTGACAGACAAAGTGGCAATCATCACCGGCGCCAGCTCCGGCATCGGCCGGGCGGCGGCGCAGTTGTTCGCCAGGCACGGCGCGCGGCTCGTGCTCACGGCTCGCCGCCAGGGCGAACTCAACCAATTGCTGGATGAGTTGGACGGTGGCGGGCAGGGGGCGGCCATTGCCGTGCCCGGCGATATCACCGATCCTGCATTGGCAGCGGAACTGGTGCATGCCGCCATACGGCACTTCGACGGCCTGGACATCGCCTTCAATAATGCCGGCACGCTCGGTGAGCTTGCGCCTACGTCCGACCTGGCGCTGGAAGCCTGGCGTCACACACTCGATACCAACCTCACCAGCGCGTTCCTTTGCGCCCAGGCGCAGATCCCCGCGTTGCTGAATCGCGGCGGCGGTTCACTGATCTTCACCTCGACCTTTGTCGGCCACAGCGTGGGCATGCCGGGCATGGTCGCCTATGCGGCGAGCAAGGCCGGGCTGGTGGGTTTGACTCAGGTGATTGCGGCGGAATATGGCGCGCAAGGCGTGCGTGCCAATGCCCTGCTACCGGGTGGCACCGACACGCCCATGGGGCGCAGCGCGATGAGCAGCCCCGAAGCGCGGGCTCACGTCGAAGGGCTGCATGCCCTCAAGCGTCTGGCCCGGCCGGAGGAAATCGCCGAGGCGGCGTTGTTCCTGGCTTCGGAGGCGTCGAGCTTCATGACCGGAGCGGCGATGGCGGTGGATGGCGGGGTGTCGGTTGTTCGGGGCTGAAGTGTGCTCAATTGCGGGGAAAGTCCGCTCCCACGCCTTTTCCTGTAGGAGCGGCACAAGGCCGCTTGTGTCTTGATGGGGGATTAGAATCTG
>NZ_JARPQB010000052.1 GCF_029478665.1 Pseudomonas entomophila
CGATCGCCGCCAGCAGGGCCTGCGGGTCGCGGGCCGTGGCCCGCTCCACCAGCACGATGCAGGCGCCGGCCAGCAGGCTGCCGTACAGCTCCAGGCCGGCGATGTCGAACGACAGCGAGGTCAGCGACAGCACCCGGTCGTGCGCGGCGATGCCCGGCTGCTTGAGCATGCTGGCCAGGAAGTTCAGCACGCCGTCGTGGCGCACGCCCACGCCCTTGGGCTTGCCGGTGGAGCCGGAGGTGTAGATCACGTAGGCCAGGTTGCCGGGCGCGGCCAGGTTGTCGAGGTTGGCGCCGTCAAACTCCGCCAGCCAGTCCTCGCCGGCTTGCAGCTCCAGCGCCGCGACCCCGACCGGCAGTGCCAGCGCGCCGCGCAGGTGGGCCTGGGTCAGCACCAGTTGCGCGCCGCTGTCCGCGACCATGTGCGCCAGGCGCTCGGCCGGGTATTCCGGGTCCATCGGCACGTAGGCGCCGCCGGCCTTGAGGATCGCCAGCAGGCCCACCACCAGCTCTACGCCGCGCTCCACGGCGATGCCCACCAGCACGTCCGGGCCCACGCCCATCGCACGCAGGCGCCGGGCCAGGCGGTTGGCGCGGCGGTTGAGGGTGGCGTAGTCGAGGGTGTCGCCGGCCGCGCTCAGGGCGGGGGCCATTGGCGTGCGTGCGGCGCTGGCCTCGATCAGCTCGTGCAGGCACTGGTCGTCGGCGAATGGCACCGCCGTGGCGTTCCAATCCTCGACCACCTGCGCCTGCTCGTGCGCCGCCAGCAGGCCGAGGCTGCCCAGGCAGCGCTGGTCATCCTCGCAGAACGCCCGCAACAGGCCTTGCAGGTGGCGGTCCATCTGCTCGATGGCCGCGCGGCCATAGACGTCGCACGCATGGCTGTACTGCAGCACCAGGTCTTCTTCCAGCCCCGCCGACAAGGTCAGGGCATAGCTGGTGCGTTCGCGCTTGCTCGAATCGCTGAAGCGCAGGCCGGCCGGCGCGCCCTGCTCCAGCGCCGCCGAAACCGGGTAGTTCTCGAAGATCAGGATGTGGTCGAACAAGGCGCCACCGCCCTGCCCGGCCCAGCGCTGGATCTCGTACAACGGCGTGTGCTCGTGGTCGCGCATGGCCAGGTTGAGGTCCTGCACCTGGCGCACCCACTGGCCCACGGTCAATTGCGCCTCGGGTCGGGCGATCACCGGCAAGGTGTTGATGAACAGCCCCAGTTGCTCCTCGATGCCCGGCAGCTCCGCCGGGCGCCCCGACACGGTGGCGCCGAAGGCCACGCAGTCCTGCTGGGTGTAGCGGCGCAGCAACAGCAGCCAGGCAGCCTGCAGCACCGTGTTGGCGGTGACCTTCTGCTGCCTGGCGAAGGCTTTCAGCCGTACGGTGTCGGCCACGCCCAGGCGGCTGACGCGCTCGGCGAAGCTGCCCGGCGCGGCCTCTCGCTCGCTGCCATCGGCCAGTGCATCGGCCAGCCGGGTGGGCTCCGCCAGCTCGGCCAGGCGAGCTTTCCAGAACGCCTCGCTGGCGTCCACCGGTTGCTTCGCCAGCCACCCCAGGTAAGGGCGGTAGCTACTGGCCGGTGTGGCGCAGTCCTGCCCGGCGTAACGTTGCAGCACCTCACCCAGCAGGCGCGAGCTGCTCCAGCCGTCCAGCAGGATATGGTGGGTGGTCTGGATCAGGTGCCAGTCGTCCTCGCCGGTGCGCACCACGACAAGACGCAGCAACGGCGCGTGGTCGAGTTCGAAGGCGCCAGCGAGGTCGCTGGCCGCCAGTGCATCCAGGGCACTGGCCAGATCATTGCGACCGCGCCAGTCGTGCCGCTCGCAGGGTATCGCCAGGTGCTTGTGCACCACCTGCAGCGGCTGCTCCAGACCATGCTGCCAGTGGAAGCTGGCGCGCAGCACGTCGTGCCGGTCTACGCAGGCCTGCCAGGCCTGGACGAAGCGCTCGACGTCCAGGCCCTGCACCTGCAGGCGCATCTGGTTGAGGTAGGCGCTGCCGGCCGGCTGGTACAGGCTGTGGAACAGCATGCCCTGCTGCATCGGCGTCAGGGGCAGCACGTCGGCGATGGCCGCAGGCGCCACCGGCAAGGCATCGAGCTGCGCCTGGGCCAGGCCGGCCAGCGGGAAGTCCGAAGGCGTGACACCCTCGCCGCCGTCGAGGCAGCAATGCTGGATCAGGCTCTGCAAGGCTTCGAGGTAGAGGCCGTTGAGCTGTTCGATACGCTCACGGGTGAACATCTGCCCGCTGAACGTCCAGCTCAGCCCCAGGCACCCCTGGTAGACCTGGGCGTTGAGCGTCAGCCAGTTGCCCAGGGGCGCGGCGGCGTCGCGGGTATCGCCGCTGGGGCCGGCGCAGGGGCGCAGCCAGGCGTCGGCGTCGAAACCCTGGTCAAGCTGGCCGAGGTAGTTGAAGGTGATGCGCGGCGCCGGCAAGGCTGCCAGCGCCTGGCGTGTTTCAGGCGGCGCGAGATGGCGCAGCAGGCCGAAGCCCAGGCCATTGCCGGGTATGGCGCGCAACTGCTCCTTGACCGCCTTGATGCACTCACCCGGCGCCATATGCGGCGTCAGGCGCACCGGATAGAGGCTGGTGAACCAGCCCACGGTGCGCGACAGGTCGATATCGTCGAACAGGTCCTCGCGACCATGCCCTTCCAGGCGCACCAGCACGTCGGGGCGACCGCTCCAGCGGCTCACGGCCTGGGCCAGCGCGGCCAGCAGCAGGTCGTTGATCTGGGTGCGGTAGGCGCTGCCGGCGGCCTGCAGCAACTCACGGGTCCGCTCCTGGGGCAGTTGCCCATTGACCACCTGGGCGTGGCGTTGCTCCAGCGAGCCGGTCGGGTCGTCGCACGGCAGCGCGGCATCGGCGCCTTGCAGGCGCGCCAGCCAACCCGCCAGCTCGCCCTCGACGGCCTCACTGGCGGCGTGGTTCGCCAGGCGCGTGGCCCAGTCGCGCCAAGCGCTGGTCTTGGCCGGCAACGCGGCTTCGCGGCCCTCGGCCAACGCCGCATAAGCCTGCTGCAGGTCCTCCAGCAGGATCCGCCAGGAGACGCCGTCGACCACCAGGTGGTGGATCACCAGCAACAGGCGTTGCTTGCCATCGGCCAACGTGGCCAGCACGGCGCGCAACAGCGGCCCTTCGCCAAGGTCGAGGCTGGCCTGGGCCTGTTCGCAACAGGCCTGCAACTGCTCGTCGTCCGCCACGTCGCGCTGCCACAGCAGCGCTTGCTCGTCGAGAGGGCCGTGCCACTGGCGCCAGCCCTCGCCCTCGGCGGCAAACCGCAGGCGCAGGGCGTCATGGTGACGGACCAGGCACTGCAACGCGCCTTCCAGCAATTGCGCTTCGAGCCGTCGTTCGGGCTGCAACAGCACGGCCTGGTTCCAGTGGTGCTGCTGGGGAATGCGGCCTTCGAAGAAACCGTGCTGGATCGGCGTCAGCGGCACCTCGCCCTGCACCGGCCCCTGGTCGATGACCTGCTGCGTCTGTTCACGCGTCACCAGCGCCAGCGTGGCAATGGTCTGGTGGGCGAACACATCGCGGGCGGCCAGGTTCAGGCCGGCCTTGCGCGCCCGGCTGACCATCTGGATGGCGATGATCGAGTCGCCGCCCAGTTCGAAGAAGTTGTCATCGACGCCAATGTCATCGCGCCCCAGCACCTGCCGCCAGACCGCCAGCAGCCGCGCTTGCAGCGCATCGCGCGGCGCCTGGCCGGCCGCCTGGGCGCCGTTCGCCTTAGGCAACGGCAAGGCACGGCGGTCGAGCTTGCCGTTGGCGGTCAGCGGCAACGCCGCCAGTGCCAGCACATGGGCCGGTACCTGGTGCGCCGAGACACGCTCGCGCAGGAACGCCTTGAGCGCCTCGGCAGCCACCACCTCGGCGCCCTTGGCCACCACATAGGCGATCAGTTGCAGACCGTTGGCGCCGGGCTGGCCGACCACCACGCACTCGCCTATCGCTGGGTGGGCAAGCAGCTGGCGCTCAATCTCACCGGGCTCGACCCGGTAGCCGCGAATCTTCAGCTGCTGGTCGGCGCGCCCCTGGTAGCGCAGGGCGCCGTCGGCATACTGGCGCACGCGGTCGCCGCTGCGGTACAGGCGTTGCCCGGCCGCGCCGAACGGGTCGGGCACGAAGCGCTCGGCGGTCAGCCCCGGCTGGCCCAGGTAGCCCCGGGCCAGGCCGGCGCCACCGATGTACAGCTCGCCCTGGCCACCGACCGGCGCCGCGTTCAAGGCGGCGTCGAGCACATGGGCACGCAGGTTGGGCAGCGGCGCGCCCAGGGGCGGCACGGCCTGTACGTCGTCGAGCGGGCAGGTGAACGCGCCGACCGTGGTCTCGGTCGGGCCGTAATGGTTGGCCAGGCGACAGTGCGGCGCCAGGGCCTGGATACGTTGCAGCAAGGCCGGCGGGCTGGCCTCGCCGCCGAGCACCAGGCAGCGGCGCGGCAGCACGGCGGCATTGTCGCCGGCCAGCAGCGCGCCCAGGTGTGAAGGCACGATCTTCAGCGCGTCGACGGCATGCTCGCTCATGTAGGTGGCGAACGCCTGGCCGTCGACCGCCGTGTCGGCGTCCACCAGGTGCAGGGTGCGGCCCGCCGCCAGGGCGCCGAACAGCACGGTGTGACCGAGGTCGGCGGCCAGGGTCGAGACCAGCGCCATGCTGCGCACGTCGGCCAGCGGCAGGCGCTGTTCGATGCCGTCGAGGTAGTTGGCCAGGGCCCCATGGCCCACGCCCACGGCCTTGGGTCGCCCGGTGGAACCGGAGGTGAAGATCACATAGGCCAGGTCGTCGCCGAACACTTCGACGGTCGGGGCAGCCTCGACGCGCTCCGGGGCTTGCAGGGCGTCTTCCAGCAGGCAGGTGACGACACCGTCGAAACCGCTGAAGCGTTCGAGCTGGTCGGCGGGCGCCAGGACCAGCCGCGCGCCGCTGTCTTCAAGCATCTGGCCCAGGCGTTCGCGCGGGAACTGTGGGTCGAGGGCCACGTAGCAGGCGCCGGCCTTGAGCACAGCGAGCAGGCCGACCAGGGTTTCCAGGCGGCGCTCGGCGCTCAGTGCCACCAGCGAGCGGGGCGTCACACCGCGCTCGATCAAGCGTGCGGCCAAGTGATTGGCACGGGCCTCGAGGGCGGCATAGCTCAGCGAGCGGGGGCCGTCGACCAGTGCCAGGCGCTCGGGATGCGCCGCGGCCTGGGCCGCGAAACGCTGGTGCAGCCAGGTGCTGGCCGCGATTACCGGTTCGGCCTGAACGGGCGCAGTCGGCGCTTCGAGGCGCAGCGCCTCGATGGCCTGGCCGGGTTCGGCCAGGGCCTGTTCCAGCAGCCGCGCCCAGTGCTGGCCAAGGCGTTCGACGGTGGCGGCCTCGAACAGGTCGCAGGCGTACAGCCACGAAGCCTTGAGTTGCTCGCCCTGCTCCTCGGTGCTCAGGGTCAGGTCGAAACGGGCGAACTCGGTGGTCAGCTCCAGCGGCGCCAGCTCGACGCCGGGCAGCTGCCAGCTCACCGCTTCGCCACGGCTTGCCTGGTGGTTGAACAGCACCTGGAACAGCGGCGTGCGGTCGAGGCTGCGCTGCGGCTGCAGGGCATCGACCAGGTGTTCGAACGGCAGGTCCTGGTTGGCCTGGGCCTCCATCACCCGCTGGCGCACCTGGGCCAGCACCGTGCTGAAGGGCTGGCGGCCATCCAGCTCGACCTGCAGCACCTGGGTGTTGACGAAGAAACCAATCAGCGCCTCGACTTCGGCGCGGGTGCGGTTGGCCACCGGCGTGCCGACCCGCACCACTTCGCTGCCGCTGTAGCGGAACAGCAGCACCTGCAGGCTGGCCAGCAGCACCATGAACGGCGTGCAGCCATGCTCGGCGGCGACCCGGCGCAGCGACGCGCCCAGGCCATCGGGCAAGGCCACGGCCACCCGCGCGCCCTGCTGCCCTCGGCGCGCCGGGCGCGGATGATCGAACGGCAGCTCCAGTTCGTCGTCCGCCGTGCCCAGCCGCTCGCGCCAGTAGCCCAGCTGGCGCTCGGCCTCGCCGGCCTCCAGCCACAGGCGCTGCCAGCGGGCATGGTCGGCGTACTGGATGGCCAGCGGCGCGACGTCGGCCTGGGACTGGTAGTGGCCCAGTACCTCGTTGACCAGGATCGGCATCGACCAGGCGTCGGTGACGATGTGGTGGGTGCAGAACACCAGCACCCATTGCGCCTCGCCGGTACGCAGCAGGCTGGCGCGCAACAGCAGGTCGCGCTCCAGGTCGAACGGCCGCGCCGAGCGCTCGGCGATGACCTCCTGCAGCTGTTGCGCGTCGGCCTGGCGCAGGTCCTGCTCGTCCACCTGGACGTCGCGCAGGCCATGGATCACCTGCAGCACGCGCTGCTCGTCCTGGCGGAAGTTGGTGCGCAGCGCCTCGTGGCGCGCCACCAGCGCCCGCAGGCTGCGCGCCAGGCGCTGGCGGTCGAAGTCACCGCGCACGCGCAGCAACGCCGGCTGGTTGTAGGCGCTGGACTGCGGGTCGAGCTGCCACAGCAGCCACAGGCGTTGCTGGGCGAACGACGCCTGCACCGGCTGGTCGTCCTCGCGTGCCGGGATCGGCAGCAGGTCGAACGACAGCCCCTGTTCACGCATGCGCCCTTGCAGCGCTTTCTGCTCCTGCGGGGCCAGGGCGGCGAAGCGCCTGGCCAGGGCCTGCATGCGGTCGGACAGCTGGGTCATACGTCCTCCACCGCATCGAACAGCGCTTCCAGGGCGTCGGCCTTGGCATCGCTGGCCCCGGAGCCACGGTGTCGCTCGACCTGCTCGGCCAGCAACGCCACGGTCTCGCCCTCGAAGAACACCCGCAGCGGCAGGTCCAGGTTCAACTGGGCCTGCACTTGCGAGCGGATGCGCGTGGCCAGCAGCGAATGGCCGCCCAGGGCGAAGAAGTTGTCGTGTACACCCACGCGCTCCAGTTGCAGGGCCTCCTGCCAGATCTGCGCCAGGGTCGCTTCCAGTTCGTTGCGCGGCGCCTGGTATTCGCGGCTCTCGGCCTGCAGGGCGGCCAGCGCGTTGCGGTCGAGCTTGCCGTTGGGGGTCAGCGGCAAGCGCTCAAGCGCCCGCACGTAAGCCGGCACCATGTACTCCGGCAGCTGTTCGCGCAGACGCTCCAGCAGCTGGATTTCCACGCCGCCGGCGGCGGTTTCGGCCAGCACCACGAACGCCGCCAGCTGGGCGCCGCCACCGGTCTCACGGACGACGACGGCCGCCTCGCGCACATCCGGCAACTGCGCCAGGCGCGCCTCGATCTCGCCCAGCTCGACGCGGAAACCGCGCAGCTTGAGCTGGAAATCCAGGCGCCCGAGGTAGTCCAGGGTCGCGTCGGTGCCCGGGCTGACCCGGTCGCCGGTGCGGTACAGGCGCTCGCCCGGCGTGCGGGCGAATGGGTCGGGCACGAAGCGGCTGGCGGTCAGGCTGGGCCGTTGCAGGTAGCCCCGGGCCAGGCCCGGGCCAGCGACGTACAGCTCGCCTTCACGGCCGAAGCCGACCAGCTCGCCGTCGCGGTCCAGCACCCGCAGACGCGCACCGGCGATGGCGCCGCCGATCGAGATGCGCGCGTGGGGCGGCTGTTGCTCCACGGCATGGGCCGAGCACCACACCGCGCTTTCCGACGGCCCGTATTCGTTGACCAGCAGGGTGTTCGGCAGGCGCTGGTAATGGGCGGCCGGCAGGTCCAGCGGGCAGGCTTCGCCGGCCACGATCACGCAGGCCAGCTCAGGCTGGCGCAGGTGTTCGAGGATCTGCGCGTAGAACGACGGCAGGGCCAGGAAGTGGCTGATCGCCTCGCCTTCGACCAGTGCCGCCAGGCGTGCCGGATCCTTGTGCGCCTGCTCTTCGGGCAGGTACAGCGTGCCGCCCTGCCCCAGGGTCCAGAAGATCCCGGCCACGGAACTGTCGAAGGAGAACGACGACAGCATCAGGAAGCGCCGCAGCGGCGCCTGGTAGAACGCCGCGCGGGCGCGGGTCGAGGCGCAGGCGTTGGCATGGCTGATCATCACGCCCTTGGGCTTGCCGGTGGAACCGGAGGTGTAGATCACGTAGGCCAGGTTGTCGGCGCTGATGGGCGCCCGCGGCGCCTCGGCCTGGGCCGGCGGCAGGCCGCCTTCCAGGGCCAGGCGCTCGACGCCATCGGCCACTTCGATGCCTTCGGCCAGCGGCCGCAGGGTGATCAGGCTGTGGGCCTTGGCGTCGTGGAGCATGAACGACAGGCGATCGGCCGGGTAGCTGGGGTCCAGCGGCAGGTAGGCGCCACCGGCCTTGAGGATCGCCAGCAGGGTGACGACGATTTCCACCGAACGCTCGCCATACACCGCCACCACGCTGTCGGCGCCGACGCCGCGCTGGCGCAGGACGGCGGCCAGGCCGTTGGCGCGCTGGTCGAGGGTGGCGTAGTCGAGGGTCTGCTCGCCCACGTGCAGGGCGATGTGCTGCGGCTGCTCGGCCGCTGCCTGCTCGAACAGGCCGTGCAGGGTCTGGCCTGGCACGGTATCCAGTGCGTCGCTGCGGTCGAAGCGCGCGAGCAGTTGTGCCTGCTGGGCGGCGTCAACCGTGGCCAGGCGCGCCAGGGGCCGGTCGAGGTCCTTGGCCAACGCAGCGGCGAAGGTGTCGAACTGCGCCAGCCAGGCCGCCAGTTGCTCGACGGCGTAGCGGCCGGCCGGGCTGGACAGGCGCAGCCATTGCCCATCGGCCCACAGCAGCAGCTTCTGCGCGCGCGGGCAGTCCAGCTCCAGTTGCACACGGTTGTCCGGCGCCTGGTTGCGCAGACCACAGGCATAGGCCGGCACGGCAGCCTCGCCAAGGTCGGCCTCGTCGAGGCAATCCAGCCAGGCACGGGCCTGGCTCAGTTGACCTGCCAGGCCAGGCAATTGCTCGCCCAGGCCACGGCTGCTGTCGAAATTCAGCACCAGCGGCAGTTGCCGGGCGAAATGCCCCAGGGTCTGTTCAAGCTGTTCATTACGGCCATCGACTTCCAGCCCCAGTGCCAGCCCGGGTTGCTGCCCCAGCTCGGCGAGGAACGCGCCCCACAGCAGGGCCAGGGCGTCTTCGCGCTCGACCTGCGCGGCCGCGACCAGCGCATCCAGGGCCGCTGCCACGCCATTGCCTGCCTGCTCGGCCACCGGTACCTGTGCGCTCGCCTGGCGCCGCTCGAACGGCAGCGGCAGCGGGTGCGCCACGTTGCCCAGCAGGCTGCGCCAGAAGGCCCGGCCTTCCAGGCCGATGGCCTCCTGCGCCAGGTCACCCTGCCAGGCGGCGTAGTCGGCGTACTGCAAGGCATCGAAGGGTTCCAGCGACGCGCCGCGCAACAGCTGCCCGAGCTCATCGGCCAGTTGCCGCAGGGCCTGTTCGTCGGCGCTGGCCAGGGCCACACCCAGTAGCAGCTGGCCAGGGCACAGCGCGGCGACCAGCGGGTACTGCGCCAGGCCCTGGGCCACCCGATCGCGGGCCTGCTCCAGGCTATCGACCGCCAGCACCTGCAGGCTGGCCTGCGGGTGGATCTCCTGGGCCGGCAGCTTCAGGCCAGGCACCTGCACATAGCGGGTACGCAGCACCTCGTGGCGCTCGCACAGGGTGCGCAGGGCCTGCTCCAGGGCCAGCAGGTTGAGCCCGACGGGGGTCTCCATCAG
The DNA here is from genome assembly GCF_029478665.1 of Pseudomonas entomophila. GTDB lineage: Bacteria > Pseudomonadota > Gammaproteobacteria > Pseudomonadales > Pseudomonadaceae > Aquipseudomonas > Aquipseudomonas entomophila_F. The sequence continues at coordinate 9,634 of NZ_JARPQB010000052.1, forward strand.
CAGCCTGGCGGCCAGTGGCTGGCCCTGCCCGGCCTGGAGCACCAGCACCTGTTGCGCCGAGGCCTGGAAGATTTCTGCGGGGTTGCTGGCGGTCATGCTTGGACTCCTTGGCCCAGTGCCACTTCATGGCTTTTCAACGGAATGGCCATGGCGGTGAGGATTTTTCGCGGCCCGGTGTAGCCGTTGCGCGCGTGGATGGTGAGGATGTTGTCGAGGATCACCACGTCGCCCTTCTGCCAGGGGAACTCGACCATGACGTCGCGGTAGATCTGCTGCAGGTGGCGGATATGCGCCTCGGGGATCGGGCTGCCGTCGCCGTAGAAGGTGTTCTGCGGCAGGTCGTCGTCGGCGAACTCGGCGCGCAGGCTGTCGCGGATGCTTTCCGGCAGGGTCAGGGCGTTGAAGAAGGTGGCATGGTTGAACCACACCACTTCGCCGGTGCGCGGGTGGCGCACCATGGCCGGGCCTTTCTGCCGCGTGCGCAGGCGGTTGCCGGACTTCCATTCCGGGGTGATGCCGATCTTCGCGCAGTAGGCCTCGACCTCGGCGCGGTCCTCGGTCTGGAACACGGTCTGCCACGGCAGGCCCATGCCGTCACCATAGTTGCGCACATACAGCACCCCGCCCTTGCGCTCGAACGCCTCGCGCACCTCGGGGTCGATGCGCGGCAGGATCAGCCGGGTATCGCCGAACGGTGTCTCGCCGCCAGTGGGCGACGGCAGGTCGCAGTAGAAGTACAGGTGCAGCGGGAACACCGGCGAGTAGGAGTGCTCGTTGTGCGGGAAGATCCGCTCGGCGGACGGGTAGTCGGTGGAGCTGTAGACGTTCAGCGAACGGGTGATCTGGGTCCGTGGCGATGCGCGGAACAGGTACTCCAGGGCACCGCCGGAGATCGCGTCGACGCACTGGTTGAACTCGTTGATGTCCTGCACCGCGAAGCCCCGGAACAGGATGGTGGCGTGCTGGTCGAGCTTGCGCTCGATCAGTTCGCGGTTCTGCCCGGCCCACTGGGCCAGGCCCACGCCCGGCACCTTCGGCGTGCACAACAGCGGCAGGCTGCTGCCTTCGAACATCGGCGAGAATTCCACCAGGCTGTCCTGGTCCACGCTCAGACTCTTGCGCCGCCCCTTGGCCAGCATCGGTATGGCTTGCGCCTCGCTCTTGGACATTTCCCTCTCCCGTTCGATGAAGCCGGCGGCCAGGCAGGCCGCCGACGATGACTGTGGCTACTGCAGCTCGACCCCGCGTGCGCGCCGGCGCATCGGGTGCTGGGCCTTGAGCTGCGCCTGGCGCGCCTCGGTGCGCGCCTGCGTGGCCGTGGCCTGAACCTGCGCGGCGTGGGCCAGCAGCTCGGCCAGCGACGCCTCGGGCTGGGCCAGCAGGCGCTCGAACACCCCTTGCAGCTGGGCGAACAGGTCGGCCATGTCGCTGGCGGCAAACAGGCTGGCGTCGCACTTGAAGGCCGCGGTGAGGCGGTCGGCGCCGTTGACGAACTCGGCGATCAGGTCCAGCTCCGTGGCGCCCTGCCCGGCTTCGCGGCTGGTCACTTGCAGGCCCTGCGGCGCCTGCATCGGCAGGCTGCCCTCCTGGTAGATGAACTTGATCGCGAACAACGGCGAACGCCCGGCCTGGCGCGGCAGGCGCAAGGCCTCGACCAAACGGTCGAAGGGCAGGTCCTGGTGGTCGGACGCGCCGATCACCACGTCGCGGCAGCGTTCCAGCCACTGCGCGCCACTGGCCTGCTCATCCAGCTCGAGCTGCAGTACCAGTTGGTTAACGAAGAAGCCGACCATTTCTTCAACCCCGGCGTGGTTGCGGTTGGCGACGTCGGTGCCCAGGCGCAGGCGGCGGCTGTCGCAACGCTGCGCCAGCACCAGCGAGAAGCCCGCCAGCAACAGCATGTACAGGGTCAGGCCACGGGCCTTGGCGCAGGCGCGCAGGGCCTCGGCCAGGGGCGCCGGGAAGTCGAAGGCGTGCACCTGGCAGGTGCCGCCGGCGACGCCGGGCTGGGCCGTGCCCGGCAGGCGCGTGAGGCGATGGTCGTCGCCCAGGGTGCGCTGCCAGTAGTCCAGCTGGCGGCGCAGCTGCCCGGCCTCCAGCCATTGCCGCTGCCACACGGCGAAGTCGAGATAAGCCAGGCCCGGCGCCGGCAGGCTTGCCGGCGTGGCGGCAACGGCGGCGTCGTAGAGGGCGACGAACTCGCGCAGCAGGATGCCGAACGACCAGTGGTCGGCGACGATATGGTGCAAGGTCACCAGCAGCAGGTGCTGGCGGTCGGCCTGGCGCAGCAGGGCCACGCGCAGCAGCGGGCCGTTGACCAGGTCGAACGGGGCACGGGCCTCGCGGTCCAGCGCCTCGGCCACGGCCGCCTCGCGCCGCGCCTCGGGCAGTTCGCACAGGTCGTGCAGGGCGAACGGCAGCGTCATGTCCGGCCGCACCTGCTGCCAGCTGTCGCCGCCCTCCTGGACGTAAGTGGTGCGCAGCACCGAATGACGCGCCAGCAGGGCCTGGAAGGCCTGGCGCACGGCTTCGGCATCCAGCTCGCCATCGAGCTGCAAGGCTCGCGGAATGTTGTACATCGAGCTTTGCGGCTCCAATTGCCAGAGGAACCACAGGCGCTGCTGGGCGAACGACAACGGCTGGCGCTGGCGTGCATCGAGCGCTTGCAGCACGGGGGCCGGCGCGCCCTGCCCCGGCGCCTCGGCGCGCTCGACGGCGGCGGCGAACTGCGCCAGGTCGCGGGCCTCGAACAGCACCCGCAGCGGCAGGTCGAGCCCCAGGGCGTGGCGTACGCGGCTGATCACCTGGGTGGCCAGCAACGAGTGGCCACCCAGGTCGAAGAAGTTGTCCTGCAAGCCGACCTCCGGCAGCTCCAGCACCTCGCACCACAGGCGCGCCAGCAGGCACTCCAGCTCGCTGCGCGGGGCCACATGGGCCTGCTGCAGCAGGCGCGTGTCAGGCTGCGGCAGGGCCTTGCGGTCGAGCTTGCCATTGGGTGTCAGCGGCAATGCCGCCAGCACTTGCCAGTGGGCCGGCTGCATGTAGTCCGGCAGGTCGTCGGCCAGCGCCGCGCGCAGCCCTTCGCACAGCTTGGCCTGGGCCTCGCGTTCGGCCAGAGTGCCTTGGCGCGGCACCACGTAGGCCACCAGTTGCTGGCCGGACGGCCCCGGCACCGCGACCACCGCTGCCTCGGCGACCTCGTCCCGGGCCAGCAGGCGCGCCTCGATCTCGCCGGTCTCGACCCGGAAGCCACGGATCTTGACCTGGTGATCGACCCGGCCGATGTACTCCATCTGGCCGTCGGCCAGGCGCCGCACCAGGTCGCCACTGCGGTACAGGCGCGCGCCAGGGGTGCTGGCGAACGGGTCGGGCACGAAGCGTTCGGCGGTCATCGAAGGCCTTGCGTGGTAGCCACGGGCCAGGGCGCAGCCACCGATATAGAGCTCGCCCACCAGGCCATCGCCTTGCAGTGCCAGGCCCTCGGCCAGCAGGTAGGCGCTGCGCCCGGCCACCGGCCGGCCGATCGGCGCGTAGGCCGAGGTGAAACGGGTATCGCCTTTGGCCTCCCACAGGAACGGCGTGATCACCGTCTCGGTGGGGCCGTAGCCGTTGACGATGTAGCGCGGCCGCAGCACCGCCTGGATCTGCTCGAAGCCTTCACGCGGGAAGGCCTCGCCGGCCACGTTGAACGAACGCACCGACGGCGCCCGCCCCTGGCCTGCGGCCAGCGCGGCCATCTGGCAGGCGTACTGGGTGGGGAAATAGACCAGGCTGGCCTGCTCGCGCTCGATCACTTCAAGCGCCTGCTCGGTGCTCCACAGCCCCTCGCCGCGCAGGATGCAGCGGGCACCGCTGATCAGCGGCAACAGCCACTGCTCGGTGCCCCAGTCGAAGTTCAGCGAGGCGAAATGCAGGAAGCGGTCGGCGCTGTCGATGCGGTAGAAGCGCTGCATGGTCAGCAGGTGGCGCAGCAGCGCGCCGTGTTCGAGCGCCACGCCCTTGGGGCGCCCGGTCGAACCGGAGGTGTACAGCAGGCACAGCAGGTTGTGGCCGTCGAGCGCCACTTGCGGCGCGCCTGGGTCATCGCCTGCGAAGGTCAACTGGTCGACCCGCAGCAACCGTGCCTGACGCCCGGCGAGCAGGACCTCGCCACGGCCGTCGCCCAGCACCAGGGCCACGCCGCTGTCGTCGAGCATGTAGCCCAGCCGCTCGGCGGGGTATTCAGGGTCCAGCGGCACATAAGCGCCACCGGCCTTGAGGATCGCCAGCAGGCCGACGATCAGGTCGGCGCCGCGTGGCAGGGCGATACCGACCAGCACGTCGGGGCCGACACCCTCGGCCACCAGCCGGTGCGCCAACTGGTTGGCCCGGCCGTTCAACCAGGCGTAGCTCAGCGACTGTCCGTCAGCGATCAGGGCGATGGCATCGGGTGTGCGCTGGGCCTGGGCTTCGATCAGCTGATGAAGCCACGGCGATGGTTGCGTACCGACGATTGCCGGCGGCATCGCCAGCAAGGCCTGACGCGCATCGTTCGGCACCGTTTCCAGCGCCGCCAGCACCTGCGCGTCACCTTCGATGAACTGCGCCAGCAGGCATTCGAGCTGGGCCGCCAGGGCTTCCACGGACTGGCCGGTGAAGGCCGCACGCAGGTAGCTGTAGTGCACCTCCAGGCGTTCGCCCAGGGTCACCGCCAGGGTCAGCGGGTAGTTGGTGCGCTCGAGGTTGCCGACATTGCCGAAGCGCACGCCGGCCTGGGCCGACTCGGCCAGCGCGGCGGAAAGCGGGTAGTTCTCGAACACCAGCAAGGTGTCGAACAGCGCGTCGCTGCCCTGCCCCGACCAGCGCTGGATCTCGTACAGCGGCGTGTGCTCGTGTTCGCGCAGGGCCAGGTTGATGCCCTGCACCTGCTGCAGCCAGTCGCCCAGGCGCTGGGCCAGGCCGGGCCAGGCAATCACCGGCAAGGTGTTGATGAACAGGCCGATCTGCTGTTCGATGCCCGGCAACTGCGCCGGGCGCCCGGCCACGGTGGCGCCGAACGCCACGCAGTCCTGGCCGGTGCAGCGCTGCAACAGCAGCAGCCAGGCGGCCTGCACCAGGGTGTTGACCGTGACCTTCTGCTGCCGGGCGAAGGCGCCCAGGCGCTCGCTGAAGGCTGGGGTGAAGCGCTGGTAATGGTCGCCATGGCCGGCTTCGGCCTGTGGCGCGGGCAAGGCATGGGCGAGCCGGGTCGGGGTTTCCAACGGCGCCAGCTGATCGCGCCAGAACGCCTCGCTGAGCGCCAGGTCCTGGCCTTGCAGCCACTGGATGTAGTCGCGGTAGCGCCCCTGGGCCGGCGCTGGCGTTTGCCCGGCGTAGCGTTGCAGCACCTCGCCCAGCAGGCGCGAGTTACTCCAGCCGTCGAGCAGCAGGTGGTGGCAGGTCTGGACCAGGTGGTGCCGGTCCGGGCCGGTGCGCACCAACGTCAGCCTCAACAGCGGCGGGCAATGCAGGTCGAAGCCTGCGGCACGGTCTTCCAAGGCCAACTGCGCCAGCGCCTGGTCGAGGTCGTCGCGGCCGCTCCAGTCCAGCTCGCGCCAGGGCAGTTCGGCCTGGCGCACCACCATCTGCAAGGGGCGCGACAGCTCGCCCTGCCAGGCGAAACCGGTGCGCAGGATGGCATGGGCGTCCACCGCCTGTTGCCAGGCCTGGCGCAGGCGTTGCGGTTGCAGGCCGTCGACGTCCACACGCATCTGGTTGATGTAGTCGCCACCGGCGGATTCGTAGAGCCCGTGGAACAGCATGCCCTGCTGCATCGGCGACAGCGGGTAGAGGTCTTCCAGCCGGGTGACCGGCAGCGGCAACCCGGCCAGGCCTGCGCTGTCGAGGCCGGCCAGCGGGAAGTCCGAGGCACTGGCCTGGCCCGACTCCTGGGCGCAGCAGTGCGCCACCAGGGCGCGCAGTTCGGCGCTGAAATCATCGGCCAGGGCCTGGACACGCGCCGGCGCGAACATCTCGCGGCTGAAGCCCCAGCGCAGGGCCAGCTCGCCGCCGTACACCTGCCCTTCCACCGTCAGCCAGTTGGCCAGCGGTGCCCGTGGGTCCTGGGCCTGGCCGCCACTGCTGGTGGAGGGGCGCAACAGCGCCTGCTCGTCGAACTGGCGGTCGAACTGGCCCAGGTAGTTGAAAGTGACCCGTGGCTGCGGCAGCGCCGCCAGGGCCTGACGCGTCGCGGCATCGCCCAGGTGGCGCAGCAGGCCATGGCCGAGGCCCTTGTCCGGCACCGCGCGCAACTGCTCCTTGACGGCGATGATCGCCGCGCCCGGCTCGTCGCCCGGCACCAGCAGCAGGGGGTGCAGGCTGGTGAACCAGCCGATGCTGCGCGACAGGTCGAGGCCGTCGAACAGGTCCTCGCGGCCATGCCCCTCCAGCTCGATCAGCGCGCCGGGTGCCGCCGTCCAGCGGCACAGCACTCGGGCCAGGGCGGTCAGCAGCAAGTCGTTGACCTGGGTCCGGTAGGCCGCCGGGGCCACCTGCAGCAGTTCACGGGTGAGCTGCGCGTCGAAACGGCTCTCGATCTTCTGTTCGTGGCGGTTTTCCAGGGTACCGGCGCGGTTGTCGCAGGGCAGCTCGGCCACCGGCGCGGCCTGCAACTGTGCCTGCCACCACGGCAGTTGGCCGCTGAAGCGGGGCAGCGCCTCGTGCAACTGGCGGGCCCAGGCCTGGTAGCTGCTGCCACGCATTGGCAGGCGCGCCGGCTGGCCGGCCAGTAGCTGGCGGTAGAGCTGCTGCAGGTCGTCGAGCAGCACGCGCCAGGACACACCATCGACCACCAGGTGGTGCAGTACCAGCAGCAGTTGCTGGCGGCCCTCGGGCAGGGTCAGCACCATCACCCGCAACAGCGGGCCGGTAGCGAGATCCAGGCTGCGCTGGGCCGCCTCGCAATGGGCCAGGGCTTCGGCGGCGTCCTGCGCCTGGCGCAGCCAGAGCACCTCGCCCGCCTGTTCGGCGTAGTGCTGGCGCCAGCCTTGCGCGCCTTCGACAAAGCGCAGGCGCAAGCTGTCATGGTGCTCCAGCAGGTGCTTCAGGGCGTTGGCCAGCAGGTCGGCGTCCAGCGGTGCCTGGGCATCGAGCAGCAGCGACTGGTTCCAGTGCCCACGGGCCGGAATCGCCTGGTCGAAGAACCAATGCTGGATCGGCGTCAACGGCACCTCGCCGCTGGCCGGCCCCTGCGCCACCCGCACCTGGGCCTGCCCGGCGACCTGGGCCAGGCCACGGATGGTCTGGAACTGGAAGATATCCTTGGGGGTCAGCGCCAGGCCCGCCTCGCGGGCGCGGCTGACCACCTGCATGGAGACGATCGAGTCGCCGCCCAGCTCGAAGAAGTTGTCCAGCGCGCCCACTTGCTCCAGCCCCAGCAGCGCCTGCCAGATCTGCGCCAGGGCCTGCTCGCGCGCGCCACTGGGCGGCACATGTTCACGCTGCGCCTGCACCGCGTCCGGCGCCGGCAGGGCCTTGCGGTCGAGCTTGCCGTTGGGGGTCAGCGGCAGGCGTGCAAGGAACAGCATCGCGGCCGGCACCATGTAGTCGGGCAAGTGCTCGCCCAGGGCTGCGCGCAGAGTGCCACGCAGGGCGTCCTGCGCGGCGCCATCCTCGACCAGCTGGGCGTCGACCGGCACCACGTAGGCCACCAGTTGACGGCCACTGGGCCCGTCCGGGGCCAGTACCGCCACCTCATGAACACTCGCCTGCGCCTGCAAGCGCGCCTCGATCTCGCCCAGCTCGATACGGAAACCACGCACCTTGACCTGGTGGTCGATGCGGCCGATGTACTCCAGCTCGCCATCCTCGCGGTAGCGCACCAGGTCGCCCGTGCGGTACAGGCGGCCACCGTCGCCGGCGAACGGGTGAGGCACGAAGCGCTCGGCGGTCAGCGCCGGGCGCCCCAGGTAGCCCCGGGTGATGCCGGCACCGGCCAGGTACAGCTCGGCGCCGCAGCCCTGGGGCAGCGGCTGCAGCTGGCTGTCCAGCAGGTAGGCCGCCGTATGCGGCAATGGCCGGCCAATGCTGGCGCGGCCACCGGCCTGGCGGCGGGTCCAGGTCGAGTAGGTGGTGTCCTCGGAAGGGCCGTACAGGTCGTAGACGTGCTCAAGCCCCGGCAGCGCATACAGCTCATCGACCAGGCGCTGCTTGAGCGGCTCGCCGGCCAGGTTGACGATGCGCACGCTGGCAGGCAGTTGCCCGCCACGCAGCAGCGCGGCGATTGCCGACGGCACGGTGTTGACCAGGCGCACCAGGTCGCGCGCTGGCAGCTCGGGCAGTTCCAGGGCGTTGCGCGCCAGGACGATGTAGCCACCGGCCGCCAAGGTGACGAATAGCTCCCACACCGACAGGTCGAAGCAGATCGAGGTGGAGGCCAGCACGCCTTGGATATCCTCGTCGCGGTAGACCTGACGCGACCAGTGCAGCAGGGCCAGGACGTTGCGGTGGGCGATGGCGACCCCTTTCGGGCGGCCGGTGGAGCCGGAGGTATAGATCACGTAGGCCAGGTTCTGCGCCGAAGCACGGTTGACCGGTGGTTCGGCCGGCCAGGCTTCGAGGGACTGCTCGTCGCCGTCCACCAACAAGACTTCGCAGCAGGCCTGCAACCCCAGGCGCTCGGCGACTTCACCCTCACTGAGCACCAGGCGCGCGGCGCTGTCCTCGAGCATGTAGGCGACCCGCTCGGCCGGGTAGTCCGGGTCCAGCGGCACATAGGCGCCACCGGCCTTGAACACCGCCAGCAGCGCCACCACCAGTTGCGGCGTGCGCGGCAACGCCACCCCGACCCGCACCTCCGGCCCCACGCCGGCGGCGACCAGGCGCTGGGCCAGGCGGTTGGCCCAGCGGTCGAGCTCGGCATGGCTGTAGCGGCGCTCGCCGTGCACCAGCGCCAGGGCCTCGGGCCGTGCCTGGACCTGTTGGGCAATGCACTGGTCGATGCGTGACAGGCTGTCGTAGCCATCGCCGGCCGGGTTCCACGCATGCAACTGACGCGCAAGCTCCGCCTCGCCCAGCAGCGGCAGACGCGAAACGGCCTGGCTCGGGTCGGCGACCATCGCCCGCAGCAGGTTGAGCCAGTGCTCGGCCATGCGTGCGATGGTCTCGGGGGCGAACAGTTCGTCGGCGTAGGTCAACGCCGCGTGCAGCCGGCCGCCCTTCTCCCAGGTGTCCAGGCTCAGGTCGAACTGGGTGGTACGCCCTTCCCACTCGATCACCCCGAAACGAATGCCGGACTCGGTCTGCAGGGCCGTCAGGTCGGTGACCAGCGGCTGGTGGTTGTACATCACCTGGAACAGCGGGTTGTGCGCCAGGCTGCGCTCAAGCTTCAGCGCCTCGACCAGGCGTTCGAACGGCAGCTCCTGGTGCGCCTGGGCGCCCAGGGCGGTGTCGCGTACCTGGGCGATCAGTTGCGCGACGGTGGTATCCGCGTCCAGCTGGCAGCGCAGCACCTGGGTGTTGACGAAGAAGCCGATCAGCCCTTCGACCTCGGCACGGTTGCGGTTGGCGATAGGCACGCCGACGCGCAGGTCGGCCTGGCCGCTGTAGCGATGGAGCAAGGCGTCGAACGCCGCCAGCAGGACCATGAACAGGCTGGCCTGGTGCTGCTGGGCGAAGCTGCGCAACTGCTCGGCCAGCGCCGCGTCGATGGCGAAGCCATGGCGCGTGCCGCGATGGCTGGGCGTGGCCGGGCGCGGGAAATCGATGGGCAGTTCCAGCACCGGGTGCTCGTCACCCAGGGCGGCCTGCCAGTAGTCAAGCTGGCGCTCCTGCTCGCCGGCCTCGAGCCAGGCGCGCTGCCACAACGCGTAGTCGGCGTACTGCAACGGCAAGGGCGCCAGCGGCATGGCCTGGCCACGGGCGAACGCGTCGTAGCAACGGATGAATTCGTCGATCAGCACGTTCATCGACCAGCCATCGGAGACGATGTGGTGCAGGGTCAGCAGCAGCACATGGCGCTGCGCCTCCAGTTGCAGCAGGCGCACCCGCCACAGCGGCCCCTGCTGCAGGTCGAACGGCGCGCGCGCCTGGGCCTGGGCGCGCTCGCGCACGGTGGCCTCGCGGGCCTCAGGGTCGAGCTCGCGCAAGTCCTCGAACACCACCTGCATCGACTGCGCCGCCGGCACCTGCTGCAACCCGCGCTCGCCATCTAGATGGAACGCGCTGGACAGCGTCTGGTGGCGCTCGCCCAGGCAGCCCAGGGCCTGCTCCATGGCCGCGCGGTCCAGCGGCCCGTCCAGCGCTACCGCGCCTGGCAGGTTGTAGGCCGCGCCCTCGGGCTCCAGCTGCCAGAGGAACCACATGCGCTGCTGGGCATAGGACGGCAGGCCGCGCTCAGGCGCCTGCACGTCGGCGACAAGGGGGAACTGGGCGAAGTCGACCTGCTCCCGGGCCAGTGCCTGCAAGAAGATCCTGCGCTTTTGCGGCGGCAATTCAAGGAATCGGCGGGCAAGGTTGCGGGCGTCTTGTGCATTCATCGGCGGTCATCCGTAAAGAGGGGCAACGAGCGGGACAGCTCGGTCGTCCATGGGAAACGGATGGCAGGGAGGGAAAATTAACCAGCGCCGGCACGGCCCGCCGGTCGCTTTGAAACATTTTCTTTCATTTAAACAGACGGGTTTCTCATTCTCATCCGTCCTATCTATTGCAGCCTTCCAGGTTGAGCCGTGACTCGACCCCAATATTCCCAGTAGAACGACCGATGGCCCGACAACCGAAAAAATCCAAGTCCAAACTGTGGTTCCTGGTGCACAGCTGGCTTGCCCTGCCGATCTGGTTCTTCGTCCTGATCGTCTGCTTCACCGGCATGCTCGCGGTGGTCAGCCAGGAGATCGTCTGGCTCGCCAACCCCGACGTGCGCGCCAGCAAGCCCGACGACACCGCCGAACGCCTGAGCTTCCAGCAGGTGCTCGATGCCCTGCACAAGGCCGAGCCGGACATGGCCGTGCGTTTTCTCAACCAGCCCGACGGCTCGCACTTCGCCCTCAACGCCGGGGTGACCTTCCCCGACGGCAGCTCGCCGACGCTGTACGTCAACCCCTACACCGGCGCCATCCAGGGCAAGAGCCCGAACTTCAACTTCGAGGCCTTCACCCGCGCCCTGCACGGCTGGTGGCTGGTGCCCTTCACCAACGGCTACAGCTGGGGCTGGTACCTGGTCTCGCTGCTGGGCCTGCCGCTGCTGGCATCGCTGGTGACCGGGCTGGTGGTGTACAAGAAGTTCTGGAAGGGCTTCTTCAAGCTGCCCCGGCGCAGCCACGGCCCGCGCATCTTCTGGGGCGACCTGCACCGCCTGGCGGGCGTGTGGTCGATCTGGTTCGTCGCCACCATCTCGATCACCGGCACCTGGTTCCTGATCCAGGCGGTGCTGGGGGACAACCACATCAGCATCACCACCGAGCCCGTGGTGCCGGTCATCGCCCGCGAACAGGTGCCGCTCACCACGGACGGCTCGCCGGCCCCGCGCATCGACCTGGACGAGGCCACGCGCATCGCCCAGGGCAACATCCCGGGCCTGGAGGTGAGCTTCATCTCGGTGCCGGCCACCGCCTACAGCCATGTCAGCCTGGGTGGGCGCAGCTGGTACCCGCTGATGATCCAGACCGCCGCGGTCAACCCCTACACCCGCGCCGTCGACAGCCAGTTCCTGCTCGGCGACCGCTCGCCCCTGGAGTTCGTCACCGAGTCCATGCGCCCGCTGCACACCGGCGACTTCGGCGGCCTGCCGATCAAGCTGATCTGGGCGTTCTTCGGTTTGCTGCTGTCGCTGATGGTGTTCAGCGGCCTGCTGATCTGGACCAAGCGCACCGCCCAGGCCACCGCGGCGGCGCTCAAGCGTGAAGAGCGCCCGCGCAAGGCGCATGCGGCCAGCGTACTGGAGGCCAAGCCATGAACCAGGCCCAGGCACTGCCGCACAGCCCGCTCAAGCGCTTCTGGCTGAAGTGGCGCTTCCACCTGAACATCCTGCTGTTGCTCATCCCCCTGGGTTTCATGCCCAAGTACTTCGCCGACGCCAGGCTGATCCGCGGCGACAGCGGCCTGGGCGCGAACCAGGTCAATGCCATCCAGGTCGGCCCCTACAGCCTGGACCTGGCCGAGCTGCGCGACGAGGCCCCGCGCGCCGATGGCCCGGCCGGTTACTTCAAGGTGTTCAACGCGGCCTTGTGCAAGGCCTGCATCGGCCCGGTCAAGGCGGTCTACCTGCGCATCGGCAAGCCACGCAGCCTGCGCGCCGCCGGCACGCTGTTCTTCGGCGCGCCGTACCGCATGGGCACCTCGCTGCCGATTCCGCCACGCACCCCCGCCAACGCGCAGATCTGGATCACCATCGAAGGCTGGGACGGCAGCATGCACCAGGGCTCGGTGGCCTTGGCCAAGGCATCGCCGGCCACCGCGGCCTGGCTCGCGAAACAAGGAGGCAAACCATGAAACACCTGATGCGCAGGCTCGCCCTGCCACTGCTGCTGGGCAGCGCCCTGCCGGCCCTGGCGCACAACCCGATGTGCGAATGCACCGAAACCGGCGAACAGATCACCTGCAAGGGCGGTTTCTCCGACGGCAGCGGCGCGCCCGGGGTGACCCTGGACGTGATCGGCTACGACGAGCAGGTGCTGGTGGCCAGCAAGCTGGGCGACGACTCCACCCTGACCTTCAAGCGCCCCGACGGCAAGTTCTACGTGCTGTTCGACGCCGGCCCCGGTCACGTGGTGGAAGTCGACCACGCCGACATCGGTGCGCCATGAGCCGCGCCCAGGTGGTGCGCCCGGCCGGCGCCGGGCATGAAACGCTGTATGTGCTGCTGGCCGCCGCGTTGATCCTGATCGTCGCCGCCACCGTGGTGACGCTGCGTGGCGAGCGCGAGGACGAAGTGACCATCGCCGCCCACCAGCTCGACGCCCGGCGCGACCTCAACGCCGCCGAACAGGGCATCCACACCGACCTGTGGGTGGCCGTCGAAGAGATCCGCCTGCTGCGCGAGGAAAGCGGCGCCGCGCCCGCCGTCGAGGCGCTGGCCGAGGAAGGCCTGCCGCCCTTCGTCGCCGACGCCAGCCAGCAGAGCCGTGGCCTGCACCAGTGGTCGAAGCTCGCCAGTGGCGCCTACCTCGGCCGCAGCCAGGACGCCCAGGTGGCCGGCAGCTTCCTGCTGATCCCGGCCCAGGCCGAAGGCGCCCAGCCCGATATCTGGCTGCGCCGCGACAGCAGTGCCCTGGCCCCCGACGACCTGGGCCGCGACGCGCTGATCGCCGCCGGCTGGCAGCAGGTGGTCACCCACTACGACGCCGGGGTCACCCGCCAACACCGTCACTGAACCGAAGGACTCGCCCATGCTCCGCTCCGCCCTCCGCGCCCTGGCGCTGCTAGCTTGCGCCCTGCCGGCCCTGGCCCTTGCCGACAACGGCAAGCCCCTGCGCATCGGCATCACCCTGCACCCCTACTACAGCTACGTGAGCAATATCGTCGGCGACAAGGCCGAGGTGGTGCCGCTGATTCCGGCCGGCTTCAACCCCCACGCCTACGAGCCGCGCGCCGAGGACATCAAGCGCATCGGCAGCCTGGACGTGATCGTGCTCAACGGCGTCGGCCACGACGACTTCGCCGACCGCATGATCGCCGCCAGCGAGAAGCCCGACATCAAGACCATCGAGTCCAACGCCAACGTGCCGCTGCTGGCCGCCACCGGCATCGCCGCCCGTGGCGCCGGCAAGGTGGTCAACCCGCACACCTTCCTGTCGATCAGCGCCACCATCGCCCAGGTCAACAACATCGCCCGCGAGCTGGGCAAGCTCGACCCGGACAACGCCAAGTTCTATACGCAGAACGCCCGGGCCTACGCCAAGCGCCTGCGTGCCCTGCGCGCCGAAGCCCTGGCCAAGGTCACCCAGGCGCCGGACGCGACCTTCCGCGTCGCCACCATCCACGCCGCCTACGACTACCTGGTGCGCGACTTCGGCCTGGAGGTCACCGCGGTGGTGGAGCCGGCCCACGGCATCGAACCGAGCCCGGCGCAATTGAAGAAGACCATCGACCAGCTCAAGGCGCTGGACGTGAAGGTGATCTTCTCGGAGATGGATTTCCCGTCCGCCTACGTCGACACCATCCACCGTGAGTCCGGCGTGCGCATCTACCCGCTCACGCACATCTCCTATGGCGAGTACACCCAGGAGAAATACGAGGTGGAGATGAAGCGCAACCTCGACACCGTGGTCCAGGCCATCCAGGAGAACCGCGCGTGACCGCCGCCGCCAATCTCACGGCCGCCAGCGGGCCGCGCATCGACTTCGCTGGCATCGACCTCACCCTCGGCCGCACGCGCATCCTCGACCAGGTGCGTTTCAGCGTCGCCCCCGGCAGCGTGCACGCCATCGTCGGGCCCAACGGCGGCGGCAAGAGTTCGCTGATCAAGACCCTGCTCGGGCAGATGCCGCACCAGGGCCAGCTGACCCTGCACTGGCCGGGCGAGCGCGAGGTGATCGGCTACGTGCCCCAGGCCCTGGAGTTCGACCGTGGCCTGCCGATGACCGTCGATGACTTCATGGCCGCCATGTGCCAGCGGCGCCCGGCGTTCCTCGGCCTGTCCCGGCGCGTGCGACCGGCCATCGACGCGGCGCTGGCGCGGGTGGGCATGCTCGACAAGCGCAAGCGGCGCATGGGCGCCCTGTCCGGCGGCGAGCGCCAGCGGGTGCTGCTGGCCCAGGGGCTGATCCCCGAGCCGCAACTGCTGGTGCTGGACGAGCCGATGTCGGCCCTCGACGAGGCCGGCATCCAGGTGTTCGAGCAACTGCTGCACGGCTGGCGCCAGGCCGGCACCACCGTGCTGTGGATCGAGCACGACCTGGAAGCGGTGCTGCGCCTGGCCGACCGGGTCACCGGGCTGAACCGCCAGGTGCTGTTCGACGCCCCACCGGCCCAGGCCCTGACGCCCGAGCGCCTGCTCGGGCTGTTCTCCGTCCACCCGCGCAGCGAGGGCCTGGCCCGATGAGTTTCGATACTTTCCGCGAAACGGTCCAGGCATGGGCCAGCGCAGGCTACCTGCCGGAGGCGCTGGCCTATGGCTTCGTGGTCAACGCCCTGCTCGCCGGCCTGATGATCGGCCCGGTGCTCGGCGGCCTGGGCACCCTGGTGGTGGTCAAGCGCTTCGCCTTCTTCTCCGAGGCGGTGGGCCATGCCGCGCTCACCGGCGTGGCCATCGGCATCCTGCTGGGTGAGCCCTACACCGGCCCGTACGGCAGCCTGTTCGGCTACTGCCTGCTGTTCGGCATCCTGCTCAATTTCCTGCGCAACCGCACCGGGCTGTCACCGGACACGCTGATCGGCGTGTTCCTCTCGGTATCCCTGGCGCTGGGCGCGAGCCTGCTGCTGATGCTGGCCGGCAAGATCAACGTGCACATCCTCGAAAACGTGCTGTTCGGCTCGGTGCTCACCGTCAGCGGCCACGACCTGCTGGTGCTGGGCATCGTCGCGGTGCTGGTGCTGGCCCTGGCCCTGCCACTGTACAACCGCATCATGCTGGCCAGCTTCAACCCGCAACTGGCGGCAGTGCGCGGGGTGGCGGTGAAGACCCTCGACTACCTGTTCGTGGTGCTGGTGACCCTGGTGACCGTGGCCTCGGTGAAGGTGATCGGGGCGATCCTGGTCGGTGCCCTGCTGGTGATCCCGGCCGCCGCGGCGCGGCTGGTGAGCCAGTCGCTGAAGGGGTTCTTCTTCATCTCGGTGCTGATCGCCACCCTGAGCACCCTGCTGGGCATCCTGCTGCCGATCGTCTTCGACCTGCCGGTGCCCTCGGGCGCGGCGATCATCCTGGTCGCCGGGATCTGCTTCGCCCTCGCCGCCCTGGCCCGTGCCCTCGTCCCCCGCCTGCAAGGAAACCCGGCATGACCCTCAAGCACCTGACCCTGGCCGCGCTCCTGGCCGGCCTGCCCTCCCTGTCCAGCGCCACCCAGGTGCTGACCACCCTGCCGGTGACCCACAGCCTGGCGCAGAGCCTGCTCGACGGCACCACGGTGAAGCTCGAGCGCGCCGCGCCGGCCAACCTGCCCGCCAGCCGCCAACCGTCGTACTTCAGCGGCCGTGGCGGCGCCAGCCTGCACAAGGCCGCGCAGCAGGCCGACGCGGTGATCGGCGTGCGCTCGATCTGGCGCGACGACCCGCTCTACCCCATGGCCCGGCGCAGCAATATCCGCATCGTCGAGATCGACGCGGCGCGGCCGGTGGATGGCGCGCTGCCTGGCATCGCGGTCAAGGGCGAGGAGGCTTTCGCCGCCTACCCCTGGCTCAACCCGAGCAACCTGGGGCGCATGGCCGACGTGGTGGCCAATGACCTGGAGCGCCTGGCACCCGCCGACAAGGCGAAGATCCAGGCCAACCTGGCCGGTCTCAAGCGGCAGATGCTGGAGCTGACCGCCAGCAGCCAGACGCGCCTGGCCGAGGTGGACAACCTCAGCGTGGTGAGCCTGTCCGAGCGGCTGGGCTATCTGGCCAGCGGGTTGAACCTCGATGTGGTCGAGCAGCCGTTGCCGGCCGATGACCGCTGGGATGATGCGGCGCTCAAGGCGTTGGGTGACAACCTCAAGGCCCAGGATGTGGCGCTGGTGCTGCACCACCGCCGGCCGGACGCCAAGGTGGCCGAGGTGATCCAGGCGGCCGGGGTGAAGCTGGTGGTGGTCGAAAGCGATCCGGAAGATACCGTGGCGGGGCTCAAGGCCAGTGTCGAACAGGTGATCCAGGCGCTGGTGCAGGGTTGATTGCACCGCCCATTCGCCGGCAAGGCCGGCTCCTACCGCGATCCAGGTAGAAGCCGGCTTGCCGGCGATCCGCCCTACCGCCGACTAAAGGCCAGGCGCACCGCAAACAATACGAACACCCCCCCAGTTACCCGATCCATCCACTTCACCACCCGCCCCTGGCGCAACACTGCGGCCAAGGGCTGGGTCGCGGCGATCAGCGCCACCGCCCAGAGCAACCCGAGCAGCACATGGATGCCGACCAGGCCAAAGGTCCACGGCACCAGCGCCTGCCCCTGGGGAATGAACTGCGGCAGGAACGACACGTAGAAGATCCCCACTTTGGGGTTGAGCAGGTTGCCCAGCAGGCCCTTGACGAACCAGTTGGTGCCCGGCTTGCCCTGGGCATCGGCGCTGGCCACCGACTGGCGCGGGCGCAGCAGCATGTTCAGGCCCAGGTATGCCAGGTAGGCGGCGCCGCAGTACTTGAGCACGTCATAGGCCAGCGTCGACACCGCAATCAGCGCCCCCAGCCCGAAGGCCACCGCCGCGCCCCACAGCAGGCAGCCGGCATTGATGCCCAGCGCCGCGCGCATGGCCTGTTGGCGGCTCTCCACGGCGGCGGTGCGCAGGATCAGCGCGGTGTCCAGGCCGGGGGTGATGGTGAGCAGGGTCGCGGCCAGGGTGAAGGCGATCAGGTTGTCGGCGAAGGGCATGGCGGGGTGGCCTCGGCTGGAGAAAGGTGGACGTTAGCAGGTTCGTCGGGGGAGTTGCAGCGCCTATCAGATCGAGCGCCGCCCGCGCGGCGCATCGCGGATAAATCCGCTCCTACAGGTTTGTATTTGTAGGAGCGGATTCATCCGCGATGCGCCGCGGGAGCGGCGCTCGATCTCAAAGGCGCTATAACTTCCCAGCGAACACCTGGCCACACCGCCCAATCAGCTCACGCAACCAGCGGTGTCCCGGATCACGATGCACCCGCTCCGGCCACAGCATCAGCATCTCGAACCCCGCCACCGCCAGCGGCGCCTCGACCACCTTGAGCCGGGCATCACCGGCTACCAGGCGCTCAGGCACCATCGCCACCAGATCGCTGCCCGCCAGTACCGAAGCCAGCAGCATGAAATGCGGCACCGACAACACCACCTTGCGCGCCAGCCCCTGCTCGGCCAGGGCTGCATCGGTCGGCCCGGCGAACCCACCGCCATCGGGCGAGACGATCACCTGCTCCAACGCGCAGAACTGCGCCAGGCTCGGCCGGCGCTTCAAACGCGGGTGATCGACACGCCCGGCCAGCACATAGCGCTCATGGAACAGCGAACGCTGGCGCAACCCGGCCGGTGCCTGCTCGGCGATATGAAAGGCGAGGTCGATCTCGCCCTGCTCGGCCTGGCGCAACAGCGTGCCGGGCACCAGGTCGAGCACCGCCAGGCGCGTGCCCGGCGCCTCGCTGCGCAAGGTGGCCAACGCCGGTTGCAGCAAGGTCGAGGCACTGTAGTCGGTGGCGGCCACGCGCCAGGTCTGGCGGGCCTGGGCCGGGTCGAACGGCGTGGCCGGCGCGATAGCCTGGTGCAGTGCTTCCAGCGCCTGGCGCAGCGGCGCGCGCAGGGCTTCGGCACGGGCCGTGGGCCGCATGCCGCGGGGGCCAGGCAGCAGCAACGGGTCGTCGAGCAGCTCGCGCAGGCGCGCCAGCTGCACGCTCACCGTCGGCTGCGCCAGGTGCAGGCGCTCGGCGGCGCGGGTCACATTGTGTTCGGTGAGCAAGGCGTCGAGGGTGACCAACAGGTTGAGATCAAGGCGCCTCAGATCATTGTGCATGGCAATACCTGGCATATCAGACATTCATTTTAACTATACCTCGATGCAGCCCATGATGCGGCCATCCCCCTTTACCGGAGCCCCACCATGAATGTGCTGATCGTCCACGCCCACCCTGAACCTCGCTCCCTCAACGGCGCCCTCAAGGACCATGCCGTGCGTTATTTGCAAAGCCAGGGCCACAGCGTGCAGGTCTCCGACCTGCACGCCATGGGTTTCAAGGCCGTGCTCGACGCCGCCGACAACACCGCCATGCCACCGGGCGAGGCATTCCAGCCTTCGGAGCATTCGCGCCAGGCCTTCGCCAACGGCACGCAGAGCGCCGACATCACCCTCGAGCAGGAAAAACTGCGCTGGGCCGATGCACTGATCCTGCAGTTCCCGCTGTGGTGGTTCGGCCTGCCGGCGATCCTCAAGGGCTGGGTCGAACGGGTGTACGCCTATGGTTTCGCCTATGGCGTGGGCGAGCACTCCGACCAGCACTGGGGCGACCGTTACGGTGAAGGCAGCTTCGCCGGCAAGCGCGCCATGCTGATGGTCACCACCGGCGGCTGGGCCTCGCACTATGCCCCCAGAGGCATCAACGGCCCACTGGACGACATCCTCTTCCCCATCCAGCACGGCATCCTGTTCTACCCCGGTTTCGAGGTGCTGCCACCCTTCGTCATCCACCGCGCCGGCCGCGTCGACGCTACGGCCTTCGCCGCCGCGTGCACCGCGCTGGAGCAGCGCCTGGACGGCTTGTGGCACGATGCCCCGATCCCCTTCCGCCGGCAGAACGGCGGCGACTACCTGATCCCGGCGCTGACCCTGCGCGAAGACCTCGCCCCCGGCGAGCAAGGGCTCGGTATCCACCTGCAAAACTGATAGCCTTGGGCGGTCCCTGCCGCTTCGGACCGCCCATGGCCAACCACAAGATCGAGATCCGCCGCCGCAACATCGAGAAGATCCTGCTCGCCGCCGAGCAGGTATTCGCCGAGAAAGGCTACCGCGGCACGTCCATGGGCGATATCGCCGAACTGGCGCAACTGCCGCGCTCCAACCTGCATTACTACTTCAGCACCAAGGACGAGCTGTACCGCGCGGTGCTGCAAGACCTGCTGGACATGTGGAAACAGGACGCGCTGTGCTTCGAGCGCTTCGACGACCCGCGCGTGGTGCTGACCAGCTACATCCGCGCCAAGATGGGCCACTCGCGCTCGCGGCCGCTGGGCTCGAAGATCTGGGCCGAGGAGATGCTGCACGGCGCGCCGCTGCTGGGGGCGAACCTGGACGATTCGCTGGTGCCCTGGGCCAAGCTCAAGGAAGCGAAGATCCGCGCCTGGGTTGAAGACCGGCGCATCCTGCCGATCGAGCCCTCGGCGCTGCTGTACATGATCTGGGCCTCGACCCAGCACTACGCCGACTTCGGCTACCAGGTGACGCTGCTCAACGGCGGCGAACCGCTGTCGGACCCGGCCTTCGAAAGCGCGGTGCAGACGGTGACCGGTGTCATCCTGCGCGGGATCGGGCTGGAGCCCTGAACCGCCCCTTCAGCGGCCCAGGTGCTCGCAGAGAAAGTCGATGAACACCCGGGTGCGCTGCGGCACATGGCTGCCGTTCGGGTACACCACGCTGATCGGCTGCTTCGGCAGGCTGTAGCCGGGCAGCACCCGCCGCAAGCTGCCAGTGGCCAGGTCCTGCTCGATCAACCAGGCCGGCAGCACGGCGACCCCCAGGGAGGCCAAGGCCATTGCCCGGACACCCTGCGCGGCATTGGACTGGTAGGCCGCAACGCCCCCCACACTCACGTTTTCGCCGTCGGCCGACAGCAGCGTCCAGCGCGTCGGGTTGTGCAGGTTGCTGTTGGCAATCCAGGGCACGCCCGCCAGGTCATCGGGTTTGCCGAGCGCATGCCTGCCGAGAAAGTCCGGCGAGGCCACCAGCACGATGGCGTAGTCACCCAGCGCGCGACTGCGCAGGTTCGAATCCGGCAACGTGCCAAGGCGCACCACCAGGTCGAGCCGTTCGGCGATCAGGTCGCTCAGGGAGGAATCGGTTTCATAGCTGAGCGACAGCGCCGGGTAACGCGCGGCGAACGCTGGCAGCAGCGGCAGGATGAAGCGCTCGCCATATTCGGCGGTGGTGCTGATGCGCAGGCGCCCCGCCACACCGTTGTGCCGTTGCATGACGTTGTCGAAGGCGCTTTCGACATCGCTGACGATCACCTTGAAGTCGTCGTAGAACGCCTGGCCGGACTCGGTCAGGGCGATGGCGCGGGTGCTGCGCAGCAGCAGGGTCACCCCCAGCGCTTCCTCCAACGCCTTGATGTGCTGGCTGACCATGGCCTTGCTGATGCCCAGGGTGTCGGCGGCCTTGGTAAACGAGCCGGCATCGACCACGGCGAGGAAGGTCTGCACCCGGTTGAGCTGGGTGTGAAGGGCCGTGCGCGGCATTGTTCAGTTCCATCAAACAGAGTTTCAAGGGTAGCGACATCGACAGGGAGCGTCCATGCCACCTAGGCTGCGCGCCGAACAAGGAGTGGCGATGACCTACCGATACCGCGTGGCAAGCGTTTTTTTGATGGGCTTCTTCATCGACTGCATCAACATTTTCATGCCGGCCGTGGCCCTGCCACGGATCACGGCCGAATTTTCCATTGCCAGCGCCAACAGTGCCTGGGTGGGCAATGCCTACATCCTCGGGCTGACGCTGGTGATGCCGGTCAGCACCTGGCTGGCGAGCCGCTGGGGTGCGCGACGCTTGTTGGCGCTGTCGATGCTGGCGTTCGCCGTGGCCGCCTGGGGCGGTGGCCAGGCCGATTCGTTCCCGGCGTTGGTCGCCTGGCGCTTCGCCCAGGGCCTGGCGGGCGGCCTGCTGATCCCGGTGGGCCAGGCGCTGACCTTCAACCTGTTCCAAGGCCCGCAGCGCGCCCGCGTTTCGACGCTGGTGATGGCGGTGGCGCTGATCGCACCGGCGCTGTCGCCTACCTTGGGCGGGCTGATCGTCGATGGCGGCAACTGGCCCTGGGTGTTCCAGGCGAGCATTCCGCTCGCGTTGCTGACGGCCGGACTGGCCTGGTGGTGGATCCGCGAAGCGCCCGGTACGGCAGTGCCACGCCCCGACTTCAACGGGCTGCTGCTGGTCAGCGGCGCCCTCGCCTGCCTGCTGCTGGGCCTGTCGCTTTACGGCGCTGGTCACCCGGCCTGGTTGGCCCTGGCTTGCCTGGCAATGGGGCTGGCATGCGCGCTGCGGTACCAACGTCACTACCAGCATTCGCGGCATGGCATCGTCGAGCTGAAGCTGCTGGCCAATGCACGGTTGCAGGTATCGATGCTGGTCTACCATGCGATCCCGGGCCTGTTCACCGGGGTGAACCTGCTGAACATCTTCTATTTGCAGGACGTGTTGAGCCTGAGTGCCCGGGCCACCGGGATGTTCATGATCGTCTACGCCGCTGGCGCCTTCACCGCCATGCTGCTGGTCGGTCGCGTCTACAACCAGGTCGGGGCGCGGCGCTTGTTGCTGCTCGGGATGCTCCTGCACAGCCTGGGTATCGCCCTGCTGGTGCTGGTCGACAGTAATACCGATACCCCAATGCTGATCGCGGTCTATGGCCTGATGGGCATCGGCGGTGGCCTCGGCGCCAACACTGCGCAAGCCACCGCGCTGCTCGATTTCACCGGCGCGCAGACCCACCAGGCGAGCGTGCTATGGAACCTCAACCGGCAGATGGCGTTCAGCCTCGGCGCGGCGCTGTTGCTGATGATCTTCAATCTGCTGCCGCCTGCAGATGCCTATCACCTGACCTTCGCCCTGGCGGCGCTGCTCGGGCTGCTGCCCCTCACACGACTACGCACACTACCCCAGGAGAACATCCGCGATGCTCGATAACACCCTTTTCCACGCAGCACACAGCATCCATCACGTCCATGTACTGATCCAGGAGGTCTTCACCCGCCCGGCCACCGAGACCCAGGCAACGCTTGAAGCGTTGATGGCGGTGTTTGCCGATGACTTCAGCATGGTCGGCACGGCGGGTGGCGTGTTTGATCGCCAGCAGGTGGAGCAGTTGTTCCACCGCGCGGCCGGTGCCCGGCCGGGGCTTGAGATCGTCGTCGGCGATGTGCGGGTGGTATGGCAGGCGGGGAACAATGTGGCCGTGCGCTACAAGGAGACCCATCGTTTGCAGGGGGTGGAGCAGGCCCGCTGGTCATTGGCGATCATCGAGTGCAGCAATCAAGCCGTGACATGGCACTGCCTGCACGAAACAGCAATACCACAGTGATCAGCCCTTCTTGTAGGAGCCGGCTTTGCCGGCGAACACCGGCAAAGCCGGTGCCAGGCACTGCGCAGACATCGCCATGAAGGTCAATCTCGAATCAGATCGGCCAGACAAAGGTACAACCACATTGCAGCGTCCTTGGGTGTCCCCTTCAGCGCTCCCCAACCGCGCCTCTTGATGTCGTCCTCATAGCTACAGCTAACGGCCAGCGCCTCGGCGTCATCGCGGTCGCCGCACGTTGCCTGCTGATGCAGCGTCCAAAGCAGTACCCGAAATTCCAGCGGTGGACTGGTGCGAAGCTGCTCCAGCCTACCTTCGGTTTCCAGGAATCTTGCCTCCAGGTCGTCGCGCATCATGACGCTCCTCGCTTGTCGCCGGTTGCCGACGGAGCGCGCCACCATCATCCCCTGGACTCTCGAGACGGCGCCCCACGGGGGCAGACTGCTTGCATTCCCGTGGAGCGTCTACTGACAGAATTGCCAGGTACCGATCACACCCTCACCCTTCTCAGCCCACCTCGCGATAGGGATTGCGCGGATCCTGGGTCCAGTTCAGGTACGGCTTGCCGGTGTCCTGCGCGACCATCTCGATGCAGCTTTCCACCGGGCAGGTGATCTGGCACAGGTTGCAGCCCACGCACGCCTCCTCGATCACGCTGTAGATGTGGGTGCCGTCATCCTTGAGGGTACTGGCGATGGCCTGGTGCGAGGTGTCCTCGCAGGCAATGTGGCAACGCCCGCAACCGATGCACGCGGCCTGGTCGATCTGCGCCACCGACTTGTAGTTGATGTCCAGGTACTTCCAATCAGTGGTGTGGCCCACGGCCTGGCCACGGAAGGCCTCGAGGTTGGCGTGCCCATGCTGGTCCATCCAGCGCGCCAAGCCGTCCTTCATGTCGTCGACGATACGGAAGCCATGCAGCATCGCCGCCGTGCACACCTGCACCGCGCCACTGCCCAGGGCGACGAACTCCGCCGCGTCGCGCCAGGTGCCGATGCCGCCGATGCCACAGATGGGCAGGCCGCGGGTCTCGGGGTCGCGGGCAATCTCGGCGACCATGTTCAGGGCGATCGGCTTGACCGCCGAGCCGCAGTAGCCGCCGTGGGTGCTCTGGTCGCCGACGATGGGGTAGGCGACCATGCGGTCCAGGTCGACGCTGGTGATCGAGTTGATGGTGTTGATCAGCGACACCGCGTCGGCCCCGCCGCGGTGGGCGGCGCGCGCCGACTGGCGGATGTCGGTGATGTTGGGGGTGAGCTTGACGATCACCGGCAGCGAACAGTGGATCTTGCACCAGCGGGTGACCCTCTCCACATACTCCGGCACCTGGCCGACCGCGGCGCCCATGCCGCGCTCGGGCATGCCGTGGGGGCAGCCGAAGTTGAGCTCGATGCCGTCGGCGCCGGTGGCCTCCACCAGCGGCAGGATGAACTTCCAGGATTCCTCCACGCACGGCACCATCAGCGACACGATCAGCGCGCGGTCGGGCCAGTCCTTCTTCACCTGGGTGATCTCGCGCAGGTTGATCTCCAGCGAACGGTCGGTGATCAGCTCGATGTTGTTGATGCCCTGGACCTGGCGGTTGGCGCCGTAGTGCGCCGAGTAGCGCGACGACACGTTGACCGCCGCCGGGTCCTCGCCCAGGGTCTTCCACACCACCCCGCCCCACCCGGCCTCGAAGGCGCGGACCACGTTGTAGGCCTTGTCGGTGGGCGGCGCGGAGGCCAGCCAGAACGGGTTGGGCGCCTTGATGCCGGCGAACACGATGGACAGGTCGGCCATTTACGCAGCCTCCACGTTGAGCATGAGTTGGGCATGGATGGCTTCGGCGGCCAGCTTGCCATGTTGCACGGCCTGGACGGTGAGGTCCTGGCCCAGGGCGGTGCAGTCGCCGCCGGCGTAGATGCCCGGCAGGCTGGTGCGCATGTGATCGTCGACGCGGATGCGTTCGCCATCGCGGGCCAGTTGCGCGGCCAGCGGGTCGCCGAGGCTTGCGTCGTCGAAGCGTTGGCCGATGGCCTTGAAGATCGCGTCGGCGGCCAGTTCGAAGGTTTCGCCGGTATCCTTCAGGCGGCCATCGACCAGCTGTGTGCGCACGAAGCGCATGCCGCGCACGCGGCCCTGGTCATCGAGCAGTACGGCATCGGGCCGCGCCCAGGTGTGCAGGCGCACCTGGTTGTGCTTGGCGATCTCTTGCTCATGGCCGGTGGCGCCCATGTCGGCCTCGCCACGGCGGTACACCAGGTTGACGTCGCGGGCGCCCAGGCGGCTCATCTGCACGGCCATGTCGATGGCGGTGTTGCCGGCGCCGATCACCAGGCAGCGGTCGGCCAATGGCAACTGGCTCAGGTCGTCGGCCTGGCGCAGGTCGCGGATGTATTCGGTCGCGGCCAGCAGGCCAGGGGCCTCTTCGTCCGGCAATCCCAATTGCCGCACCGCATTTAGGCCAAGGCCGAGGAACACGGCGTCGTACTGGCTGTGCAGCTCGCCCAGCGCCAGGTTGTCGCCCAGGCGCTGGCCGTGGCGGATCTCGATGCCGCCGATGCCCAGCAGGAACTCCACTTCGCGCTGGGCGTAGTCGTCCACCAGCTTGTAGCGGGCGATGCCGTATTCGTTGAGACCACCCGCCTTCTCCCGCGCCTCGAACACCACCACGTCATGGCCATGCATGGCCAGGCGGTGGGCGCAGGACAGCCCCGCAGGCCCGGCGCCGACCACGGCGATGCGCTTGCCGGTGGCGGGCGCGCGCTTGAAGGGGTGTTCGCTGAACTGGGCGTTGTCCAGGGCGTAGCGTTGCAGTTGGCCGATCAGCACCGGTGCGCATTCCTGGGCATTGTTGCGCACGCAGGCCTGCTGGCAGAGGATCTCGGTCGGGCACACCCGGGCGCAACTGCCACCGAGGATGTTGGCCGAGAGGATGCGCTCGGCGGCGCCTTGCAGGTTCTCGTCGCTGATGCGGTGGATGAACGAGGGGATGTCGATGTCGCTGGGGCAGGCGTTGACGCAGGGCGCGTCGTAGCAGTACAGGCAGCGCGCGCTTTCGAGGGCGGCCTGGCGGGCGGTGAGCGGGGCCGCGAGGTCGGTGAAGCGCTCGGCCAGTTGGTCGGCGCCGGCACGGGGGCGCGGCAAATGGTTCAGGGCGTCGATCACGGTGGGTAGCCTCTCGCTTTTTTATTGAACACGATGCTGGTCAGGCATCGGTCCGTTCTGGGGATGGCAGTCAACAGGTACATGTGTGTTGTTATCAGGGGGCGCTTTGCGCCCCTTTCGCGGCACAAGGCCGCTCCTACAGGGGATCGCGTTCTGCTGTAGGAGCGGCCTTGTGCCGCGAAAGGGCTGCGCAGCAGCCCCAAAAGTCCTCAGCGCTGAACCGGCGTCGGCCTTGATTGCTCGGCCCGGCGCTCCAGCACCTCGTACACCGACGGATACGCCGGCCGCTCCACATAGCGCCCCGCCCCGGGCTCGGCGCGCAGGTCGCCGTCGGCCCAGAGCACCTTGCCCTGGCTGATGGTGTGGCTGGGGATGCCGCGCACGGTGCGGCCTTCGAAGATGTTGAAGTCGACCCGCTGGTGGTGGGTCTGCGCCGAAATGGTCCGCGTGCCCTGCGGGTCCCACAGCACCAGGTCGGCGTCGGCGCCGACGCGGATGGCGCCCTTGCGCGGGAACAGGTTGAAGATCTTCGCGGTGTTGGTGGAGGTCAGCGCGACGAACTCGTGCATCGACAACCGCCCACTGTTCACCCCGGCGTCCCACAGCACCGCCATGCGGTCCTCGATGCCGGCGGTGCCGTTGGGAATGCGGCTGAAGTCATCGCGGCCCATGGCTTTCTGTTCGGCGCAGAAGCAGCAGTGGTCGGTGGCGGTGGTGTGCAGGTTGCCCGACTGCAAGCCGCGCCACAGCGCCTCCTGGTGCTCGCGCGGGCGGAACGGCGGGCTCATCACGTAGCCGGCGGCGGTGGCCCAGTCCGGGTCGCGGTAGACACTGTCGTCGAGCAGCAGGTGGCCGGGCAGCACCTCGCCGTAGACTGGCTGGCCCTTGGCCCGGGCATAGCTGATCTCGTCCAGCGCCTCGCGGCTGGACACATGCACCAGGTACAGCGGCGTGCCCAGCGTCTCGGCGATGCGGATGGCGCGGCTGGCGGCCTCGCCTTCGACCTGCGAGGGGCGCGACAGCGGGTGCGCCTCGGGCCCGGTCAGCCCCTGGGCCAGCAGCTTGCGCTGCAGGTGGTAGACCAGCTCGCCGTTCTCGGCGTGCACGGTGGGCACCGCGCCCAGTTGCAGGCAACGCTCGAAACTGGCGACCAGGGTGTCGTCGGCGGCCATGATCGCGTTCTTGTAGGCCATGAAATGCTTGAAGCTGTTCACCCCATGCTTGGCCACCAGCTCGCCCATTTCTTCGGCGACCTGCTCGCTCCACCAGGTGATGGCAACGTGGAAGCCGTAGTCGCTGGCGCTCTTCTGCGCCCAGCCGCGCCAGGTGTGGAAGGCGTCGAGCAGCGATTGCTGCGGGTTGGGGATAACGAAGTCGATGATCGAGGTGGTGCCCCCGGCCAGGCCTGCGGCGGTACCGCTGAAAAAGTCCTCGCTGGCCACGGTGCCCATGAACGGCAACTGCATGTGGGTGTGCGGGTCGATGCCACCGGGCATCAGGTAGCGGCCGCTGCCGTCGAGGATCTCGCAGTCGGTGGGGGCTTCGAGGTTTTTACCGATGGCGCGGATCAGGCCATCGGCACACAGGACATCGGCGGGGTAATGCTCTTCGTGGGTGACCACGGTGGCGCCACGGATCAACAGGGACATGCCGTTTTCCTCGCAGGCTGACCGGTCTTCTGGCCGGTTCTTGGAATTTTTTTGGGCCAGTGCCTGCGGGCTCGGATCAATCCTGTCAGGCCTGACAAGAATCGAGGCTAGTTGCTGATCGAATATTCATCAAGAAAAAATATATGCAAATCACCAAACTAATAACTTACTGATTTTTATATTTATTTAATTGAAATCAGCAAAACGGAACACCCCTTCACCATTTTGACGCACTTGACAGGAAGCCAAATTGGTCAAGATTTTTTATGCAAATTCAGCTGCTTGAAACCGGGTGGGGAGGCGCAGGCCGCGCCAGCGAATTTCCAGGCTGCACCGCGTTGAATCACGGTGTCTGTGGACCCACCGACGCACCACCCGGCGAGTGATCGCCCCCAGTGCTGCTGAATGCTGTTGCAACTCAGTGAGTTACCTCCGGTCGGCGGCGGCCCGCCGGGAAGGCACTGGCCGACCCGGCACGTTTGTTGAAGACGCAGGCCACAACCACCTGGCCGGGCCGCAGGTGCGGTACTGGATATTTGCGTGTACTCCGGCCATCGCCTCAGCCCGATGAGCGAACAACGACAAGAAGAACCTGGAGAGCCCCATGCAGCAGAGCAGATCGCAAGTGGTCGAGCAGCACGGCCTGTACGAGCTCGACGCCGGCAGCGACGTCCTCGACAGCCCCCGCTACAACCACGACATCGCCCCCACCAAGGTGCACCAGCGCACCTGGAACAAGTGGCACATCACCGCGCTGTGGGTGGGCATGTCCATCTGCGTGCCCACCTACACCCTGGGCGGCGTGCTCACCGCCTACTTCGGCCTGAGCGTGGGCGAGGCGCTGCTGGCGATCCTGCTGGCCAACCTGATCGTGCTCATTCCGCTGACCCTCAACGCCTTCCCCGGCACCAAGTACGGCATCCCCTTCCCGGTGCTGCTGCGTTCATCGTTCGGCATCTTCGGCTCCAACGTGCCGTGCCTGATCCGCGCCGTGGTGGCCTGCGGCTGGTTCGGGATCCAGACGATGTTCGGCGGCCTGGCCATCCACCTGTTCCTCGGCTCGCTGTTCCCCGAGTGGAAGGCCCTGGGCGGCACCGGCGAAGTGATCGGCTTCATGCTGTTCTGGTCGCTGAACCTGTGGGTGGTGTTGCGCGGCGCGGAGTCGATCAAATGGCTGGAGACGCTGTCGGCGCCGCTGCTGGTGGCGGTCGGGGTCGGCCTGCTGCTCTGGGCGCTGCCGCACATGTCGATGACCGAGCTGCTGGCGCAACCACCGAAACGCCCCGAGGGAGCCAGCGTGGTCAGCTACTTCTGCGCCGGGCTCACCGCCATGGTCGGGTTCTGGGCCACCCTGTCGCTGAACATTCCCGACTTCAGCCGTTACGCGAAAAGCCAGAAGGACCAGATCCTCGGGCAGATCTTCGGCCTGCCGCTGACCATGTTCCTGTTCGCCGCGCTGGGGGTGATCATGACCGCCGCCTCGGCCTCGCTGGTGGGCCAGACGGTGTCCGACCCGGTGAGCCTGATCGGCCATATCCAGAGCCCGGGCTGGGTGGCCCTGGCCATGGCGCTGATCATCATCGCCACCCTGTCGACCAACACCGCGGCGAACATCGTCTCGCCGACCAACGACTTCCAGAACATCGCCCCACGCCTGATCGGCCGCAGCCGGGCGGTGTGGCTGACCGGGTTCATCGGTTTGGCGCTGATGGGCCACGAGCTGCTCAAGAAGCTTGGCTGGATCGTCTCCGACCTGAGCCTGGAGAGTGTCTATTCCAACTGGCTGCTGGGCTACTCCAGCCTGCTCGGGCCGATTGCCGGGATCATGGTGGTGGACTACTTCCTGGTGCGCCGCCAGCAGCTGGATTTGGCCGGGCTGTACCGCGACGACGTGTACCCGGCGTGGAACTGGGCCGGGTTCGCCGCCTTCGCCGTGCCGGTGGCGCTGACCGTGATGGCCATCGGCAACAGCAGCTTCAGCTGGTTCTACGACTACGGCTGGTTCACCGGCTCGCTGCTCGGTGGCGGTCTCTACTACGCCCTGGGTGGCCTGGCGCTGCGCGGCCCGGCGCGCCTGGACCAGAACCTGACCCATTGACCTGACACGACGTCCGTAGGAGCGGCTTCAGCCGCGACCACCCGCGCAGCGGGTGCCGGATACCGCGGTGCCTGCATCGCGGCTGAAGCCGCTCCTACCAGAACAACAAAGCCCTGAGGAGACACCCATGACCAGCCTCGCCAAGGAAGTCCTGCAATCCGCCGAGCACCACATCGACAGCGCCCGCCTGTGGCAATCGCTGATGGACCTCGCCCGCCTCGGCGCCACCCAGAAAGGTGGCGTCTGCCGCCTGGCCCTGACCGACCTCGACCGCCAGGCCCGCGACCTGTTCGTGCAATGGACCCAGGCCGCCGGCTGCAGCGTCAGCATCGACGCGGTCGGCAATATCTTCGCCCGCCGCCCCGGGCGCAACGACAAACTGCCACCGGTAATGACCGGCAGCCATATCGACACCCAGCCCACCGGCGGCAAGTTCGACGGCTGCTTCGGGGTCATGGCCGGCCTCGAGGTGATCCGCACCCTCAACGACCTCGGCGTGGAAACCGAAGCACCGCTGGAAGTGGTGGTATGGACCAACGAAGAAGGCTCGCGCTTCGCCCCGTGCATGATGGGTTCAGGGGTGTTCGCCGGCAAATTCACCCTGGAAGAAACCCTGGCCAAGCGCGACGCCCAGGGCGTGAGCGTCGGCGAGGCGCTGGACGCCATCGGCTACGCCGGCCCGCGCGCGGTGCTCGGCCATCCGGTGGGCGCCTACTTCGAGGCGCACATCGAGCAAGGCCCGATCCTCGAGGACCAGCGCAAGACCATCGGCGTGGTGCTCGGGGCCCTCGGCCAGAAATGGTTCGACCTCACCCTGCGCGGCGTCGAGGCCCATGCCGGCCCTACCCCCATGCACCTGCGCAAGGACGCCCTGGTTGGCGCCGCCGCCGTGGTCGAGGCAGTCAACCGCACCGCCCTCGCCCACCAGCCCCATGCCTGCGGCACGGTCGGCTGCCTGCAGGCCTACCCGGGCTCGCGCAACGTGATCCCCGGCGAAGTGCGCATGACCCTGGATTTCCGTCACCTCGAAGGCGAGCAACTGAACGCGATGATCAGCGAAGTGCGCGCGGTGATCGACGCCACCTGCGCCAAGCACGGCCTGAGTTTCGAGCTGACCCCGACCGCCGACTTCCCGGCGCTGTACTTCGACCGTGGCTGCGTCGATGCCGTGCGCGACTCGGCGCGCAGCCTGGGCTTGCCGCACATGGACATCGTCAGTGGTGCCGGGCATGACGCGATCTTCCTCGCCGAACTGGGGCCGGCGGGGATGATCTTCGTGCCCTGCGAGGGCGGGATCAGCCACAACGAGATCGAGAACGCCACGCCGCAGGACCTGGCGGCGGGTTGCGCGGTGTTGCTGCGGGCGATGCTGGCGGCGTCGGAGGCCATCGCCAGCGGGCGGTTGGCGGCTTGAGGGGCTGCTTCGCAGCCCTTTCGCGGCACAAGGCCGCTCCTACAGAAGTTCGCGATCCCCTGTAGGAGCGGCCTTGTGCCGCGAAAGGGCCGCAAAGCGGCCCCAATGATGCGCAGTATCAGTCTCCAGAAACACGTTCGTCTTTCATCGCCTCCAGCTTGCCGAACTGTTCACTGGCCAACCGGCTGATGATCCGGATCGCCTGGTGAATCCCCGCCGTGTTGCGGAAGCTCAGTTGCGGGTTGTACTCGCATTCCAGCACCTCGTCATGCTGGACCAGCGCCTCACCGAGCAGTTCGAGGGTCCAGACGTAGCTCTGGAGGGAAGACAGCCGTTCGCGGTCAGTCATGGGACACCTCCCGATTGGCGCGGGTGGCGAGGGACTGGCTATCGATCGGGTAGAAGGTTGGGGACGGGGTAACCGCAGGGGTTGGGCGGCGGAGAGCGGATGCGAGGATCCTGCTCAGAATGCGCATAAGCATGCATGAGACTCCAAGTTTTGGATTGGAGCTACCACGATCCTTCCTACGGGATTGGGTGGCAGCTGTGCGTGGGGTAGGAATACCGGGAAACTTGGAACCCGGCCAGGCCGAAGCCTGCCCACACACAGCCGCCATGACATCGCAGCAAGCGCAAAAAAGGCGCCAGCCGTTGTGATGGGGCGCCTAGTGCGTGCGCCAAGTTTACCAGCAGGTTCCTACACCTGGCCGCAGGTTTTGCTGCAGCTTGGAGAATTTATCGCGAGGGCGGACTAGTTCGCAATGGTTGCGGGGGAAGGAAATTTCCGAAAATGACGAAGGAGATTTTTTAGGGAAAATAATCTTTATGTAAGGCAAAGGCTGACCTAAGCCCGCTGAGCCTTGGCCACGTAAGATAAAAACCTTACAGGTGATTTTTTGAGCGTTAATCTCCATCGCCCTTGTATTAGTAGTGATAATTTTTTATAGACCAAATCATAACAAGCATACATTCGAGTCGCTCACTAAATCATTGCCATGCCACCTGAACCATTTACCATTTCAATCACCCATCACTCTATGGCAAATTGGTTTTCACTGACCTCATCACGGTTAAGTGTAGGCGTAAGCCACCATTTTCTTATCAGTAAAGCGGAATCGCTTCTGATCTGCCACCACCGGTGCCCAGCGCACTCCAACCAAAAAAAAACAGCAAAACTATTTATTTATGCCTTAGCGATCAACTTAAAAGACTTAAAGCAAAGCCTACTCCCCTCTATTCTTTCTTGATGGCGGCCGCATAGAGCTTTAGCGGAGAAACCTCGAGACGATCTCGCAAGCAAAGGTCGGGTTCAAAGTCGCCATGCCTTATCATTTCTATCTCCGCCACTAAAATTTTCTCATCAATAAAGTTAAGATTCAGATTCAGCCAATTTATAAGCTACTGGAAGTTTGTCGCAATTAAGTCGCCTTTCTTCTCAACCAAGAACGTCTCCAGATTAATCGGGTAATCATTGGTTTCTGCTGAAAATATTGCCGCTTGGGCTGTTTGCAATAGTGCCATGCCTGAAAAATTTACGGGAAAATCCCAAATCTCTCCCCTTAAACCATACTTTTTCCGAATTGATTTTTTATGAGACCAGTAGCGAGCCTCGATCAGTTCGAGGCGCTTTTTATACGCCTTAATTATTTCGCTCTCAACAAAATGCCGAGTATCTATCTTTAGCTCTTCGTAAGTTTTTAATTTTACATTGCTGCTTTCTGCCGCTTCGTAGGCCCCGCTTTGGAAGCCGACTTCCGAGATAATAAACGCTCTATCAGCGCCTACATCTTCAACTATGGTTCTCAGTGCTAAAACCTGAAGCTTGTTGACTCGACTTTTCCATTGCTTAGCCTCTACAATCCAGACCAAATCCTCGCCAAGATATTTCGTCCTCACCAAAACATCTACATCATGCGAAGTTCTGACTCCTTGCATGGTGACATTGGTTTCAGCGCTCGCCCCAATGGATCTAAAATAAGAACAGATGTCTTCTTGAAACTGATACCACGTAGGCTTTTCAGGCACTTATCTATCTCCTTCTGTAAGGTGTCAGCATTTCCTTAAGTCTAAGGCTTAGGTGTTCATACTGCCCACCCCAACCACACAAAAATGATGCGTTCTCCTGATGGTAACAGCTTCCATTCGGGTGCGAATAGGATGGATCAACGGCTTGGGCCTTGTAGAGACCAACACTGAACCGTAGATGAAGTGCACATCATTATGGCTGCAAGTAGGACTTGGAGGCGTCTAAGAAGTCAGGGACGATTCAGCAAGCGAGGAGAACAGGCTGCAATTAATGCTATCGAAGCTAATCAAACGTTGCCCAACCGTCCGGATGAGGAGTTAAACCGTGGCTGATCCGATAGCAGGGAGCGTTAGAAGGCGCCGCTCGACCCCATCGCATCGCGCCCCGCCGTAACCCCAGGCAACCGTGCAACAAAAGCCGCCACCTCCCGCACATTACCCAGGTGCACCACCGGCACCTGCGCCCCAATGGCCAACCGCAACGCCTCGATCCCCAACCGGCTGACCCGGTCGAAATGCCAGACAAACTTGAGAAATTCGAGAAAATCCTTGTTCGGCTTCTCGTTGCACCCCTGCGGCAAATCAGGCCGCGCAGGCTTGAGCAACGAACGCTGGATGACCCGCCTCAGGCAAGTCAACCGCGGCGTATCCAGCCAGATCACCAAGTCGGCGTGGGGCAGGCGCAAATCAAAGGTGCGCCGCGAATAATTGCCATCGGTGACCCAACTGCCGCCCGCGAGCGCCTGCACCACCCGCTCGCGAAACACCTCGTCGTCCGCCTCCTCCCAGCCGGGCTCCCAGAACAACCGGTCCAGGTGAACCACCGGCAACCCCAACCGCGCGCCAATCGCCCTGGCCAGGGTCGACTTGCCGCTGCCCGCGTTGCCCAGAATCACGATCCGTTGCATGAGCGCCCCTTCGCTGCGGCGTATCCACCACGTTCAAACCCAGGACGAACGCCCCCCACGAGGCGCTCGGCGCTATACTCGGCGCCCTTCGTACCTGGATCGGGAAAAATCAATGCGGCAAGTACTGCTCATCGTAGACGTGCAATCCACCTTCAGCCCGTCCGAGCGACTGGTGGACGGCATCCGCCGGCTGTCGGCGACCATCCCCACCGTCGCCTCCATCGAATTGCACGACGAGCAGGCTACCCCGTTCCAGCGCCAGCTCGGCTGGCACCCGGCCACCGAGGACGTGGCCCTGGTCGAGGCCGACAAAGTGTTCATCAAGCACGGCTATGGGCAGACCGCCGAAACCCTCGCCTACATCAAGGGCCTGAACGTCGACCGCGTGCTGGTGTGCGGCCTGCAGACCGAAACCTGCGTACTGGCGGCGGGCTTCGCCCTGTTCGATGCGGGGCTCAACCCAACCCTGGTGACCGACCTGACCTCCGGCTCCTCGTTGGACCGCTCAGGCCAGTTGGGCATCGACCTGTGGAAGCACCACTTCGGCCAGGTGACCACCGCCGCCGAAGTGCTGGCCGAGCTTTGAGGTAGCGCAAACCGGGTTCGCCGGAAAACGGCGCCATGCTCGCTGAGTACGGGCGCCGCCCGCGAGGGCGGCGCCTGCACAGCGTCACACTTCCTGGAAGGTGGCGGCCGCGCCACCCACCCCACCGCCCAAGGTGAGGCACTTGACGGAAATCTGCGGGCGATTGCCGTCTCTCAAGGTGTAGCGATCGTCGACGACGAGGGTCTGTCCAGGCGCGTTCACGCAGTTGGGTACCGCATAGTTCTGGTTACCCCCTGTGTAGGCATTACCGGTTGCAACTACTTTGTTCAGCGAGGCGCTATAAACATCAGTCATGTTGGTTTCCTTCCCTATCTCATTGATGGATGCAGGTGACGGTGCTGGATGTACCGCTGCCCACGCCCTGACAGTAATTCGCCCACCGACCCTCGGTAAGTATCGATACCGTAACCCCGACCACTCAGGATTGCGGGGGGTAATTCCCCGGCACGAAGGCGTTGATCGACACATCGAAATAGACGCTTGGCGGGCTCGATGCACTCAAGGTCACCACCGTGTAACGGCCAATCTGCAAGGTCGCGTTGGCCGAAAGCTGCGCCGACTTGCTCGTCGTCTGGGGCGCCACCGGCCGCAGCGCGCTCATGGGCAGTACCGTGCCCGACGGGACATTGCTGGCCACGAACACCCAGACCGTCGGCGCGAGCACCTGGGTGTAACGTGTCTGGAAAGGGTTGAGGCTGTCGTAATTGACGGGCGAAGGGTTATCGGGCTTCTCGTCACCCTTCTGGTAGATGAAACTCGCCGCGCCCGTGACGATGGGCTGGGCATTCTGCGGCGCGTCGTAATACATGCCGACGTACCCCGCCAAGCCAGTGCCATCGCCGTTCACCTGCACGCCATCAAAGCTGTAGGTATTACCCGCCAGCGCCTCGGACCAGGGCCCCAGCGTCAAGGTGCCCGGGTACGCCACGGCGCCCTGGGACACATAGGCCACGAGGGTGGTGTCGAACAACAGCGTGGTCTGGTCGGCAATCGGTTGCAGGGTGTGGGCCACCACGACATTGGTGCCCTCGGAAACAGGGTCAGGCAGCACCACGACAATGTACTGGTTGTTGTCGACCAGGAACTGCCTGGCCTCAAGGTCGACATTCAGGTTCAACTGCAGCGTCCCGGCGCTGCAGGGCGCCGCCGCCAGCATGTCCAACAACCCAGCGAAGGTCAGGCACATCAATCCGGATCGATTCATTGGCTTCTCCCAAGAAAAACACCCGTATCCACCAAGGGCGGATACGGGTGTCATGGCATCAAGCGATGTGCTTTCAGCTGCCTGAGTTGACGATGGTGCCGATCGTCGAGCCGGAGCTTACCGGCTGCACCGCCGGAGTACCGGGCAGGTTGGTGATGGCAAAGGTACTTGCCAGCACCTGCAGATCGTATTCGATGGTGCTGGCATTGAAGGAGAAGGTGCAGCCAGGCGCCGACACGCTGGCCTGAACGTTACCCGACTGCAGGCTCTGTTGCGCCGCCACCATGAGGATGGTGTCCAGTGGCTTCATCATGATCGAACCTTGTGGGTTCAGGGTGAAGGCGCAGAATGGCAGGTACTGGCTACCGTTCGGTGTATTGACCAGCCCCGCAAGGCCGACGGTCAAGGGCGGCGTCCCGGCCGGCCGGTTGTTGAACAGGCCCAGGCTGTCGGCAGGCACCCCCGACACGCCGCCCGCCACGAAGCTGCCGTCGGGGTTGAAGGTCTGTGCATTGCCGAGCTCCAGCGCCGCGGAGATGGACTGCATCTGGATCGTGGTGTTGGCAGCGATGTTGCCTTGGGTGGTGACATAGATCTTGTATTGCGGGGTGTAATCGATATCGACCAGCCCGAACATCGAGCCGAACGGCACGGAGAACCAGGTGGGCACACCGGCGGTGAGCTGGTTTGGCCCTACCGCGCCCTTGTAGGCCATCAGGCTGTAGCCCTGGGCCTGCAACGCACTAAGCACCGCCTTCTGGTCGGCCGAAGTAAAATCAAAATCCATGGAGAACGTGGTCATGGTTTCACCTGTCATTCCTTAACGCCTTGATGTATGTCAGCCGTTTATGTTCCCGGCTAACGACCTGAGTCACCGAAGAGCAACTTTCTATCCTTGGCTTTCCTTGTGACTCAGGGAGGAGCGTAAACATCTGCTGGCCACTCGATAAGTAGCGTTACCGTAACTAACAACACGCCCTTAGTTACAACCTCAAGCACATCCGCTCCTGCTGCGACGCGCCGAGAAATGCCTGTAGCGCCTCGCAGATGGAGGACGCCAAGGCTTCCTGGTGAGTGATTTCCAGATAAGCCTCACCGTTGAACTGCTCCGACCAGGTCACGCAACCGGTGGCCGTTTCGATCAAGCGAACGCTGGTACGGATGCGTTGCGCATCGACATGCACGCTGCCCTCCAGGCGATGCCCGCCGGCCAACGGTTGCGGCGCCATGCCAACAGGCTCGACGATGATGCGCCGGCCCAGGTTCTTGTACAGCAGGTGCGTCAGCTCCTCATGCAGCCCCAAGGCGAAGCACTCCCACTCGGCGGCTTGCGTCACGCATTTGAAGGGGCAGATGGAAAAGGCACTGCCTTGCTCAAATCCACAGGTAACCGGGCGCAGGCGCCGGAACACAGGCATGTAGCAACCCAGCGGCACGACGATCTCGAGCGCGGCGGTGTTGTTCCCCACGGCGTAGTAGTGCTTGAGCTTGGCCCGCAACCGACCCACCTGGACACGGACCACCGGATCCTCTCCCGGGCTGTAGTACCGGGGGTCGCGGTCGAACACGCCGATACCGATGGCGTACTCGCTGGTATCGCGGGCGCATTCCTTGAGCGCCTGCTCCACCAGGTAATCCAGCAGGCGACTCATGCGTGGCGACTTTCTGAAAGTCGCGCTCGCCAACAGCGCGTCCTTCGCGGACCTGACTTCATCTACCGCCACAAGGTCCCGATCTTCTTGTTTGCCCTGCACTTCAGCCATGGCATGAGTTTCCTTTGCGTCCTTACATGGAAAGTTGCCTGTATGCCGAGTGGCTTGGTGAGATACATCCCTGGGCAGCACTGCACTCGCCACACAGCATTATTTAGAAACATCGGTTCCGTTTTTATATTTGATAAGTTCCGATAGCCGCGAAAGCCGCACAACTTCCAGCGGTGCCTGACAGGCTAACGGTGCGCGCAGTAACCTATAAGTATCGTTACCGTAGCGCGGAAGTTGCCTGGCCTTGCGCCCGCGGCGGGTGGCGCATTTTTATCCGGGCCGCTGTGGTGGCCCGGGCACCACCCTGTGTATGCTGTCCCCCGCGCGGCGAACGGAATCCCGGGCTGGCCTGCAGGAGCGCTCAAGCCAACCCACGCGATCGGGCCATGATCGAGCACTTTGTGACGGACGCCCCGCCCTATGCCCGTTGACTTGCAAGCGCTCTACCCCAAGCTGATCCACCTGATGCTGGATACCGTGTTCGTGGTCGACCAGGACGACACCATCGTGTTCGTCAGCAATGCCTGCGAGGCGCTGCTCGGCTACCGCGCCGACGAACTGACCGGCACCCCGATCACCTGCTACATGCACCCCGACGACCTGGAGGCCACCCGCGCCTCGATCGTCAAGGTCATGAACGGCTCGCCCCACTTCGATTTTCGCAACCGCTATGTGCGCAAGGATGGCGGCATCGTGCATATCCTCTGGGCGGCGTTCTGGTCCGACGAGGTGGGCGCGCGCATCGGGGTCGCGCGCAACATCACCGCCCTCGCCCAGGCCGAGCACGAACTGCGCTTCCTCGCCCACCACGACCCGCTGACCCAACTGACCAACCGCTCGCTGTTCAATGACCGGCTGGCCTCGGCCCTGCGCGTGGCACATCGCCACCAGCGCAGATTGGCGCTGCTGTTCCTGGATATCAATGACTTCAAAGGCATAAATGATGGCCATGGGCACGCGGCGGGCGATCGCGTGCTGTGCATGATCGCCCGCCGCTTGCAGGCCTGTGTGCGCGAGGCGGACACGGTGGCGCGGATGGGTGGGGACGAGTTCATCGTGTTGTTGACGGATATCCCGTCGGATACCGCCGTGCACGAGAAAGTGGAGCAGATCGCCTCGGCCATGGCCGAGCCGCTGGATGCGGGGTTCGGTGAGGTCAGGATGCCGTCCTGCAGTATCGGCTTGGCCTTCTACCCCGAGGATGGCGAGGACGCTGACACCTTGCTCAGCCATGCGGACAGCGACATGTACCGCAACAAGCGACACCGCGCCCGGGTGGGCTGAAGCGCCCGGATCACCAGCGCAACAGACGCGGCCCCAACGCGGCGCCGAGCACCGTGGGCACCAGCATGCCCAACAGGTACCACAGGCCCCAGAACGGCACGCCCATCTCCGGACAATGCAGGCAGTACACCAATGTCGCGGTGGCGCCGGCGAGCAACCCGCCCGCGGCGCCGGCCTGGCGCAGGCGGGTCGGGGCAAGGCCACGCAGCGCCCAGAACACGGCGATGAACACGGGTGTCGAAAGCAAGGTGATGTTCAGCGCGCAGGTGCGCCAGGTGCGGCCAAAGATCAGGTCGGCCCGAGCCTCCAGCGGGGCGCCCTGCAAGCTGATGGCGGCGCCCAGCCAGACCAGCAGCAGCGGCGCCCCCAGCAGCCCCCAGAGCGCGCCCCCGCTGACGCCCGGCCGGGCCAGGCGCTGGGTCAACCCCAGCCCCAGCAGCGCCAGGCTGGTGGGCAAGGCCACCTTGGCCCAGAACAATGGCGTGCGCGCCACCTCGGCCAGGTCGCTCCGTACGCCGTAGAGCGCCACGGTCAGCAACAGCGCGCCCAGCATGCCGGCGAGCAGCGCCAGCCCCAGGCGCCGCGCCAGTGCATGGCGGTCCACCGGCCCCTGCGCGGTGGCCAGCAGGCTGATCAGTTCATCGGTCTTCATCTTCGCCTTTACCTCGAATCAACCTGCCCAAAGCCTTGAGGCCCCGGTGTATGCCCACCTTCACCGCCGAACTGGAAAGCCCGGTGATGCGTGCGGTTTCCTCCACCGACAAGCCCTCCAGCTTGACATGCACGATGGGCAAGCGCTGGCGATCCGGCAGTTGCCCGAGCAGTTTGCCCAGGTCCCGGCTGGCCTGGGCGGGTTCTTCGTCACTGTGGGCGAACAGTTCGCTGTCGTCATCCAGCGCATCGTGCCGCGCCTCATGGCGGGCATGGCTGCGCAGGTGGTCGGCCAGCTTGTAGCGGGCGATCGCCTGCACCCAGGCGGTGAGCGGCTGTTGCGCCTGGTAGGTGTGGCGCGCATTGTGCACCGCCAGCAGCACCTCCTGCAGCAAGTCCTCGACCTCGGCCGGGTGCCGGGGCAGGCGGCGGCGCAGAAAACCACGCACATGGGCCGCCAGTGCCGTGAGGAACTGGCGATAGGCAACGGCGTCGCCAGCCAGCCCTTGCAGCAACAAGGCCTGCAACTGGGACTCGCGTGTTTTCAGCACGTCCTGTGAGTTAGTTCGTTGCATCGGCCGCCAGGGTTACACCGTCGGGTGGGATTCTTTTCATCCAAGCATTGCCTGCGTGCCGGGTGCAAGTGCCGGATGAACGGTGAACACCTCCAGGTGCCCGACTCGAGTCATGGGGTGGTGCGCAAATCGAGCGCCGCGCGCG
>NZ_JARPQB010000053.1 GCF_029478665.1 Pseudomonas entomophila
CGCTCCTACAGGGGTAGCGCAAGGCTTGAGGTTGGTGCGGTCGGGGGTGGAAGCGGGTTTACCCGCGAAGCAGTCGCCCACAGCGGCGCGTATCCGCCATCAGCATGCTACTATCGCGCGGCAACCCTGGACGCACCATTGCCTCGACAAGGAACGCCGCGCGTGAACACCCCTGCGACCTCTTCGGTCAGCCTTGCCTCTGCCTGTCTCGCCCCTTCATCAGGTAACGCCCGATGATCGGCGCCCTGCTACGCCGCTCGGCTTACCCCGCCAGCCATGAACGCTCGCCCCTGCAACGCCTGGCCCTGGCCCTGTGGGGCGGCAACCTGCCGCTGACCCGCGACCAGCAACGCCGCCTGGCACAGGTGATGCTGCTGCCGACCCTGGCCTACCTGCTGGTCACCCTCGCCTTCTGCGCACGCCTGACCGACGTGGTCGGCACCCTGGCCTACCACACCCGGCTGCAACAGCTCGCCGTGCACGGCCAATGGCTGACCGCCGCGTCGGTCGGCCTGCTGGTGCTCAGCTGCCTGCTGCGCAAGAGCATGCGCCAGGCCTGGGGCTTCGGCCGCACGCTGCTGTGGGCGCTGATCATCTGCGGCACCAGCGTATACCTGGGCTACCACGCCCAGCGCCTGCTGGTCGATGCGCTGGTCGAGCGCGCCAGCCCGCAGCAAGAGGCCCAGGCGGCGTTCGGCATCCCGCTGCTCAACCAGATGCTCAACCATGACCTGCGCCTGGACGGCCAAAGCGCCACCGCGGCCGAGTTGCGCAGCCCCGAAGGCAAGCTGCGCCTGGCCGAACTGGCCCTGCGCCTGCCGGCCATCACCCCGCTGCCCGCCGTCCAGGGCCTGGCGCCGCAAGCCTTCTTCGAGCAGCTCGCCGACCGCCAGCGCGGCGGCCTGGCACGCAACTACGACAACTACCGCGCGGCCACCGCCAAGCTGGAAGACAACTACCGCCAGTACCGGCGCGCCAGCCTGTTCTACTATGGCGCCACCAGCCGCATGGCGATCCTCCAGCGCCAGGGCCAGGCCTGGACCGACTACCAGCGCCTGCTGACCAAGCGCGGGCGCAACTACAACCCGTGGAACCTGCCGGTAAGTGAATGGCAGCCTGTACGCCATGTGCTGCGCGAGCAGATGGGCGTTCCGGTCAACGACCTCTGGCAACCCGAGGACCGCGTCGGTTTCAACAAGGCAGTGGCCCGCCAGGTGCGCCGCGAGGCGCGCAACCAGTACGCCGAGCTGATCCAGGAACGCATCGATGCCGGCTGGATCGAACCCGGGCTGGGCCGCCCGGAGTTCCTCGCCGTGGCGGCAGTCCAGGCACAATGGCGCCAGGCCCTGAGCCTGCCGCCCGGCATCACGTTGTATGCCTACCTCACCCAGGACGCCTTCGCGCGCATGGCCTACCAGCCAGCGCTGCAACACGATGCCCGCGAGCTGATGAAGCAGCGGGTGGCGGCGCCGGACGACCTGTCGACGCTCGGCCGCGACAGCTACCGTGACCTGGTCACCCCCGCCTTGGCCCTGCTGCTGGCCCTCTGCGGCCTGACCGTGCACCTGTTCAGGGCGCTGACCTACCTGGTGCGCCTGGTGCAACCGCTGCCGCTGGGGCTCTACGTCAAGCTGCTGGTGCTGTACACGCTGCTGTTGGGCAGCCTGCCGTGGCTGGCCGGCAAGCCCAGCGTGGCGGCCACGGCCTTGCCACAACAGGGCGGCGACAGCCTGACGCTGAGCGCACGCCTGGCCAGCCATGCCATCGACTGGCTGGCACCGCTGCAGAACCACGTGCAACCGCTGGGCGAGCGCATCCGCGCAGACCTGCTGGGCGGCTATGGCTTCGGCGTGCTCGAGCGCCTCGACGACTGATCGCGCACCTGCCCGCCGCAACGGCGGGCAGGCTTCATTGCAGCCGTGCAATGAACCAACTGCGTCGTTAAGTATTATTGACTTCAACCCCCGTCAAACCCTTGTCACCAAAGGCCTCGACGCCCTCCAGCCCCCGAAATTCGGTGCCTGAGCCCCCTGCCACTCGTTTGACATATCGAACGGCTCTGGCAAGCTATGAGTCATGCCCCGACCGGCATCGCCCCAGGTGAGCCGGCAGTGCTCGGGGCTACAGGCTGCACCCATGGCCCCGGCCGTGCGCCTGCACAACAACGACAGGCATGACCTGTCTCAAGGTGACATATGTCCAACAGCAACATTGGCAACAAGCAACCCTCCCTGCGCAAACCCGTCGTCCTGATGACCATGGGCAGCCAAGAGCGCAAAGGCCATGACTACCAGGTCATGACCCACAAATACATCACTCCGCTGGTCGAATTCGCCGGTTGCGTCCCGGTCCTGGTGCCCACCTGCTGCGGTACCGAGGATCTCGACACCTACCTGGACATGGCCGACGGCGTATACCTGACCGGCGCGGGCAGCAACATCGACCCCGCCCTCTACGGCCAGGACAACCAGACCCCCGGCAAGGGCCAGGACCAGAACCGCGACCTGTTCGACATCCCGCTGGTCAAGGCGGCGATCAAGCGCGGCCTGCCGATCTTCGGCAT
Source organism: Pseudomonas entomophila (assembly GCF_029478665.1). Lineage (GTDB taxonomy): Bacteria > Pseudomonadota > Gammaproteobacteria > Pseudomonadales > Pseudomonadaceae > Aquipseudomonas > Aquipseudomonas entomophila_F. The sequence continues at coordinate 2,564 of NZ_JARPQB010000053.1, forward strand.
CTGCCGTGGCATGCAGGAAATCAACGTGGCCCTGGGTGGCGATATCTACCAGAAGGTCTACGCCGAGCCAGGCTTCAACGACCACCGGGAAAACCCGGAAGACCCGGTCGAGGTCCAGTACGCGGCGGTCCATGGCGTGAAGATCAAGCCAGGCAGCTGGTTGCGCGACACCCTGGGCACCGACGAGATCCGCGTCAACTCGTTGCATGGCCAGGGCCTGCGCAACCTGGGTGCCGGCATCGAGCCGATCGCCCACGCCGAGGACGGCCTGGTCGAGGCCATTCACGCGCCGACGCTCTCGCCCTTCCTGTTCGCGGTGCAGTGGCACCCTGAATGGCAGGCGGCGAAGAACCCTGATTCGATCAAGATGTTCCAGGCCTTCGGCGACGCCTGCCGCGCGCAGGTTCGCAAGGCCCAGGTCAAGCACCACCAGGCTGCCTGATCCACCGAAGCTTCGTTAGCTTTGATCGCGGGGCGGCGCAAGGTCGCCCCCGTTTCCCCGGTCACCCTCTGCTGGTCCCAGAACACATCCCGTGGAAGCGGGCGGCGGGCTTGTGCCTGTCTCCGCGATCTTTTTTCCCTCCCCTCCCGTCAAGAGATACGATGACTCGAAGAGGTCATCGCGTCTGCATTGGCCCCATCGCGGATGAATCCGCTCCTACGCGATCCCGTAGGAGCGGATTCATCCGCGATGGGATCACCCCGTCCCGCGTGCCAAAAAAATCTGCGCCCAGGGTCTAGTCATCTCTCTAGTTGTACGATAACTTACCTCTCACCTTGGTTCTCCCTCCTTTTCCAAGCGCCACAGGATGCCTACAACAATGACCCCACAAGAACTGCAATCCATCCTCTCCCACGGCCTGCTGTCGTTCCCCGTCACCGACTTCGACGCCCAGGGCGACTTCAACCCGGCCGGCTACGTCAAGCGCCTGGAATGGCTTGCCCCCTACGGCGCCAGCGCCCTGTTCGCCGCCGGCGGCACCGGCGAGTTCTTCTCCCTGGCCGCCAGCGAATACAGCCAGGTGATCAAGACGGCGGTCGACACCTGCGCCACGTCGGTGCCGATCCTTGCCGGTGTGGGCGGCTCGACCCGCCAGGCCATCGAATACGCCAAGGAGGCCGAGCGCCTGGGGGCCAAGGGCCTGCTGCTGCTGCCCCACTACTTGACCGAAGCCAGCCAGGACGGCGTTGCCGCCCATGTCGAGGCGGTGTGCAAGGCAGTCAACATCGGCGTGGTGGTGTACAACCGCAACGTCTGCCGCCTGAACGCCGACCTGCTGGAACAGTTGGCCGAACGCTGCCCGAACCTGATCGGCTACAAGGACGGCCTGGGCGACATCGAGCTGATGGTGTCGATTCGTCGCCGCCTGGGCGAGCGCTTCAGCTACCTGGGTGGCCTGCCCACCGCCGAGGTGTATGCTGCGGCATACAAGGCCCTGGGCGTGCCGGTGTACTCCTCGGCGGTGTTCAACTTCGTGCCGAAGACAGCGATGGACTTCTACCACGCCATCGCCCGCGACGATCACGCCACCGTGGCCAAGCTGATCGACGACTTCTTCCTGCCGTACCTGGACATCCGCAACCGCAAGGCCGGTTACGCCGTGAGCATCGTCAAGGCCGGGGCCAGGATCGCCGGCTACGACGCCGGCCCCGTGCGCACGCCGCTGACCGACCTGACCGCGCAGGAATACGAAATGCTCGCCGCGCTGATGGACAAGATGGGCCCGCAAACCCTGTAACCAGGTCCGGGGCGCCCCGCCCACCCGCTGATCGCCCCGGCCCTCGCGCCCTGCCTTGGCGCAAATGACGACTACAAGCCCGCACAAAAATAACTAGTGGGAGTACACAGCATGCAAGCGACGAAAAAGACGCATGTGCGCTACCTGATTCTGTTGATGCTGTTCCTGGTGACCACCATCAACTACGCCGACCGCGCCACCATCGCCATCGCCGGCTCCAGCCTGCAGAAAGACCTGGGCATCGACGCGGTCACCCTCGGCTACATCTTCTCCGCCTTCGGTTGGGCCTATGTGGCCGGGCAGATCCCCGGCGGCTGGCTGCTCGACCGCTTCGGCTCGAAGAACGTCTACGCCTTCAGCATCTTCACCTGGTCGCTGTTCACCCTGCTGCAGGGCTTTGTCGGTGGCCTGCCAGTGGCCTGGGCGGTGGTGACCCTGTTCACCCTGCGCTTCCTGGTCGGTTTCGCCGAAGCGCCGTCGTTCCCCGGCAACGCCCGCATCGTCGCGGCCTGGTTCCCCACCCAGGAACGCGGCACCGCCTCGGCGATCTTCAACTCGGCGCAGTACTTCGCCACGGCGCTGTTCGCGCCGATCATGGGCTGGATCGTGTTCACCTTCGGCTGGGAGCACGTGTTCGTCGTCATGGGCGCGCTGGGCATCGTGTTCTCGATGGTCTGGCTCAAGACCATCCACAACCCTCGCCAGCACCCCCGCATCAGCCAGGCCGAGCTCGAACACATCGAGCACAACGGTGGCCTGGTGGACATGGACCAGAAGCGCGGCAACGACGGCCCGAAATGGGGCTACATCAAGCAACTGCTGACCAGCCGCATGCTGCTGGGCGTTTACCTGGGCCAGTACTGCATCAACGCCATCACCTACTTCTTCCTGACCTGGTTCCCGGTGTACCTGGTGCAGGAACGCGGCATGACCATCCTCAAGGCCGGCTTCATCGCCTCGCTGCCGGCGGTGTGCGGCTTCATCGGCGGCGTGCTCGGCGGGGTGATCTCGGACTGGCTGCTGCGCCGTGGCCACTCGCTGACCTTCTCGCGCAAGCTGCCGATCGTCTGCGGCCTGTTGCTGTCGACCACCATGGTGTTCTGCAACTACGTCGACGCCGAGTGGATGGTGGTCGGTTTCATGACCCTGGCGTTCTTCGGCAAGGGCATCGGCGCGCTGGGCTGGGCGGTGGTCGCCGACACCTCGCCCAAGCAGATCGCCGGGCTGTCAGGCGGGCTGTTCAACACCTTCGGCAACATCGCCTCGATCACCACCCCCATCGTCATCGGCTACATCATCAGCGCCACCGGCTCGTTCAAGTGGGCCCTGGTGTACGTGGGCGCCAACGCCCTGGTGGCGGTGTTCAGCTACCTGGTGATCGTCGGCCCGATCAAGCGCATCGAGCTCGAACAGCCCCCAAAGGACCAACCTGCGCCCGGCGCTGAGCTGGCACGCCCATAAGCGAACCACGCCAGCGCCTTCACCCCGGGGCTGGCGGCAGAACGAAGCCTGAATGAATGACAAGAAGGGCCTGACCATGCAGTTGATCGAACATTCCGAGTCGCCCCGCTACGTCCGCCTGCACGCCGACGATAACGTCGTGGTGGTGGTCAACGACGGCGGCCTGGGCGAAGGCGCGCGCTTCGCCGACGGCCTGACCCTGGTCGAAGGCGTGCCGCAGAGCCACAAGGTGGCCACCGTCGACATCCGCCAGGGCGAAGCGGTGCGCCGCTACGGGCAGGTCATCGGCTACGCCCTGGAAGACCTGCGCCAGGGCAGCTGGGTGAAGGAGGACCAGCTGCGCATGCCGGCCGCGCCGGCGCTGGACAGCCTGCCCCGTTGCGATGCCGTGCCGGCGGCCCTGCCGCCATTGGCGGGTTTCACCTTCGAGGGCTACCGCAATAAGGATGGCACCGTCGGCACCCGCAACATCCTAGGCATCACCACCACCGTGCAATGCGTGACCGGGGTGCTCGACCATGCGGTAAAACGCATCCGCGCCGAACTGCTGCCCAAGTACCCCAACGTCGACGACGTGGTCGCCCTAACCCACAGCTACGGCTGTGGCGTGGCGATCAACGCCCGCGACGCCTACATCCCGATCCGCACCGTGCGCAACCTGGCGCGCAATCCCAACCTCGGTGGCGAGGCCCTGGTGATCAGCCTGGGCTGCGAAAAACTCCAGGCCGGCCAGGTGATGCACGACGACGACCCTTCCGTGGACCTCAGCGAACCCTGGCTATATCGCCTGCAGGATGCCTCCCTCGGCTTCACCGAGATGATCGAGCAGATCATGGCCCTGGCCGAGACCCGCCTGAAGAAGCTCGACCAGCGTCGCCGCGAGACCGTGCCGGCCAGCGAGCTGATCCTCGGCATGCAGTGCGGCGGCAGCGACGCATTCTCCGGCATCACTGCCAACCCGGCGCTGGGCTATGCCGCCGACCTGCTGGTGCGCGCCGGGGCCACGGTGCTGTTCTCGGAAGTCACCGAAGTGCGCGACGCCATCTACATGCTCACCTCCCGCGCCGAAACCCCGGAAGTGGCCGAAGCGCTGGTGCGCGAGATGGACTGGTATGACCGCTACCTGCAGCAGGGCGCGGCCGACCGTAGCGCCAACACCACGCCGGGCAACAAGAAAGGCGGTTTGTCGAACATCGTCGAGAAAGCCCTCGGTTCGATCGTCAAGTCCGGCAGTGGCGCCATCCAGGGCGTGCTCGGCCCTGGCGAGCGGGTCACCCGCAAGGGCCTGGTGTTCTGCGCCACGCCGGCCAGCGACTTCGTCTGCGGCACTCTGCAGCTGGCGGCCGGGATGAACCTGCATGTATTCACCACCGGCCGTGGCACCCCCTACGGCCTGGCCATGGCACCGGTGGTCAAGGTGTGCACCCGCAGCGAACTGGCACAGCGCTGGCCCGACCTGATCGACATCGACGCCGGGCGCATCGCCACTGGCCGAGCGACCCTCGAAGAGCTGGGCTGGGAGCTGTTCCACTACTACCTGGACGTCGCCAGCGGCCGCCGGCAGACCTGGGCGGAAAAGCACGGGCTGCACAACGACATCACCCTGTTCAACCCCGCCCCCATCACCTGAAAGCGCACCTCGAACCCTGTAGGAGCGGGTTCACCCGCGAGACAGACACCGCGTTGTCTGGCACCCGCTTCGCTGGTGTTCGCGGGTAAACCCGCTCCTACAGGGTCGGCTCGCCGTCACACTTCTTACTTAAAAGGAGCCCCCATGCCCGAGATCCTCGGCCACAATTTCATCGCCGGCCAGCGCAGCGCCGCCGGCGCCCAACGCCTGCAGAGCCTGGATGCCACCACCGGCGAGGCCCTGCCCTGCAGCTTCGTCCAGGCCACCGAAGGTGAGGTCGACCAGGCAGCCCGCGCCGCAGCCACTGCCTTCGCCGAGTTCCGCCAGTTACCACCCCTGCGGCGCGCCGAGTTCCTCGAAGCCATCGCCGCCGAGCTGGACGAACTGGACGACACCTTCGTCGCCATCGTCTGCCGCGAAACCGCCCTGCCCGCCGCGCGCATCCAGGGCGAGCGCGGCCGCACCAGCGGGCAGATGCGCCTGTTCGCCCAGGTGCTGCGCCGTGGCGACTACCTCGGTGCACGCATCGACCTGGCCCAACCCCAGCGCCAGCCCCTGCCACGGGTGGATATCCGCCAGATGCGCATCGGCGTCGGCCCTGTCGCTGTGTTCGGTGCCAGCAACTTCCCGCTGGCCTTCTCCACCGCCGGCGGTGACACCGCCGCAGCGCTGGCCGCCGGCTGCCCGGTGGTGTTCAAGGCCCACAGCGGCCACATGGCCACCGCCGACCTGGTGGCCTGCGCCATCCTGCGCGCGGCCGAACGCACCGGCATGCCCAAGGGCGTGTTCAACATGGTCTTCGGTGGCGGTGTCGGCGAGTGGCTGGTCAAGCACCCGGCTATCCAGGCAGTCGGTTTCACCGGCTCGCTCAAGGGCGGCGACGCCCTGTGCCGCATGGCCGCCGAGCGTCCACAGCCAATCCCGGTATTCGCCGAGATGTCCAGCATCAACCCGGTGATCGTCCTGCCCGGCGCCCTGGCCAAGCGCGGTGAGGCCATCGCCCGTGAGCTGGCCGGTTCCGTATGCCTGGGGGCCGGGCAGTTCTGCACCAATCCCGGCATGGTCATCGGGCTGCAATCGCCGCAGTTCGGCCAATTGCTCGCCGAGCTGGGCCAGCACCTCGGCGCGCAGCCTGGCCAGACCCTGCTCAACGCGGGTGGTCTGCGCAGCTACGTTGGCGGGTTGGGCCACCTGCAAGCCCATCCCGGTATTCGCCATCTGGCCGGTCAGGCCCAGGCAGGCGGCCAGGCCCGGGCCCAGTTGTTCCAGGCTGACGCACGCCTGCTGGTGGAATCCGACCCGTTGTTGCAGGAAGAAGTGTTCGGCCCGGCCACCGTGGCTGTCGCCGTGCAGGACGACCAGCAATTGCGTGACGCCCTGCTTGGCCTGCGCGGCCAACTGACCGCCACACTGATCGGTGAACCGGAGGACTTCGAGGCCTTCGCCTGGCTGGTGCCGTTGCTGGAGGAGAAGGTCGGGCGGATCCTGGTCAACGGCTACCCAACCGGGGTGGAAGTGTGTGACGCCATGGTCCATGGCGGGCCGTATCCTGCGACCTCCGATGCCCGGGGCACGTCGGTTGGGACCTTGGCCATCGACCGTTTCCTGCGGCCGGTGTGCTACCAGAACTATCCGCAGGCGTTGTTGCCGGAAGCCCTGCGTGACAGTAATCCGCTGGGGCTGCGCCGCCTGGTGAATGGGCAGTGGAGCGACGGGGCGATCTGATCGTCCAGGTAGGAGCCAGCCTTGCTGGCGAATGGCGTCGAGCCTGTTCGCCAGCAAGGCTGGCTCCTACAGGGTTTGGCGTCGGGCTTAGCGGCCCTGCGCCTCGGCTGCCTCATGGGCCTGGCGCAACCGCTCGCGGCTATTGCTCAGGTGCAGGCGCATGGCCATTTTCGCCCCCTCGCTGTCACGCCGGGCGATCGCCTCGTAGATGGCCTCGTGCTCGTGCATCAGCCGCCCCATGTAATGGGCCTGGTCGTCATGGGCCAGGCGCGCCGAATTCAACCGCGTACGCGGGATGATGCTGGTCCCTAGATGGTTGAGGATGTCGGCGAAGTAATGGTTGCCGCTGGCCTGGGCGATCCGCAGGTGGAACTGGAAATCCGCCGAGACCGCGTCCGAGGCATGGGCGGCCCCTTCGTTGAGCTCATCCAGCACGGCGCGCATGCCGGCCAGTTCCTCGTCGCTGCGCCGCTGTGCCGCCAACCCCGCCGATTCGATCTCCAGGGCGATGCGCAGCTCCAGCACCGCCAGCACCTCACGCAGGGTGACGATGGTCGCCGGATCGATACGGAAACCACTGGTGCTCGGCGCGTCCAGCACGAAGGTGCCGATACCATGGCGGGTCTCGACCTGGCCGGCCGCCTGCAGCCGCGAGATGGCCTCGCGCACCACGGTGCGGCTGACGCCTTCCTCGGCCATGATCTGCGACTCGGTGGGCAGCTTGTCGCCGCGCTTGAGTTGGCCACTGCGAATGCGCTCGGTCAGCACCGTGACCAGTTCCTGGGCCAGACTGCGCGGCTTGCGCCGGGTCCGTGCCTGTACCTGCTGCTCTGTCATGCCCTGTGCATCTGGTTGTGAAAGACAGGCAGGATGATACCGCAAGCAGTTGTACGATCACATACATCCGCCAGGGTTTTCATGGCGCTTGAGCCATACCCCGCTACCTGACGGCATTTTGCTGGCCCCCGCGCCGCTGAAGTGACGGCAAACTCCGTTCTCCTTCAGATGCTTAGGACAGCAACATGCGAGTATTTCTAGCAACCGTGGTCGGCTGCCTGCTGGCTACCACCGCCTGCGCCGCACAGGCCCGGGCGCTGAGCCAAAACGAGCGTCAAGTGTGCGGCTGGGGCTCGCAGATCGCCGCCGAGGCGCAGCAGGCCAAGCTCTCCGGGGTCACGCTGTATGCCACCCGCAAGCGCCTGCAGGTGCGCAAGTTCGATAAACCCTGGATGCGCATGACTGCCTTCGGCATCACCGAGCAAACCTACAACAGCCGGTCGCAGCTCAAGCCCGGGGCGATCAAGCAGACGTACTACGAGCAATGCGTGCAGCATGCCGTCGCCAAGAGATAATTTTGTTATTTTTCAAATATTTAAAATGCTTTCATCATGTCGTTTAGCACAAACCATCGAAACCACTCTATAAGTCTATAAATTCAATAAAAACAATAATTTAAATATCTAATCTGATGTTTTACTTTCAGCGGAGCCTCTGGCCTCCCCAGACGCTCCAGCTCCTTACACAGCCGCCAGGTAATCCCGCAATCGCAGCAGCATCGCATCACACCCCTGCAACTGCTCCACACTGACGAACTCGTCCGGCTTGTGCCCCTGGTCCATGCTCCCCGGCCCGCAAACTACCGTGGGGATGCCGGCCTGCTCGAACAGCCCACCCTCGGTACCGAATGCCACGGTGCCGAACTCACTCGAACCACTGAGCAGCGCTACCAGTTGCGCCGCCTCGCTGTCGGCCGGCGTGGCCAGCCCTGGATAGGCGCTCAGGGGTTGCAGGCGGATGTCACTGGCACCATTCACCGCACGCATGCGCGGCAGCAGTTCAGCCTCGGCGTAGGTCTGTAACTGGTCCGCGACCGTCTGCGCCTCGAAACCTGGCAAGGCACGCACCTCGAAGTCGAACTCGCATTCTTCCGGCACAATGTTCAGCGCCCGGCCCCCTTTGATGACGCCGGTCTGCACCGTGGAAAAGGGTGGATCGAAGCGCGGGTCCCGGTGGTCTGGCAAGGCCAGTCCCTCGCCGATCTCGCCAAGCTTGCCGATCAGCCTCGCCGCATACTCGATGGCATTGACCCCGTAGGGCGCGTAAGCCGAATGACAGGCCGCGCCATGCACCTGGCAGCGCATGGCCAGCTTGCCCTTGTGGCCGAGCACCGGCTTGAGCTCGGTCGGCTCGCCGATCAGGCACAGGGTCGGCTTGTTCGGCCGTTGCGCCAACGCGGCGAGCAACGAGCGCACGCCCAGGCAGCCGACCTCCTCGTCGTAGGAGAACGCCAGATGCACGGGAAGGCGCAGCGGCTGCGCGAGAAACGCCGGCACGGCCGCCAGCACCGAAGCGATGAAACCCTTCATGTCGGCAGTGCCCCGCCCGTAAAGGCGGCCATCGTGCTCGGTCAGCTGAAAGGGGTCATAGGCCCAGGCCTGCCCGTCGACCGGCACCACATCGGTGTGCCCCGACAGCACCACGCCGCCCCGATCGCGAGGGCCGAGCGTGGCGAACAGGTTGGCCTTGGTGCCTTCGACGTTATGGAACAACTCGCTTTCCACGCCAAGGCCGGCCAGGTAGTCCTTGATGAAGCTGATGAGCGCCAGGTTGGAGTCGCGGCTGACCGTGGCGAAGCCCACCAACCGCGCCAGCAGCGCTTGGCTGGAGAACTCACTCATCGCCCGGCACCCCATAGCTGGGCGCGGCGGTCGGGTTGAGCGCGCGGGTCACATAGTCCTGCATCTGCGGGCGGTAGGCCTGCCACAGGTTGTCGAGGGCGCCGATCGGGTCTTGCTCGTGCCAGTCCACGCGTAGGTCCACCAGCGGCCAGGTCAGCTCGCCGGCGATCTTCAATGCAGCCGAATGCACCGGTCCCGCCTCGCCACCGGCCGCCATCGCCGCATGCATGGCCGCCAGCAGGCGGTCGGCCAGGTGGCCAGCGGCGTGTTCGAAGGCCGCGACCATCGCCTCGATCACCGCGCGCGACGACAGCAGGTTGCCTGCCGCGGCGCACTGTTCGCCCGCCACCGCGTTGTGCACGCCCAGCGCCTCCTTGCCGGTGAACAAGGCCACTTGGCCCTGGCTGTCGATCACCGTGACCTGGCGATACTCGCTCCAGCCATTGGCGCTGAGCACCCGGTCCAGCGCCGCAGCGGGTGGCAGTTGGCCCTGCTCCAGCGCGTCGAGGATCTGCGGGCCAAGTGCCGGCAAGGTGATGTTCTGGGTGGCGACCGCGCCGACGCCAGCGCGAACCCAGGGGCAACGGGCACCGACGGCGATGCTGGACGAACTGATGGCGATGCCGACCTGGCCGGTTTCCGCGCAGCGGCCAATGATGGAGAAGGTCATGGTGCAGCTCCTGTTTTGAGTTACCGGCATTCTCGGCGGGCCTCGGGTGCTGCGAAACCAACATTTTCCTCGGCACAGGGCAGGAAAAAACTATGTGCTGATGCAAGGAGACTCCCTGGCCTTGCGCGCCCCCTGCAGGAGCGGCCTTCAGCCGCGAAAGGGCTGCGCAGCAGCCCCAGGATTTCAGGTTGGGCAACGATCGCCGGGGCCGCCTTGCGGCCCTTTCGCGGCTGAAGGCCGCTCCTACAGGGGGGATGCGCATCCCCGTGGAGCCTTCGCCAATTTATCGGCAAGCCCCAGCTAAATACTATTTTCGCGATCTCTCCCCCATCCCTAGTCTGGCCCCAGGCAAAGGCGGTCCCCACCGACCTGAACAAGAACGCCGCTGAAGAAGGGCTGGGACATGACACTGAACAACATCGAAATCGACACCCTCGTGGTCGGCGCCGGCCAGGCCGGCGTGGCCATGAGCGAACACCTGAGCAAGCTCGGCGTGCCGCACCTGGTGCTGGAGCGCAAGCGCATCGCCGAAGCCTGGCGCACCGGCCGCTGGGACTCGCTGGTGGCCAACGGCCCGGTCTGGCACGACCGCTTCCCGGGCCTGGAATTCGACCTCGACGCCGACGCCTTCGCCGGCAAGGACCAGGTCGCCGACTACTTCGAGCAATACGTGCGCAAGTACAACCTGCCGGTGCGCACCGGCGTCGAGGTGAAACAGGTGGTGCGCAACGCCGACCGCCCTGGCTTCACCATCGAGACCAACCAGGGCGTGATCCGCGCCAACCGCGTGGTGGCCGCCACCGGCCCGTTCCAGCGCCCGGTGATCCCGGCCATCGCACCGCAGGACGAACGCCTGCACCAGATCCACTCCGCCGCCTACTTCAACCCGCAGCAACTGCCCGACGGCGCGGTGCTGGTGGTTGGCGCGGGCTCCTCCGGCGTGCAGATCGCCGAGGAACTGATGCGTGCCGGGCGCCAGGTCTACCTGTCGGTTGGCGCCCACGACCGCCCGCCACGCAGCTACCGCAACCGTGATTTCTGCTGGTGGCTGGGCGTGCTGGGCGAGTGGGATGCCGAAATTGCCAAGCCCGGCCGCGAACACGTGACCATCGCCGTGTCCGGCGCCCGCGGCGGCCACACCGTGGACTTCCGCGCCCTCGCCCACCAGGGCATGACCCTGGTCGGCCTGACCCAGTCGTTCGAAGGTGGTGTTGCGCGTTTCCAGGACAACCTGGCCGACAACATCAACCGCGGCGACGAGAACTACCTGGCCCTGCTGGACGCCGCCGACGCCTACATCGAGCGCAACGGCCTGGACCTGCCGGAAGAGCCCGAGGCCCGCAGGCGCCTGCCCGACCCGGACTGCGTCAGCAACCCGTTGCTGGAACTGGACCTGGCGCAGGCCAACGTCACTTCGATCATCTGGGCCACCGGCTACGGCGTCGACTTCAGCTGGCTGCAGGTCGATGCCTTCGACGCCAACGGCAAGCCCCAGCACCAGCGCGGCGTGTCGAAAGAGCCCGGCGTGTACTTCCTCGGCCTGCCCTGGCTGTCGCGCCGCGGCTCGTCGTTCATCTGGGGCGTGTGGCACGACGCCAAGCATGTCGCCGGGCACATCGCCACCCAACGCACCTACCTGGCTTATCGCGACCGCGAGCAACGCGCGGCGGATGAACAGCAACCCTCGATCAGCAATGTCAGCACTTTCGGAGCCCACTGATGCCTACCCACACTCGCATCCGCATGTTCAACACCAAGGCGACCTACCCCAACCAGACCCTGGACAACGACCTGTGCCAGGCCGTGCGGGCCGGCAACACCATCTACGTGCGCGGCCAGGTCGGCACCGACTTCGAGGGGCGGCTGGTGGGCTTGGGCGATCCTCGGGCCCAGGCCGAGCAGGCGATGAAGAACGTCAAGCAGTTGCTCGAAGAGGCCGGCTCCGACCTGTCGCACATCGTCAAGACCACCACCTACATCACCGACCCGCGCTTTCGCGAGCCGGTTTACATGGAGGTGGGCAAGTGGCTGAAGGGGGTGTTCCCGATTTCCACCGGGCTGGTGGTGGCGGGGTTGGCCCAGGCTGAGTGGCTGATGGAGATCGATGTGATTGCGGTGGTGCCAGACGCGCAGTGACAGCGCCTTGGGGGCGCTTTGCGCCCCTTTCGCGGCACAAGGCCGCTCCTACAGAAGGATCGCGTAATCCTGTAGGAGCGGCCTTGTGCCGCGAAAGGGCTGCATGGCAGCCCCAAGGACCTGAAAGGCTAAACCCGGGTGGCCTGCTCGACGCCGCCCACCTGCCCAAACCGCCCAGCCTGGAAATCATCGAACGACTCGGCGATCTCCGCCTGGCTGTTCATCACGAACGGCCCGTAGCCGACGATGGGCTCATCGATCGGTTCGCCACTGAGCAGCAGCACGCTGACATCCTCCAGCGCCTCGACCCGCATTGACTCGCCCTCGCGGTCGAACAGCACCAGGCTGGCCGGGCCGGCTTCACGCTGGCCATTGACCCGCAGGTTGCCGCGCAGCACCACCAGCGCCGCATTGCGCCCTGCCGCGACCGGCAGGTCCAGTATCGCGCCGGCCTTCAGGCGGATATCCCACACATCCATTTCGGTGAAGGTCCGGGCTGGCCCCCGGTGATCCGCATAACGCCCGGCAATCACCCGCAGGCTGCCCGCCTCGCCTTCCAGCGTCACCACCGGGATATCGCTGGCCAGCAGGGTTTGGTAGCCAGCCGCGGCACGCTTGTCCTTGGCCGGCAGGTTGACCCACAGCTGGACCATTTCCAGGGTGCCACCGCTGCGGGCAAAGGCGGGCGAATGGAACTCCTCGTGGATGATGCCGCCCGCTGCGGTCATCCACTGCACGTCGCCCGGGCCGATCAGGCCACCAGCGCCGGTGGAGTCGCGGTGCTCCAGTTCGCCTTGGTAGACGATGGTCACCGTTTCGAAGCCCCGGTGCGGGTGCTGGCCGACGCCACGACGGGCGTCGGTGGGAGTGAAGTCGTGGGGGCCGGCGTAGTCCAGCAGCAGGAACGGGCTGATGTGCCGGGCCAGGTGGTCGTAGGTGAACAGGCTGCGCACCGGGAAGCCGTCGCCCACCCAATGGGCGTGGGGGCTGCGGTGGATGCCTTGGATGTTTTTCATGAGAAGCCTCCTCTCGTGGATGGGAAGCACCTTACAGATGAGGCTAATTGATCGGTAGATAGCTTGAATGGCATGGATCGTTCCACTGATGGAACAATCATATGATCCTGTAGGAGCGGCTTCAGCCGCGAATCAGGCGACGCGGTGCCTGGCACCGGCTGCGCCGGTGTTCGCGGCTGAAGCCGCTCCTACAGGGACCGCATCGAGCTGATGAAACGCGGTGGATGGGACGATCAGGCGATCGCCGCATCCACCAGCACCTGGGCTTCCTCGACCAGACGCTTGAGGTGCACTTCGTCGATGAAGCTCTCGGCGTAGATCTTGTAGATGTCTTCGGTGCCCGATGGCCGCGCGGCGAACCAGCCGTTCTCGGTCATCACCTTGAGGCCGCCGATGGCCTGGTTGTTGCCCGGCGCATGGCTGAGGATCTGGGTGATCGGCTCGCCGGCCAGTTCGGTGGACTTGACCTGCTCAGGCGCCAGCTTGCTCAGCAACGCCTTCTGCCGTGCGTCGGCCTTGGCTTCGACACGGGTGGCGTACGGCTTGCCCAGCTTGCTGGTGAGGTCAGCGTAGATCTGGCTTGGGTTGCGACCGGTGCGGGCGGTCATCTCGGCGGCCAGCAGGGCCGGGATCAGGCCATCCTTGTCGGTGGCCCAGACCGAGCCGTCCTTGCGCAGGAACGAGGCGCCGGCGCTCTCTTCGCCACCAAAGCCCAGCGAGCCGTCGAACAGGCCTTGGGCGAAGAACTTGAAGCCCACCGGCACTTCGTACAGGTCGCGGCCCAGCGCGGCGGTGACGCGGTCGATCAGGCCGCTGGACACCACGGTCTTGCCCACAGCCGCGTCTTTGCGCCATTGCGGGCGGTGGCGGTACAGATAGTCGATGGCCACGGCCAGGTAGTTGTTCGGTTGCAGCAGGCCATCGGGGGTGACGATGCCGTGGCGGTCGTGGTCCGGGTCGCAGGCGAAGGCCACGTCGAAGCGCTCGCGCAGGCCGATCAGGCCCTGCATGGCGTAAGGCGAGGACGGGTCCATGCGGATCTGGCCGTCCCAGTCGACGGTCATGAAGCGGAAGGTCGGGTCGACCTCGGTGTTCACCACTTCCAGGTCCAGCTGGTAGTGCTCGGCGATCGCCGACCAATAGCGCACCCCTGCCCCGCCCAGCGGGTCGACGCCCAGGCGCAGCTTGGCGCCGCGGATCACGTCGAAGTCGATGACGTTCTCCAGGTCAGCCACGTAGTGGCTCACATAGTCGTGACGTTGAGTGGTCGGGGCCATCAGCGCCTGCTTGTGGTCCATGCGCTTGACGCCCGCCAGGCCCGCGGCCAGCAGTTCGTTGGCCTTGCCTTCGATCCACTTGGTGACATCGCTGTCGGCCGGGCCGCCATTGGGCGGGTTGTACTTGAAACCGCCGCTTTGTGGCGGGTTGTGCGACGGGGTGATGACGATGCCGTCGGCCAGGCCCTGCTGGCGGCCACGGTTGTAGCAGAGGATGGCGTGGGACACCGCTGGGGTGGGCGTGTACTCGTCATCCTTGCTCAGCATCACCTGCACGCCGTTGGCCGCCAGCACTTCCAGGGCGCTGGCCGCGGCCGGAGCGGACAAGGCGTGGGTGTCGGCGCCGATGAACAGCGGGCCGTCGATGCCCTTCTCCTGGCGATACAGGCAGATGGCCTGGGTGATCGCCAGCACGTGGTCTTCGTTGAAGCTCAGCTCGAACGAGGTGCCGCGGTGGCCCGAGGTACCGAAGGCCACGCGCTGGGCGGCCACGGCGGCGTCGGGGTGGCCGGTGTAGTAAGCGGTCACCAGGCGGGGAATATCGACCAGCACGCTGGCCGGAGCCGGCTTGCCTGCCAAGGAACTGAGCGTCATGCAAAACCTCGAAATCAACGAATGTTGGGTTGGAACGCGCAGTGTACTGAGAGTTTCATCGCCAGGCGATGGGGGCGATCACCTGCATTGCCACCAGTCGGGAAACATCTGCCGCACCCGCGGTTCGGCGAAGCGTTCATCGATCAACAGCAGCACGCCACGGTCCTGGTCGCCACGGATCACCCGACCGGCGGCCTGGATCACCTTGCGCACACCCGGGTAGAGGTAGGCATAGTCGAAACCCGCGCCGAACTGCCGGCCCAGGCGCTGCTTGAACTGCTCGTTGACCGGGTTGACCTGGGGCAGCCCCAGGGTGGCGACGAACGCGCCGATCAGGCGCGTACCCGGCAGGTCCACGCCTTCGCCGAACGCACCACCCAGCACGGCGAAACCCACGCCCTGCCCGTCCGCCACGAAACGTGCGAGAAACGCCTCGCGACCCGCCTCATCCATGCCCGGGGCCTGCCGCCACTGGGTCAGGGACGGATAGCGCTCGGCCAGCAACCGTGCCACCTGCTCCAGGTACTCGAAGCTGCTGAAGAACGCCAGGTAATTGCCGGGCTGGCGCTGAAACTGCCCGGCAATCAGCTCGACGATCGGCGCCAGCGACGCCTGGCGCTGCTGGAAGCGTGTGGACACCTCACTGACGATGCGCACCTCCAACTGCTCGGCGCGAAACGGTGCGGCGACCTCCAGCCAGGCGGTGTCGGCGGGCATGCCCAGCAGATCTGTATAAAAACGGCGTGGATTGAGCGTGGCGGAAAACAGCGTGACGCTACGCGCCGCGCTCATTCGCGGCCCCAGCAGCCGCGCCGGCACCACGTTGCGCAGGCACAGCGTGGCCAGGCGACGCCCGCGCGCGACATTGCGCTGGCTGATATCGAAGACAAAATGCTCATCGAACAGCTCGGCGATGCGACTGAACTGCAATGCCTGGAAGAAGAACTCCAGCACCTTGGGCTCGACCTCGGCCGGTGCTTCGTTCATGCGTTCCTGGATCAACCCGATGCAACGTTGCAGTGCCTGTACGAAGGCTTCCGGCAACTGCTCGGACGCCTGATAGGGCGCGACCTGCTGCTTGTACAGCGCGTTCCACTGGCGGTTGAGCCGGTCCAGGGCGCTGCCCAGCCCTGCAGGCTTGCTCTGGCGCAGGGCCTGCAACTGGCCCTGGTCGAGGCTGGCGCTGTACATCTGCCGCCCCCGCTCGACCAGGTTGTGTGCCTCGTCCACCAAGACCGCCGTACGCCATTGATTGGTCTGGGCCAGCCCGAACAGCATGGCGTGGGCATCGAAGTAATAGTTGTAGTCGGCCACCACCAGGTCGACCCAGCGCGCCATCTCCTGGCCCAGGTAATAGGGGCAGACCTGATGCGTCAGCGCCACTTGGCGCAGGCTGGCGCGGTCGAGCACGGGCACTTGCGCGGCGGCCTCGCGGGCGGCAGGCAGACGATCATAGAACCCCTGGGCCAGCGGGCAGGATTCGCCATGGCAGGCCCTGTCGGGGTGCTCGCAGGCCTTGTCGCGCGCGATCAGCTCCAGGGTGCGCAGGGCGGGTTGCGGCGTGGCCCGGGTGATTTGCCGCAGCGCGTCCAGGGCCAGGGCGCGGCCGGGGGTCTTGGCGGTGAGGAAGTAAAGCTTGTCCAGTTGCTGCGGCACCACGGCCTTGAGCAACGGAAACAACGTCCCAAGGGTCTTGCCGATGCCCGTGCTGGCCTGGGCCATCAGGCAGCGGCCAGTGCTTACCGCCTTGTACAGGGTTTCAGCCAGCTGGCGTTGCCCTTGGCGGAATTCGGGGTACGGAAAGCTCAACGCGCTCAAGCCATGGTCGCGTTCGCCCAGGCGCTGCTCCTGTTGCCGGGCCCAGGCCAGGAATCGCTGGCACTGCACCTCAAAGAAGCGCCGCAGGTCGTCGGCCATATGGCGCTCGCTGATCACCGTCTGGTCGTCGCTGTCCACGTCCAGGTAAACCAACGCGACGTCGATCTCCGGCAACTCCCGCGCCTGGCACAGCAACCAGGCGTAGACCTTGGCCTGCGCCCAGTGCAGTTGGCGGTGGTTGGCCGGTTGCCTTGCCAGGTCGCCGCGGTGGGTCTTGATCTCTTCCAGGCGATTGCGCGCAGGGTCGTAGCCGTCGGCGCGGCCACGCACGCGCAACCCCAGGTATTCGCCTTCAAGGGCGATTTCTGCCTCATAGTCCGCGCCACGCCTTGCCACCACCCGGCGATGGCCGGCGATGCCCTCCTGCGCCGTGGGCGAAGGGGTGAAGCGCAGGTCCAGGTCGCCGACCTTGGCGCTGAACTCGCACAGGGCGCGCACGGCGACGGTGTAACTCATGCCTGCTCGGCCTTCCAGCGCACGTGGCACACCACCACTGGCAAGCCATGTGCCTGGCAGAAGTCGAGCCAACGTAGCTGGTTGTCCTGCAGACGGTCACCCGGCCCCTTGACCTCGACCATGCGGTAACGCCCTTGCTCGGGCCAGAACTGGATCAGGTCGGGCATGCCGGCGCGGTTGTTACGGATGTCCTGCAACAACCGCGCGAAGCAGGCTTTCAGGTGCTGAGGCGCCAGGCAGGCCAAGGCGTCTTCGAGCAGGCCCTCATCGAGCATCTGCCAGAATACGAACGGCGACTGCAGCCCGTGCTTGGCCGTGAAACAGGCGCGAATCGCCTCAAGGTAGCTGCCATCTTCAAGCCGGCCCAGGCAACGCTCGAACAGCGACGCGCGTCGCGCCTGAAAATCGCTGTCGTGCAAGTCCTGCGGCCCAGTCTGGAAAGGATGGAAGAACGCACCTGGCACCGGGGCGAAGATCGCCTCCCAGCAGAGCAGACCGAACAGGCTGTTGAACAGGGTGTTCTCGACGTAATGCGCAACGCTCCCCTGTTGCTCCAGGTGCAGGCGCACCGCTTCCTCCACGCCGTGCATCGCCAGCTCAGCCGGCAACTCCAGTTCGATCAGCTCGACATTGCCCGTGCGCCGACGCCCCTGCAGCGGCCCACCCAGCTTGCGTGCCAGGCGCGGCAACATACGCTCGAGCGCCTGCCGCTCCAGGGCATTGGCCGGCGCCTCGGCCATGCGCATGGCCAGCGCATGGGCCTGCGGCCACTGCTCGCTGCGTTCGAACACCCGTACCTGGCGAATACGTGCCTCAGGGTGTTCACATGCCTGGTAGATGCGCAGGGCCAGGTCCCAATCGGCCAGGCGCTCGCTGTGCTGGCCCAGGCTGAACAACAACCGTGCGCGGCGCCGGACAAGCCAGGGGTTGGCGCTGTCCAGCCCGTCCAGGGTGGCCAGCAGTCCAGCGGGCGGCTCGCCCTGCTCCAGCCGTTCAGCACACTGGTGCAGGGCCATGGCCAGGTCGACATCCGCACGCTGGCGCAAGGCCCGCGAGTCGTCACTGAAGCTGACGTGCTCATAACGGAACACACCAAGGTCAGCCAGCACGAAGTCCGACCAGTCCTGATGGAGGTTGCCAAAGAACAGCAGGCGTAGCCGATCGCACAGGGGCTGTAGCCGCCAATGCAGAATGCGTGCAGGGAACGACGGGAACCATTCACGCAGCGGTCTTGGCTCAAGCGCGAGCGCTTGCAACTGGGCCAACAGATCGGCCTTGCCCGCCCGCGGCCGGGCAAGCTGGCCAGCGAAGCACTGCACCACCTCCTCCTTGCGCAGCAGTGCCCACAACTGCTCGACCGTCAGCGGCGTGTCATCGGCCACCCAGCCCAATGCCAGCAGGGGAGCCAATGCCGCGTCGCTATCGCCGATTTCGGCGTACGCGAGCTTGTCGCTGCGAAACAGCTCGCCCTTGCGCATCACCATGCGCACCAGCAAGGCTTGGGCCGGCATGGGCAGGCCGGAGAAAGCCTGGATGAAATGACGCTCACCGTTGTCGAGCAAGTCGGCGTAACGCTGCTCGACCCAGCTCAACACCTGACAGAAATTGTGCAGGTAATAAAAGGGCTCGTCGACGGAATGGGCGATCATGGGGCGGGGTGAACACTGAGGGCGGACACTGGTTATACATACAGATCCGCCCTGGGGGCAAGTGCCTGTGATCACATCGTCGGTCATCAGAAGTTAGAAATTCTTCTACAAAAAATTGAAATGCACTGAGTAGCCCGCAGGCCTCCACGCCTTTGTTCCGAGACGTAAACCCGGGCACACAAACAAACGTCCGATAAGCGGTGCCTGAGCTATGAGGGGAATGCGCAAGGAGGCTAGCGCGAGCAAGGAACCAGGATGATCCAACAGGCAGCGCTCGCCAGACCTCTCGCACTATTGAGTTCGGCTCCAAGCGTAGTTTTTTCATGAACAAAAAATCGTTCGATCCCGCCTTGCAAAAGCCCGGCGAGCGGCTAAGTTTTCGGAAACCGTCGAAATAGCCATCAAAACAATATCACGCAGTCCGAAGCTTTTTATTCCGCCCAAGCATTAACACGCTGCCTTCAATACTGAAACGGACATCAGTCATAACAATATCAAGAGGGATGCTTGATGAAGCGCGGCCTTTGGCATCGTGTGCTCTGTAAAAAAGCGCCTGTCGGATATTTCTGGATATCACTTGTAGGCTTCAGCGCACTGGTGATCGCCAGTTTTCTGTTGTTCGAGCAACAAATCCAGGACTTCCTGGCCAACCTTGAGCTGTATCTGCCTGATAGCCCCGCCCAAAAAGTCAACCTGGCCCTGCTGCTGGTCGCCTTGCTGGCACTGGATGTAGTGCTACCGATACCGTCGAGCGTGGTCGCGTTGCTTGCCGTGGCCACCCTGGGCAGCGTCGGTGGCTACCTGGTGATCTTCGTGGGCCTGTGCCTCGGCGCCTGGCTGGGTTATGCCCTGGGCGCCGGCTACTTCCGCGTGCTGTCCGGCCGCCTCGGCCTGCATCAGCGCAAACCCGGGCAACTGGTGCAAAAGCTCGGCACCCTGTCGTTGATCTGCCTGCGCGGTGTGCCGGTACTGGCCGAGACCTCGGTGGTCGCCGCCGGCATGCAGCGCTATCCGCTGCGCGCCTTCGTCCTGGTCACGACCCTGGCCAACATGGGCCTGGCCCTGGCCTACTGCGCCATCGGCAGCTTCCTCATCGACGAAAACGCGCTATTGACCACACTCCTCGCCAGCATGGTCCTGCCGGGGCTTTTCATCGCTGGCTACAGCTTGCTCAGGAAGCTGCGCAAACCCGTCACACCGGAGGTCCTGCACGGCCGCTTCGAGGTCAGCTACGACTATCCGGTGCGCTTTACCGATCATCTGTTCGACCTGGGCAACGCCTGCCTGCACCAGCAACTCAGCGCCGGACAGCACGGCCGGGTGACGGTGCTGATCTTCGCTGACAAGCAATTGTTGCAGTGCAGACCGCAGCTGTCCGGACAGATCGAGGCCTGGTTCGCCAGCCATGCCCGCGACCTGCACCTCCAGGCCGCGCCGATCGCCGTCGCTGCCGGTGAGCTGAGCAAGACCGCGGAAGTACTCCAGCAATTGTACGCCGACATGCTCGAGCACGGCCTCGACCGGCACTGCTACGTGCTGGCCATGGGCGGCGGCGCCTTGCTGGACTCGGTGGGTTACGCCTGCGCCACCTTCCACCGCGGCATCCGCCTGATCCGCCTGCCGAGCACGGTGCTGGCGCAGAACGACGCCGGCATCGGCGTGAAGAACGGCATCAATGCCTTCGGCCAGAAAAACCTGCTGGGCGCCTTCTACCCCGCCACCGCCGTGATCAACGACTTCCAATTGCTGACCAGCCTCAGCCGCCGCGACCAGATCGCCGGCCTGGCGGAGGCGGTGAAGGTGGCGCTGATCAAGGACGAGGCGTTCTTCCAATGGATGGAGGAACAGGCCACAGCCCTTGCCCGCTTCGATCATCCGGCCAGCCGCCATGCCATTTTCCGCTGCGCCCAACTGCACCTGGGGCATATCACCGGGGCCGGCGATCCGTTCGAGCGCGGCAACGGCCGGCCGCTGGACTACGGTCATTGGGCCGCGCACAAGCTGGAAAACCTGAGCCAGCACCGCCTGCGCCATGGCGAGGCGGTCGCCGTGGGCATGGCCCTCGACGCGTTCTATGCCAATGCCCTGGGGCTGTTGAGCGATACCGCCAGCGAGCGGGTGGTGAGCCTCCTGCAAAAGCTCGGGTTCAATCTGTGCCCCACGGAACTGACCTTGAAAGACAGGTTGGGACGCTTCCAGGTCATGCTGGGGCTGGAGGAGTTCCGTCAGCATCTGGGCGGCCGGCTGTCGATCCCCATGCTCAGCCGCATCGGTGCCTCGATCGACCTGCATGAAATCGATGAGCGCCTGATGCAACAGGCCTTGTTGCGCCTCTCCAGCCTCGGCGCGGCCCCCTTCGGCCTGAGCGAGGGTTGCGCGCAATGAGCCAGCCCCAGGCGAACCTCAAGACCTGGATGACCCTGGGCCGGGTCTCCAACCTGCCGACGGTGTGGACCAACGCCCTCGCCGCCACCCTCCTGGCCAGCAGCACCGGCGCCCTGGCGCCACCGTCGGGGCTGGTGTGGGGGCTGCTGCTGGTGACGCTGTCGCTCCTTTACCTGGCTGGCATGCTACTGAACGACCTGCTGGACGCCGAATGGGACCAGCAGCACAACAACCCCCGCCCGATTAACCTGGGCCTGGTCAGCTACCGGCAAGTACGGCTCGCGACCCTGCTCCTGCTGGCCCTGGCGGGTGCCTCGGCACTGGGCCTGAGCCAGTTGACCGAGCAACCACGGTGGTTGCTGGGCAGCATCACCCTGCTGGTCGGCTGCATCCTCGGCTACAACCTGTTGCATAAAAAGTACGTGCACAGCGTCTGGCTGATGGGCGCCTGCCGCTCGGCGCTGTACCTCACCGCGGCAGCCAGCCTGACGGTGCCGCCGGAACCCATCTGGCTCTGCGCGATCCTGCTTGGCGTGTACATCAGCGGGCTGACCTACCTGGCCAGCCAGGAGCACCGCAACCAGTTGCTCAGCCGCCTGCCCCTGCTGCTGATGCTGAGCCCCCTGGCCCTGGCGATCTACGCCGAAACCTTGTGGTTCTGGCCGGTGCTGCTGCTCTGGCTGGGCTGGCTCGGTCGCCACTACTGGCTGCACCTGGCCAATCCGCAGCGCTTGAAAGTCCGCGCCTTCATCGGTGCCGGCCTGGCCGCCCTGCCCCTGTTCGATGCCCTGGTGATGGCCGTGGCCGACCAGCCACTGGGCAGCCTGTTCTGCGTGCTGATGTTTTTCCTGCTTCCCCACTTTCAACGCTGGATCAAACCGACATGAACATGGACGTCTCCGTGCCCCAGCCACGGCTGGCCGACTGCGGTCGGGCCCTGGATCAACTGCTCGACGAAACCGAAAGACGCTGGTGGCAACAGGCCTTGGAACGCCTGCGGCAATCGCCAGAGGCCAATATCGCCGCCCTCCTCGGCAGCCAATGCAAGCGCCACCTGCGTGACCAGGCAGTGCCCGGCGCCGATGGCTGGAGCGCCATCGAGCTGGCCCGCGCCTTGCTGCTGGCCCGAGTCGTCGACCTGCAGCACGAAGAGGCCCGCCCGGCGCTGCTGGCGCAATTGTTCAAATGGGGCGACGACCAGGAAAAGGTCGCCCTGCTCAAGGCCCTCGATGATCTCGACAGCGAGGGGCGCTGCCTCGAGCTGGCGCTGTTCGCCGGCCGCACCAGCAACCCGCGGGTCTTCGCCGCCCTGGCACTGGACTCACCCTATGCGGCCCGTCACTACCCGGAGCGGGCCTTCCATCAACTGGTGCTCAAGGCGCTGGGCATGGGCCTGGATGCCGCACGGGTGATCGGCCTGGCGCAGCGCCAGGGAACGCCCCTCAACCAGCTGGCCCTCGACCTGATGGACGAACAGCTCGCCGCCGGGCGCCCGGTATCACCCAGCCTGCCCCGGCTGATCGCCTTCGACCTGCTCAGCCCGCCGCAGCGCAAGCGGCTGACGGACCTGTACCAGCAGCAACGCTTGCCGACGGAGTGGCGCGAGCACCTCTTCGGCAGTTGACCGATCCAGCGCCAGCCCCCGCACAACCGGTATCTCTTTGCCCTTGACGAGGATTCACCATGCCCAAGTATTTCGACCCGCACATTCATATGGTCAGCCGTACCACCGACGACTACCAGAACATGGCGGCCGCCGGCATCACCGGGGTGATCGAGCCCGCGTTCTGGCAGGGCCAGGCGCGGACCAGCGTCGGCAGCTTCGTCGACTACTTCGACACCCTGCTGGGCTGGGAGCGCTTCCGCGCCAGCATGTTCGGCATCCACCACTTCTGCACCCTTGGTATCAACCCCAAGGAAGCCAACAACCTGCAGCTGGCCCAGGAAGTGCTGGACATCCTGCCGCGCTACCTGGTCAAGGATGGCGTGGTGGCGGTCGGCGAAATCGGCTACGACGACATCACCCCGGAGGAAGACCGCTTCCTGGCCATGCAGATGGAGCTGGCCAGGCAGTTCAACCTACCGGTCCTGGTGCACACCCCGCACCGCGACAAGATCGGCGGCACCAAGCGCACCCTGGCGGTGATCCGCGAAGTCGGCATCCCCGAGCACCTGGTGGTGATCGACCACCTCAACGAGCTGACCCTGCCCCTGGTGCTGGAGACCGACTGCTGGCGCGGCCATTCGGTCTATCCCAACACCAAGATGTCGGAGCAGCGCATGGTCGCCCTGCTGCAGCAGTACGGCACGGAAAAGATGATCGTCAACAGCGCCGCCGACTGGGGCGTCAGCGATCCGCTGAAAGTGCCTAAGACCGGCCAGGCCATGCTCGAAGCCGGCTTCAGCGAGGCCCAGGTCGAGCAGGTACTGTTCCATAACCCAATCGACTTCTTCGCCCAGAGCGGGCAGCTGGACAAGGCCCTGGTCAGCACGCCGTTGCCGATCGACCAGCGCAAGACCTGGCAGGAGAACTCTGCCCTGCGCGGCCAGGACCCGGTGATCAAATGAGCGCCGCCGTGTGCTGGACGCCCACCCAGGTCGGTTACTGCAGCAATGTGCACCCGACCCGCGACCTGGCCGGGCTGCGCGCCTCGATCGAGCGCCACTTCCAGGGCGTGCGTGGCTTGCGCGGCCTGCGCGAACAGGACAGCGGCCTGTGGATCTGCGCCCGCGCCGCTGGCCAGTTGCAGGATACTTCGGCACACGGCCGGTTCCTCGACCTGTTGCAGGACACCGGGATGCGCCTTACCTCGTTGAACGGCTTTCCCTATGGCGAGTTCCACGAGGGCGCGGTGAAGGCCGAGGTCTACCTGCCTGACTGGTCCATGCCGGAGCGCCTGATCTACAGCCTTAACCTCGCGCGAATCCTGGCGCAGGCCTTGCCGACGGATTGCCGACAAGGGGTGATTTCCACCGTGCCCCTGGGGTACGCCGCCAGCTGGAGTCCGGCCTTGCAGCAGCGTGCCGAAAACCAGTTGCGCCAACTCACCGCCGCGTTGGCCAGGCTGCATCGCGACAGCGGCAGGAAGGTAGTGTTCTGTCTGGAAATGGAGCCGGACTGCGTACTGGAAAACACCGACCAGGCCATCGCCTTCTTTGCCCATTGGCAAGCCAGCGATCCGCACCATGAATACCTGGCCTTGTGCTTCGACGTCTGCCATCAGGCCGTGATGTTCGAGGACTGCTATCGCTCGCTGGACCGCCTGCGCCTGGCCGGGGTACCGATCGGCAAGATCCAGCTGTCCAACGCCATGATCTGCCACCTGCCGGCCGATGACCCGCAGCGTTTCGCCCAGGTCCTCGACGTGCTCGGCGAGTTTTCCGAAGCCACCTACCTGCATCAGGTCAAGGCACGGGACAATCAAGGGCACCTGATGGCCTGGGCCGACCTGCCTGCCGCACTGGCCGACTGCGCCCGTGATCCCGGTCGTTATGGCGAGTTGCGGATTCACTTCCACGTCCCGCTGTTCAGCGAGCATTTACTGCTGCCCGAACTCGGCGGCAGCCAGGTCGCGCTGGGGCAGACCTTCGACTATCTGGCCGCCCACGACGACCTGCGCCCGGTGCTGGAAGTGGAGACCTACAGCTGGGGAGTCCTGCCCGCACAACTGCGGCCGGGCAACGAGCAGGCCCAACTGCGCGGCCTCGCCGCAGAGTTGCACTGGGTCGAGGCACAGCTGCGCCAGCGTGGCCTGCTGCACGCGCCAATACGCGAGGGGCACGCCGATGCCTGCCCGTAAACCGCTGCTGCTGATCAACGTGGTCGGCCTGACGCCCTCGCTGCTGGGGCCGAACACACCGCAGATCAACGAACTGCTGAAAACCGCGCAGATGGCCAGCCTGCAGCCGTCGTTTCCGGCGGTGACCTCCACGGTGCAGGCCTCGATCCTGACCGGGGCAGCGCCGTCGCAGCACGGTATCGTCGGCAATGGCTGGTACTGGCGCGACCAGGCCGAGGTGCGCTTCTGGCTGCAACCCAATGCGCTGATCCAGGGCGAGAAGGTCTGGGACACGCTCAAGCGCGAACTGCCCGGGTTCCGCTGCAGCCAGTTGTTCTGGTGGTACAACATGTACGCCAATGTCGATGCCTCGATCACCCCGCGCCCGCATTATCCGGCCGACGGGCGCAAGCTCTTCGGGCTCTATTCGTCGCCGCCGGGCCTGCACGAACGGATCGAGGCGCAGATCGGCGAGTTCCCCTTCCCCGGCTTCTGGGGGCCGGCGGCGGGCATCGCCTCGAGCCGCTGGATCGTCGATTGCGCCCTGCTCGAATTCCAGCTCAATCGCCCCGACCTGCAACTGGTCTACCTGCCCCACCTCGACTACAGCCTGCAGAGGGTCGGCCCCGAGCACCCGTCGATCGCCGATGAGGTGCGGGCCATCGACCATGAAGTCGGCCGCCTGCTGAGCTTCGCCCGGGACCAGGGCGCAGCGGTGATGCTGCTGTCGGAGTACGGTATCGAGGCGGTCGTGCAATCGGTGTCCATCAACCGCGTACTGCGCGAGCAAGGCTTGTTGCAGGTGCGCCAATCGCTGACCTGGGAACTACTCGACCCCGGTGCCAGCGCGGCCTTCGCGGTGGCCGATCACCAGGTCGCCCATGTCTACGTCAGGCGCGAGGACGATGTTCCGCGTATCAAGGCCCTGCTGCAGCGCCAGCCCGGCATCGAGCAGGTACTGGACCGGGCCGAGCAGCGCAGCTGGCAACTGGACC
This sequence comes from Pseudomonas entomophila, assembly GCF_029478665.1. Classification (GTDB taxonomy): domain Bacteria; phylum Pseudomonadota; class Gammaproteobacteria; order Pseudomonadales; family Pseudomonadaceae; genus Aquipseudomonas; species Aquipseudomonas entomophila_F. The sequence goes on from NZ_JARPQB010000053.1 coordinate 28,632, forward strand.
ATCCCCGCAGCGGCGAGCTGGTGGCGCTGGCCGCCCCGGGATTCTGGTTCGATTACTACTACTGGTTCGACGAGCGCAAGGCACCGGACTTCGCCCGCACCGTGGACATCCATCGCAAGCCCGGCTACGACCCGGTGGAGCTGTTCGTCGACCCGGCCATCCGCTTCCCCAGATTGAAGGTGGCGCGCCGTCTGCTGCAGAAAAAACTCGGCATGCGCTACTACATGGACCTGATCCCGCTGGACAGCGGCCTGGTCCGTGGCAGTCACGGGCGCCCGCCAGCCAACGAGCAGACTGGCCCGTTGCTGATCACCGATTGCGACATACCGCTGCCGCGGCGCATTGCGGCAACGGCGGTCAAGCACCTGCTGCTTCTGCATTTCCTGGAGCAGAACCAAACTGACCTGGCCAATGCCAAGGAGCACACATGCGGCGAGCCATCTCGATAACCGTTCTCAGCACACTGGCCGGACTGGCTCAGGCTGATAACACCAACACCTTCAGTTGCAGCAACTTCCTGACTTTCAACGGCAATCAGGCCCAGGCCCGGGACCTGCTCGACACGAGCAAGGAAACCCTGAGCTGGAACTGGTTCGCCTGCCTGAACCAGCTTGCGCCGAACGGTCTCGACCGGGTCTGGGAAACCATGAAACCGTCGGACCAGGTATACCTGGCCGATGGCTCCAAACCCACCCCCTACGGCACACCCTTCAGCCCTCCGGCGGACGTGACGAAACAGGCCGCCACGATTCCAGGGATGAACCCCAAGCGCGCCTTCCACAACCTCAACGCCATCCAGCAGGTGGATGGCCTGGCCCTGGAAATGGGCGGGGCGGTACCCGCATCACAGCAAGGCAAGCCCGTGCGCTTCCAATTGCTGATGGGCGAGTCCACCTTCAACTACATCGTCGACCAGGGCGTCTACAACATGAATGGCCAGGACGCCCTGACCAGCAACCTGGACTTCCCGGCCACCGCCTGGGAAGTGAAGGCCGGCTGGTTGTGGATCGGCAGCGACGCCACCTACCAGGCGCAACTGGAGAAGGATGGCTACTACATCGCCCAGGCCTACTACCAGAACAAGGACGGCACCTACGAGGTCGGCTACGCCGCGCTCACTGCCCTGCACGTGATCAACAAGCTGGTCACCGGCTGGGTCTGGACCACCTTCGAGAACGTCAACAATCACCTGTACACCGTGACCAACGCCACACCGTCCCAACCGATGACCAACAGCACCGGGCCGACGCCCACGGCGGTCCCGGTCAACACGCAGTTCCAGGGCTGGTACGGGGATCTGTCGCGCTACGCGCTGATCGGTACGCAACTGCAGACCAGCCCCACACTGCTGGCCAACTCCCAGCTGGAGTCAGCCTTCCAGACCCAGTCCTCGTGCTTTGCCTGCCACGGCACGGCGGCCTATTCGAAGAGCGACGGCTACTTCAACTTCGCCCAGGACGGCGACGCCGGCCAGGGTGGCATCGTCTACCCGACCGAGCCGGTGCCCGCGTCCGAGTTCAAGGGCTACAACAAACTCGATTATGTCTGGTCGCTGAAGCGCGCCCAGTGGCAGCGTCCTTGAGGAGCACGACATGAGCGTACTGAACTTCCCCCGCATCTACCTGAAAGGCCACATGTTCTGGAACCCGCCAACGGGTAACAACAACGATATGTTCCCCCTGTACGACGCGGTGAACATGGAGATGAACTGGCGCTTCCTCCAGCACTACAACATCAACAAGGACAATGCCCGCGACCTGCTGCTGAACTGGATGATCATGCCCCGGGCGCTGCACGAGGCGCCGGACTACGTCACCCAGGCGCCGCCCAACGCGCCGAACTCGCACAATCGCTACCCCATCATGATGCCCGCCGAGTGGGATCTGTTCGGCGACAACGGCTGCGGCACCGTCACCTACAAAGAGACCACCTCCACCATCATCGGCGGCGAACTGCCCACCGGTGGCTATGTCAAAAGCGACCCGCTGATCACCCTGCCCTACAACCTGTACGGCAATCCGTTCGGCAGCACCAACCCGAGCCCGGCGCGCTTCGTCGACGTCAGCCCCTGGCAGAACACCTTCACCGCGCTGTACTTCGACAAGCTGGTCCTGGGCGACGACACCTGCGGCCTGACCGCCAAGCGGCAATTTCGCATGCTCGATCGCTTCCTCAACTTCAACTGGGGCGCCTTCGGCGGGCTGAACTATGTCACCACCACCTGGCAGACCTGCTTCCCAAAAGAAAACCTGAGCTGGGTGGTCGGCGATTCGGCGCTGCTGAAGAACCTCCAGGCGCAACTGGACAAGCCGGGTGTGCAGGGCCTGATGTTCCGCTTCTGCACCTACCTGACCTTCTACGACAAGAACGGCGTGTTCAACGACCAGCCGCCCATCAGTGCCAAATCCCAGAACCCGGTGGACATGGCCAGGGTCCAGGCGCTGTACCAGAAAGGCCTGAGCAATCCCGCAGGCATCTTCTTCAACCCGGCCTACAGCTGCACCTCCGGTGTCCTCGGCCTGTGGCTCGATGGCGAGTACCCGACCGCGCCGGCCGGCGTACGCCTGGTGCCTGACGTTGCAGTGGCCGTGCCCCCGCAGTACAACTTCGAGTCTCCGCCCGTCGTCCAGCTGGGTGTCGTCTCGGCGCAGGTTCACGACAGCATCCTGTCGCTGGACCTGATGAATACCTTCCCGTTCAAACCCGCCACACCACAAGCGGGTCAGAATCCCGATATCCCGACGGCGGAAAAACTCGACCTCGGCAGCTTCGACGTGGGCATCGACCAAGGCGGCACCTTCGTCCCGGTGACCCACTTCAACTACGCGGACTACCAACAGAGCATGTTCGAGCAGCGCTCGGGCATCCTTGACCTGCTGCTCACCGAGAGCCAGCGGGCGCAGTTGACCAGCGGAGCACCGCTGGCGCTGCAACAGCAGGCGACCGGGGTCCCGACCTCGAAGCAGGCGACCTGGACCGCCGAAGTGATCCAGAGCGGCAGTTTCATCGACGTGGGCGAAACCAGAACCCTGCAGATCATGGTGCAGAAGAACGGCGTGCCCGCGAAGAACACCAACCTGCTGGTGGCGGAATACAACAACCCCTATCTGCTGGGCACGTCCAGCTACTACCTGGGCTTCAGCAACAATCCGGACTTTACCCTGTTCAAGGACTTCCCGGCCGATCGCACGCAGAACACCGAAGTCTGGCCGCAGTTCGTCGGTGCCCCCGAGGTCGATGCCGTGGCAACCGAGGGCGCGGGACGCAAGCTGGTGGGCTTGCGCCGCGAGGTGGCGACCGATGGCGGGACGGAGGTGCCGTACCAGCAGTACAAGACCACGCCCGCCGGCATATCGCTGGGCGCCTGCCTGGTCTTCGAGGGCGCCAAAACGGACACCCGTTACCTGCAGGAGCCGGCGAACGAACAGGTGACCTACAACTACCTGCAGATCACCACCGACGACAACGGCATTGCCAGCGTGACGGTCACCGGCAGGCTTCCCGGCTTCCCTACCTTGCGCTTCTTCCCCAACGAAGACGGCCAGGCCGATATCGTCTTCAGCTTCAACTACCTGGGCGCCTATGTGGACTTCCTTGCGCCGCTGCGGGTGCTGCCGGAGGAGCCCACGCTGAAGCAGGAGTTCGTCGACCAATGGAACAAGGTCTATCTGGAGACGAACTCGGGGCAGTTGATCTGGGACAGCTTCATCTACCCGAGGATCTTCGAACCCTACTACTACCTGTACCCGATCATGGGCAAGTTCATGCCGCTCAATGACCTGTCGCGCATCGAAGGCGCGGTGGACCAGCTCATCCGCCTGATCAGCAAGCCGTATCAGGAAGAAAGCACCGTGGCCATGCCGATCACCCGGGACATGCCGCAAAGCCGCCGATCGGTGCTCGAGCTCTGGGCGCAGAAGCTGGTGCAACTGAAGTACCCACCGAGGCCGCTGAGCATCGATGACTACAACCATCTGAAGATCAACTGAGGCAGCAGCACCGGGTGGCAGGGATGTCACCCGGCGCTTTTCATCGTTCAGGGAACAAGGCTCAAGAACCCGCGCGACAGGAAGGATCTATGCCAACAACACTCCATATTCCGCACCACCCCCGCGAAACCCTGCGCCCCACCTCGATCATCGCCGAAGGCCTGCTCAACCCCCGCGGCGTCCATGCCGAAGACGACGGCAGCCTGCTGCTGATCGAAGCCGGCAGCGGCCTGCCCGGCGACCCGTTCACCGGACGGATCAGCCGCCTGCCTGTCGACCCGGGCAACCCAGGCGCGTATCTGCCCCGCGAAACCCTCGCCCAGGGCTTCCGTGCAATGAACATGCAGGCGCGCATGCTGCGCGACGAGATCATGGGCCTGTCGGACATCGCCTGTGGCGACGGGCGCTGCCTGGTCAGCCAGACCGATTACGTCGCCGGCTCGAAACTCCTTGATCTGCAATACAGCCCGCCGGAACCTGTGTGCCATAGCCAGGGCAACCTAAATGCCCTGTGCTATCACCCCGGCCGGCGCAGTTGGTTGGCAGTCAAGCCGGATACCAACGAGTTGGTGGAGTTGCGCCCCGGCGCGCAAGAGCAGGTGCTGGTGCGCCTGCCGAATCTGGAACAGAACCAGGAGGCCGTGCCGGTCACCCTGGTATACGAGCCGGCAACCGGGGCGGTGCTGGTCAGCCTGTTCTCCGGCGAGCTGCATGCCGACCCGGCGCGCAAAGGCGTGGACTTCGCCGACAAGGCCGGCCAGGTGATCCGGGTATGGCCGGACAGAGGGCGCCTCGAGGTGCTGATCGACGGCCTGCAACTGCCCACCGGCCTGGCCCTGGACCCGCAGGGCAACGTGCTGGTCCTGGAGCTCTGCGCCAGCCTGCAGCAACCCCTGCGCGCCGACTGGAACGGCGAGGCGCTGCATGGCGGCTTCACCCGCTTCAGCGGACGCTTGCTGCATTGCGACCTGCGCAGCGGCGTGGTGAGCATCCTGGCCCGGGAGCTGGATACACCGTCGAACCTCTGCCTGGTGGAGGGTGCGGTGGTGGTCAGCGAAGGCATGGGGCTGGCGGGCCGTCCGCTGCCGACGCCCGAGGGCCAAGTGGTGCCGCTGGCAGGGCGGTTGCGCCGGGTAGCGCTCTGACGTGCATTGCCCGCAACCACCTGTCGCGCCGGCCCAGCATCAGCAGCAGGCGTTGAATCGTCGCCCCCGGCCGGCCTGCATAGAGTGACCGCAATTGCGCCAACTCAAGGCCGCTGGTATCGATCAGCCACTGCCTGACCGGTTCCGGGCAAGGCAGGCCCTGCAACGCCTGGTGCAGGTAAGGCAAGGCGACGCGCATGCCTGGATGGCAACGTTGCACGAACGCCTCCAGGTTGCGGCCCCTGGCCTCGAAGGGGGAAAACAGCTGGCAGACCAGTTGGTCCTCGCCCACGCCATAGGCGTCGAACAGGCGCGCCTGCGCCTCTTCGCGCAAGGCCTGACCCTGAGGCCAAGCCACTTGCGCTGGCTCAAGGCCTCGGAAGAAGGCCAGGGCCCCCTCGCGATAACCACGCCCCTCGACATGCTGTGCCCGCAGGCCATGCAGATGTGCCAGTGGCAAGGGATCGAACAGACCTGCCGGGCCCTGGGCCGTGCACGGTAAGGCGTCCTGACGTCCCAGCATCTTATCGAGGGGACCACTGTCATCCAGATGCTGCAGCACATCCTCGACCGTCACCACGCGCAGACCCTCCCCGCCCCCGCCCTGTGTGCGGGGTGTCGGTGCCTCGAAGGGGTCGGCCAGCAGCACGCCCAGTCGCGTGAGCCCTCCGGCGAGGGTATCGATATCGTTGCCAGGCGCGCTGTACCCCACTTCAATCAACTGGCGCAGGCAATGCCTGCTCCAGGCCAGCAGGCGGCGGCGTTGGCGTGCTGGCACGACAGTAACCAATGCACCGACATCACCGGGCATCGCCAGCGCCTTGCCCAGGCCTGCCGCCAGCTCCAGATAGGCCCTCGCGCCCAGCACCGCTTCCGGCTGCCCACCCGTCAAGTGGCCAAAAAGCAACCAAGCCTTGCCGCTGGCGGCACGTTGGTCGGACGAGCAGCTCGGGCGGGCGCCGAATCGTCCGATCTGGCCACCGTCGGTGCGGAGCAGTTCGACCCGCGGGTCATCGTGCAGGAACAGCGCACTGAAAGAGCGCTCGTGACTGGCCAGGGTGGTGTCGTCGAGGGTCGGATGCCCGGCCACCAACACTCTCAGGCGGAAGGTGTCGACATAGCGCAGGGAAATGCTCAGCTGCGCGGCGCGCAGGCTGGCCAGCAGACGGGCGCTGCGCCGATCGGCCCCGTGCAACACCATCAGCTGGAATCGGCCGACGTGCTCCTGGCCACCTGCCACCACCAGCAAGCGCTGGATCAACAGTTGCACCGACGCGCGCTGGGCCTGGTTCATGTGCTCGAACAGGCGTTGCAGGACCTGCTGGTAGACATAGTGCATGGCTTGGTCGTGGGTATTACTCATGCGTTCGCTCCACTTGCCTGAACGATTCAGGCTGAAGTGCGAATTCTGGCAGATGAATATAGCGTTGCGCTTGAAGGAAACTTCCCAAACCAAAGTAAGACGCGTAGGTAATTATTGATTAGTCCCAAACTAGCGGAGAGTCCCTATATACGCGGCTGAATTCAGCCTGAGTTTGTAGGATGCATCCGATAATTACCCTTTAACTTAAACACCCTGCAGATTCGTTAAAATGAATTGGGGCCGCCCTGCGGCCCTTCGCCGGCAAAGCCGGCTCCTACAGGTGACGCGTCGCCTTCGGGCGGCGCAAACATCTGTAGGAGCCGGCTTTGCCGGCGAAGGGCTGCAAAGCAGCCCCATCGAATTGGAACATTTGGCGTATCGGGAGTGCCTGACCGAAGTTCGATACCTGTCAGGACGCCTTCATATCCAACACCACCCGCCCGCCACAAGGGCACTCATCCATATAACGATGAGCCTCGACCACTTGTTCAAACGGATACACCTTGATGATCTGCGGTGTCAGCAGATGATCCGCCGTGAACTGGTTGATATCGCGCAAGGCCCGTTGCAAGGCAACCTGATCCTGGTCGATGCCCAACTCCGGCTTGCCGGTGAAGTTGCCGATACAGTGCACGTGGAACTGAATGTTCTTCTTGAACGCCGCGCAGGCCGGGAATGGTGTCTGGTTGCCACCCTGCAGGCCATACAGCACCAAGCTGCCACGGGGTGCCAGCACATCGCCAAGCAGCGACATCTGCGGCCCGCCCATGCCATCAAGGACCATGTCCACGCCACGGCCATCGGTGTACTTGCCGATCTGCATCAGCAGGTCCTGCTCTTCGGTGACGATCACCTTATCCGCCCCCAGGCCCAGCAGGTAGTCGCGCTGCTCAGGCTCCTTGGTGGCGGCGAACACTTTCAACCCGAGTGCCTTGCCCAGTTGCACGAAGGCTGGCCCCGCGCAGTGGCTGGCATCCGTGACCAGCGCCGTCTGCCCCGCCTTGGCCCGGGCCAGGTCGACGAAGGCGAAATAGGCGATCAGCAGCGGCGTGTAGTGCACGCTGGCCTCGATGGGGGTCAGCACATCCGGGTAGCGAGTTATGGCCATGCGCGGCAGCACGATGACGTCGCCGTACACCGGGTGGTCGTTGGCACTGGTGGCCGGGAAGCTGGCGACCCGGTCGCCCACCGCAATATCATCCACCCCGGCGCCGACTGCCGTGACTACACCGGCCATCTCGTGGCCAATGCCCGCCGGCAGGTGCGCCTGGGACGGTGCCAGGTTCTGCCGCCAGAGCACGTCGTACCAGCTCACGCCAATGGCCTCGACGCGGATCTGCACCTCGCCGACGGCCGGGGTCGGTTCGGCCTGCTCCTCGCAGCGGAGCACATCGGCCGGACCGAACTTGTGGAAACGGATCATGCGGGACATCGCATACCTCGCCTGTGTGAATCTCGTATTACCACGGACTTTATCCGGGCTTTCACGGTTGGGCCATCAGTGGCTGTTAATAGTCGACATGCCTGTCATTGATTGGGGCCCTGACAAATCTATGCATTGGTACCCGGAAATCGGTGCAGGGTACCAGCCTTTGGCCTTAAGATTCACCCCTGCCCCACTTTAGGCGAGCCGCATCGAATGAATCGTAACGACTTGCGTCGCGTAGACCTCAACCTGCTGATCGTGTTCGAAACGCTCATGCATGAACGCAGCGTGACCCGCGCAGCCGAGAAACTGTTCCTCGGCCAGCCGGCGATCAGCGCCGCGCTGTCGCGCCTGCGCAGCCTGTTCGACGACCCGTTGTTCGTGCGTACCGGCCGTAGCATGGAGCCCTCTGCCCGCGCCCACGAGATCTTCGCCCTGCTGTCGCCGGCGCTGGACTCGATCTCCACCGCCGTCAGCCGCGCCGCCGAATTCGACCCGGCCACCAGCAACGCGGTGTTCCGCATCGGCTTGTCCGACGACGCCGAATTCGCCCTGCTGCCGCAGTTGCTCAAACGCATCCGCGCCGAAGCCCCTGGGATCGTGCTGGTGGTGCGCCGGGTCAACTACCTGCTGATGCCCACCCTGCTCGCCTCCGGCGAAATCTCGGTGGGCGTGAGCTACACCAGCGAACTGCCCGCCAACGCCAAGCGCAAGGTGCTGCGCCGCAGCATGCCCAAGCTGCTGCGCGCCGACAGCATGCCCGGCAGCATCACCCTCGACGACTTCTGCGCCCGGCCCCACGCGCTGGTGTCGTTCGCCGGCGATCTGTCGGGGTTCATCGACGAAGCGCTGGACGAGATCGGCCGCAAGCGCCATGTAGTGCTGGCGGTGCCGCAGTTCAACGGGCTGGGGAGCTTGCTCGCGGGGACCGATATCGTCGCCACGGTGCCTGACTATACGGCCGATGCATTGACCGCCGCGGGCGGGTTGCGGGCGGAGGACCTGCCGCTGGAGGTGCGCACGTTCGAGTTGCACATGGCCTGGCGCGGGGCGCAGGACAATGATCCGGCGGAGAAATGGTTGCGGTCGCGGATACAGATGTTCTTTGGCGACCCCGACAGTCTTTAAAGCGCCCTCTACGTGCTGATCGGAGCAGCAGCACGATGGCCTTCTGCTCGAGCCAGCAATTCGCTTGAACGAGAGTCTTGAGCGTTGAATTCGCCAGCAGTGATCCATCAGCATGATGTTCAAAGGAGGAGGATTTCATGGCAGCACTGGATAACGTTTTTCATGGTCTGCACCAGCAAGGGTTGCTAATCCTGGCCAACGTGGCTGACGCTGGCGGCGCGCGCCTCGTCGAGCGCCTCGGCAGCAAGGCGGTAGCCACCAGCAGCGCGGCGATGGCCTGGTCCCACGGCTACCAGGATGGCAACAAGCTTCCGCTGCAGCTGCTCAGTACCACCATCGGCTCGATGACTCGGGTACTCGGCGTACCACTGACGGTGGATATCGAAGGGGGCTATTCGGACGATCCCGAACAGGTCGCCAACGTCGTCAAGGCCGTCATCGCCGCGGGCGCAGTTGGGGTCAATATCGAAGACGGCGTGGCCTCGCCCGAGCTGCTTGTGCGCAAGGTCGACGCCGCCAGGAGGGTTGCCGATCAGCACGGAGTCAACCTGTTCGTGAATGTGCGCTGCGACGTCTACCTGAAAAACCTGGCGCCCGCCGAGCAACGTCTCGAAGAACTCCTCAAACGCACTGCACAGTATGCCAACGCTGGAGCGAATGGATTGTTCGCCGCCGGCGTGGTCGAACCTCATGAAATAGCCGCGGTGTGCCGGGAGTCGAGTTTACCGGTCAACCTGCTCTGGCGCACGGGCCTGGCCGCTCCCGACGAGCTGCAACGCCTTGGTGTCAGGCGCCTGAGTGCCGGTTCGAGCATCGCCGAGTTCTTGTATGGCGCCATGGGCGGGCTCGTCCGTAGCTTCCTGGAGAGTGGGCAACTCGACACCCATGCCTTGAAAGCCCATACCTACGGCGAGTTGAACTCGCTGATGGCCCTTCAGACCGAGTGACCTTGCTCGTATCCGCTTTTGTAGGAGCCGGCTTGCCGGCGAAGAGCGCACCGCGGTGGATGGCACCGGCATAGCCGGTGTTCGCCGGCAAGGCCGGCTCCTACGAGG
>NZ_JARPQB010000054.1 GCF_029478665.1 Pseudomonas entomophila
GCTAACCTCATTTCGTGTCAAGCGTTATTTTCGAAGTTTTTCGAAGCCGTTTATTTAAAAACACCTTCAACCTCAACAACTTACCGCTTGCCTCGTTGCGTTCAACGCTGCGAGGAGGCGAATAATACGCGGTTTGAATTCAGAGTCAACACCTTGATCTAAAAAACTTTAAATCACCGCTTGGCGGCCGCCTGGCAACTATTCGCCACAGCCTCTGCTCTGTAGAGAAACACCCAAGCGGAGCACCAGGGCCATGAGCGATGCACAAAGTGAAAAGACCCCAGGGCTGTCGGCGGATGAGGAGCAGGAAGTCAGCCAGAACCAGCCACCCAGGGCGGCGGTGCTGCACGAGATCATCCGTTACCAGGGCGATCAGGAACTGGAACGTACCCTTGCCGCCCTTTGGTGGTCGGCGCTGGCGGCCGGCCTGACCATGGGCCTGTCACTGATGGCCATGGGACTGTTCTATGCGCGCCTGCCGGAAGGTGACAACGCCCAGGTGATCGCCAGCCTGGGTTATGCCGCCGGCTTTCTCGCGGTCATCCTGGCCCGCCAGCAATTGTTCACCGAAAACACCCTGACCGCCGTCCTGCCAGTTATGACCACCCCCACCCTGGCCAACCTTGGGCGCTTGTTGCGCCTATGGAGCATCGTCCTGCTGGGGAACCTGGCGGGCACGCTGCTGGTAGCCTGGGTAATGCTCGAGCTGCCGATCTTCGATGGCAAGACCGATGCCGCGTTCCTGGAAGTGGGGCGCAAGGTGATGGAGAACAACAGTTTCCAGATGTTCGCCAAAGGCATCGTCTCGGGCTGGATGATCGCGACCATGGTCTGGATGATCCCGTCCATGGAGCACGCCAAGATCTGGATCATCCTGATGATCACCTACCTGATGGCCCTGGGCGATTTCACTCATATAGTAGTGGGCTCGGTAGAGGTGTCCTACCTGGTCTGGGCCGGCGAGCAGACCTGGCGCGCATTCTGGCTGGACTTCGCCCTGCCCACCCTGGCCGGCAACATCATGGGTGGTAGTTTCATCTTCGCCCTGATCAGCCACGCCCAGGTACGCAGTGACAGCGGCAAGCCGCCCTCGAAGCTGTTAAAGGATGCAAAACCATCGAGAACGGACAGCTAGCGTACCGCGATTGCCCGTTCAGCCGCCCTGCCCTGCTGCGGTAAAGGCCATGGCCGCCACCAGTTCTGCCCTGGATGGGGGGAGTCGAGGCTGACCCGCTCCCCCATCTGGGGTGTGCTCAGTTGCACCTGCCCGGCATTGGCCAAGGCGAGGATACGCTCGAAAGGCTCCTGCCAGCTGTGGATAGAGAGATCGAACGTGCCGTTATGGATGGGCAGCAGCCAACGCCCACGCAAATCCAGATGCGCCTGCAGGCTTTGCTCCGGCTGCATGTGCACGCTTGGCCAGGCCACGTTATAGGCACCGGTTTCGATCAGGGTCAGGTCGAACGGCCCATAGCGCTCGCCGATTTCCCGGAAGCCCGCGAAATATCCGGTATCGCCACTGAAGAATAGCCGCAGGTCTTCGTCAATCATTACCCAGGACGCCCACAGTCGACGATTGCTGTCGAACAGTCCACGCCCGGAAAAATGCTGCGCCGGGGTGGCCACGAAGCGCACGCCCTCGACCTCGGTCTCCTGCCACCAGTCCAACTGCCGAACTTTGGCGGGCGGCACTCCCCATTCGACCAGCAGCTCGCCCACGCCCAGCGGCGCGAGGAAATGGTCGGTGCGAGGCGCCAGGCGGCGAATGGCCTGTTCGTCGAGGTGGTCGAAATGGTCATGGGAAAGAATGACCGCCGCCAGCGGCGGCAGGTCATCGAGCGCCAATGGCGGCGCATGGAAACGCAAGGGCCCGGCCCACTGCACCGGCGAGGCGCGTTCGGCGAACACCGGGTCGGTAATGAAGAAGCGGCCGCGCAACTTGAGCAATACGGTGGAGTGCCCCAGGCGCCAAAGGCTATGGTCCGGGGCGTCGAGCACCTGCTGGCGGGTCATGGGCTGCAGGCTCAGCGCCGAACCCGGGCGGGTTTCGGGCGGTTTGCGCAGTACCAGGTACTTGAAGCCGATGCGCAGCTTCTTGAGCACGCCATCCTTGGGCAACGCGACCTGGTTGTGAAAACGTCCATCCCGATGCGGTGCCGACTCGCCGGCAGGGGTAGCCATGGGGACCATGAGCAGGAACACTCCGAGCAAGAGGAAAGCCTTCATGTTACTCCACAGGGGTCGGATCTACCGTGAATTGGCTTGCAAGGTCATTTTTCGCCGATGAACGATTGTTCAACAATATTCACACGACTTATGCGATAAACGGCGCCTCACAGAAGAACGACAACCATGATCGACAACCGCAGCGGCAAGGGGCTTTCTTTCGTCAGGCGCATCTATCTGCCGCGGATCATCGGCCTGGGCATCGGCCTGTTCTGTGTGATGGCCGCCGTCGCACCGCTGGCGATGCCGCACTGGGCCTGGGTGCTGTTGTTGTTCAACGGCCTGGCGTGGCCGCACGTGGCCTTTCAATGGGCACTGCGCTCGGCCACCCCCTACCAGGCCGAACAGCGCAACCTGCTGATCGATTCGTTCATGGGCGGTTTCTGGACCGCGGCCATGCATTTCAATCCGCTGCCCACTGTCACCATCCTGTCGATGATGACCATGAACAACGTCGCCGCCGGTGGCAAGCGTCTGCTGCTGCGCGGCCTGCTTGCCCAGGCCTGCGGCATGCTGCTGGCCAGCGCCCTGCTGGGCAGCGGTTATCAGCCACAGGCCACGCAGTTGCAGGTGTTCGCCTGCCTGCCCATGCTCACGCTCTACCCGCTGGCCCTGGGCTGGGTGTGCTACCAGCTGGCAATCAAGCTCTCCGAGCACAAACGCCGCCTGAGCGCCCTGAGCCGCACCGACAGCCTCACCGGCCTGCTCAACCATGGTTCGTGGAAGGACCTGCTGCTGCTCAAGTTCCAGATCTGCCAGCAGCAGCAACTGCCGGCGGTCATCGCCCTGATCGATATCGACCATTTCAAGACCATCAACGACACCTACGGCCATGTGGTCGGCGACTGCGTGCTGCGCCAACTCAGCCAGGAACTCAAGCGCAGCCTGCGCGATGACGACCTGGCCGGGCGCTACGGTGGCGACGAGTTCTGCGTGATCCTCCCCGGCACGCAAGAAGCCCACGCTTGCCAGGCCATGGAACGCCTGCGCGAACGCGTGGGTGACTACCGCAACCCGCAACTGCCGGACCTGCGCATCAGCTTGAGCATCGGCCTGGCGGCATTCCACCCAGGCCTGCCCACCCCGGAGCATTGGCTGGCGGAGGCCGACCGGGCGCTGTACGCGGCCAAACACCAGGGGCGAGATCAGGTCAATTTCGCCCGCGGCGGCGTCACGGCGCTCAGGCTGGCCTATCCTGAGTGAATCTTCCCCCAGGCTCGGGCGGAAGAAGGCTGTCGAAGGAGTCGCCCGTACATGGACAGGAACGCCGACCTTTCACCCTCCACACCCACCTCGCGGCTGCAGATGCGTCGCCTGGTCAGTGGTTTCTGTGCCGTGTTCGGCCTGGCTTGCCTGATAGCCCTGGGCGCCTTGTTCAACATCGCCGCCACCCTCGACCGGCAGGAGCGCGAGCGCAGTACCTTCCACGCCACCCAGGCGCTGGAGCAACGGTTGCTGGCCTCGCGTCAGTTTCTTTCCAGCTATGCCGTCTGGGATGCCGCCTACGAACACTTGGTTGGCAAGGTCGACTGGCAATGGGCCTATGACGAGAAGAATGTCGGCGAATCGCTTTACAGCGCCAGCGGCTACGAAGGCGTGTTCGTGGCCGAAGACACCGCCACCACTTATGCGCTGTTCAAGGGCAAACCCACCCACTCGCCTGTCGGCGCCTACCTCGATATCGCACCGGCTCCGCTGATCGCCGAGGCGCGCCAGGCCGCTCCGGCACGTGAACAGGTCACTCACTTCATTCGTTTCAACGGCTGGCCAGCGGTGCTCAGCGCTGCGGCAATACGGCCCGACAAAGAAGTGACCGAGGGCGAAGTCAGTCAGGCGCCCGTGATGCTGTTCATCGACCAGTTGACCGAAGCCAAGCTCGCCCGCCTGGGCGAAGGCGCGGGACTGGCCAGGATGCGCCTGGAAAAGAATGTCGGTGAGGCACCCGGGCAGCCGCACATCGACCTGGGCGAAACCGGCTACCACCTGGCCTGGGATAGCCCCCAGCCAGGCCGCCAGCTGCTTTGGGCGGTGCTGCCGCCCTTGCTTGGCGTGCTGCTGATCATGGGTTTGGTGCTGGTCTATCTGTTCCGTCACGCTTTGCGCAGTTCCCACGCCATCGACCAGAGCCTGCTGCGCCTGCAGCAAAGCAACCAGGCCCTGGAGGCCAGCGAACAGCGGTTCCGGGCCGTCGCCGAGGCGGCGTCCGACTGGATCTGGGAAACCGACCGGCACCATCGGCTGACGTACCTGTCGCAACGCTTCGTCAAAGTCACCGGCTACCCGGTCGAGCACTGGCTGGGGCAGCCACTCAACCAGTTGCTGGCCTGTGACACCACGCCCTTGCTGCCCTGGCTGGACAGCCAGGCCGACAGCGATGCGCAACAACTGGCCAACTTGCGCTGCAACTACGACGATGCCACCGGGCAGAATCGCTATTGCCGCGTCTCGGCGCGTTCGATCGTGTTCGATGGCAAGCTCGCCGGGTTCCGCGGCACCGCCAGCGACATCACCGACGAGGTCGCCGCCCATGCCCGTATCCAGCACCTGTCGATGCACGATGCCCTGACCGGCCTTGCCAACCGCAACAAACTGTCGCGCCATCTGGAGCAGGCGCTGCTGCGTGGCAGCGACTCGCCACCACTGACCTTGCTGCTGCTCGACCTGGACAGCTTCAAGCCAATCAACGACTCCCTCGGCCACCCTGCTGGCGACGCGGTGCTGCAGGAAGTCGCCAACCGCCTGCGCGATACCACCCGCGACGATGACCTGGTCGCCCGCCTGGGCGGCGACGAATTTGTCGTGGTGCTGCACGGCCTGGACACCCGCACCGAGATCGACCGCTTCTGCGCCCGCCTGCTCGACCTGCTGCAGCAACCGATCAGCTACGAGGAGCATCAGTTGCATATCGGCGCCAGCATCGGTGTCGCCCAGACTCGGGTCCAGGGCTACGATGCCGGCGAACTGATCCGCTGCGCCGATATCGCCCTCTATCAAGCCAAGGCCGACGGCAAGAACACCTGGCGCTACTTCTCGTCGGAGATGAACCAGCAGATCCAGTACCGTCGCCAGTTGGAAAACGACCTGCGCCGAGCCATCAAGCAACACGAGTTCGTGCTCCACTACCAACCGCGCTATCGCCTGGACGACCTGCACATCGTCTCGGTCGAGGCCTTGCTGCGCTGGCAGCACCCGCAGGAGGGGCTGCTGGGGCCGGACACTTTCATCCCGTTGGCCGAGCAGAGCGACCTGATCGTGCCCCTGGGTCGCTGGGTGCTGGCAGAGGCCTGCCGCAATGCCCGCGACTGGCCAGAAGAATTGCTGGTGTCGGTCAACCTTTCACCCGCGCAGTTCTCCCGCAGCGACGTGGTCGCCGATGTACGCCAGGTGTTGCTGGAAACAGGCTTCCCAGCCCAGCGCCTGGAGCTTGAGATCACCGAGAACGTCATGCTCAACGATATCGAAGGTGCCCTGGGCACCATGCTCGCGCTCAAGGAGCTGGGCGTGCGCCTGAACATGGATGATTTCGGTACCGGCTATTCGTCACTGGGCTACCTGCGCACCTACCCGTTCGACAGCATCAAGATCGACAAGCGCTTCATCGCCGGGCTGAACAGCCAGAGCGGTAATGACAAGGCGGTGGTTCAGGCCATCATCAACCTCGGCCAGGCCATGGGCCTGACCGTCACCGCCGAGGGGGTGGAGACCGAGCAGCAGCTCCAGGCACTGGGCAAGGAGAATTGCCACGAAGTGCAGGGGTACTACCTGAGCAGGCCGGTGGACCGTGAAGGCTTCGAAGCGCTGTTGTCGGCGCGGGACGTGCGCCAGGGTGTCTCCTGAGGCAACGGCGCCTACCTGGCGATGGGGCTGCGCTCGGCAACGATTTCCGGCAGGTCGGTACGCCGCAGGTAGATGCGCAATGGCTCGCGGATGTTCAGGCGGTCGTCCACATGCTGGCCGAACAGCAGCGCCAGGCGCTCGCGACACAGGGCCATGCGCAGGTCGCCCTCGGCGCGCCAGACGAATTCGCTGCACGGAGTGATGCTGTCGTCGGCCACATCCAGGCCAAACGAGTCTTCGGAAAAACGCACGATATGAGTGCCACGCTTGCCGTGGAAACCGACGAAACCCTTGAGCTGGTCGGCAGCGTTGCAGATGTCCTGGGACGTGATGGCCATGACGTAACCTCGCAAAGAAATTCGGAAGTGACGCACGCCGGGCTTGGGCGGTCGCCTCTGGCGGGCAACGCGCAAGTGCCAGCCTAACGCAACTGCGAGACTGTTCGCCAAGGTTTTTCATTCGCTTTTCACAAGCCCGCTAAACTGGATCATGGCCCCTTTTACCAGCATCAACTCCGGACCTTTCATGACCCAGGCCGTCAACACCGACATCGCCATCATCGGCCGTATCAATGCGGTGCCCGCCATTCTCCAGGTGATCTGCGAGACCACCGGCCTGCGCTTTGCCGCGGTGGCGCGGGTGACCGAGAACAGCTGGACGGCCTGCGCCGTGCTCGACACCCTGGGCTTTGGCCTGGACGTGGGCGGCGAACTCGACGTGACCACCACGCTGTGCCACGAAATCCGCAGCACCCGCCAGACCATCGTGATCGACAAAGCCAGCGAGGACGAGCAGTACTGCCGGCACCACACACCACGCCACTACCGCTTCGAGAGCTATATCTCGGTGCCGGTGCTACGCACCGACGGCAGCTTCTTCGGCACCATCTGCGCCCTTGACCCCAACCCCACCGCACTCAAAGGCACGGCCATCCAGCCAATGATGGAATCCTTCGCACGCCTGCTGGCGATCCAGATCGAGAGCGAGGAGAACGCTCAACGCACCGAGCAAGCCCTCCAGAAAGAGCGGGCCATGGCCGAAGTGCGTGAACAGTTCATCGCCGTGCTGGGGCACGACCTGCGCAACCCACTGTTCGCCATCACCGCCGGCGCCGAACTGCTGAGCCAGCGCCTGCAGGACGAAAAACAGCTGCTGATCGCCCAGCACATCCTGACCTGCGGCCAACGTGCCACCCAGCTTGTGCGCGATGTCCTGGACTTCGCCCGTGGGCGTCTTGGCGCCGGCATCGCACTCAACCTGCAACCCTGCCACGACCTGCGCGAGGCCCTGAGCCATGTCGCCTCGGAGTTGCAGCGGGTGCACCCGCAACGGCGCATCGACCTGCAGGTCGGCGAAATCGATGGGCTTTACTGCGACCGCGAGCGGATCACGCAACTGCTGTCGAACCTGATTGCCAACGCCCTGGCCCATGGCGCGCCAGACAGTCCGGTGACCGTGCGCGCCAGCATCGAGGCCCGCACCTTCAACCTCAGCGTGCACAACCAAGGCACGCCGATCCCGGCCCAGACCTTGCCGCTGCTGTTCCAGCCTTTCACTCGCCCGATGTCCGACACACCGCAGCAAGGCCTGGGATTGGGCTTGTACATTGCCAGCCAGATCGCCCTGGCCCACGGCGGGCATATGGAAGTGGCGTCCAGCGTGCAGGGCGGGACCTTGTTCAGCTTGCGCCTGCCACTGAATCGACCTGGGGCTCCAGCAACACCGCCAGCCAGTTCATGAAGGCCTGGACCCGCCGCGGCACATGGCGTTGCCGGGCGTACAGCAGCGAAACCGGCATCGCTGGCGCCTGCCAGGGCTCGAGCACCGACACCAGCTCGCCCCGGCGCAAGTGTTCATCCACCCCGACCAGCGGCACCTGGATCAAGCCAAGGCCGGCCAGGCTGGCTGCGGAGTAAGCCTCGGCGTTGTTGACCGTGACCACGCCGCCCATGGCCTGGAAACGCCGTTCGCCGTCCTGCTCGTACTCGAAACCCGGGCTGCGGGCCCCCAACGTGCGCACGTAATGGACCAGGCGATGGTCGGCGAGGTCCGACAGGTTTCGCGGCATACCGTGGCGCTCCAGGTACGCGGGACTGGCGCAATTGCACATGCTCAGGCGGCCAACCGGGCGAGCCACCACGTCCAGGTCGCCCAGGGCGCCGATCCGCATCACACAATCGAACCCCTCGCGCAGCAGGTCGACCTGGCGGTCGGTGCAGCTGATTTCCACCTCCAGGCGCGGGAAACGCTCGAGAAACCCTGGCAGGGCCGGCACGATGACCCGCCGCGCCATCATGGTCGGCAGGTCGATGCGCAGGCGCCCGGCCAGCTCGGCATCGTCGGCGCGGAACAGGCTTTCGATCTCGTCCATGCCCGACAGCAGGTCCTTGCCGCGCTCGTACAACAACGCGCCATCCTGGGTCACCTGCACGCGGCGGGTCGTGCGATTGAACAGGCGGGTGCCGAGCAGGTTCTCCAGCGCCCGCACCTGCTCGGAGACAGTCGAGCGCGGCAGCCCGAGGCTTTCGCCAGCCTGGGTGAAACTGCACAGTTCGCAGACCCTCACGAAGGTGCGCAAAAGCTCCAACTTGTTCATCGAAGGTTCCAGTTGTCCAGAATTTACGAACAGTATTTCCGGATTCCCTGGATTTAACAGCACCTAGCCGATCAATAACCTGTCGCCAACAGCCACCGTCCTACCACGAGGTCACCGCAATGACTCGCAAGATCGCCTTGATCACTGGCGCCAGCCGCGGCCTGGGCCGCAATGCCGCCGAACACCTCGCCGCCCGCGGCATCGATATCATCGGCACCTACCACAGCAAGGC
The DNA here is from genome assembly GCF_029478665.1 of Pseudomonas entomophila. Taxonomy (GTDB): domain Bacteria; phylum Pseudomonadota; class Gammaproteobacteria; order Pseudomonadales; family Pseudomonadaceae; genus Aquipseudomonas; species Aquipseudomonas entomophila_F. Next base: position 8,892 of record NZ_JARPQB010000054.1, read on the forward strand.
CGACGAAGCCCAGGCCGTGGCCGCAAGGCTGGAACAGGCTGGCGTGCGCGCGGCCATGTTGCAGCTGGACGTCAGCGACAGTGCCAGCTTCGCCACCTTCATCAAGCACCTGGGGGCCACCCTCGAGCAGCAGTTTGCTCGCCGTCAGCTGGACTTCCTGGTGAACAACGCCGGCATCGGCCTGAATGCGCCGTTCAGCGAAACCAGCGAGGCGCAGTTCGACCAGTTGCTGAATATCCAGCTCAAGGGTCCATTCTTCCTGACCCAACGCCTGTTGCCCTTGATTGCCGACGGTGGTCGCATCGTCAATATTTCCACCGGCCTGACCCGCTTCGCCCTGCCCGGCTATGCCGCCTATGCGGCGATGAAGGGCGCGATGGAAGTGCTGACCCGCTACCAGGCCAAGGAGTTGGGCCCACGCGGCATCCGCGTGAACATTCTTGCGCCGGGAGCCATCGAGACCGACTTCGGCGGTGGCGTGGTGCGTGACAACGCGCAAGTCAACGACTTCATCGCCGGGAACACCGCACTCGGGCGGGTAGGGCTGCCCGATGACATCGGCGCGGCCGTCGCTTTGTTGCTGGAAGAGGGCAATGGCTGGATCACCGGGCAGCGCCTGGAGGTCTCCGGCGGCATGTTCCTCTGATCGGTCAAGACCCCATGAGTGCCTGGTGCAAACTGGCCAACGCCGGCAGCGCCAGGGCCTGGGTGGTCAGGCACAGACCGATCCGGCGGCGCAACGCCAACCCCGGAGCAGGTTGCCAGTAGACCCCGGGATGCCGTTCGACCAGTGACTGGGGAAGCCACGCCGCCCCCAGGCCAGCCGCGACCATGATCAGGGCCTGCTGCAGCGAGCCGGCCTGCCCGACCTGCTCCCCCTCGTCATAGAGGCTCATCAACCGCTGGTGCGAGGGGTGCTGCGGGCAGGTGATCCAGCGTCCGTCCGCCTGGCTGCCCGTGGCCATCGCCAGGACAAAGGCCTCTTCCCACAGCGGCAGGAACAGTTCGTCCTCGCAACGCTGGGCCTCATCGGCCAGCCGCGCGTCACCGTCGCACCCCTCGAGCAAGGTCAACTGCAACCCGGCCACGGCCTGGCTGGCCAGGCGTAGACATGCCTCGAGTTGGGCCGGAGCGATATCCGCCTCGATGCCCAAGGTCAAGGGCACCCGTTCCTGCCCCTGGCGAAAACGCAGGCGCAATGCGTCGGCTTCGGCCACCATGCGGCAGGCCAGGGGGTAGAGTTCGCGGGCCTGCTCGCTGACTTCGACGCCACGGGCCTGGCGCAGGAACAGTTCGGCGCCCAGGTCGTCCTCCAACTGGCGAATAGTCACCGACAAGGTTGGTTGGGCCACGCACAGGCGTTGGGCGGCTACAGTGATGTTGCGTTCCTCGAATACCGCGATGAACGCCTTGAGGTGACGGATATCCATAGATAGAACCGATGCCAGCCAGAGAAATAAGCCGTTTTTCATGGGCAGGAGCGCTATCTAGAATCCCCGCCATCGAAAGCGATTATGCCTTGGAGGCCCCCATGAACAAACCACTGATCATCGTCACCGGTGCCAGCTCCGGTATCGGCGCCGCCACCGCCCGCCTGTTTTCCGCAGCGGGCCATCCCTTGCTGCTGATAGCCCGACGCCTGGAGCGCCTGGAAGCCCTGGCGCTGCCCAATGCCCTGTGCCGTGCGGTGGACATCCGTGATCGCGCCGCGCTGGTGGCGGCCGTGAAGGAAGCCGAATCCCTGCATGGGCCGGCCGACGCGCTGGTGAACAATGCCGGGGTGATGCTGCTCGGACAGATGGGCGAGCAGGATCCGGAGCAGTGGGAGCGGATGTTCGACATCAACGTGAAGGGCCTGCTCAATGGCGTGCATGCGCTGCTTGGCGGCATGATCGAGCGGCGCCATGGCACGCTGATCAATGTCAGCTCCGTGGCCGGGCGCAAGACCTTCCCCAACCATGTAGCCTATGTCGGCAGCAAGTTCGCCGTGCATGGCTTGTCGGAGAACCTGCGCGAGGAACTGGCGCTGCACAACGTGCGCGTGGTGACCATCGCCCCCGGTGCGGTGGAGACCGAGTTGCTCGGGCACACCACCGACGAAGACATCAAGCGCGGCTACGAGGCGTGGAAAGCCAACGACATGGGCGGCGTGGTGCTGAGCGCCGAGGATGTGGCCGGGGCAATCCTGTGGGCCTACCAGCAGCCGCAACAGGTGTGCATTCGCGAAATCGTGCTGGCGGCCACCGCGCAGCAGCCTTGAGGACAGTCACCGCTCCCACCCTGATCGCGCTAACTTCAAGCCTTGCGCGATACCTGTAGGAGCGGTCTTGTGCCGCGAAAGGGCCGCAAAGCGGCCCCGGCAATCTTTGCTAAATTCTGAAATCCTGGGGCTGCTACGCAGCCCTTTCGCGGCACAAGGCCGCTCCTACAGCGGCAGGCGACCTGCAAGACTGTTGGGCTTGCCCCGCGATGGGCCGTCCGACTCAGCGTTCAGACTGATCTTCATGCACCTGCACGCTGGCTGTCATCCCCGCGCTCAGGCTCACCCCCTCGGGGATCTGGTCCAACCGGATACGCACCGGAATCCGCTGCGCCAGCCGCACCCAGTTGAACGTCGGCTCCACCTCCGGCAGCAACTGCCCGTCGGGTGTCGAGTTACGGTCGGTGATCCCGCGGCTGATGCTTTCCACATGCCCCCGCATCGACTCGCCCGCGCCCATCAACCACACGTTCACCGTATCGCCAACGCGAATCCGCGGCAGCTTGGTTTCCTCGAAATAGGCCTGGATATAGAACGTGGCATCGTCCACCAGCGCCATCACCGCCTGCCCGGTATTGACGAAGTTGCCCTCGGCCAGGCGCAGGTTGGTGATATGCCCGCCACGCGGGGCGCGCACTTCGCTGCGGGCCAGGTTAATCCTGGCCACCTGCAACTGCGCCTCGGCTTCGTGCAGTTCGCCGCGGGCAACGGCGGCGTTGATCTGGGCGTTCTCGCGCAGCTCGGCACTGATCGCCTCGGTCCCCAGCGCCGTGCGCCGCGCCGCTTCGCGATCACGCAGACGCAGTTGCTGGGTGCGGGTCTCGACCACGGCGCTGGCCTGCTCGAAGGCAGCCTGGAAACGCTCGCGGTCGATGGTCATCAGCAGGTCACCGGCCTTGACCTGCTGGTTGTCACGGACCTTGAGCGCGCTGACCCAGCCCGACACATCGGGGGCGATCACCACCACGTCGGCACGCACCCGCGCATCCCGGGTCCAGGGCGTGAGCATGTAGTACTGCCAGAGCTGGTAGCCGGCGAACACGGCGAGGATCACCACGCACAGGGTGACCAGGGTACGTACGGCTGTACGCATCGAACGACTCCTTACATTGGGCCCAGCAGACGTACCACAAGGTACAGGACACAGACGAACAACGCCGCGTCGAACAACGCTTCATGCCAGATCCAGCGCCCCATGGGCGTGGCCTGGACCACCAGGCGCAGCACGCCGGTGAGCAACAGCGCCATCAACACGTAGACCAGAAACGGACTGAGCAGCACGCCGCCCAGCGCCCACTCACGCAACCCCATGGGTATCCTCCTGCCAGCGGCACCATTTGCCCCAGCTCTTGCGCAATTGCAACACCGCCCCCTCGGCCAGACGCAGCGGATCGCTGGGCGGCTGGCGACGCAGGGCTTCGATGAACTGTTCGCTGGCGGCATCCAGGCGCTGGCCGCGGCCAGGTGCCGGGCCGCTGGCGAGCACCGCTTCCAGCTGTTGCAGATACTGGCGCTCGGCGCTGCCCAGGGGGGCATTGGCCACGGCCAGGCACAGGCGCAGGTGCACCAGTTCGTCGCCAATGTCCAGGCCATGCAGGCCATCATCCCAGCGCTTGCGCTCAGCCTCAGGCAGTTCGCTGGCATGCCGCGCCAACTGCATGAGGCGATCGGCCATGCGCCCGCCAAACCAGCTGTCGGCACCGCGCAGATCGCGCCGGGTCAGTCGCACCAGGTCACCTTGGGTGGCCGCCCGCAGGCGCCGCCCCAGCCAGGCCGGATGGCGCAGCACCACCAGGCGGAAAGCCAGCACTGCGGCGCCCACCCCCACCAGCATGGCCTGGGCACTATTGAGCATGCTTGCCACGTCGAAATGCATGGCGTTGAGCGGCGCCACCAGCACGATGAAGTGCAGGCAGTAGGAGGTGGCGGTGGCGCCGATACGCGGATGGGCCATGCCCAGGGCGCCGAAGAACAGTGGCACGCCCATGCCCAGGCAAAGCATGGCGAAGCTGCTCCATTGCGGCAGCAGGATCTGCCCGACCAGGAACGCCGCCGGGATCGCCAGCAGGATGCCACGCAGGAAGCTCAAGCCGATCTGCGCGCCGTTCTCACGGCTGGCGAACAGGCTGCAGACCACGCAGGTCAACACTAGGCCACCGGGTGCGGAAGGCCAGGCGGTAGCCAACCAGAAGCTGCTCATCACCAGGAACGCCAGGGCACTGCGCGATCCGAACAACAGCGCCAACGACAGGTCGCGGTGGGCGGCCAGGCTCTGCGCGACTTCCTTCGGCGCCCTGCCCTGCTCCACATCGTCGAGGGCCTGGCTGGCGGCCATGGCGTAGTCCAGCAGCAGGGTCAGGCGTGCCAGGCAGTAGTGCTCGGCGGAGCTTATCCGTTCGTCGTGGGCCGCGTCCCAGAGGCGCTGGCGCAGCACCAGCAGGCTGGGCTGGCTGGGCGAGGCCAGCTGGGCGCGGACCTCGTCCAGCCAGGGCAACAGGTGCCGGGCTTCGGCCTCGTCGAGCTGGCGCCATTGCCGGCGCACCGAGCGCGACAGGCGCAACAGCACCATGAGTTTCTGGCTCAGGCCCTGGATCGCCCGGGCCCGCTGCCGGCCGCGACTGCCTTCGAACCAGGCGTGTTCGCGCTGGGCGTCGATGGCGACAATGCGCCCGAGGGTCTCCAGCAACCCTTTGCGCGCCTCGTCTTCACCGGCGAGCATGGCACTGGCCGCCTGCAAACCGTTCTGCCAGGCCTGGCGCGCCTGGCCGGCGAGTTGCTGTTCCACCCGCATGGGCCAGACCAGGGCACTGCTGGCGGTGGCGCAACAGATCCCCAGGCTGATCTCGGTGCAGCGGGCCACGGCCTGGTCAAACACCTGCAGCGGGTGGTCGATCGCCGGCAGGGCGATGATCGCCGCGGTGTAGCCGGCCAGTACGAAGGCATAGGCCCAGGCGCTGCGCAACTGGGTGGAGGCCGCAGTGCACAGTGCCAGCCATAGCGCCAGGGTGAGCAGGAACAGCCAGGGCGTTTGCGCGAACAGGCCGATGAACACCACCGACATGAAGGTGCCGACCAGCGTCCCGGCCAATCGGGCAAGGCCTTTCTGCACCACCATGCCCGACAGCGGCTGGGCCACGATGAACGCGGTCATCAAGGCCCAGGCGGGCTGTTCCAGCCCCCAGCGCAGCGCCAGCCACAATGCCAGGCCGCCGCCGAGCAAGGTCTTCAGGGCGAACTTGAGGGCGAGGCTGCTGGGTGCGAACAGGGCCTGGAAGGTGATGGGCACGAATCGGACCTTGCGGGGGATTGGGGTGTAGAAAGAACGATAGACAACGGGAGAGAGGATAAAGTGGAAAGCATTAATTAGCTAGCTAATCATCTTGTTGAGCGAAGCGCGTTGCTGCGCCTGGAACATCGAGCGCCGCGCAGCGGCGCATCGCGGATGAATCCGCTCCTACCCCCAACGCGTACAAAATTCCAGGCAAAAAAAATGGGCGACCGAAGTCGCCCTAAATGCCTTGCGTGCTCGTGAATCGGGAAGGATCAGCGCTGCTTGCGCTTGTTCGAATCCTTCCAGATGAAAATTCCCAGACCGGCGAAGAACGCCAACATCAGCCCGACCGTTACCACACCCGCGATAACCACGTTGTCGAAGAACATGTCGGCCCCTCCCTTGGTGTGCCGTCATCCGATGGGTGCAAGGTAACCAATGGCGGGAGGGGGGAAATTGACCGGGGTCAATGGTGCCCGGAACCGGGCACGGGAGGCGGGCGCAGGGTTGACCTGCATCAAGTTTCAGCGCTTCTTGGGTTTGCCCTTGGGCTTTTTCTTCTTGGCCGCCAGCGGCATGGCCTGCTCGAAGGCCTGGCGCATGTCGTTCAGGCGCTTGTCATTGAGGTCGTGGATGCGTTTGGCGCGTTCGGCGCCGAAGTCGATCAGGTTGTCTTGGCTCATGGCGGGCTCGACGGACAGCAGAGGCCTCAATGATGCAGGCAGATCGCGCCGCTGGCTAGGCGTGGACGGGTCAGACCTCGATATCCACCAGCAACCCCTGGCGCGTGCGTTCGCCCATGGGCGCTACCGGCACGGTATTGTCGGCGTTGAGTTCATCGCCCGGCACGGCTTCGAAGCGCTCCGCCTCACCCTGCTTGCGCCGCTGTTGCTGGCGGCGCTGCTCCTCGCGCAGCAACAGTGCTTGCTCTTCAGGGTCGCGGTGCTGCTTGAGGTCGACGGTGCCGTCGCTGGAGGATGGCTGCGCGGGCACCACCGGGGGGATGTCCGGCGTCGGTTTGACCGGGTCGAGTTGCGACGTGACGGGCGCGGCGCTGAGCGGGATGATCGGTGGCAGCATGGCAGGGTCTCCTATGGCCACTGTGTCGGCCGGTGCTCAGCCGCCTTGAATGCGCGCGGGCCAGGCTGTGCGGCGCGTCACAGCGCCGCACCTGGTCAAGTATAGCCAGTGCTTACTCGGTATCGTCTTCCGGGTCGTCGTCGGCTGGCGCGCTGGTTTCGCTCCAGGGCCGCTTGTAGACCTGCTGCCAGACTGCGTCCATGTGCTCGCGCAAGACCTGCGGGGCGCTCTTCAGCGAGGCGCTGTCCTCGCGCTCGCCGCCGAACGCGTCTTCACCGGGAGGGCTGATCAGCGATTGCCCCGTGATCGTGTAGGCCGCCTGGCCTTCACGCATCTCGATGGCGATGTCGTGGGGATCGATGCCGCCACCACAGAAGGAATGGCTGGCCACGGTCACTTCGGCCACGCCGTCCTTGTTCAGGTCGGTGACGTCACTGACGTCGTTGTAGAAGTCGACATCCAGGTCCAGGCCGGCACAGGTGGTTTCCTGCTCGATCTGCCAACGCGGCTTGAAGGCATCAGATGAAGCGTTGCGGCCATAAAGGGTGGCCTTGAGCACCACCTTGTCGACTTCTTCCTCGGTATCGGGGTCGGTGGCCTGGCCGTCGACCCGGCTCAGCACCAGCAGGCCCTCGCCCTCGCGGTCGTGGAAGTGCACGCTCTTGATCGGCGTCTGCACGCCCAGCACTTCGAGTTGCTCGACCGGGATCGGCGGCAGCACTTCGAAACTTTTCTGTTCACAGGCGGCCAGCAGCGCAAGGCTGCCCAGGCCCAAGGTGACGTTCAACCAGCGGTGCTTGGCAACCATGTTGGCGCGTGGCCCTCGTGACGGGACGGTATTCGTCGATGAAAGCGCTAGACTCTTCACATTCATTGGTCTGGCGAAGCCGATCCGTTAACATAGCCGGCTTTTTCATCGCGGGAGTTTTGGCAGTATGGCGCAGCAGTATCAACCGGGGCAACGCTGGATCAGCGACAGCGAAGCCGAGCTCGGTCTTGGGACCATCCTGGCGCAGGATGGCCGCCTTCTGACCGTGCTCTACCCGGCCACGGGCGACACCCGCCAGTACTCGCTACGCAATGCGCCGCTGACCCGCGTGCGCTTCTCGCCTGGCGACCTGATCACCCACTTCGAGGGCTGGAAGCTGACCGTGCGCGAGGTCGAGGACGTCGATGGCCTGCTGGTCTACCACGGCATCGACGGGCAGAACCAGCCACACACGCTGCCCGAGACGCAGCTGTCGAACTTCATCCAGTTCCGCCTGGCCAGCGACCGCCTGTTCGCCGGGCAGATCGACCCGCTGTCGTGGTTCTCCCTGCGCTACAACACCCTGCAACACAACAGCAAGCAGATGCTCTCTTCACTGTGGGGCCTGGGCGGCGTGCGTGCGCAACCCATCGCCCACCAGTTGCACATCGCCCGTGAAGTTGCCGACCGCATCGCCCCGCGCGTGTTGCTGGCCGACGAAGTGGGCCTGGGCAAGACCATCGAAGCAGGCCTGGTCATTCATCGCCAGCTGTTGTCCGGCCGTGCCAGCCGCGTGCTGATCCTGGTGCCCGAGAACCTCCAGCACCAGTGGCTGGTGGAGATGCGCCGACGCTTCAACCTGCAAGTGGCGCTGTTCGACGCCGAACGCTTCATCGAAAGCGACGCCAGCAACCCGTTCGAGGATGCCCAGCTGGCGCTGGTGGCCCTGGAGTGGCTGGTCGACGACGAGAAGGCCCAGGACGCGCTGTTCGCCGCCGGCTGGGACCTGATGGTGGTCGACGAGGCCCACCACCTGGTCTGGCACGAGGAACAGGCCAGCCCCGAGTACGCACTGGTCGAGCAACTGGCCCAGGTCATTCCGGGCGTGCTGCTGCTCACCGCGACCCCTGAACAGCTCGGCCAGGACAGCCACTTCGCCCGCCTGCGCCTGCTCGACCCCAACCGTTTCCATGACCTGGCCGCGTTCCGCGCCGAAAGCGAAAACTATCGCCCGGTGGCCGAAGCGGTACAGGAACTGCTCGACGAAGGTCGCCTGTCGGCCAAGGCCCACGCCACCATTCAGGGTTTCCTCGGTGCCGAAGGCGAAGCGCTGCTGGCCGCGGTCAGCGATGGCGACAGCCAGGCCAGCGCGCGCCTGATCCGCGAGCTGCTCGACCGCCACGGCACCGGCCGCGTGCTGTTCCGCAATACCCGGGCGGCAATCCAGGGCTTCCCGGAACGCCAACTGCACCCCTACCCCCTGGCTAACCCGGAGCAATATGCCGAGCTGCCTTCGGGCGAACGTGCCGAGCTGTACCCAGAGGTAGCCTTCCAGGCCCAGGGCGAGACCAGCGACGAAGAACGCTGGTGGCGCTTCGACCCTCGGGTCGACTGGCTGATCGACACCCTGAAGATGCTCAAGCGTACCAAGGTGCTGGTGATCTGTGCCCACGCCGAGACCGCCATGGACCTGGAAGACGCCCTGCGCGTGCGCTCCGGTATTCCAGCCACGGTGTTCCATGAAGGCATGAGCATCCTCGAGCGCGACCGCGCCGCCGCCTACTTCGCCGACGAAGAGTTCGGCGCCCAGGTGCTGATCTGCTCCGAGATCGGCAGTGAAGGCCGCAACTTCCAGTTCGCCCATCACCTGGTGATGTTCGACCTGCCAGCCCACCCGGACCTGCTCGAACAGCGTATCGGCCGTCTTGACCGGATCGGCCAGAAACATACGATCCAGCTGCACATCCCGTACCTGCAGGACAGCCCGCAGGAGCGCCTGTTCCAGTGGTACCACGAAGGCCTCAACGCCTTCCTCAACACCTGCCCGACCGGCAACGCCCTGCAGCACCAGTTCGGCCCGCGCCTGCTGCCGCTGCTCGCCGAAGGTGACGAGAAAGCCTGGGGCAAGCTGGTGGCTGAAGCCCGCACAGAACGTGAAAAGCTCGAAGCCGAGCTGCACAGCGGCCGCGACCGCCTGCTGGAACTCAACTCCGGTGGCGCTGGGGAGGGTCAGGCGCTGGTCGAGGCGATTCTCGAGCAGGACGACCAGTTCGCCCTGCCGATCTACATGGAAACCCTGTTCGACGCCTTTGGCATCGACAGCGAAGACCATTCCGAGAACGCCCTGGTGCTCAAGCCCAGCGAGAAGATGCTCGATGCCAGCTTCCCACTGGGTGACGACGAGGGCGTGACCATCACCTACGACCGTGGCCAGGCCCTGTCCCGCGAGGACATGCAGTTCCTCACCTGGGAGCACCCGATGGTCCAGGGCGGCATGGACCTGGTGCTGTCCGGCTCGATGGGCAACACCGCGGTCGCGCTGATCAAGAACAAGGCGCTCAAGCCCGGCACCGTGCTGCTCGAACTGCTGTATGTCAGCGAGGTGGTGGCGCCACGCAGCCTGCAACTGGGCCGCTACCTGCCGCCGGCGGCGCTGCGTTGCCTGCTCGACGCCAACGGCAACGATCTGGCGGCGCGTGTGGCCTTCGAAACGCTTAACGACCAGCTCGAGAGCGTGCCACGGGCCAGTTCCAACAAGTTCGTCCAGGCCCAGCGCGACGTGCTGGCCAAGCGCATCGCCGCAGGCGAGGCCAAGGTCCTGCCAACGCACGAGGAACGCGTCGCCCAGGCCCAGCAACGCCTGGTGGCCGAGGCGGATGAGGAGCTTGCACGCCTGACCGCGCTCAAGGCGGTCAACCCCACCGTGCGCGACACTGAGATCGACGCCCTGCGCCAGCAGCGTAAGGATGGCATGGCGGCGCTGGAAAAAGCGGCGCTGCGCCTGGAGGCCATCCGGGTGCTGGTGGCTGGCTGATACCCCGTTCGCCGGCAAGCCGGCTCCTACAGATATCCGTAGGAGCCGGCTTACCGGCGAACAGCCACTCGTTTAGACCGCTGCGCTATTAGCCTCATATCCAAACGATAGAGACCAAAGTGCCATTAATCAGGAAGGCTTAAGCACCCCTTCCTATACTCCTGCAGGAACAGTCTCCATCCGCGCTCAGTGGGGACAAGGGCTCACTCGACAAAGAGGCCTGCAATGGAGTGGCTGGGACTGCGATTGTTCGCCGAGCTACCGGCGACCGGACAAATCATCCTCGACTGCCGACACAACCCCTTCCTGGTGATGCTCGCCTTCACCGTCGCCGGTGCCGCCTGCTTCGCCACCCTGGGCATGGCCGAGCGCCAGAGCCATAGCGAGGCCCCCACGGCGCGCCGCCAATGGCGGGTACTCGGCGCCTGCTGCCTGGCCGGTGGCATCTGGGCCATGCACTTCATCAGCCTGCTGGCCTTCCAGGCCCCGCTGGAACTCCACTTCGACGCCGCCCTGACCGCCTTGTCATTATTGATTGCATTGATTGCCGCCTGGCTGGCGATGAACAGCCTCGACCGCGGCGAGATGCGTCTGGGCCATTACCTGCAAGCGGCACTGTTGATCGGCCTGGGTATCAGCACCATGCACTATGTCGGCATGGCCGCGTTGCAGACCAGCGCCCACCAGTACTACCAGACCGGGCTGCTGCTGGCGTCCATCGCCATCGCCATGGCCACCGGCCTGTTGGCACTGTTGATGGCCCGCTACTTCCGCCAGGGCAGCGGCACCCTGCACCTGTTGATGAAACATGGCGCCAGCCTGTTGATGGCCGCCGGCATCGTGCTCACCCATTTCACCGGCATGGCCGCGATGACCCTGGTGATTCCCGGTGGAACCGCCCTGAGCCTGCCCTCCGCCGACAACAACCTGCAACTGGCGCTGACCATCGCCTTCATTACCCTGCTGATCAGCGGCAGCAGCATCAGCGCCGCGCTGGCCGACAAGAAGCTGCAAAGCAAGGAGCACGACCTGCGCCGGGTCAACCTGCTGCTCAGCCAGCTCGACCAGGCCCGGGTATCCTTGCAGCAGGCCGCGCACTACGACGCCCTGACCGGCCTGGTCAACCGCCGTGGCTTCAACCAGGTGTTCGCCGAGCGCCTGGCCGAGCAGACCGCCAACGACGGCATGCTGGCGGTGATGTTCCTCGACATCGACCACTTCAAGCGCATCAACGACAGCCTCGGCCATGCCGCCGGTGACGAACTGCTCAAGGTCATCGCCGGGCATATCAAGGCCGCGACTCGTGGCAATGACCTGGTGTCGCGCTTCGGCGGCGACGAGTTCTGTGTCGTCACCAGCCTGAACAACCGCGACGAGGCGCGCCACCTGGCACAGCGCATCATGCAACGGATGAAGGAACCGATCGACCTGGCCGGGCGGCGCATGGTGATGACCACCAGCATCGGCATCAGCATCTTCCCCGATGACGGCCACAGCACCGAGGAGCTGCTGAAAAACGCCGACCTCGCCCTCTATCAATCCAAGGGCTGCGGGCGCAACAGCCTGCATTTCTTCAGCAGCGGCCTGAAGACCCGCGCCACCCTGGAGCTGCAACTGGAAGAAGAACTGCGCCTGGCACTGTTCGAGGAACGCGGGTTATGCGTGTACTACCAGCCGATCTTCGACCTGCACAGCCGGAAAGTGAGCAAGCTCGAAGCCCTGGTGCGCTGGCAGCACCCGCAACATGGCCTGCTCAGCCCTGATCGCTTCATCCCCATCGCCGAAGCCAACGGCCTGATCGCCGAGCTCGACCTGTGGGTGCTGCGCCGCGCCTGCGAGGACCTGGCCCAGCTCAACCGGCATGGCTATGGCCACCTCAAGGTCACGGTCAACTGTTCGGCGCTCACCCTGGGCCGCGAGGAGCTGGCCAGCGAAGTGGAGATGGCGCTGTTCCAGGCGGGCCTGGCTGCTCGGCAGCTGGAACTGGAAGTCACCGAGAACGCCCTGATGGGCGACATCCACCACACCATCGAGCTGCTCAAGCGCATCCGCGCCCAGGGCGTGGCCCTGTCGATCGATGATTTCGGCACCGGTTATTCGTCCCTGGCCTATCTCAAGCGCCTGCCGCTGGACGTGCTGAAGATCGATCGCTCGTTCATCCAGGAAGTACCCGGCAACCAGAAGGATCGGGAGATCGTCCAGGCGATCATCATCATGGCCCACACCCTGCATCTGAAAGTGGTCACCGAAGGCGTCGAGACAGCGGAGCAACAGGCTTTCCTCGCCGCCCACGGCTGTGACTGCCTGCAGGGTTACCTGCTCAGCCGGCCGTTGCCACCGAGCGAACTGCGGCCGGTACTCGAACGCCTGGACCGCCAGCACGACATGCTCAGCCCTTGCTGCGATACAGCGATACCAGGGTCGCCGGATCTTTTTGCAGATGGCCCTGGCTACCGTGCAAGCGCATCAGTTGCGCGGCGAGGCCACTGAGCGGCGTCGCCGAGCCCTGCTCGCGGGAAAACTTCACTGCGCTGTCGAGGTCCTTGAGCAACGTGCGCACATGCCACTTGACCGGCTCGAAACGGCTTTCGGCCATTTGCGGGGCAAGGATCTGCAAGGGTTTCGAGTCGGCGAAACCACCGGCCAATGCCTCGGCGATCAAGCTGGCATCCACCCCTGACTGCTCGGCGAGGGCCACCACCTCGGCGATCACCAGGGCATTGCAGGCGACGATCATCTGGTTGCAGGCCTTGGTCACCTGCCCCGCGCCGACACCGCCCATGTGCGTCACCCGCTGACCAAGGGTGAGGAGCACCGGGCGTGCCCGCTCCAGGTCCGAGGCCTCGCCACCGACCATGATCGCCAGGGTACCGGCCTCGGCGCCTGGGGTACCGCCCGAGACCGGCGCGTCGAGCCAGGCCATGCCACACAGCGCCGCCAGTTCGGCGGCCATTTCACGGGTGGCGGTCGGTTCCAGGCTGGAGAAGTCCACCAGCAACTGGCCGCCGCGCCCACCACTGGCAATGCCCCCCTCGCCAAATACCACCTCGCGCACCACCGCCGTGTCGGCCAGGCACAGCAACACCATGTCCGTCCCGTTGCACAGATCCTCGGGGCTCGCGGCCAGACGCGCCCCCGCCGCGACCAGTTCGGCGCACTTGTCCGGGCTGCGGTTCCACACGGTCAGCGGGTAACCCGCCGCCAGCAGCCGACGGCACATCGGCAAGCCCATCAGGCCGATCCCGGCGAACCCCAGCGAAGGCAAAGCAGTATTCATGAACGACTCCAGATTAAAGAAGCGTGACAAACGGACGATGCAATGCGGGTGCGAGGAGAAAACCTTAGAACGCCTAGGGAAAACCCCTATCGCACAAGAAAAAGACGCACTGATAAAGTCGCGAAATTTCTCCGTGATGGCTAGATGACATATTCCAACGGGGAACCCACCACTCCAGGCAAATGGCGCACTATGACCTCTACGAACACTTCTGCCAATGCGGTCCCTGAGTCGTCGCTCACTCCCACGTCGTTGACTGCCGGTGGTGCTCGAGATCTTCCTGCCAGCCGCAACCTGCCGACCCATCAGTACCTGTACTTCACCGAACAGGACATCCAGCGCATCCTCGACAACCTCGACGGCCTGCGCGACCTGGTGTTCCCGCAGAACCTGCATGTCGAGAGCGAAGACCAACTGCGCCTGGAGCAGCAGTTCCCCTCGGTGTGCCTGATCGGCCTGGGCCGCTGCGGCTCGAACATCGCCCTGGACGTGGCGGAGCTGGTGTACAACGCCCGCACGTTCTTCCTCAACGAGTTCAACAACGAGGACCGGCACAAGGGCGAAACCGGCTACAGCCCGGCGCGCTGGATCCGCCAGAACCTGCGCCTGGTGCAGAACAAGGGCACCAAGCCGGTGTTCCTGGTCGAGCCCCTGGTGATGCTTGGTGACCTGGACAAGGACATCGCCGGGCGCATCCGCTTCTCGCGCAAGGGCGAGCGCGGCGGTTTCCTGCGCGACTACAGCAAGATGAAGATCATGGACCTGTCCGAGGTGCATGCTGGCGGCGCCGGCAACGCGCCGATTCTCGGCCAGTACCTGGCCAAGATCATCCTCAACAAGGATACCCAGCGTTTCTCCAGCGCCGACTGGAAACTGATCCACTCGTACCTGATCGACTCCTGCGGCATCAAGGCCAACCAGTCGCGCCTGTACTTCTATATCTTCAGCGCCGGCGGCGGTACCGGCTCGGGCATGGCCTCGGAGTTCGGCCTGGCCCAGCAGTACTCGTACATGAACAAGACCTTCGACACCAAGCCGGCCGACGAGAACGACGGCAAGAGCGGGCACTCGTTTGTCTTCGAACCGATCTTCACCAGCGGCATCTGCGTACTGCCGAACGCCTCCGACCACCGTAGCGAAATGTCCGAAGCCCTGCACATCAACGCCGGGCGCCTGCTGTGCAAGTACCTGTCGGAGGAATGGGACTTCTCGTACAACTTCGACAATGAAGACAGCAGCGAAGCCAGCGTCATGGGCCGCATTCGCCCATGGAACGCGATGATGCTGATCTCCAACGACATCATGCGCTACGCCGAAGAAAGCGATGACGGCACGATCCAGAACATCGACGTCAATGCGATGGAGAAGCACGCCAACCAGTACATCTCCCAGCAGATCTTCAACATCCTCACCGCCCAGGCGGTGACCACCGACTACGACCAGAACTACTTCCGCCGCGCCGGCATCGATATTGGCGAGACCATCCGCCTGGACGCCAATGACCTGTTCATGAGCCTGGCCGGCCCCGTGGCCATCGCCTACGCCGAGTCGGTGGTGCCGGAAATCCCGGCCCAGGGTTCGGACAAGTTCAAAGTGTTCGAGCGCGAACAGCCACGGCTGGATATCGACGACCTGTTCTTCCGCTCCATCGACCTGCCGCACTTCAACAAGCAGACCCAGGCCATCGAAGGCATCAGCCTGTTGCCAATCGAGTCGCGCCGCTACCGCGCCGCGCTGGAGCAGTACCAGGCCTCGGGCTACGACGCCGCGGCGTTGCACGACCTGCACTTCTTCAAGAACTGTTCGTCGGTGGTGTCGATCGTCTCGCTGCCCAAGGACTACAAGCTGTCGTACATGGACCTGAACCGGCTCAAGACCCACCTCAACAGCCTGTTCCCCAACACCACGCTCAAGCGCTACGCGCTGGTGATCGGCGCTTCGGCCAACCTGTCGCTGACCACCCTGATCGCCAAGAGCCCGTGCCTGTCGGACGACTTCCTGACCCTGATCGTGGCGTTCATCAAACGCTGCTTCGCCCGCACCCCGTACCGCTTCGACGACACCCTGGACAATGCCATCCTCGACTTCATCACCAGCGAGCACTTCGATGAAGACAGCATCGACGACTTGCTCAACGAGTTCGAGAACCCGGCGAAGATCCTCGACACCAACTGGTACGCGATCAAGCCGATGTACGAGAAGAAATACCGCGAGCTGATCAACGACAAGAGCCGCTTCGTGTCGATCAACGACATTCGCCTGTCGCGCGAATGCGTGAAGAAGGCGGTGAAGTACCTGCGCGAGATCTTCAGGCACCGCATCGGCAAGACCCGGGTGATTTCGCTGAACAGCCATACCGGGCGCGTGGACTACTGAGTCGCCCCACGCCTGTAGGAGCCAGCCTTGCTGGCGAACCAAGCGCCGCGGTGGCGCCGGTGTTCGCCGGCAAGGCCGGCTCCTACGAGCGATCGCCCGCCCACCCATTACGCATGCCGTAAACTGTTACCGCCCCGCCAAATCACCCCGCCACTGTTACTTGTTTCCACCTTACGTGAGCGTCAACGCGCACCAGCGCGAGGCGCCTGTGCATTTTCACGCACTAAAAAAGCGCGTGGTTATTCCGCTTTCTTCGCCTGGATCACGATGAACGGCGAAACCACCACCGCCCAGATCTCTGGATCGCGGGTTTGCAGGTCGAGCGCCTGCTCGGCGGAAACCGGCCCGACAGTGCCATCACTACGCCACTTGGCGAAGATCTCGCTGCGATTCTCGGCCATCGCCTCGGCAACGGCGATCAGGTCGAGGCTGGCGTCGACCCAAATCAGGTCACCCTTGGCCCAGAAACGCTCCAGGGCTTTCCACTCGATGACGGCGGTCTCGCCGAGCAATTTGGCATAGAGGGTGCTTACTTGATCAGTCATGGGTTTACCTGCGCAAAGAATCGACCAACAAAAAAGGTCGGCATTTTTGCAGAAAAACCCGGTTTCAAATACGTAATTTGGTCGATCCGGCCCGAGTTTGTGGGGGCGGGCCGAAGATGCAGGCAAATTGATGGCGCTTTTCTGTATCTTTATGTCGACCAGGCGACACCCCTCGAAACAGACGCTTTTCGCCCGCTTTTCAAGCGCTCGGACGGCGCTCTACACTGTACCGGTACAGTTCCGGGACATGTTCCGGGGGAAGGTGGGCTTACGGCATGGCGTAGCCAAGCCGCGAATCCCGCCCGGTCTGTAGCCCTGGCCTCAGGACTATAAGAATTACAACAGAATGAGTGGAGCACTATGATCAAGATTTCCAAGCTGTTTGCCGCAATGGTTCTGGCCGGGGTTGCCAGCCATTCGTTTGCCGCCGATACCATCAAGATCGGTATCGCCGGGCCGAAGACCGGTCCCGTGACTCAATACGGCGACATGCAGTTCACCGGTGCCAAGCAAGCCATCAAGGACATCAACGCCAAGGGTGGTGTCGATGGCAAGATGCTCGAAGCCAAGGAATACGACGACGCGTGCGACCCTAAACAAGCCGTGGCGGTCGCCAACAAAGTGGTCAACGATGGCGTCAAGTTCGTGATCGGCCACCTGTGCTCCAGCTCCACCCAGCCTGCGTCCGACATCTACGAAGACGAAGGCGTGATCATGATCACCCCCGCCGCCACCTCGCCGGAAATCACCGCCCGTGGCTACAAGCTGATCTTCCGCACCATCGGCCTGGACAGCGCCCAGGGCCCGGCCGCCGGCAACTACATCGCCGACCACGTCAAACCGAAAGTGGTCGCCGTCCTGCACGACAAGCAGCAGTACGGCGAAGGCATCGCCACCGCGGTCAAGCAGACGCTGGAGAAGAAAGGCACCAAGGTGGCCGTCTTCGAAGGCCTGAACGCCGGTGACAAGGACTTCTCCTCGATCATCCAGAAGCTCAAGCAGAACAACGTCGACTTCGTCTACTACGGCGGCTACCACCCAGAGCTGGGCCTGATCCTGCGCCAGGCGCAAGAGAAAGGCCTGAAAGCCAAGTTCATGGGCCCGGAAGGCGTGGGTAACGACTCCATCTCGCAGATCGCCCAGGGCGCCTCCGAAGGCCTGCTGGTCACCCTGCCGAAGTCGTTCGACACCGATCCAGAGAACAAGGCCATCGTCGACGCCATCAAGGCCGACGGCAAGGACCCGAGCGGTCCGTTCGTGTTCCCGGCCTACTCCGCGGTCGAGCTGATCGCCGGCGGTATCAAGGCAGCCAAGTCCGAGGACACCGCCAAAGTGGCGGAAGCGATCCACGCCGGCTCCTTCAAGACCCCGACCGGCACCTTGTCGTACGACGAAAAGGGCGACCTGAAAGACTTCAAGTTCGTGGTCTACGAATGGCACTTCGGCAAGCCGAAGACCGAAGTCTCCCCTCAGTAACTGCGTGACTAATAGCTGACCGAGAAGCCCACTGTGCGAGCAGTGGGCTTTGTTTTACGAGGTTCTATGGACCTGATTCCCGCGATCCGGGAGCCGGTTCACCTGAAAATCTTAAAACCGTCACCCGCGGTTTCCTGGCAGTGCCCGCACAACGATCACGTGGCGAAGACCGCGAGAACAAAATGGGCCCGGGTCACCCCCGCCAGAGAAATGCAAATCAGGTTTTTAGGAGCGCTGTAATGCCTGAGATCTACCACTTCCTCCAACAACTGGTTAACGGATTGACCATCGGCAGTACCTACGCGCTGATCGCCATCGGTTACACGATGGTGTACGGCATCATCGGCATGATCAACTTCGCCCACGGCGAGGTGTACATGATCGGCTCCTACGTGGCCTTCATCGCCCTCGCCGGGCTGGCCATGATGGGCATCCACTCCCTGCCGATCCTCATGACCGTGGCCTTCGTCGCCACCATCTGCGTCACCAGTGCCTACGGCTACAGCATCGAACGGGTCGCCTACCGGCCGCTGCGCAACAGCAACCGGTTGATCCCGCTGATCTCCGCCATCGGCATGTCGATCTTCCTGCAGAACACCGTCCTGCTCTCGCAGGATTCGAAAGACAAGTCCATCCCCAACCTGATTCCCGGCGCCTTCTCCTTCGGCCCGGGCGGCGCGGAGGAAGTGCTGGTCTCGTACATGCAGATCCTGGTGTTCCTGGTCACGCTGATCGCCATGACCTGCCTGACCCTGTTCATCTCCCGTTCCCGCCTCGGCCGCGCCTGCCGCGCCTGTGCCGAGGACATCAAGATGGCCAACCTGCTGGGCATCAACACCAACAACATCATCGCCCTGACCTTCGTCATCGGTGCCGCCCTGGCGGCGGTGGCGGCCGTGCTGCTGAGCATGCAGTACGGGGTGATCAACCCCAACGCCGGTTTCCTGGTGGGCCTGAAAGCCTTCACCGCGGCGGTATTGGGCGGCATCGGCAGCATCCCGGGCGCCATGCTCGGCGGGCTGGTGCTGGGCGTGGCCGAAGCCTTCGGCGCCGACATCTTCGGCGACCAGTACAAGGACGTGGTGGCATTCGGTCTCTTGGTTCTCGTCCTGTTGTTCCGGCCGACCGGCATCCTGGGCCGCCCGGAGGTTGAAAAAGTATGAACAGAAATCTCAAACAGGCGTTCTTCAGCGCCTTGCTGGTCTGGGCCGTGGCCTTCCCGGTGCTGGGCCTGAAACTCAGCATCGACGGCATCAGCCTGATCGTGCACAGCCAGGGTTCGTTCACCATCAGCATCATCGCCGCGTGTTCGGTACTGATGTTCCTGCGCGTATTGTTCGACAAGCAGTGGAGCGCGGTGATGGGCCGCCGCTCGGACCGCAAGCTGGTACCGCCTTCGGTAACCAACTTCCTCACCCTGCCGAAGACCCAGCGCTGGGTCATCATCGGGCTGATCGTCGCGGCGCTGATCTGGCCGTTCTTCGGCTCCCGCGGCGCGGTCGACATCGCCACCCTGATCCTGATCTACGTGTTGCTGGGCCTGGGCCTGAACATCGTGGTCGGCCTGGCGGGCCTGCTCGACCTGGGTTATGTCGGCTTCTATGCCGTCGGCGCCTACAGCTACGCCATGCTCTCGCACTACCTGGGCTGGAGCTTCTGGGTGTGCCTGCCGATCGCCGGCCTGATGGCCGCCACCTTCGGCTTCCTGCTCGGTTTCCCGGTGCTGCGCCTGCGCGGCGACTACCTGGCGATCGTGACGCTGGGCTTCGGCGAGATCATCCGCCTGTTCCTGCGCAACCTCACCGACTGGACCGGCGGCCCCAACGGCATCAGCAACATCCCCAAGCCGGAGTTCTTCGGCCTGACCTTCGAACGCCGCGCCGCCGAAGGCATGCAAACGTTCCATGAGTTCTTCGGGCTGGAATACAACTCGATCAACAAGGTCATCTTCCTCTACCTGGTGGCCCTGCTGCTGGCGTTGCTGGCGCTGTTCGTCATCAACCGCCTGCTGCGCATGCCGATCGGCCGGGCCTGGGAAGCGCTGCGTGAAGACGAGATCGCCTGCCGCGCGCTGGGCCTGAACCCCACCGTGATCAAGCTCTCGGCGTTCACCCTGGGTGCCTGCTTCGCCGGTTTCGCCGGCAGCTTCTTCGCCGCCCGCCAAGGGCTGGTGACACCGGAGTCGTTCACCTTCATCGAGTCGGCGATCATCCTCGCCATCGTCGTGCTGGGCGGCATGGGTTCGCAGCTGGGCGTGATTCTCGCGGCCATCGTGATGATCCTGCTGCCGGAGATGATGCGTGAGTTCAGCGAATACCGGATGCTGATGTTCGGTGCGCTGATGGTGTTGATGATGATCTGGCGTCCGCAAGGCCTGCTGCCTATGCAACGTCCGCACATGGAGCTGCCTCGATGAGCCGCGAAATTCTGCAAGTCAGCGGCCTGAGCATGCGCTTCGGCGGCTTGTTGGCGGTCAACGGCGT
The DNA here is from genome assembly GCF_029478665.1 of Pseudomonas entomophila. Classification (GTDB taxonomy): domain Bacteria; phylum Pseudomonadota; class Gammaproteobacteria; order Pseudomonadales; family Pseudomonadaceae; genus Aquipseudomonas; species Aquipseudomonas entomophila_F. The sequence goes on from NZ_JARPQB010000054.1 coordinate 29,442, forward strand.
GGCCCTGACCGTCAAGGAAAAACAGGTGGTGGCGCTGATCGGCCCGAACGGTGCCGGCAAGACCACCGTGTTCAACTGCCTCACCGGCTTCTACAAACCGAGCGGCGGCACCATCCTGCTCGACGGCCAGCCGATACAAGGCCTGGCCGGTCATCAGATCGCCCGCAAGGGCGTGGTGCGGACCTTCCAGAACGTGCGCCTGTTCAAGGAGATGACCGCGCTGGAAAACCTGCTGATCGCCCAGCACCGTCACCTCAACACCAACTTCTTCGCCGGCCTGTTCAAGACCCCGAACTTCCGCCGCAGCGAGAAAGAGGCCATGGAGCGCGCCCAGTACTGGCTGGAGAAGGTCAACCTGACCGAGTTCGCCAACCGCACCGCCGGCACCCTCGCCTACGGCCAGCAACGCCGCCTGGAAATCGCCCGCTGCATGATGACCCAGCCACGGATCATCATGCTCGACGAACCGGCCGCCGGCCTGAACCCCAAGGAGACCGAGGACCTCAAGGCCCTCATCGCCTACTTGCGCGAATCCCACAACGTGACCGTGCTGCTGATCGAGCACGACATGAAGCTGGTGATGAGCATTTCCGACCACATCGTGGTGATCAACCAGGGCACGCCCCTGGCCGATGGCACGCCGGACGAGATCCGCGGCAACCCTGATGTGATCAAGGCCTACCTGGGGGAGGCGTAAATGCTGAAGTTCGAGAACGTTTCCACCTTCTACGGCAAGATCCAGGCGCTGCACAGCGTCAACGTGGAGATCAACCAGGGCGAGATCGTCACCCTGATCGGCGCCAACGGCGCCGGCAAGTCGACGCTGCTGATGACCCTCTGCGGTTCGCCCCAGGCGAGCAGCGGCAGCATCAAGTACCTGGGCGAGGAGCTGGTCGGCCAGCCTTCTTCGCACATCATGCGCAAGAGCATCGCGGTGGTGCCGGAAGGCCGCCGCGTGTTCTCGCGCCTGACGGTCGAGGAAAACCTGGCCATGGGCGGTTTCTTCACCGACAAGGGCGACTACCAGGAGCAGTTGGACAAGGTCCTGCAGCTGTTCCCACGCCTGAAGGAACGCTACATCCAGCGCGGCGGCACCATGTCCGGCGGCGAGCAGCAGATGCTGGCCATCGGCCGGGCACTGATGAGCAAACCCAAGCTGCTGCTGCTCGACGAACCCTCGCTGGGCCTGGCACCGATCATCATCCAGCAGATCTTCGACATCATCGAGCAGCTGCGCCGCGATGGCGTGACGGTGTTCCTGGTGGAGCAGAACGCCAACCAGGCGCTGAAGATCGCCGACCGCGCCTATGTGCTGGAAAATGGCAAGGTGGTGATGCAGGGTACCGGTGAAGCGCTGTTGACCGACCCGAAGGTGCGCGACGCGTACCTCGGGGGATAAAAGATCAAAGGGCCTTAGGGCCCTTTTTTCTGCCTGTTGAATTTGGTGCTGGCGTGGCCCGTGTAGGAGCCGGCCTTGCCGGCGAACACCGGCGTAGCCGGTGCCACCCACCAAGGCGCCTGGTTCGCCAGCAAGGCTGGCTCCTACGCAATGACGCGTACAGTGCTCTTGTCCCCCTTGTAGACACCCGACAGGCTCGGTAACGTGGCCGGCACTTTTTGCCCGAACACCGGAGCCCGCCCCATGCGCCTCACCCCTTCCCTGCTGCTCACCGCCCTGCTGCCGCTGTTCGCCGGTTGCCAGGTGCTGGCCGAAAAACCGGTCGACCCGAACCTGGGCACCACCCGCATGCAAGGCGAACTGAGCGCGGCCGGTGGCCACCTGCTGTTCAAACCCTGCAGCGAAAGCCGTCGCTTCATCGTCAACGACGCCGCCGCGACCGGTATCCTGCAAGAAGCCGCCAACCTGGCTGACGACGCCGGTGACAAACTGTTCGCCGATGTCCGCGGACGCCTGGCCGGCAGCAAGCAGGCGGGCAGCGACGGCCAGCTCGACGTGACCCGCCTGTACCGCCTTGAATCCTCCGAACATCCAGGCTGCGAAGACCCCAACTTCAAGCAGCTGACCCTGCGTGCCGGCGGCCATGAACCGGACTGGGACATCAAGGCCAGCGGCAAGGGCATGGTGCTCAACCGCGTCGGCCAGGACCCGCTGCCGCTGCCTTACCTGGAAGAGGAAATGCCTGGCGGCGGCCTGAGCCTGTCCAGCGAAGCCAACGGCCAGCGTGTCGAACTGTGGGTCGCGCCGCAGCGCTGCGTCGACGGCGCCACCGGTGCCATCCGCCACCTCAAGGCCGAGCTGCGCATCGATGGCAAGACGTTGCGGGGCTGCGCCTACTACGGTGGTGCCCGCGACCTCTGATCGCCGGGTGCTTTTATCCTGCCAGTCGGTGCGGTGAACAGCTTATACTTGGCGGTTTGTGTAAAGCCGCCGGCCGCCCATGGCCGGGATAATGGACCCTGCCATGCTACGAATCACCGAACTGAAGCTGCCCCTGGACCACTCCGACGACGAGCTGCGTGTCGCCATCGTCCAGCGCCTGGGCATCAGCGACGGGCAACTGCTCGGCTTCACCCTGTTCAAGCGCAGCTACGATGCGCGCAAGAAGAACAGCGAGCTGCTGTTCATCTACACCATCGATCTCGAAACCAGCAATGAAGCCGAACTGCTGCGCACCTTCGCTGATGACCCGAAGGTCGGCGTTGCGCCGGATGTCAGCTACAAGTTCGTCGGCCACGCGCCGAACGAGCCGCAGGAACGCCCGATCGTCGTCGGCTTCGGCCCTTGCGGTATCTTCGCCGGCCTGTTGCTGGCACAGATGGGCTTCAAACCCATCGTCCTCGAACGCGGCAAGGAAGTACGTCAGCGCACCAAGGATACCTGGGGCCTGTGGCGCAAGAGCGTGCTCAATCCCGAATCGAACGTGCAGTTCGGCGAAGGCGGCGCCGGCACCTTCTCCGACGGCAAGCTGTACAGCCAGATCAAGGACCCGAACCACCACGGCCGCAAGGTGCTGGAAGAGTTCGTCAAGGCTGGCGCCCCGGAAGAAATCCTCTACATCAACAAGCCGCACATCGGTACCTTCCGCCTGACCAGCATGGTCGAGAAAATGCGTGAGGAAATCATCACCCTGGGCGGTGAAGTGCGCTTCGAGCAGAAGGTTACCGACCTGCTGGTGGACGGCGAGCAGCTCACCGGCGTGGTACTGCAAAGCGGTGAACAACTGCATTCGCGTCATGTAGTCCTGGCCCTGGGCCATAGTGCCCGCGATACCTTCCGCATGCTCCACGCCAAAGGCGTGTTCATGGAGGCCAAGCCGTTCTCGGTCGGTTTCCGCATCGAGCACCCGCAGTCGCTGATCGACAAGGCACGCCTGGGCAAATACGCCGGCCACCCGAAACTCGGCGCCGCCGACTACAAGCTGGTGCACCACGCCAAGAACGGCCGTTCGGTGTACAGCTTCTGCATGTGCCCGGGTGGCACCGTCGTCGCCGCCACCAGCGAGCCTGGCCGTGTGGTCACCAACGGCATGAGCCAATACTCACGCAATGAGCGCAATGCCAACTCCGGTATTGTTGTCGGTATCGACCCCGAGCGTGACTACCCGGGCGGCCCACTGGCCGGCATCGAGCTGCAGGAACGCCTGGAGGCCCACGCCTATGTGATGGGTGGCAGCAACTACCAGGCCCCGGCGCAATTGGTCGGTGATTTCGTCGCTGGCCGCCCATCCACGGCGCTGGGCAGCGTCGAGCCCTCCTACAAACCCGGTGTCACCCTCGGCGACCTGGCACCGAGCCTGCCGGACTTCGCCATCGAGGCGATCCGTGAAGCGCTGCCGGCCTTCGACCGCCAGATCAAGGGCTACAACCTGCACGACGCGGTGCTGACCGGCATCGAGACGCGCACCTCGTCGCCACTGCGCATCACCCGTGACGCCAGTTTCCAGAGCCTCAACCTCAAGGGGCTGTTCCCGGCCGGCGAAGGCGCGGGCTATGCTGGCGGCATCTTGTCTGCCGGTGTCGATGGCATCCGTATCGCCGAAGCAGTAGCACGCGACATGCTCGGGCTGAACGACTGATCCAGCGGCCTTCTCCGGCACAAAAAGAAACCCCGACACGGCCGAGCCGGTCGGGGTTTCTTTTAATTTGCGTTATCAGTGAGTAACGCGGCTGGTGCCATCGACGGTCATGATGCGCACACGCTCACCCACACGGAAAACCTCGTTCTGCTGCACTTGCTGCACATAGGCGCGCATGCTGCCATCGTCTTCGCGCACGGTGATCTCGACACCCTGCGTGCGGGTCAGGCCTTCCTCGGCGGCGGAGCCGGCCAGGCCACCGGCCACAGCACCGATCACGGCCGCCACTACGCTGCCACGGCCGCCACCGATTGCGCTGCCGGCAACACCACCGACGATAGCGCCGGCACCACCACCGATCGGGGTCTTGGTACCCTCGATCTTCACCGGACGCAGGGATTCGATGGTGCCCATGCGCACGGTCTGCACGCGGCGAGCCTCGTCACGGGAGTAGCTGTCGCCCGTCAGCGACGATTGACAGCCGCCCAGCAGCAGCGACACGGTGGTGAAGCTGGCCAGCAGCAAAGCGGATTTACGCATGGGACACTCTCCAAAAAGTTACAGGTGCTCATTAGACGCTTCGTCTTGACGGCTGTCACCGCGTAAACGTCGTAAATTTGTTCTCATTCAGCTCTGGTACAGCCATAACGGGCTGTGAAGCGGGCTCAAACGTTGGACCAAGGATAGCCATGGATTACTTCATCGTCGTCATCGTGACCGCCACGGGCCTGTATTTCCATTGGTGGCTGTACGTACGCATGCGCCGCTGGATGGACCGAGACCTGGCGTTGTCGCTGGCGGGAGAGGATCCGGGCAAGCGTGAATACATGCTTGGGCTGCTGGAGCGAGCGCGGGCGGAGAAAGTTGGACGCAAGGAATTGGCGGCGTGGCTGGAGCGGGAGTCGGCGGGATATCGG
>NZ_JARPQB010000055.1 GCF_029478665.1 Pseudomonas entomophila
GCTCCTACAAAGGTACGTGTCAGACCGAGGGTGCGACAGCGGCCGGGGTGGCCCACAGGTTGCCCAGGTTCTGCAACAGCGAGCTGGCGATACCCTGCTGCCCCAGGTACTGGAGGATCAACGGCGCGAACTGGCCGATCATCCCGGTCTCCATGCCCAGCGCCTTGAACACGGTGTCCAGGTCATTGCGGTTCTGCACCTCACCGCCCAGGGCGTTGCTCAGGGCGGAGGAATTCTTGTCATTGCCCAGCAACTGGCCCAGGCCACTCAGCCCGCCCAGAGCATTGTTGCCGGACAGCAGGTCCAGGCCCGGCACGGCCTTGGCCAGTTGCCCGTAGTCGTCGCCGCTAAGATTGTTGCGCGCCAGCCCCAGCATCGCCCCCGCCCCGCCGATAGCCTGCTCAGGGGTGATCTTCAGCTCGCTGCCCAGGCTGTTGAGCAGGTTGGCCTGGGCCGCCGGTGCCTGCACCTGGCCCTGTTGCTGCGGACTTTGCACAGCGGACACCGCATTGGCGACATCGCCGAGGTTGAGGGCGAACACCGGGCTTGCGGCCAGGGTCATCAGGGTTGCCAGGGTGAATGCTTTCATCGGGAGGGACCTCGTCGGCCGGGATGGCCGGGAAACGAGGGGTTGGACTGGGCTACCGAAGGTTTGTTCCAGCCCGGCCATCGGTGTTCATCCCGACGGGCCGGCCTGCGCAGCGTGGGGCCACCACCCCTCCGGTGGCGCCCCCACTGCCAGCCATCACGCAGCGCTGAAGGTCTTGTGCGGGTCGATCACGAATTTCTTCGGCACACCCGCATCGAACTCGCCATACCCTTCAGGTGCCTGGTCCAGGCTGATCACCTGCACCCCCACCACTTCGGCGATATTGATGCGGTCCCACATGATCGCCTGCATCAGCTGACGGTTGTACTTCATGGTCGGGGTCTGCCCGGTGTGGAAGCTGTGCGACTTGGCCCAACCCAGGCCGAAGCGAATGCTCAGGGCGCCAATCTTGGCGGCGGCATCCACCGCGCCCGGGTCCTCGGTCACGTACAGGCCGGGGATACCGATCTTGCCGGCCACGCGGGTCACCTGCATCAACGAGTTGAGCACGGTGGCCGGGGCTTCGTGCTTGGCACCTTCATGGCCGTGGCCGCGGGCCTCGAAGCCAACCGCATCGACGGCGCAGTCCACCTCCGGCTCGCCGAGGATATCGATGATCTGCTCGTGCAGCGGGGTGTCCTTGGACAGGTCGACCACTTCGAAACCTTGCGACTTGGCGTGGGCCAGGCGGGCCGGGTTGAGGTCGCCGACGATGACGCAGGCCGCGCCCAGCAGGCGAGCGGAAGCGGCGGCGGCCAGGCCGACCGGGCCGGCACCGGCGACGTACACGGTACTGCCCGGGCCAACACCGGCGGTGACGGCACCGTGGTAACCGGTGGGGAGGATGTCGGACAGGCAGGTCAGGTCGCGGATCTTCTCCATGGCCTTGTCGCGGTCGGGCAGTTTCAGCAGGTTGAAGTCGGCATAGGGCACCAGCACGTACTCGGCCTGGCCACCGGTCCAGTCGCCCATGTCGACATAGCCGTAGGCGCCGCCGGCGCGGGCCGGGTTGACGGTGAGGCAGACGCCGGTGTGCATCTCTTTGCACGAGCGGCAGCGGCCGCAGGCGACGTTGAAGGGTACCGACACCAGATCGCCGATTTTCAGGCGTTCGACGTCACGGCCCATTTCGACGATTTCACCGGTGATTTCGTGGCCCAGGACCAGGCCGACCTGGGCGGTGGTGCGGCCACGGACCATGTGCTGGTCAGAGCCGCAGATGTTGGTGGAGACCACCTTGAGGATGACCCCGTGCTCGATCTTCTTGCCGCGCGGGTCCTGCATTTTTGGGTAGTCGATCTTCTGCACCTCGACCTTGCCCGCGCCGAGATACACCACTCCACGGTTACCAGACATGCTTCTTACCTCGCTTGATTTGTAGTTATGCAGCGGTGGTGGAAAGCGCCGCCGTCCGTGGGCGGCCTGTGTTACTGGAATGAGGGGATTGTGGGCTGGATAAGCGGTGGGGCGGTGACTGGATGCGACAGGGGGATGCCTGATTGCGCCGAAGCACCGCCTACCCTGTAGGAGCCAGCCTTGCTGGCGAACAGCAGCAACTGCGTGGCGCGGCGGTTCGCCAGCAAGGCTGGCTCCTACAGGGATCGTGGCAAATCAGAGAACCACGGTGCGATTGGCGTTGAGGAACACCCGCCGCTCGATGTGATAGCCCACCGCCCGCGCCAGGGTCAGGCATTCGATATCGCGGCCCTTGGCGATCAGGTCCTCGGGATAGTGGGCATGGTCCACCACCTCGACCCCCTGGGCGATGATCGGCCCTTCGTCCAGGTCGTTGTTGATGTAGTGCGCCGTGGCACCGACCATCTTCACACCCTTGTTGTAGGCCTGGTGATAAGGCTTGGCACCCTTGAACCCCGGCAGCAGCGAGTGATGGATGTTGATCGCCCAGCCATCCAGCCGCCGGCACAGCTCCGGCGACAGCACCTGCATGTAGCGGGCAAGAATCACCAGTTCGGCACCCGTTTCCTCGATCACCTGCAGCACCTTGCGCTCCTGCCCGGGCTTGTCGTTGGGGTCGAGGGCGAAGTGGTAGTAGGGGATCTTGTGCCAATGCGCCAAGGGCTCGAGGTCGGGGTGGTTGGACACCACCGCGACCACGTCCATGGCCAGTTGGCCGATGCGCTGGCGGTACAGCAGGTCGTTCAGGCAGTGGTCGGCCTTGGACACCATGATCACCACCTTGGGGCGGTGGTTCGGCGCGGTCAGCTCGAAGGCCATGCCGAACGCTTCGCTGCGCCCGGCCAAACCCGCGCGGAAGGCGTTCTCGTCGAAGCCGTCCGGGGCGCGGAACTCCACGCGAATGAAAAACCGCCCCGACAGCCGGTCATCGAAGGAATGGTGCTCGGTGACGTAGCAGCGCTGCTCGTAGAGATGACGCGTCACCACATCGACCGTGCCGAGCATGCTCGGACAGTCGGCAGTGAGAATCCAGGTGTCCGGTGCCCGACTCATGATGACTGCTCCTTACGCTTCGATGGCCAGGCCGTACTCGGCCGACGCGTCCTGCAGCCACAGCCACCAGTAGTCGGAGAAGCTGCGGCGGATCACCAGCTCCCAGGTGTCCTCGGCGGTGCGGCGGATCACCAGCTGCGACTTGGCGAACACGGTGCCGACGGCCTTGCCGACCGGGAAGTTGTTCGGGTGTACATCATAGCTGGTGGATTTCATCAGCACGTCGCGCACGTTGGGGCCGCGCAGTTCGAGCAGGGTCTGCCCGCCGCTGACATTGACCACCTGGATGTGCTGGCCATCGAGGGCGTCGCGCAGCTTCTGCTCGACGGCGAACTCCTGGCCGCCGGGGACGATCAGCAGCCACTCGTCCGGGCCCATCCATTGCAGCGACATCTCGTTGTTGGCGACCACGGTCAGGGCCACCGGCAGCTCCAGGCCCAGGGCCTTGTGCACGCCTCCGGCGAAGGCCTGGTCGTGGCCATTGCCACGGATGGTCAGATGGCCGAGCAATTTCTTTTCGCGCAGGGTCACGCCTGCGTTCTTGCGACCTTTACCAACCAGGCTGGCCAGGTCGGCATGGTGCAGCGGCGACTGGGCTTTGGCATCACTGCCGGGGTTTTGCTGGAAGACGTTGATAGCGCTCATTTCTTACCTGCCTTGAATTCTGTGGGTCTCAACCGGTGTTCGGGTCGGCGGCACATCCTGTAGGAGCGGGTTTACCCGCGAATGCGATGGTGGTTTCACCGCCCTATTCGCGGGTAAACCCGCTCCTACAGGGACCTCATTGCCAGCCAGACACCGTTTGCCTTCCGGGCCTTAGACGTTCTGCCGCTCGCCTTTCGGGTCGAAGAACACCGAAGACACGATCTCGGCCTCGATCACGCTGCCGTCGGCCTGGGGTGAATACACCCGCTCGCCCAGGCGCTTGAGGCCGCCCTTGACCACGCCCATGGCGAAGGAATAACCCAGGGAGTTGGCTGCATAGCTGGAGGTGACGTGGCCGACCATGTCCATCGGGATCGGCTGCTTCGGGTCGAACACCAGCTGGGCGCCTTCCGGCAGCCACACGTTCGGGTCCACAGGCTTCAGGCCCACCAACTGCTTGCGGTTCTCGCGCACGGTGTCCTCGCGGTTCATGCCACGCAGGCCGATCCACGAGTACGGCTTGTTGCGGCCCACGCACCAGCTCATGTTGAGGTCGTCCGGGGTCATCGAACCGTCGGTGTCCTGGCCGACGATGATGAAGCCCTTCTCGGCGCGCAGCACGTGCATGGTCTCGGTGCCGTAAGGCGTGAGGTTGTACTTTTTACCCGCCTCGACGATCTGCTCCAGCACGCCCACGGCGTAGTTGGCCTGGACGTTGATCTCGTACGACAGCTCGCCGGTGAACGAGATGCGGAACACCCGCGCCGGCACGCCGCCGACCAGGCCCTCCTTCCAGCTCATGAACGGGAAGCCTTCCTTGTCCAGGTCGATGTCGCTGACCTCGGCCAGCAACTTGCGGCTGTTGGGGCCGGACAGGGTCATGGTCGCCCAGTGGTCGGTGACCGAGGTGAAGTACACCTTCATCTCCGGCCATTCGGTCTGGTGGTACAGCTCCAGCCACTGCAGCACGCGGGCGGCGCCACCGGTGGTGGTGGTCATGATGAAGTGGTTGTCGCCGACACAGGCGGTCACGCCGTCGTCGAAGACCATGCCGTCTTCCTTGCACATCAGGCCGTAGCGGGCCTTGCCCACGTCGAGCTTGGTCCAGGCGTTGGTGTAGATGCGGTTGAGGAACTCGCGGGCGTCCGGGCCCTGGATGTCGATCTTGCCCAGGGTCGAGGCATCCAGCAGGCCGACGCTGTCACGCACGGCCTTGCATTCACGGGCCACGGCGGTGTGGATATCTTCGCCGGGCTTGGGGAAGTACCACGGGCGCTTCCACTGGCCGACGTCCTCGAACTCGGCGCCGTTCTTGATGTGCCAGGCGTGCAGGGCGGTGAAGCGCACCGGCTCGAACAGGTGGCCGCAGTGCCGGCCCGCCACCGCGCCGAAGGTCACCGGCGTGTAGTTGGGGCGGAACATGGTGGTGCCCATTTCCGGGATGCCGATCCCCAGCGAACGGGCGGCGATGGCCAGGCCGTTGATGTTGCCCAGCTTGCCCTGGTCGGTGCCGAAGCCCAGGGCGGTGTAGCGCTTGACGTGCTCGACCGACTCGAAGCCTTCGCGGGTGGCCAGCTCGATGGCAGCGGCGGTGACGTCGTTCTGCTGATCGACGAACTGCTTCGGCGCTCGGGCGGTGCCCTTGTCGTGGGGCACCTGGAACAGCGCAACAGTGGCCTCCTCCTTGCGCGCCAGGGTTTTCGGCAGGGTGCCGGCGCTGGCCTTGAAGCCGGCCTCGGTGGCCGCGCGCACGCCGCCTTCGAAACCGTCGGCGATCACATCGCCCAGGGCGTAGACACCGTTCACACCGCCGACGCAAACACGCTTCTGCGGTGCATCGCCCGGCACGAAGCCGAGGATGTCTTCACGCCACACCGGGCGGCCGCCCAGGTGCGAGGCCAGGTGCACGACCGGGCTGTAGCCGCCGGAAGTCGCGATCAGGTCGCATTCCAGGGTTTCCCCCGGGCTGGTGACCTTGTGCGCCTGCACATCGATGGCGGCCACACGGGCGCCGGTGACGTGCTTGCTGCCCTTGGCCTCGATCACGGCGCTGGAAGTGAGGATGCGGATACCCTTGGCGCGCGCCTCTTCGACCAACGAGCCGCGTGGGTTGTGGCGGGCGTCGGCGATGGCGACCACCTGCAGGCCAGCGTCGTGCCAGTCCAGCGCGCAACGGTAGGCGTGGTCGTTGTTGGTCGACAGCACCAGCTTGCGGCCCGGGGCCACGCCATAACGGCGTACGTAGGTGGACACGGCACCCGCCAGCATGTTGCCCGGCAGGTCGTTGTTGCCGTACACCAGCGGACGCTCGTGGGCGCCCGCAGCCAGCACGACGCGATTGGCACGGACACGGTGCACACGCTGACGTACCTGGCCAATTGGCGCACGGTCGCCAAGGTGGTCGGTGAGGCGCTCGTGAATGGTGAGGAAGTTATGGTCGTGGTAGCCGTTGACCGTGCTGCGCGGCAGCAGGGTGACCTCCGGCAGCGACTCCAGCTCGGCGACGACGGCGTTGACCCAGTCGGCGGCCGGCTTGCCATCCAGCGTCTCGCGGCTGTCGAGCAAGGTGCCGCCAAACTCTTCCTGCTCGTCGGCCAGGATCACCCGGGCACCGCTACGTGCGGCGGCCAGGGCAGCCGCCAGGCCGGCAGGGCCGGCACCGACGATCAGCACGTCGCAGTGCTGGTTCATGTAGTCGTAGCTGTCCGGGTCGTTCTGCAGTGGCGCGCGACCCAGGCCCGCCGCCTTGCGGATGTACTTCTCGTAGGTCATCCAGAACGACTTGGGGTACATGAAGGTCTTGTAGTAGAACCCGGGCGGCATCATGTTGCCGCCGACCTTGCCGATGATGCCCATCATGTCGTTGTTGACGTTCGGCCAGCCGTTGGTGCTGGTGGCCACCAGGCCGGCATACAGGGCCTGCTGGGTGGCACGCACGTTGGGGATCTGGGTGGCTTCGCTGGAGCCGATCTGCAGGATGGCGTTCGGCTCTTCGGTGCCGGCGGCGATGATCCCGCGGGGACGCGAGTACTTGAAGCTGCGCCCGACGATGTCGACGCCGTTGGCCAGCAGCGCGGCGGCCAGGGTGTCACCGGCATAGCCCTGGTAGGTCTTGCCGTTGAAGCTGAAGTTCAGCACCTTGCTGCGGTCGATACGGCCGCCGCTGGCGAGGCGATAGGTCTGGCTCATACTTTTTCCCCTTGGCCCTTGGCGGTCGCTGGCGCGGTGCTCTGTTTCGAGGTGGCGGTGACCTGCGGCTTGTCGCCGATCTTGTAGGTTTCCAGGACCTCGTAGGTCACGGTGTCACGGGTGACGTTGAAGTACTGGCGGCAGCCGGCGACGTGGTCCCACAGTTCGTGGTGGATGCCACGCGGGTTGTCGCGGAAGAACATGTAGGTGCCCCACTCCTCGTCGGAGCAGGCGTTCGGGTCCAGCGGGCGGGCGATGTGCGCCTGGCCCGATGCGTGGAACTCTTCCTCGGAGCGCAGCTCGCCGCAGTGGGGACAGAAGATTTGCAACATGACGGTTGTCTCCGGGTCAGTGGGCGACGGCAGCGGCGCCGTGTTCGTCGATCAGCGCACCGTTGTAGAAACGGTCGATGGAGAAAGGCGCGGCCAGCGGGTGCATCTCGCCCTTGGCCAGGCTCGCGGCGAACACGTTGCCCGAGCCGGGGGTGGCCTTGAAGCCGCCGGTGCCCCAGCCGCAGTTGAAGAACATGTTCTTCACCGGGGTCTTGGAGATGATCGGGCAGGCATCCGGCGTGGTATCCACGATGCCGCCCCACTGGCGGTTCATGCGCACGCGGGAGAGGATCGGGAACATCTCGACGATCGCCTGCAGGGTGTGCTCGATGATCGGGTAGGAGCCGCGTTGGCCGTAGCCGACCCAGCCGTCGATACCGGCGCCGATCACCAGGTCGCCCTTGTCGGACTGGCTGATGTAGCCGTGCACGGCGTTGGACATGATCACGCTGTCGATGATCGGCTTGATCGGCTCGGAGACCAGCGCCTGCAACGGGTGCGACTCCAGCGGCAGGCGGAAACCGGCCAGCTTGGCCATGTGCCCGGAGTTGCCGGCGGTGACCACGCCGACGCGCTTGGCGCCGATGAAGCCCTTGTTGGTTTCGACGCCGATCACGGCGCCGTTCTCTTTACGGAAGCCGATCACCTCGGTCTGCTGGATCAGGTCCACGCCCAGGGCGTCGGCGGCGCGGGCGAAGCCCCAGGCCACGGCGTCGTGACGGGCCACGCCGCCACGGCGCTGGACGGTGGCGCCGAGGATCGGATAGCGGGTGTTCTTCGAGCAGTCGAGGTACGGGATCTCGGCCGCGACCTGCTCGGTGCGGATCAGCTCGCCGTCCACGCCATTGAGGCGGTTGGCGTTGACCCGGCGCTCGGAGTCGCGGATGTCCTGCAGGGTGTGGCACAGGTTGTACACGCCGCGCTGGGAGAACATCACGTTGTAGTTGATGTCTTGCGAGAGCCCTTCCCACAGTTTCATGGCGTGCTCGTACAGGTGCGCCGACTCGTCCCACAGGTAGTTGGAACGCACGATGGTGGTGTTGCGGGCGGTGTTGCCACCACCCAGGTAGCCCTTCTCGACCACCGCCACGTTGGTGATGCCGTGCTCTTTGGCCAGGTAGTAGGCGGTGGCCAGGCCATGGCCGCCACCGCCGACGATGACCACGTCGTAGACCTTTTTCGGGGTTGGCGTGCGCCACATGCGCTGCCAGTTCTCGTGGTGGCTGAGGGAGTGCTTGAAGAGGCCGAAGCCTGAATAACGTTGCATGGTGTTCTGCTCCACTCAGCGGTAGACCGGGAAGTCGGCGCACAGGGCGGCGACGTTCTTGGCCACATCGGCCTCGACATCGGCGTCGCCCAGGTTGTCCAGCACATCGCAGATCCAGCCGGCCAGCGCCACGCACTGGGCGACCTTGAAGCCACGGGTGGTGACGGCCGGGGTGCCGATGCGCAGGCCCGAGGTGACGAACGGCGACTGCGGGTCGTTGGGCACGGCGTTCTTGTTGACGGTGATGTGGGCGCGGCCCAGAGCGGCGTCGGCGTCCTTGCCGGTCAGGCCCTGGCGGATCAGGCTGACCAGGAACAGATGGTTGTCGGTACCGCCGGAGACCACGTCGTAGCCGCGCTCGATGAACACCTGGGCCATGGCCTGGGCGTTTTCGATGACCTGTTTCTGGTAGGCCTTGAAGCCGGGTTCCAGCGCTTCCTTGAAGCACACCGCCTTGGCGGCGATCACGTGCATCAGCGGGCCGCCCTGGGCGCCGGGGAACACGGCGGCGTTGAGCTTCTTCTCGATCTCTTCGTTGGATTTGGCCAGGATCAGGCCGCCACGCGGACCGCGCAGGGTCTTGTGGGTGGTGGTGGTGACCACGTCGGCAAAGGGGATCGGGTTGGGGTACAGACCAGCGGCGACCAGGCCGGCGACGTGGGCCATGTCGACGAACAGCAGCGCGCCGACTTTATCGGCGATCTGGCGGAAACGCGGGAAATCCAGGGTCTTCGAGTAGGCCGAGAAGCCGGCGACGATCATCTTCGGCTTGTGCTCGACCGCCAGGCGCTCGACTTCGTCGTAGTCGATCAGGCCGGTAGCGGTGTCGATACCATATTGAACGGCGTTGTACAGCTTGCCCGAGGACGACACCTTGGCACCGTGGGTCAGGTGGCCGCCATGGGCCAGGCTCATGCCCAGGATGGTGTCGCCGGCTTGCAGCAGGGCGAGGTACACGGCGCTGTTGGCCGAGGAGCCGGAGTGCGGCTGGACGTTGGCGTAGTCGGCGCCGAACAGCTGCTTGGCACGCTCGATGGCCAGGGCTTCGACTTTGTCGACGTGCTCGCAGCCACCGTAGTAGCGCTTGCCCGGGTAGCCCTCGGCGTACTTGTTGGTCAGGCCGCTGCCCTGGGCCTGCATCACGCGCTTGCTGGTGTAGTTCTCCGAGGCGATCAGCTCGATGTGATCTTCCTGGCGCTGCTCCTCGGCATTCATCGCCGCCAGCAGTGCGTCGTCATAACCCTGGATCTGGTCTTGCTTGCTGAACATCGTGTATCTCCCGGCAGCGATCGTTTCTTGTCTGGTGAGGGTTTTCCCACCCTTTGCAGCGATGGTATGACCGGGCACGGCGGCACAGATGCCTGCGCGCGCCTTGCAATGGCGCGTTTACGACATTGGCCTGCAAGCGTCGCACGGGCCTGTAGGAGCCAGCCTTGCTGGCGAACCGCTTTGACTGCCATGGGCAAGGCTGCGCCTTGCATCGCCAGCAAGGCTGGCTCCTACCGGTAAGCGTCGTAGCCTGTATAGGCAACCGCTGAATCGATGGTTTAGAGTGCGTGCCTGCGTCGTACAAAAGGACAGGCGTCATGACCGACAACAATCAACAATTCGCCAGCGACAACTACTCCGGCATCTGCCCCGAAGCCTGGGCCGCCATGGAAAAGGCCAACCACGGTCATGAGCGCGCCTACGGCGACGACCAGTGGACCGAACGCGCCTCGGCATACTTCCGCAAGCTGTTCGAGACCGACTGCGAGGTGTTCTTCGCCTTCAACGGCACCGCCGCCAACTCCCTGGCCCTGGCCTCGCTGTGCCAGAGCTACCACAGCGTGATCTGCTCCGAGACCGCCCACGTCGAGACCGACGAATGCGGCGCGCCGGAATTCTTCTCCAACGGCTCCAAGCTGCTGACCGCCGCCAGCGTCAACGGCAAGCTGACGCCCGAGTCGATCCGCGAGGTGGCGCTCAAGCGCCAGGACATCCACTACCCCAAGCCCCGCGTGGTGACCATCACCCAGGCCACCGAAGTGGGCACCGTGTATCGCCCTGAAGAGCTCAAGGCGATCAGCGCCACCTGCAAGAAGCTGGGCCTGAACCTGCACATGGACGGCGCGCGCTTCACCAACGCCTGTTCGTTCCTCGGCTGCTCGCCGGCCGAGCTGACCTGGAAGGCCGGCGTCGATGTGCTGTGCTTCGGCGGCACCAAGAACGGCATGGCGGTGGGCGAGGCGATCCTGTTCTTCAACCGCGACCTGGCCGACGACTTCGACTACCGCTGCAAGCAGGCCGGGCAACTGGCGTCGAAGATGCGCTTTTTGTCGGCACCGTGGGTCGGGTTGCTGGAAGATGGCGCCTGGCTGCGCCATGGCAACCACGCCAACCACTGCGCGCAGCTGCTGGCGTCGTTGGTGAGTGACCTGCCGGGGGTGGAACTGATGTTCCCGGTGGAGGCCAACGGGGTGTTCCTGCAGATGCCGGAGCATGCGCTGGAGGCCCTGCGCAACAAGGGCTGGCGCTTCTACACCTTCATTGGTAGCGGCGGCGCGCGGTTCATGTGCTCGTGGGACACGCAGGAGTCGCGGGTGCGCGAACTGGCGGCAGATATCCGCGCCATCTTCGGCGCCTGATTCGATACTGGGAGGGCTTCGCCCTCCTTTCGCGGCACAAGGCCGCTCCTACAGGGGATCGCAATACCTGTAGGAGCGGCCTTGTGCCGCGAAAGGGCCGCAACGCGGCCCCAGCGGCCTAAAGCCGGAAGCCCCCCATCTGCCGCGCCAGATCATCGGCCAGTCCACGCAATGCCTGGCACTCCTCGCGACACCCCTGCACTTCGCTGGCCGTCTGCCGCGCCAGGTCGGAAATCCCTTGCACGTTGCGGTTGATCTCCTCGGTTACCGCAGACTGTTCCTCGGTCGCCGTGGCCACCTGGTGGTTCATGTCGCTGATGCGCTCGACCTGATCGGTGATCGCCCCCAGCGAGGTGCCCGTACGCTGGCTTGATTCGACACCGCTACCGGTCGCCTGCTGTCCCGCCTGCATCGACGCCACGGCGGTGCCCGCGCCCTGCTTGAGTCGGTGGATCATCTGCTGCACCTCGTCGGTGGACACCTGGGTGCGCCGTGCCAGGGTGCGCACCTCATCGGCGACCACGGCAAAGCCACGCCCCATTTCCCCCGCTCGTGCGGCCTCGATGGCGGCATTGAGCGCCAGCAGGTTGGTCTGTTCGGAAATGCTGCGGATCACCGCCAGCACCTCATCGATCGAGGCCACCTCGTCGGCCAGTTGCGCGACCGCCTCGGCGGCGCGGCCGATCTCGCCGGACATGCCCTCGATACCGTGGATCGAACGACGCACCACTTCCCGCGCCTGCAGCGCCTCGTCGCGCGCCGACTGCGAAGCGTGGGCGGCAGCGCCGGCGTTCTGCGCGATGTCCTGCACGGTCAGGCCCATTTCGTGAACGGCCGTGGCGACCATTTCGGTCATTTCCTGCTGCCGCCCGGAGCGATCAGCGGTGTTATCCACAACCTGGGTCACCTGCTCCACCGACTGATGCAGGCGCTCGGTGGTGCGCAGCACTTCGCCGATCAGCCCGCGCTGGCTGTCGAGGAAACGATTGAAACCCCGGGCCAGGTCGCCCAGCTCGTCCTGGCGCGAATCGTCCAGGCGATGGCTGAGGTCGCCTCCACCACTGCCGATCTGCACCAACGCTGCGGTGACCTGACGGATCGGCCGCACCAACCCGCGCGCCAGCAGCACCACCAGCAACAGCGACACCAGGGCGACCGCGCCGCCGATCAGGCTGGTCAGCCAGACGGCGTGGCGCATCTGGGCATAGATCTCGGCTTCCGGTACCTCGGCGACCAGGGTCCAGTTCAGGTCGCGCAGGGGCAGGCCCAGTGCCAGGTAGCGCTCCCCGTCACGGTCGAAGCGGGTGCTGCGCAGCCCAGCGGCACCGCTCATCACCGCCTTGGCCGCCTCCGCGTCCAGCTGCTCGGCCAGCTGGCGCTTGCCGCTGAACTGCTGGTCGGGATGGACCTGGATCAGGCCATCGTTGCGCACCAGGAACACCTTGCCATGCTCGCCGAAGCTGAAGTCATGGATCAGCTTCGACAACTCGGTCATGCGCAGGCCCATGCCGGCCACGCCGACCAGTTGCCCGGCCTTCTCCACCCGATAGTCGATGAACAGCGCCAGCTCGCCCGTGGAGCCGTCGACGTCGATGTTGATCAGGCGCTCGGCGCCACTGTCGATGTAGCCATAGAACCACTTGTCCTTGGGGTTGGCGCGGCTGAGGGTGCGGTCCAGCCCCTTCTCGTTGTAGTAGTGGCCGGTGCTGGTGGAGGCGAACAGGGTGGTGAAGGCCTTGTTGCGCTGCTTGGCGGCCTCGAGGTATTCGATGAAGCGCGGCAGCTCGGCGGAATCCTCCCCGGCGGCCAACCAGTCACGCAACAGGGTGTTGCCGGCGATATCCGCCGCCGCCACCAGCGGCTGGCCGAGCATGCGCTCGATGTCATTGCGAATCGCCTCGACGCTGGCCGGCAGCGCCGTGTCGACCAGGTAGCGCTCGGTGAGGCGGTTGACCGCCACCGTATAGATCGCCACCACCACCAGGATGCTCGCCAGCAGGGCGCCGCCCATGCTTGCGATCAGTTGCCACTGGATACTCCGCCGCCAGATGCGCATGCCAAACTTCCCCGCCAATTATTGTTTTTGGGAAAGTGTATACACTCAAGTATCCAGTTTATCCAGCGCCCTTGTAGGAGCCCACCTTGCTGGCGAACTGCGGTGCCAGTGTTCTACTGGCCCGGCTGTTCGCCAGCAAGGCTGGCTCCTACAAGGGTTGCGCATTCTTTTGTTATTGGTCGCCGATGGTCCGGCTGATGGCATCGACGGTGGCGTCGATCTGCGCCTGGGTGCGCTCGAGGGTGCGGTCGTGCTCGCGCTGCAGCTCGATCTGCTTGGAGCACAGGTTCAGGGCCGCCAGCACCAGCAGCTTGTCGCCGATCAGGGTCGGGAACTGGCGCTTGGTTTCGGCCAGCGCGACATTGAGCATGCGCACGGCCTGGTTCAGGGTGTCTTCCTGGCCCTCGGGGGCCTTCAGCGAATAGTCGTTGCCAAGGATCGACACGACATTGATCGGCTGTTCTGGCCGTCTCATGCGTTCACGACACCCGCGCTGGCGCGCTCGACCAGGGCCTGGATGCGGGCGGCGGTGGCGCCGTGCTTCTCTTCCTGTTCCATCAGCGACAACTGCAGGCTGTCGTTCTCTTCCTTGGCCTGGGCCAGTTCCTGGCTGAGGCTGGCGTTCTGCTCGGCCAGTTGCGCGTTCTTGTGCATCAGGTCGCTGACCAGTTGCTCGAGTTGATTCAGGGAAGTTTCCAACATGCGTCTATCTCGGGTTGTTGCAAAGGGCGCACACGATAAGGAAAAACCTGCGCCCCCGCCATTAAATATCGGATTCAAAAGGTTTTTGCCTGGGGAGGTTGACCGGATATCGCCCCCCTTGTTCCGGCCTGCGCCAACCGCTGGTCAGGAAGTTCGTTAGCGACTTCACACTTTCATCATTCGCCACTCAAGACTGGCCGGTCACGACCGATAGGCAGGTAGGTCTTTTTCCGTCGCATGGATCGCGGCCCCCTCACTGCCTTGGATACCGCCTCCATGTCCCTACGCAACATGAACATCGCCCCGCGTGCGCTGCTCGGGTTTTCGGTCATCGGCCTGCTGATGCTCGGCCTGGGCGTGTTCTCCCTGATCCAGATGGGCAACATCC
This sequence comes from Pseudomonas entomophila, assembly GCF_029478665.1. Taxonomy (GTDB): domain Bacteria; phylum Pseudomonadota; class Gammaproteobacteria; order Pseudomonadales; family Pseudomonadaceae; genus Aquipseudomonas; species Aquipseudomonas entomophila_F. Next base: position 14,265 of record NZ_JARPQB010000055.1, read on the forward strand.
GCCAGGCCGGCGTGACCATCGAAGAAGTCAGCGTGCCCAGCATCAAGACCCTCGATGAGCTGACCGCGCTGAACCTGCGCCTGCGCACCCTCTCCTACCGCCTGCTGCTCAACCGCGAGCCGGCCACCCAACAGGAGACCCTGCGCCTGCTGGACGAGCGCAACGCGCAGATCGACAAGGCCCGCCGTGCCTACGAGCCGTTGATTGCCGCCAGCGACGAACACGCCGCCTACGACCAGTACAGCCAGTTGCTCAACCAGTACCGCCAGCTCGAGGCGCGCATGCGTACCCTGAGCCAGGCCGGCGACCTCGACGCCCTGCGCGACCTGCTCAACCGCGAACTGCTGGACAACTCCGAGCAGGTCAACAAGGTCATGGACACCCTGGTACGCATCAACACCGACCAGACCAGCGCCACCAACGCAGCCGCCGCCAGCCAGTACAGCGGCGCCTTCGGCCTGGTGATCAGCCTGCTGGTGGCCGCCACCGTGCTGACCCTGCTGTTCGCCTTCCTGCTCACCCGCAGCATCGTCAAGCCCATCGACGAAGCGCTGAAGTCCGCCGAGCAGATCGCCGAGGGCGACCTCACCCACCACATCGACGCCGAAGGCACCGACGAGGCCGCGCGCCTGCTCAAGGCCATGGCCAAGATGCAGGACAAGCTGCGCGACACCCTGCAGCTGATCGCCGGCTCCGCCACCCAGCTGGCTTCGGCCGCGGAGGAGCTCAACAGCGTCACCGACGAGAGCGCCCGCGGCTTGCAACAGCAGAACAACGAGATCGAGCAGGCCGCCACCGCCGTCACCGAGATGACCAGCGCGGTCGAGGAAGTGGCGCGCAACGCGGTGAGCACCTCGGAAGCCTCCAGCGAAGCCAGCCGTTCGGCCGGCGATGGCCGCGACCTGGTGATGGAGACCGTGGGCGCCATCGAGCGCATGAGCGGCGACGTGCAGGCCACCGCCAAGCTGATCACCCACCTGGCCGAGCAATCGCGCGACATCGGCAAGGTGCTCGACGTGATCCGTGGCCTGGCCGACCAGACCAACCTGCTGGCGCTCAACGCCGCCATCGAAGCCGCCCGTGCCGGTGAGGCCGGCCGTGGCTTCGCCGTGGTCGCCGACGAGGTACGCGCCCTGGCGCATCGCACCCAGCAGTCCACCAGCGAGATCGAGCGGATGATCGGCAGCATCCAGGGCGGCACCGAGCAGGCGGTGGACTCGATGCGCACCAGCACCGAGCGCGCCGAGTCGACCCTGAACATCGCCCGTGGCGCGGGCCTGGCGCTGGACACCATCGCCGGCGCGGTGGCGCAGATCAACGAGCGCAACCTGGTGATCGCCAGCGCCGCCGAGGAGCAGGCCCAGGTGGCCCGCGAGGTGGACCGCAACCTGGTGAACATCAACGACCTGTCGGTGCAGAGTGCCACCGGGGCGAACCAGACCAGCGCGGCAAGCGCCGAGCTGTCGCGCCTGGCGGTGGACCTGAGCGGGCTGGTAGCGCGGTTCCGTACCTGAAAAAGCTGGGGCCGCTTTGCGGCCCTTTTCGCGGCACAAGGCCGCTCCTACAGGAAAACGCGTAACCCTGTAGGAGCGGCCTTGTGCCGCGAAAGGGCTGCGAAGCAGCCCCATACGTATTCAGATCAATACTCGATCCGCACATCCCCCTTCGGCACGCTGCAGCACGACAGGATGTAGCCCTCGGCCTCATCCTCTTCAGTGATCCCACCGTTGTGCTCCATCTCCACCTCACCACCCAGCTTGAGCACCTTGCAGGTGCCGCAAATCCCCATCCCGCAGGCCTTGGGGATCATCAGCCCGACCTTGGCCGCCGCCGCGTGCACGGTCTCGCCCGGGGCCACGCGGATGCTCTTGTCGCTGCCGACGAACTCCACCAGGTTGAGGTCGGCCACATCCACTTCCGGCGCATCGGCGGCCTGCTCGGCGTGCTCCACCGCATCGGCCTTGGCTTCCGGCGGCGTCGCGCCGAACGATTCCTCGTGGTAGTTCTTCATGTCGAAACCGACGGCTTCGAGCATGCGCTTGACCGCGCTCATGTAGGGCGTCGGGCCGCAGCAGAAGATGGTGCGCTCGAGATAATCCGGGGCGATCAGCTCCATCAGCCGCTGGTTCAGGTAGCCGCGGTAACCCGCCCACGGCTCGCCCAGCCCGTGCTTCTCGCAAATGATGTGCAGGCTGAAGTTGGGGATGCGCGAGGCCATCTGCTCCAGCTCGCGGTGGTAGATGATGTCTTTCGGTGAACGGGCGCTGTGCACGAACACCATGTCGACATTGGCGTTGGTGTCGTAGAACCAGCGCGCCATGGACATCACCGGGGTGATGCCGACACCGCCGGAGAGATAGAGCACCTTGCCCGCCGGGAAGTCGATGGCATTGAACAGCCCCACCGGCCCGTGCACCGGCAGTTCGGCGCCTTCGTGCATGGTGTCGTGGAGGAAGTTCGACACCAGCCCGCCCGGTACGCGCTTGACGGTGATGGAGAAGCTGTAGGGCACCGACGGTGAGCTGGAGATGGTATACGAGCGCATCACCGGCTTGCCTTCGATCTCCAGTTCAAGGGTCACGAACTGCCCGGGCTTGAAGAAGAACATGATCGGCTGGTCGGCCATGAAGCAGAAGGTGCGCACGTCCCAGGTCTCCTGGATGACCTTGACGCAGCGCACGATGTGGCGGCCATTGGCCCAGGTCTGGGTGGTGACCGGATTGAGGAAGGTATCGGACATGTTCATCTCCAGCAGCCGACTGTCGGCCTTTCTTATGCCTCCGATAATGCGCAAGCCGGGGGCTGTGTACATTCCCATCCGCGACATCGGCGTGCTTATCGCGACCAGCCCCGCGCTACAAGGGTTGGCGCGTCGGAATTCGATTCGGCCATGTCGCCCGTGGACATGGCCGTTTCCCGGCCCGAACGCACACTCCGGCAAAAGAACAGGTTGTTTATCCACAGCAGCCTTGCGGCATAAAAACAACGAAACGATTAGCCACCTTTCGCCGGCCGACCACGGCCCTGAGGACCACACGATGGACGTCACCGCAACCCTGAGCCTGGGCGATCCACTGGAACCTGCACGCAAGGCCACCGCCGAGATGCTGCAGACCCGCGAGCGCACCTACTCGCTGCCGCAACCGTTCTACAGCGACGAACGCCTGTTCCAGATCGACATGCAGGAGATCTTCCACAAGGAGTGGCTGATCGCCGGCCTGGTGTGCGAGATCCCGGCCAAGGGCAACTACATCACCCTGCAGATCGGCAAGAACCCGATCATCGTGGTGCGTGGCGCGGAAGGTAAGGTGCATGCCTTCCACAACGTCTGCCGCCACCGCGGCTCGCGGCTGTGCGTCAGTGAAAAGGGCAAGGTGGCCAAGCTGGTGTGCCCGTACCACCAGTGGACCTACGAGCTCGATGGCCGCCTGCTGTTCGCCGGCACCGAGATGGGCGCCGATTTCGACATGAACCAGTACGGCCTCAAGCCTGTGAACGTGAAGGTGGCCGGTGGCTACATCTTCATCAGCCTGGCCGAGAACCCGCCGGCCATCGACGAGTTCCTGGCAACGCTGGACCACTACATGGAACCGTACGACATGGAGAACACCAAGGTGGCGGTGCAGACCACCTTGATGGAAAAGGCCAACTGGAAGCTGGTGCTGGAGAACAACCGCGAGTGTTACCACTGCAACGGCTCGCACCCCGAGCTGCTGAAGACGTTGCTGGAATGGGACGACACCAACGACCCGCGTGCCAGCCAGGAATTCAAGGACCACGTGGCCGCCTCCGCCGCCGCCTGGGAAGCTGAGAAGATCCCCTACCTGCACAAGAGCCACGGCCTGCGTAACCGCATCGTGCGCATGCCGCTGCTCAAGGGCACCGTGTCGATGACCATGGACGGCAAGCAGGCCTGCCAGAAGCTGATGGGCCGCATCAAGAACCCGGACCTGGGCTCGATGCGCATCCTGCACCTGCCGCATTCGTGGAACCACTGCATGGGCGACCACATGATCGTGTTCACCGTGTGGCCGATCAGCGCGCAGGAGACCATGGTCACCACCAAGTGGCTGGTGCACAAGGATGCGGTGGAAGGGGTCGACTACAACCCTGAGGACATGCGCAAGGTCTGGGACGCCACCAACGACCAGGACCGCCGCCTGGCCGAAGAGAACCAGCGCGGGATCAACTCCACGGCCTACCAGCCAGGGCCTTATTCGAAGACCTATGAATTCGGCGTGGTGAATTTCATCGACTGGTACAGCCAGCGTTTGCTGAACAACCTTGGGGCGGAGCCTGCGTCGTACCTCAAGGAGATCAAGGCACAGTAACCTGCGCCCCCCGCCCTGTAGGAGCCAGCCTTGCTGGCGAACAATCACACCGCGGTTCGCCAGCAAGGCTGGCTCCTACAGGTTACATGCCGCATCAGAATACTCGGGGGTCAGCAGCCACTGCCCACCTAGACTCTCCCGACCACAAGGGAGATCACGGATGAACCCCGCTCACGCTCGTCACCTACGCAAAGGCCGCTATTCCGAACCAGGTCGTCTCTACATCGTCACCAGTGTGGTCGACAAGAGGCAGCCATTGTTCGCCGACTTTCACCTCGCACGCACAATGGTTGCCCAACTGCGCCATGCCCACGACCAGCAGTGGGTGTCCAGCCTCTGCTGGGTAGTCATGCCCGACCACGTCCACTGGCTGATCGAACTACGCCAGATCGAACTTTCGAACCTCATGCGCCGGGTCAAATCCAGGAGCACGCTGCTCATCAATAAAGCAGCCGCCCGCCAAGGCCGCCTCTGGCAAAAGAACTTCCACGATCACGCCCTGCGCCAGGACGAAGACATCTGCACCGCCGCACGCTACATCGTCAGCAACCCCTTGCGGTCCGGGCTCGTACGCAGCTTGCGCAACTATCCACACTGGGACGCCGTTTGGCTCTGATCAAAAAACGTCCAAACCACCGCAACCCACGCTCTGTAGGGTGCGCAGACACCCACCAACACTTTATCCACAGCACGGCCAACAGCAATTGTGGAAATGCTTCGGAGAACTGCCGGCAATAAACTGATCAAATTTCGATCAAATTTGTGTAAGCCAATGAATTCAATGGCTCCAGAGTTATCCAAACAACTTGTCCACACCTTCGCCAACAGACTTTGTGAGCAAATCAGTCTCTGTGCGGGAATCCACTGTGGATAACGCTACAAGCCCCTGAAAATACTGATTTCCAGGCAGAACAAAGCCCTACTGATCAGTTTTTGACCAAAACTGGCAAAGCCAATGGAATCAATGCCTGTAGCGCACACCAAACATATTATCCACAGACCCACCAACAGCCATTGTGGGAAAGATTCGTCCTTTACCCCGGCATGGAAACGAAAAAGCCACGGTCGGGCCGTGGCTTTCACTGGTCAAGAAATGATCAAAACCCTACAAGCACCATGAACAAAGGCCTGTAGCAATACACAAACACTTTATCCACAGAAGCCCCAACAGATTTTGGGTACAACGCCTCAGCGTAAAACCCCCTCCTCCAGCAACAGCTTGAGGATGGCTTCAGCCCCTTCCTGTGGAGAAACATCCTTGAGCACCTTGCCGCCCCCGCCACTGGCCTTGGCCGTGGCGGCCTTCATACGGTCGGCGCCGCTCTTGGCCTTGATCACCTTGAGTCGCTTGGGCCGCGGACGGGCCGGTTGCAGAGCATCCTCGCCCAGCACCGGATCCTCCACCACCACGACGTTGCGCGCCGCCAACACACCCCGGCGAGCCGGGCCGAAGGCACTCTGGCGTGGCTTGGGCGCGGCGTTATCCACAGTCGCCAGCAACGGCAGGCGTACTTTCAAGCGGCGCCGCTGGCCCCGTGGCAGGGCCTGCAGTACCTGCGCGGTGCCGTTCTCGATAGATTCCACCTCGGCCAGCCCGACCACCAGCGGCCAACCCAGCTTCTCGGCCAACAGGAACGGCAGCATGCCCGAACCTTCACCCGTCTCGGCCTGGCTGCCTGCCAGCACCAGCTGGGCACCGGCATCACGCAGGTAATCCCCCAGCACGCCCAGCACATCCGCGCCTGCTGGCTGCTCCAGGACATCCAGATGCGCCAGCCCCATGCCCAGGTACGCACGCAGGGCCTCTTCACAAGGGTCACCGGCATGCACCACCTGCAAGTTATCCCCGGCCAGTTGCAAACCGAGTTCCACGGCGCGGGCATCCTGCTCGGCGCGGCGGGCGCGGCCGGAGCTGGGGTGGGCACCGATCGAGACCAGGCTGATGACTTTCGTACTCATGCTCGCTGCCCCTATGCCGCGTCGCGCTGGCCGCCGCTGCGGTAGTTACCCACAGCGTCGATCAGTGCCTGAAGAATCGCCGAGCTGTCGCCGATTACCGACAGGTCGGCCCGCTTGATCATGTCGCAGCCCGGGTCCATGTTGATCGCCACCACCTTGTCGCAGGCACCGATGCCCTGCAGGTGCTGGATGGCGCCAGAGATACCCACAGCCATGTACACCCGCGCCGTGACCCAGGTGCCGGTGGCACCCACCTGACGGTTGCGCGGCATGAAGCCGTCGTCCACCGCCACCCGCGAGGCGCCTTCGGTGGCGCCCAGGGCAGCCGTGGCCTGGTGGTACAGGTCCCAGTCCTTGACGCCGTTGCCGCCGGAGACAATGAACTCGGCCTCGGCCATGGCGATGGCGGCCGGGTCCACGGCCACCGGGCCAAGGTCCTCGATGCGCGACAGGCTGCGTGCGATGCCTGTGGACAACTCGACGGGCAGCGCTTCGTGGCGGGTTTCGCTGACCGGCTCGGCGCATTCGGCGGCGGCCAGGATCACGCGTGGCAGATCACGTTGAATATCTTGCTGGCCAGCACCGGCACGGCCAATACACTGGCCATCCTTGACCTGCCACACCCGCGTCGCCGGGCGCTCGCCCAGGGCGGCGGCAAAACGCCGGCCCAGTTCACCACCACCGGTACGGCTGTCGGGCAGCAACCAGTGGCGTGGAGACAATTGGTTATCCACAGCCCGCAGGCCCTGCACCAGTTGCTCCGGTGCATAACCCTCGAACGCCTCGCCCTCGATGACCAGCAAGCGGTCGACGCCGGCTGTGGAAAAGCTGTTTTCCTTGTGTTCGCCAAAAACGATGGCCAGCACCGCGCCGTCGCTGCCGGCCAGGCTGTGGGCCAGGCCGAGCAAGTCGCGGTCATGGCTGCCCAGGCGGCCGCCGACCATGTCCGGCACCACGGCGATGTAGAAAGCCGGCTCCGCCAACTGGTGCAGCGGCAACTGCACTTCGGCGGCTGCCGTGCGCCGCCCGCCCACGCCGGTGCCCTGCTGGGCGCCGCTGCGGTCGATGCGCTTGAGGCCGTTGGGGCCGATGAAGCCTGCGGCGATCGCGTGCGGGTTCTTGCGGATGACGCCGTGGGGGCCCATCCAGCTCGTCTGTTGCGTCTGCATCGCCGCATGCAGCGGATGTAGGCGGTTACGGGCGATCCACTCGGCGCGTGGGTCGCGGCGGATGATGTCGGTCATCAGTGCACCTCCGCAGGTTCACGTTTGGCTGCCTGCGACTTGGCGGTTGCAGGTGCTTCGTCTTCGATCAGCACGTCGGCCACCAGCTCGGCGATATCCTTGATTTGGGGGCGCGGCTCGACCACGCCTTCGAGCATCGCCGTGCACTGGGGACAACCCACCGCCACCAGCTCTGCCTGGGTCTCGCGGATATCGTCCATGCGCATGTCGGGAATGCGCTGCTTGCCAGGGATATCGGTGATCGGCGCACCGCCGCCACCGCCGCAGCAACGGGAGCGGAAGCCCGAACGTTGCATTTCGCGCACGTCGATACCCAACGCCCTGAGCACGTCGCGCGGGGCTTCGTACTCGCCGTTGTAGCGGCCCAGGTAGCACGGGTCGTGGTAGGTGACGCTGCCACCCTTGTGCTGGCCGAGGTTGAGTTTGTTCGCGGCAATCAGTTCGGCGATGTAGGTGCTGTGGTGCTGCACCTGGTACTCGCCGCCCAGCGCGCCGTACTCGTTCTTCAGCACATGGAAGCTGTGCGGGTCGCAGGTGACGATGCGCTGGAACTGGTACTTGGCCAAGGTCTGGATATTGCGTTTGGCCAGTTGCTGGAAGGTCGCCTCGTCGCCCAGGCGACGGGCCACGTCGCCGCTGTCGCGTTCTTCCAGGCCGAGCACGGCGAAGTCCACGCCCGAGGCCTTGAGCACTTTGACGAACGCGCGCAGGGTGCGCTGGTTGCGCATGTCGAAGGCACCGTCGCCGACCCAGAACAGCACATCGGTGCGCTTCACCTCGGACAGCAGCTTCAGGCTGAGGTCGGCCGCCCAGTTCATCCTTCCGCCCGGGGCAAAGCCGCCGGGGTTGTCGGTGGCGATCAGGTTGTCCAGCACCTCGGCGCCCTTGTTCGGGGTGGCGCCCTTCTCCAGGGTCAGGTGGCGGCGCATGTCGACGATGGCATCGACGTGCTCGATCATCATCGGGCACTCCTCCACGCAAGCGCGGCAGGTGGTGCACGACCACAGCGTCTCGGCGTCGACCAGGCCGTTGACGATTGGCTGGTGCGGATGGCCACCATGCTCACCGACCGGCTTGCCCGGATAAGGGCTGCCAGCGAACTGTGCATCGGTGCCACCGGCCAGGCCGATGACCATGTCCTGGATAAGCTTCTTCGGGTTCAACGGCTGGCCGGCGGCGAACGCGGGGCACATGGCCTCGCACTTGCCGCACTGCACGCAGGCGTCGAAACCAAGCAACTGGTTCCAGGTGAAGTCGACCGGTTTTTCCACGCCCAGTGGCGCGCTCGGGTCTTCCAGGTCCAGTGGCTTGAGACCGGTGGAGCGACCACCGCCGAAGCGTTCGGCGCGGCGGTGCCAGGCCAGGTGCAAGGCACCGGCGAAGGCGTGCTTCATCGGGCCGCCCCAGGTCATGCCGAAGAACAGCTCGGACACGCCCCAAAGCACACCAATGCCCAACAGCGCGACAAGCACCCAGCCACCGGTACCTTCCGGCAGGATGCCGGCCACCGGCAACGTGGCGATGAAGAAGCTCGCGGCGAACATCAACAGGCTCTTGGGCAAGCGCATCCAAGGGCCCTTTGACAGGCGCGACGGCGGGTTCAGGCGGCGTTTGAAGACGAAGATCGCGCCGGTGAACATGATCACCGTGGCCACCAGCAGCGCGTAGCCGAGAATCTTGCTGTGCAGGCCGAAACCATGCACCAGGATCGCCAGCACGGCCGACAACACGAAGCCGCCTGCGGTGGCCACGTGGGTCTTGGACATGTACTTGTCGCGCTCGACCACATGGTGCAGGTCCACCAGGTAGCGCCGTGGCATGGCCAGCAGGCCGCCGATCAGGTCGACCTTGCTCGGCCGCCCGCGCCGCCACATGCGCACCCGACGCAGGGCGCCGAGCACCGCCAGGCCAAGGGCGGCGAACAGCAGGATGGGTAGAAGGGTGTTCAACATGGGAAGCTCCCACAACAGCTGGATTCTTGCGCCGCTCCCAAGAGCGGCGCGGACCCCTGTAGGAGCGGATTCATCCGCGATGAGGCCGGCACAGGCGGATGAGCTGTCTCTGCCGACGCTATCGCGGATAAATCCGCTCCTACAGGGGGGCCAATCCCGCCTCTAGAGGCGGTGCGATCAGAAGTCCTTGCACAACCGCAAGGCGTCGTAGATCGCCGCATGCACGTTGCGCTGGGCCACGCAGTCGCCGATGCGATACAGCAGGTAGCCCTCGCCCGGCTGGCCGAGGATCGGCTGCGGCTTGATGGCGAACAGCGCCTCCACATCGATCTGGCCCTTGTTGCGCGAACCGTCCTTCAGCGCGTAGTACAGCTGCTCGTCGGGACGCACGCCGTTCTCCACCACCACTTGGTCGACCACGCGCTCTTCCTTTGCGCCGGTGTATTCGTTCTCCAGCACCGCCACCAGCTTGTCGCCTTCGCGGTAGACCTTTTCCAGCATCATGTCGCCGGTCATGATCACTTCTTTCGGGTACATGCTGCGGTAGTAGGTCGGGAAGGTGGTGCCGCCCATGGCCACGCCCGGTTTGATGTCGTCGGTGACGATCTCGACCTGGCTGCCCTTGTCGGCGATGAAGTCAGCCACCGACATGCCGGTGAATTCGCAGATGGTGTCGTACACCAGCACGTTCTTGCCCGGCGCGACCTTGCCGTCGAGCACGTCCCAGCTGCTGACCACCAGCCCTTCGGCGGCGCCCCAGTGCTCGTTCTGCTCGAGGAACGAATGCCCGCCCACGGCAAGCACGATGATGTCCGGGCGCAGGTCCTGGATGGTCGCCACGTCTGCGGCGGTGCCCAGGCGCAGGTCGACCTTCAGGCGGGCGAACTCCAGCTGGTACCAGCGGGTGATGCCGGCGATCTGGTCGCGTTGCGGCGCCTTGGCGGCGATGGTGATCTGCCCGCCAATCTGCTCTTTCTTCTCGAACACGGTGACGTCGTGGCCACGCTCGGCGGCGACGCGTGCCGCTTCCATGCCGGCAGGGCCGGCGCCGACCACCACCACCTTGCGCTTCGGCCCGGTGGATTTCTCGATGATGTGCGGCACGCCCATGTATTCACGGGAGGTCGCGGCGTTCTGGATGCACAGCACGTCCAGGCCCTGGTACTGGCGGTCGATGCAGTAGTTGGCGCCCACGCACTGCTTGATCTGGTCGACCTGGCCCATCTTGATCTTGGCGATCAGGTGCGGGTCGGCGATATGTGCGCGGGTCATGCCGACCATGTCGACGTAGCCGCCTTCCAGAATACGCGTGGCCTGGTTCGGGTCCTTGATGTTCTGCGCGTGCAGCACCGGGACCTTGACCACTTCCTTGATGCCGGCCGCCAGGTGCAGGAACGGCTCCGGCGGGTAGCTCATGTTGGGGATGACGTTGGCCAGGGTGTTGTGGGTGTCGCAGCCCGAGCCGACCACGCCGATGAAATCGAGCATGCCGGTGGCGTCGTAGTAGGCGGCGATCTGCTTCATGTCCTCGTGGCTCAGGCCATCGGGGTGGAACTCGTCGCCGCAGATGCGCATGCCCACGCAGAAGTCATCACCGACCTCCTTGCGCACCGCCTTGAGCACTTCCAGGCCGAACTTCATGCGGCCCTCGAAGGTACCACCCCATTCGTCGGTACGCTTGTTGACCCGCGGGCTCCAGAACTGGTCGATCATGTGCTGGTGCACGGCCGACAGTTCGACGCCGTCCAGGCCGCCTTCCTTGGCCCGGCGCGCCGCTTGCGCGTAGTTGCCGATCACCCGCCAGATCTCTTCCGGCTCGATGGTCTTGCAGGTGGCGCGGTGCACCGGTTCACGGATGCCCGATGGCGACATCAGGGTCGGCCAGTTGAAGCCGTCCCAGCGCGAGCGCCGGCCCATGTGGGTAATCTGGATCATGATCTTGGCGCCATGCTTGTGCATGGCGTCGGCGAGGTTCTGGAAGTGCGGGATGATGCGGTCGGTGGACAGGTTCACCGACGACCACCACTCCTGCGGGCTGTCGATGGCCACCACCGACGAACCGCCGCAGATCGCCAGGCCGATGCCGCCCTTGGCCTTCTCTTCGTAGTACTTCACGTAGCGGTCGGTGGTCATGCCGCCGTCAGTGGCGTAGACCTCGGCGTGCGCGGTGCTGAGCACGCGGTTGCGGATGGTCAGTTTGCCGATCTGGATCGGCTGGAACATTGCTTCGAATGCCATGACGCTGTCTCCGGCTTACAACGGCTTCGTAACGAACAGGCCATCTTCGTGGCCTTCTTCCGACCCGCCGTAGACCTGCTCGGCCACGGTGCGGATCGAGCTGCCGCGGGCAGCGAGAATCTGGTCCATGGCCCCGGCGAACCAGCCGGTGAACATGTAGTCGACCTTGCGGCCGCACTTGCCATAGACGTACACGAACGCGGAGTGCTTGAGCTTGACGCTGCAGGTGCCCTTGTCCAGGTCGATGTCCTGGATCTGGAACAGGCCCCAGCCGCGCTGCGACAGGCGTTTCATGTAGTGCTCGAACACCGCCACGCCTTCCAGGCCATGGCACTCGGCTTCTTTCTCGCACCAGTGCCAGGCAGACTTGTAGCCAGCCTTGTAGAGGATCTCGGCATACTTGTCGGCGCCCAGCACTTCCTCGATGCCCATGTGGTTGTTGACGAAGAAGTGGCGTGGCACGTAGAGCATCGGCAGGGCATCGCTGGTCCAGACACCGGTCTCGCTGTCGACTTCGATTGGCAATTGCGGGGCGATCTTGGCCATGGAAACTCAACTCCATACAAATTTTTATTGGTGTGCCCCGGCGTTGCTGGCAGGGGCTTTCAGGCTCGGAGTGCGGCTTTACTCGCCCCACACATCCTTGAGGACGTTGACCCAGTTTTCGCCCATGATCTTGCGCACCACGCGTTCAGAGTGGCCGCGCTTGAGCAGGGTCTCGGTGAGGTTGGGGAACTCGCCGACGGTGCGGATGCCCAGCGGGTTGATGATCTTGCCGAAGTTGGTCAGGCGCCGGGCGTAGCCCTTGTCGTGAGTGAGGTACTCGAAGAAGTCCTGGCCGTGGCCCTGGGTGAAGTCGGTGCCGATGCCGATGGCGTCTTCACCGACGATGTTCATGGTGTACTCGATGGCTTCGGCGTAGTCGTCAATGGTCGAGTCGATGCCCTTGGCCAGGAACGGCGCGAACATGGTCACGCCGACGAAGCCGCCGTGGTCGGCGATGAACTTCAGCTCTGCGTCGGACTTGTTGCGCGGGTGTTCCTTAAGCCCGGAAGGCAGGCAGTGGGAATAGCAGACCGGCTTCTTCGATTCGAGGATGACCTCTTCGCTGGTCTTGGAGCCCACATGCGAGAGGTCGCACATGATGCCCACGCGGTTCATCTCGGCGACGATCTCGCGGCCGAAGCCCGACAGGCCACCGTCACGCTCGTAGCAACCGGTGCCCACCAGGTTCTGGGTGTTGTAGCACATCTGCACGATGCCCACGCCGAGCTGCTTGAACACGTCGACGTAGGCGATCTGGTCCTCGAAGGCATGGGCGTTCTGGAAGCCGAAGAGGATGCCGGTCTTGCCCAGCTCCTTGGCCTTGCGGATGTCGGCGGTGGTACGCACCGGCATCACCAGGTCGCTGTTCTCGCGGATCAGCTTCTGGCTGGAGGCGATGTTGTCGACGGTGGCCTTGAACCCCTCCCACACCGACACCGTGCAGTTGGCCGCGGTCAGCCCGCCCTTGCGCATGTCCTCGAACAGCTCGCGGTTCCATTTGGCAATGATCAGGCCGTCGATGACGATGCTGTCGGCGTGAAGTTCGGCTGGGCTCATCAGGCTGTCCCCTTTTATCGAGTTTGGCTGCGCCGAATCCTGTGCCGGCGCTTTGGGGCCAGCATATGCCTGCGGCTGGATGCGCCCCGATGCAAAAACGACAGGGGGTTTGCCGAAAGCGTCAACGCCCTCCCCGACGCGCTCTGGCACGGCCTTCGCAGATGAGAGCCAGTCTCGACAACCCAGGTTTGTAAGGCTTTGATGAACTTTTTGTCAGGGAGCTATCGCCGCCGCCACCGGCTGAGCGAGAATCCTGCGATTCGTCAGCCTGATCGGGAGAAAACGGATGAAATCAATGGCATGGCTGGTTCTGCTGGTTGTCGCGTGCGGCGCGCAGGCCGCCGAGGAAGAAAGCACGCCCTGCGACAACGTCGAGAGCGACCAGCAAGGCTACGCGTGCGCCGCCTACAACAAGCAAACCGCCGAGCGGGAGCTGAAGTCGGCCTACGAAGACTTGATCCAGCGCATTCGCGACCAGTACGCGGACGAGAGCGACAAGGCAGCGGCGCTGACCGGCAAGATGGAAGCCGCCGAAAAGCTCTGGGCGCAGTTGCGCGATGCCGACTGCAAGGTCGAAACCTATGCCGAGAAGCCCGGCAGCAAGGCGTTCGAGGCGGCGTGGAACACCTGCGTGGCACAGCGTAGCGATGAACGCTCGGAGTACTTGCAGTCGATCGGGCAGCAGTAGGGCGCCAGCACCAACCTCACCCTGTAGGAGCCAGCCTTGCTGGCGAACCAAGCGCCGCGAAGGATGGCCAGTACCACCAGCTCCTGCAGGGGTGATGCATCAGGCCGCTGACGGCTTCAGCTCGACCACATGGGTCTTGTTGAAATGCCCGTCCATGCTGACCTCATCCACCAACAGCTTCTGCGCTGGCCAGTCGAAGGTCAAACGCAGGTAGGTGCCTGCATTCAAAGCTCCGGTCTTGAATTGGGGCACGCTACCGAAACTGTGGTGGTATTTGCCAACGTTCCAGTGGGTGTGGCCGGTAAACACCGCCACCACGCCATGTTTCTCCAGCAATTTGGGAAACACACCATAGTGAATCTTCATATCCTGCCACTCCCAGTCCTTGTGCATGTTGACGATCACCGTCTCGCCCTTGGCCTGGGCCTCCTCCAACTGCCGCTCCAGCCAGCCCAGCGAGCGGGTGATCACGAAATGGCGCTTGGGCTTGAATGACCAGCCGCCCCCCGTGCTCCACTCCCGTTCATAGGTCGGTTCGTTGTTCAGCTGGATGATGCGCACCCGGCCCACCGTGACCGAATAGGACAGTGACCCCTCATGGGTGTCGTTCTCATACCGGTAATCGAAGGCGTTGACCGGCCCGATGGCCTGGACCCAGGCAATGTGGTCGCAAACGGCATCACGGGCGCAGCCATTGTTGCCGCAGTCGTTCACGTTGTTGTCGTAGTCATGGTTGCCCAACCCGGGCAGCGTCAGCGGTCCGCCCACGCCAGCCGCCATCTTGCGGAACATCTTCTGCACCGCGCTGCGCTCGCGGCCATGGCCGTACTCGGTGATATCTCCATTGATCACCACCGGCACGTGATAAGGCTCGGCACGCTCGCGGCCGATCGCCTCGTAGACCGGCGCGGTCTTGTGCCAACCCGCCGAGTCGACCTCCTCCTGGTACTCGTCGAAGCGCTGACTCATGTAGCGGAACCCTTGCGGGTCCGAAGCGATGATCATCTTCTGTCGGCCCTGCGGGTACTCGACCAAGCGGTTCCAGCCGGAACGGTAGTAATCCCCGTAGGTGTCGGTGGTGGTGTCTTCGCAACCCGCCACGGCAGCGTTGGCCCAACCGGCCGGCATCACCAGCGACGACGCCAGCAGCAGCGTGGGCAACAGCGCCTTTGGGATAGGTAGTGTAAGAATCATCCAGGCAATCCTCGTTCAATGAGTGAACTGCCTACGCTAGATATAAACACTGCCAACAATAATCAGGAAACAGGTCCTACTGAGACGCTGCGTTCGCCTGACGATCCTGGCGCGGACAGCGCTCGAACCGCACCCGGTAGCAGCGGGTGAAATACGAAGCCGACTCGAAGCCGCAGGCCACGCCCACCTCCAGCACGCTCATGTCGGTCTGGCGCAACAGTTGCCGGGCCTTGTCCAGCCGCAATCGCAGATAGAAGCCGCTGGGCGTGTCGCCCAGGTGCAGACGGAACAAGCGCTCCAACTGACGCCGGGTGACTTGCACCGCATCGGCCAGCACCTGGGTATTCAACGGCAGCTCGGTGTTGCGCTCCATCTCGCCGATCACCTTGACCAGCTTCTTGTTGCGCAGCCCGTAGCGCGTGGCGATCTGCATGCGCTGGTGGTCCTGGCGCGGGCGGATGCGCCCGAGCACGAACTGCTCCGACACCTGAACCGCCAGCTCACTGCCATGGGCCTGGGCGATGAGATCGAGCATCAGGTCGATGGAGGCGGTCCCGCCCGCGCAAGTGATACGCCGACGGTCGATCTCGAACAGTTCCTGGGTGGCCTGCAAGCGTGGGTAGCGTTCCTTGAACGCCTCCAATGCCTCCCAATGCACGGTGGCGCGATGACCGTCGAGCAGGCCGGCCTCGGCGAGCACCATGGCACCGGTATCGATGCCACCGAGCACCACGCCTTCATGATCGAAGCGACGCAACTGCTGCTGCAACACCGCCCCATGACAGGCCAGCGGCTCGAAGCCAGCGACCACCAGCAGCAGCCGGGGATGCTCGCCCTCGCCCAGCACGCCATCGGCATTCACCGACATGCCATTGCTCGCTTGCACCGCACCGCCGTCCAGGCTCAGCACGCGCCAGCGATACAGCGGCCCACGGAAGCGATTGGCTACTCGCAGCGGCTCGATGGCACTGATGAAACCCATGGCCGAGAAGCCCGGCAGCAGCAGGAAATCGATGGTTTCGGGCATTGCTCGCTCCACAGTGAAAGTGGTCGCCTCCGTGCAAGTCTTGGTCGCCAGGGTGCGATTTTCCATCCCGCTGCCAGCGTAGCTTGTTCACACGGCCCGCAGAGGCCGGCACCCATAAAAAACGCACTGCCGATGGAGAGCCACCATGCAACGCTTTATCCGCCGCAGCCTGTTGTCCCTCGCACTCAGCACCACCCTCGCCACACCACTATTTGCCGCCGAACCTGCCGCCTGCAAGGACGTGCGCCTGGGCGTGGTCAACTGGACCGACGTGATCGCCACCAGCGCCATGGCCCAGGTGCTGCTCGACGGCCTGGGCTACCAGACCAAGCAGACCAGCGCCTCGCAGCAGATCATCTTCGCCGGCATCCGCGACAAGCGCCTGGACCTGTTCCTGGGTTACTGGAACCCGATCATGACCCAGACCATCACCCCGTTCATCCAGGCCAACCAGGTCAAGGTGCTCGACAAGCCCAGCCTGGAAGACGCCCGCGCCACCCTCGCCGTGCCCAAGTACCTCGCCGACAAGGGCCTGAAGACCTTCGCCGACATCCACAAGTTCGAGAAGGAACTCGGCGGCAAGCTCTACGGCATCGAGCCGGGCTCGGGTGCCAACACCCAGATCAAGGCGATGATCGCCAAGAACCAGTTCGACCTTGGCAAGTTCCAGTTGGTCGAGTCGAGCGAGGCCGGCATGCTCGCCGCGGTCGACCGCGCGGTGCGGCGCAAGGAGGCGGTGGTGTTCTTCGGCTGGGCGCCGCACCCGATGAACGTGAACATCGACATGGTCTACCTCGGCGACAGCCAGGACGCCCTCGGCCCGGACGAGGGCCGTGCCACGGTGTGGACGGTGACCGCGCCGGACTATGCCGCACGCTGCCCCAATGCCAGTCGCCTGCTGGCCAACCTGAGCTTCAGCGCCGAGGACGAGAGCCGGATGATGCAGCCGCTGCTCGATCACAAGGATGCCCTGGAGTCCGCCCGCCAGTGGCTCAAGGACCACCCCGAGGACAAGGCGCGCTGGCTTGAAGGGGTAATGACCTTCGACGGCAAGCCGGCTGCTGACAACCTCAAGCTCAGCGCCAACTGACAGATCGCATCGCGGATGAATCCGCTCCTACAGGATGCAGCACGCCCGCTGTAGGAGCGGATTCATCCGCGAAAAGCCCACAAACGATTCCAGAAGGAACCCCCATGAACCACGACGTCATCATCACCTGTGCCCTCACCGGTGCCGGCGACACGGTCGCCAAGAGCCACCTGGTCCCGGTCACCCCGAAACAGATCGCCGAATCCGCCGTCGAGGCCGCCAAGGCCGGCGCCACCGTGGTCCACTGCCACGTCCGTGACCCGCAGACCGGCCGCTTCAGCCGCGACGTGAACCTCTACCGCGAAGTGATGGAACGCATCCGCGAAGCCGACGTCGACATCATCGTCAACCTCACCGCCGGCATGGGCGGTGACCTGGAAATCGGCCCGGGTGAATCGCCCATGGAGTTCGGCCCCGGCACCGACCTGATCGGCCCGCTGGAGCGCCTGGCCCACGTCGAAGCGTTGCTGCCGGAAATCTGCACCCTCGACTGCGGCACCCTCAACTTCGGCGACGGCAACGCCATCTACGTCTCCACTCCCGCGCAACTGCGCGCCGGAGCCAAGCGCATCACCGAACTGGGCGTGAAGGCCGAGCTGGAAATCTTCGACACCGGCCACCTGTGGTTCGCCAAGCAGATGATCAAGGAAGGCCTGCTGGACGACCCGCTGTTCCAGCTGTGCCTGGGCATCCCCTGGGGCGCGCCGGCCGATACCACCACCATGAAGGCCATGGTCGACAACCTGCCCACTGACGTGACCTGGGCCGGCTTCGGTATCGGCCGCATGCAGATGCCCATGGCCGCCCAGGCGGTACTGCTCGGCGGCAACGTGCGGGTGGGGCTGGAAGACAACCTCTACCTCGACCGCGGCGTGCTGGCCAGCAACGGCCAGTTGGTCGAACGCGCGGCGGAAATCATCACCCGCATGGGCGCCCGCGTGCTCACCCCGGCCGAAGGCCGGGAAAAGATGAACCTCAAGCGCCGCTAACCCCCTGTAGGAACCGGCTTTGCCGGCGAACACCGGCAAAGCCGGTGCCAGCCACCGCCCAATCAGATGCCCTGGAGTTCGACATGCCTTTCATCACCGACATCAAGACCTTCGCCGCCCTGGGTAGCGGCGTGATCGGCAGCGGCTGGGTCGCTCGCGCCCTGGCCCACGGCCTGGACGTGATCGCCTGGGACCCGGCGCCCGGCGCCGAAGCAGCCCTGCGCAAACGCATCGCCAACGCCTGGCCAGCCCTGCAGAAACAGGGCCTGGCGCCCGGCGCCGCGCAGGACCGCCTGACCTTCGTCGCCACCATCGAGGCGTGCGTGCGCGACGCCGACTTCATCCAGGAAAGCGCGCCCGAACGCCTGGACCTCAAGCTCGACCTGCACGCGAAGATCAGCGCCGCGGCCAAGCCCGACGCGATCATCGGTTCCAGCACCTCGGGGCTGCTGCCCAGCGAGTTCTACGAGTCGGCCACCCACCCCGAACGCTGTGTGGTAGGCCACCCGTTCAACCCGGTGTACCTGTTGCCGCTGGTGGAAATCGTCGGCGGCCGCAACACCAGCCCCGACGCCATCGAAGCGGCGAAGACCATCTACACCGCGCTGGGCATGCGCCCGTTGCACGTGCGCAAGGAAGTCCCCGGCTTCATCGCCGACCGATTGCTCGAAGCGCTCTGGCGCGAAGCCCTGCACCTGATCAACGACGGGGTAGCCAGCACTGGCGAGATCGACGATGCGATCCGCTTCGGCGCGGGCCTGCGCTGGTCGTTCATGGGCACTTTCCTCACCTACACCCTCGCCGGCGGCGACGCTGGCATGCGCCACTTCATGGCCCAGTTCGGCCCGGCGCTGAAGCTGCCCTGGACCTACCTGCCGGCCCCGGAACTGACCGACAAGCTGATCGACGATGTGGTGGAGGGCACCTCGGAGCAATTGGGCGAACGCAGTATCGCCGCCCTGGAGCGCTATCGTGATGACACCCTGCTGGCGGTGCTGGAGGCCGTGCGCAACAGCAAGGCCAGCCACGGCATGGCTTTCGGCGATTGAGGAGAACCCGATGCCTGCTCTGATCACCTACCGAACCCCGGTCCTGGAGGACTGGGTGGATTACAACGGGCATCTGCGCGATGCCTACTACCTGCTGATCTTCAGCTATGCCACCGATGCGCTGATGGAGCGCATCGGCCTGGATGCCGACGCTCGTGGGCAGACGGGGCACTCGTTGTTCACCCTGGAGGCGCACATCAACTACCTGCACGAGGTGAAGCTTGGTAGCGAGGTGTGGGTGCAGACGCAGATCATCGGTTTCGACAGGAAGCGCCTGCACCTGTACCACAGCCTGCACCGGGCGGGGTTCGACGAGGCGCTGGCGGCCAGTGAGCAGATGCTGCTGCATGTGGACCTGGCGGGGCCGAAGTCGGCGCCGTTCGGGGAGCGAA
This sequence comes from Pseudomonas entomophila, assembly GCF_029478665.1. GTDB lineage: Bacteria > Pseudomonadota > Gammaproteobacteria > Pseudomonadales > Pseudomonadaceae > Aquipseudomonas > Aquipseudomonas entomophila_F. The sequence goes on from NZ_JARPQB010000055.1 coordinate 34,020, forward strand.
GTGTTGCGCTGCTGCAAGGGCTGGTGGACGAACAGCGTGATCTGCAGGCACCCCAGTTTGTCGCGGCCCCACCGCGCTCAAAAAAACAACCCCGGAAAGCCGTGAGCATCCGGGGCCAAGAGCGAGCAACATCCACTGTGCATGAAGTGAGGGTGACCAAACCCTCGGTGCCGTGAATGACTTCAGTGTGCGGTCTTCCTTCCCCGGCGATTTAGCCGTAAACGACCTGTTCTTAGCCAAAGCGGCCATCGCGGCAATCTGCCCTTGCCGCGCTGACCTGGCGGACACAGAATCGATCGCACACAACAGCGGCAAAGGACAACAGTCATGATGCATGCGGACTTGATCGACCAGGACGACCTGCTGGGCCAGCTGCGCTCGCGGGGTTTCGACATTCCGGCCGGCGCCAGCGCCGAGCAGGCCTGCGAGGTGGTGATACGCGGGCTGACCGAGCCCAATGCCCGCGCCCTGAAGGGCATGGTGGAGCAGATGTACACCGGCAGCGCGACCATTCTCCCGGCCGTGCGCCAGGCCATCGACAAGCAGTTGCTGCCGGCG
>NZ_JARPQB010000056.1 GCF_029478665.1 Pseudomonas entomophila
GCACGCCGGCCTTGAGACTGGCGTTGGGGCTGTTCGCCAGCAAAGCTGGCTCCTACAGGGTTCGTGCATGCTTCAGCCTAACGCCTCGCGCAGCCGATACCACAGCATCCCCAGCGCCAGCAGCGGCGAGCGCAGTGCCTTGCCGCCGGGGAAGGTCAGGTGTGGCACGGCGCTGAATACATCGAAACCCTGGCTGTGCTCGGTGGCGATGACTTCGGCCAGCAACTTCGCAGTCCAGTGGGTGACGTTCAGGCCATGCCCGGAGTAGCCCTGGGCATAGTAGACGTTGGGGTGCTGGCCCAGGCGGCCCACCTGGGGGAAGCGGTTGGCGGTGATGCCGATCATGCCGCCCCACTGGTAGTCCAGGCGCACGTCGGCCAGTTGCGGGAACACCTTGAGCACCTTGGGCCGCATGTAGGCGCCGATGTCCTTCGGGTCGCGCCCGGAGTAGTGGCAGGCGCCACCGAACAGCAGGCGGTTGTCGGCGGTCAGGCGGTAATAGTCCAGGCCGACCTTCTGGTCGCACAGCGCCATGTTCTGTGGGATCAGGCTGCGGGCGAGCGGCTCTGGCAACCGCTCGGTGGCCACCACGTAGCTGCCCGCGGGCAGCACCTTGCCGTTCAGGCGCGGTTCCAGCTCGTCCAGATGGGCGTTGCAACCCAGCACCAGGCTGCGGGCGCGGACCTTGCCCCGTGCGGTGTGCAGGGTCACGGTGCTGCCGTGCTCGATGCGCAGCACCGGGCTTTGCTCGAAGATCCGCACGCCCAGGCCATGGGCCGCACGGGCTTCACCCTGGACCAGGTCGAGCGGGTGCAAGTGCCCGGAACCCATGTCCACCAGGCCGCCGGCGTACAGGTCACTGGCGACGATCTCATGCATCCGCCCGGGTTCGACCAGGCGTGTCTGATGGCGGTAGCCCAGTTCCGCCAGGTCGCGCTGTTCCTCTTCGAAGGCGGCGAACTGCGCCGGGGTATTGGCCAGTTCGCAGAAGCCCCAGCGCAGGTCGCACGCGATGCCGTACTGCTCGATGCGCCGGGCCACCAGCGCCACCGAGTCGATACCCGCCTGCTTCAGGTAGCGCACGCCATCCTGGCCGACATGCCGGGCAAAACCCGACACGTCGTGGCCGATCCCGCGAATCAGCTGGCCGCCGTTTCGCCCGCTGGCGCCCCAACCGATGCGCCGGGCTTCCAGCAATATCACCGACAGGCCGCGCTCGGCCAGCTCCAGGGCGGCGTTGACGCCGGTCAGGCCGCCGCCGATCACGCAGACATCAGCTTGCAGGTCCTGGTCGAGCACCGGGTAGGGCGCACCCTGGCGTGCGCTGGCGGCGTAGTAGGAAGCGGTGTGTTCAGTCATGTGTGGCATGGGTGTGCTCGGCTCAGCGGTTGGACTTGATCTTGCTCCAGGAGCGGGTCATCTGCCGCAGGATCCCGGGGCTTTGCATGGTCGAGACGTACAGCTTGTCCAGCACCTCCTGGGGCGGGTAGATCTCGGGGTTGTTCACCAGTGCCGGGTCCATGTCGGCCTGGGCATCCGGGTTGGCGTTGGCATAGCCGACGGCCTTGCTGACCTTGGCGATCACCTTGGGGTCGAGCAGGTAGTTGATGAAGGCCAGGGCTTCTTCAGGGTTCTTGGCGTCCTTGGGGATGGCCAGCAGGTCGAACCACAGGTTGCTGCCTTCCTTGGGGATGCTGTAGGCAACCTTGACGCCATTGCCGGCCTCTTCGGCGCGGTGCGCGGCCTGCAGCACGTCGCCGGAGTAGCCGAAGGCGATGCAGACGTCGCCATTGGCCAGGTCGGAGACGTACTTGGAGGAGTGGAAGTAGGTGATGTAGGGGCGCAGTTCGAGGAAGCGGGCCTCGGCTTTCCTGTAGTCGTCGGCCTTTTCGCTGCGCGGGTTCATGCCCAGGTAGTTGAGCATGGCCGGGTACAGTTCGTCGGGCGAGTCCATGAACGCCACGCCGCATTGCTTGAGCTTCTTGAGGTTCTCGGGCTCGAACAGCACGGCCCAGGAGTCGATCTTGTCGATGCCCAGCACCGCCTTGACCTTGTCGACGTTGTAACCGATGCCATTGGTGCCCCACAGGTACGGCACGGCGTACTGGTTGCCCGGGTCGTTCTGCTCCAGCTGCTTGAGCAGTTTCGGGTCCAGGTGCTGCCAGTTCGGCAGCTTGCCGCGGTCCAGCGCCAGGAACGCGCCGGCCTGGGCCTGGCGGGCGAGGAAGTGGTTCGAAGGCACCACCACGTCGTAGCCGGTGCGCCCGGCCAGCAGCTTGCCTTCGAGGGTCTCGTTGGAGTCGAACACGTCATAGACCACCTTGATCCCGCTGCTGGCCTGGAAGTCGGCCAGGGTGGTGTCACCGATGTAGTCGGTCCAGTTGTACACGCTCACCGTCGGCTGGGCGTGCGCGGCGGCACCGAACAGCAGGGCGAAGGTTGCGGGGATCAGGGCTTGCGGATGACGCATGTCGACACCTCGTTGGTCTTGTTCTTGGTCGTGGTATTAACGATGGAGCGGTGTTGCGGCGTTCGTTGTAGGCTTCAGCCGCGGTGCCGGGCACCCGCTTCGCGGGTGATCGCGGCTGAAGCCGCTCCTACAGGGGGCGTTGCAAATCACACGCTCAGCAACAGGAACTCCCGTTCCCAGGAGCTGATCACCCGCTTGAAGTTCTCGTGCTCGGCGCGCTTGACCGCGACGTAACCCTGGACGAACTGCTGCCCCAGGTATTCGCGCACCACCTCGCAATCCTCCATGTGCTGCAGCGCGTCCTCGATGGTGATCGGCAGGCGCAGGTTGCGCCGTTCATAGGCACGGCCCTGCACCGGCGCGCTCGGCTCGATCTTCTCGACCATGCCGATGTAGCCGCACAGCAGGCTTGCGGCGATCGCCAGGTACGGGTTGGCGTCGGCGCCCGGCAGGCGGTTCTCCACGCGCATCGCCTCGGGGCTGGAGGTCGGCACGCGCAGGCCGGCGGTGCGGTTTTCCTCACCCCACTCGACATTCACCGGCGCCGAGGTGTCGGGCAGGAAGCGGCGGAACGAGTTGACGTTGGGCGCGAACATCGGCAGCAGCTTGGGGATGAACTTCTGCAGGCCGCCGATGTGATGCAGGAACAGCTCGCTCATGCTGCCGTCGTCGTTGGCGAAGATCGGCTTGCCGGTGGCGATGTCGACCACGCTCTGGTGCAGGTGCATGGCGCTGCCGGGCTCGTCGGTGATCGGCTTGGCCATGAAGGTGGCGGTGACGTTGTGCTTGAGCGCCGCCTCGCGCAGGGTGCGCTTGAACACGGTGATCTGGTCGGCCAGGTCGAGGGCGTCGCCGTGGCGGAAGTTGATCTCCATCTGCGCCGGGCCGTCCTCGTGGATCAGCGTGTCCAGGTCCAGGCCCTGGATCTCGCACCAGTCGTAGACGTCCTCGAACAGCGGGTCGAATTCGTTGGCGGCGTCGATCGAGAAAGACTGGCGGCCACTCTCCGCACGGCCGGAACGGCCCAGCGGCACCTGAAGCGGCAGGTCCGGGTCTTCGCAGCGCTGGGTGAGGTAGAACTCCATCTCCGGCGCGACGATCGGCTGCCAGCCCTTGTCGGCATACAGCTTGAGCACCTTCTTCAACACGTTGCGCGGCGACAGCTCGATGGGGTTGCCCTGCTTGTCGAAGGTGTCGTGGATGACGATCGCGGTCGGTTCGATGGCCCAGGGGATCTGGTACACCGCCGTGGGGTCGGGGCGGCAGACCATGTCGATGTCGGCGGCATCCAGCAGGCTGTAGTAGATGTCGTCATCGACGTAGTCGCCGGTGACGGTCTGCAGCAGCACGCTCTCGGGCAGGCGCATGCCGCGCTCGTGGAGGAATTTGGCGGTCGGGGCGATCTTGCCGCGGGCGATGCCGGTCAGGTCGCTGATCACGCATTCGACTTCGGTGATCCGGTGTTCTTTCAGCCAGGTGGACAGCTGATCGAAGGGGGCGTTCATACAGACCTCTTGGTTGGGTTGTTGTGCGTCGTTCGCCAGTGGGCACTTCCCACGAGTGACGCTGGGGACTATCTTGGGCGCAGCCCGCGAGGGCGATCTATCCACTTTCTTCGCCGTTGAATGCACCAAAAGAGTGCAATAGGACAGTGCGTGACAGCGCCAAACGCCTTGCAAGTCCAGGACTTCCGTACCACCGATGTGACCGAGCAGACCCGCGCCACCCCCGGTTGGCAGCAGCAGTACCGGCAGATGTCCCCGGGGCATTTCAATGGCCAGCTGCGCTGGTTGGGGCTCGAGGGCGTGGAGGTGTACGAGGAACGCCTCAACACGCGGGTCGAACAGTTCTTCCGCGCCCCCAGCGGCGCGCTGGCGTTCTGTTTCGACCGCAGCGAAAACAGCCTCTACCTGCTCAATGAAGACAGCCGCAACATCTGGATCACCCCCGAGAACTACCAGGAGGTGGCGGTGGTGTTCGAGCAGCCGTTCCTGGCCAGCCATGGCCTGGATGTGGCGCGCCTGCGTGGGTTGTTCATGGTGCCGCTGACTTGCCAGCAGAACGCCCTGTTCGGCAATTGGCTGAGCACCACGCTCACCCGCCTTGGCCAGGCTGATTGCCCGCTGGAGGGCAGGGCGCTGGCCGAGCAGCTGCTGGAGGACTGCCTGTTCATCCTCGACAACGCCGGCCAGCATCTGCAGCGTGATGCGCTGGGGCGGCGCGACGAAGCGCGGGCGATCATGCGCCGGGTCAGTGAATGGGCTGCCGATTGTCCCGACGAAACCCTCAACCTGGTGGCGTTGGCCAAGGTCGCCAATGTGTCGGTGCGCCAGTTGCAGCAAGCGTTCAAGCGCTTTACCGACATGCCGCCGGCGCTGTGGTTGCGGCTGCGCCGGCTCAATGGCGCCCGGCGCGACCTGCTGTCAGGCGATGCGACCGTGGCCGAGGTGGCCATGCGCTGGTCGTTCTGGCACCTGGGGCGGTTCTCCGACAGTTACCGCCAGTTGTTCAGGGAACTGCCGAGTGAAACCCTCAGGCGAGGGCGCGGGCAGTAGCCACGGCAGATCACGACGCAATTGCAGCCCGGATGGTTGAGCCCTACAGGCAGCGGGCGCACCGCACACCTGTAGGAGCCAGCCTTGCTGGCGAACACCGGCAAGGCCGGTGCCAACCGCCGCGGCAGCGCGATCAGTTACGATCCAGCCACACGGTCTGGGCATTGGTGAACTCACGCACGCCAAAGTGCGACAGCTCACGCCCGAACCCGCTCTTCTTCACGCCACCGAACGCCACGCGGGGATCGGAGGCGCAATAGCCGTTGATGAACACGCCACCGGTGTCCAGCGCCTCGGTCATGCGCTCGGCCAGGGCGTAGTCGGCGGTGTAGATCGTCGCGGCCAGGCCGAACTCGCTGTCGTTGGCCAGCTCCACGGCATGCTCGGCGTCACGGGCGCTGATGATCGCCGCCACCGGGCCGAACAGCTCCTGCTTGAACGCCGTCATCTCAGGGGTGACGTTGGCGAACACGGTCGGAGCGTAGAAGTTGCCCACGCCTTCGAGCTTGTGCCCGCCCAGTAGCAAGGTGGCGCCTTCGGCCAGGGTGGCCTGGACCTGGCCGTCGAGCTCGTCACGCAGGTCATAGCGGGCCATCGGCCCGATGTAGGTGGCGTCCTCCAGCGGGTTGCCGACGGTCAGCGCACGGGTGGCTGCGACGAACTTCTCGGTGAAGGCTTCGACGATGCTTTCCTCGACGATCAGGCGCTTGGCGGCGGCGCAGACTTGGCCAGTATTCTGGTAGCGGCCGATCACCGCCGCTCTCACGGCGGCATCCAGGTCGGCATCGGCCAGCACGATGAACGGGTCGGAGCCGCCCAGCTCCAACACGCATTTCTTCAACGCGGCACCCGCCTGGGCGCCGATGGCCATGCCGGCGCGCACGCTGCCGGTCAGGGTGATGGCGGCGATGCGCGGGTCGTTGATGGCGCGGGTGACGCCTTCGGGGGTGACGTTGAGCACCTCGAACACGCCCTCAGGCAGGCCGGCACGCTTGAACAGGTCGGCCAGCAGGTAGGCGCTGCCCATCACGTTGGGGGCATGCTTGAGCACATAAGTGTTGCCGGCCAGCAGGGCCGGGACGGCGCCACGCAGCACCTGCCAGATCGGGAAGTTCCATGGCATCACGGCGAGGATCGGGCCGAGCGGGCGGTACTCGATGCGGGCTTTCTCGATCTGGGTCGGCTCGGGGGCGAGCATCGCCGGGCCGTGTTCGGCGTACCACTGGCACAGGCCGACGCACTTGCTGACCTCACCACGGGCCTGGGTGATCGGCTTGCCGATCTCGCGGGCGATCATCTGGGCGAAGGCTTCGGCATTGGCCTGCAGGGCCTGAGCCAGGGCGAGCAGGTATTCGCTGCGCTGACCCAGCGACACCTTGCGCCACTGGCCGTAGCCCACCTTGGCGCGTTGCAGCGCCGCTTCCAGTGCGGCGTCGGTGTCGAAGGTGTAATGGCCGATCTGTTCGCCGCTGAAGGGGTCGACGGAGATGGCGTGGGTCAGGCTGCTGATCTCGCTCATGGCAGGACGCTCATTGTTTTGATGGGGTGAGCCCAGACTAGGGGTGGCGCGCTTTAATGAAAACTGAATAATACTGAGCGAAACATTCACGTTTGGAGAATGACTGTGGACCTGGTGCAACTCGAGATGTTCAAGGCCGTGGCCGAGCACGGCAGCATCAGCGCTGCCGCGCAGCACATCCACCGGGTGCCGTCGAACCTGACCACCCGCATCAAGCAGTTGGAAGAGGACCTGGGTGTCGAGCTGTTCATCCGCGAGAAGAGCCGGCTGCGCCTGTCGCCGGCCGGGTGGAACTTCCTGGAATACACCCGGCGCATCCTCGACCTGGTGCACGAGGCGCGGCTGACGGTGGCCGGCGAGGATCCGCAGGGCACCTTCGCCCTGGGTTCGCTGGAAAGCACGGCGGCGGTGCGCATTCCGGCGCTGCTGGCGGCCTACAACCAGCGCTACCCCAAGGTCGACCTGGATCTGTCCACCGGGCCCTCGGGCACCATGCTCGAAGGGGTGCTGTCCGGGCGGCTGGTCGCAGCTTTTGTCGATGGCCCGGTGTTGCACCCGACCCTTGAGGGCATGCCGGTGTTCGAGGAGGAGATGATGGTCATCGCGCCGCTCAACCACGCCCCGGTGACCCGCGCCCGCGACGTCAACGGCGCGAGCATCTATGCCTTCCGTGCCAACTGCTCGTACCGCCATCATTTCGAAAGCTGGTTCGTCCATGACCAGGCCGTGCCGGGCAAGATCCACGAGATGGAGTCCTACCACGGCATGCTCGCCTGCGTCAGTGCCGGCGCGGGGCTTGCCATGCTGCCGCGCAGCATGCTCGACAACATGCCGGGTTGCAGCACGGTGAACGCCTGGCCGATGGCGGAGGACTTTCGCTACCTCAAGACCTGGCTGGTGTGGCGACGGGGGACCGTGTCGCGAAGCCTGAGCATGTTCATCAAACTGCTCGAGGAACGCCGCGACGCCCCCCTGTAGGAGCGGCTTCAGCCGCGATGGTGCACAGACTAACGGCGCGTCGATTTGCGAACGACGACGCCTGGAAATCATCCAAATTGTGTAGACCATCCCCCCAGAGGGAGGAATGCACCATGCGTACCCATCACTACGGCCTGTGCGCGGCACTGATGCTGGCCCTGGCCATGCCCTGGACCCTGGCGGCGGCCGCCGACCTCAATGCCCCGATCGACCCACAGGGCGTGCAGCTGCAACCCCAGCAACAGAACGGCATCCGCTACCTGCAGGGCGGCATCGGCCAGGATGAAGCCAACGCCCTGCGTCGTACTCAAGGCTACGATTTGCACATCACCCTTTCCATCGGCCGCGATGGCCAGTTCCAGAGCGGCGCGGCGGTGGATATCCAGTCGGCACAGGGGCAACCGGTACTGGCGTTGCAGGATGTCGGCCCGTTGATCTTCGTGCAATTGCCACCGGGGCACTACCGGGTGACGGGCACGGCTGACGGCCAGACCTTGCAGCAACTGGTGGCGGTGGATGGCAAGACGCCTGCCAGGGTGGACCTGAACTGGCATTGAATAGACAGGAGTACAAATGTTCTCTTCGGGGTCGGCTTGGGATTGGTTCGCCGGCAAGCCGGCTCCTACAGGGGGGTGGCATGAGTACTGAGTCGCGTTTGCAGGGGTTGTGCGAGGAGGGGTACACCTTGATTCCCGGTGTGCTGGCGCCGCTGCACATCGCGCTGCTGCGCTGTGCCATCGACGATCTGCAACCGTTCCACTGGGACTACCAGGGGCTGCTGGAACACTACAAGTGTGTCTTCAACCGCGATCCGTTGTGGTTGCCGTTTCTCGACCTGCCGCCGTTGATCGAGCTTGCCGAAGCCGCGCTGGGCGCCGACTGTCACGTGATTGGCCAGACGGCATGGCGCAGCCATCCAGGCTACCCTGGCATGGGGCTGCACCTGGATCATCTACCCATGGAACTGCCCGAGTGGCTGAGCAGCCTGCAAAGGTTTACCCAGCCCATGCACATACTCACCGCGCAACTTTATCTCTGCGATATCGACCAGCCGCTGGGGCCGACCTTGGTTGTGCCCGGCAGCCATCATGCAGGCCGCCCGCCCAGGCAGGGCGAGGACGGCTGGCAGGGGCAGGGCGCCGTGCCCATCCTGTGCAAAGCCGGTGACGCGCTGGTCTTTCGCAGCGATTGCTGGCACGCCGGTGGCGCCAACCGCAGCAACGGGCAAATCCGCGACATGCTCCAGGTGCACTATGGCCGGCGGATGGTGGCGCAGAAGTTCTCCCCCTATCTCGACTGGCAGTTCAATCCCCAAGTGCTGGCGGCGGCCACGCCAAGGCAACGCAGGTTGCTGGGCGAGCATGTGGAGTCGGAATACGATTGAGCGGGCGAATGGGACGGACTGTCCTTCTCCAATAGTGGCAAAACACTTCAACTTTGAGATTATTCAGACAATAATCAAAAAATTATTACCACTTGTGACCCGGTGGGGTGCGTCGGGTCGCACGTGCACAACGAGGGGCTGAAGCTCCCGCTTTCCGCAGGCCAGGAAAACAGAGGCCTGAATGTGAAGACCATCAGGAGAAGTCATTGATGAAAACCCGTCTCGCCGCTTCCTTGGCCGCCGCCGTGCTGGCTTTCGCCGGGGCCAGCCTGGCCCAGGCCGCGCAGGTTTCCGGTGCCGTTGGGGCTACTGGCCAGGGCGACATGACCTACCGCATCGGCCTGTCGTTCGACTGGGACACCCAGTGGCTTGAAAGCAGCACCGGCCACCTGACCGGTTACTGGGACGCGGCGTACACCTACTGGGAAGGGGGGGATGCCAGCGGTGCTCATTCGCTGTCGCTGAGCCCTGTGTTCGTCTACGAGTTCAGCGGTTTCACCTACACCCCATTCATCGAGGCCGGCATCGGCCTGGCGGCATTTTCCAAGACCGATGTGGGCGACCAGCGCCTGGGCTCGTCGGTCAACTTCGAAGACCGTATCGGCTTTGGCCTGAAACTGCCGGCCGACCAGAAGATCGGTCTGCGCGCAATGCATTACTCCAACGCCGGCCTCAAGCAGCCGAACGACGGCATCGAGTCGTACTCGCTGTTCTACAGCAAGGCCTTCTGAACCCGCACCTGACCCTGTAGGAGCCAGCCTCGCTGGCGAACCGGGCCACCGCGGTTCGCCAGCAAGGCTGGCGCCTACAGAGGTGCGGTTGCGTCAGCGCGTGGCCTTGATCGCCAGCACGTTGCACAGCGGGTGCTCGAGCACATGCGCCGTAGTACCTCCGAGGAACGTCTGCATCGCGTCGTGCCGGTGATTGCCCATGACGATCACATCCACCCGGCTCTGGGCGATGTAATGGGCGATCGCCTTGATTGCAGGCCCTTCGAGAAAGTGCCGGCGCTCCAATGCAATTTCATGATGATCCCCCAGGCGGTTGAAGGCCGCCCGCTGGGCCACGCGCACGCTGCTGTCGAAGCCGGGCATGGTCACCGTGCCGGCACCGAAGTCGGCGATATGGGTCCTGGCCGCGTCGCAGACGTGCAGCAGGTGCAGCTCGGCGTTGCATTGCAGGGCCAGGGCATGGGCGCTGTGGATCACCTGTTGGTCCAGGTGTTCGCCGGCGCCATGGCTGTTGAGGTCGACCGCGGCGGCGACCTGGCGCGGCAGGGGCAGGCGGATATCGCTGACCAGGTGCACGGCCACCGGGCTGTCCTTGAGCAGTTGCCAGTCCAGGGGTGTGACCAGCAGGCGCTTGAGCACCGGTTCGTGCTGCACGTCCTTGACCAGCAGGTCGCAGCCCAGGCGTTCGATCTGCTCGATGACACTGCTCAGTGGGTCGCGGGTCAGCAGCAATTCGGTCGAGACATCCAGCCCGCTGTCGCGCAGTTGCTCCGCCGCGTCCGCCAGCCACTGGCGGTTGTCGTCGAGCAGGCGTTCACGCTCGCGGCTGTCGCCCATCAGGCCGAAGGTATCGACATCGTCGACGAAGATATTGATATCCAGCAGCGCGCCGCTGGATTCGGCCAGCGCCGCGGCCCGTTGCAGGGCAGGGCTGTAGCGCATCTGCGGGCCGAGCATGACGAACAACCGCTTGAACTGGCTCATCGCACACCTCCACGTGTGGCAGCCCCCCGTTCTTGCCTGGTCTGTCTGGCCTTGGCCGTGCGTTGCGGCCAGGGTGTCGTCCATTGAGTCTAGTCGGGTGCGGCGGGCAAGGCAGGCCCCCACCGAACAAGGTAGGAGCCAGCCTTGCCGGCGAACCGGCTCACAGCGGGTAGTGTTTCAACTCCCGCGCGATCAGCATGCGCTGGATTTCGCTGGAACCTTCGTAGATCTGGGTGATTCGCGCATCCCGGTAGTATTTCTCCACCGGGTAGTCTTCCAGGTACCCATACCCCCCATGCACCTGGATGGCCATGGAGCACACCCGCTCGGCCATCTCCGAAGCGAACAGCTTGGCCTGCGAGGCCTCCGACAGGCACGGCTTGCCCGCCGTGCGCAGGCGCGCGGCATGCAGGATCAACAACCGCGCGGCATTGACCTGCACCTGCATATCGGCCAGCAGGTTGGCGATGCTCTGGTGTTCGTTGATGGGTTTGCCGAACTGGATGCGGTCACGGGAATAGACCAATGCCGCCTCGAACGCTGCGCGGGCGATGCCCAGGGCCTGGGCGGCGATACCGATGCGCCCGCCCTCGAGGTTGGACAGGGCGATGGCCAGGCCCTTGCCGCGCTCGCCAAGCAGGTTGGCGGCCGGGATGCGGCAGTTGTCCAGCGTCACGGCGCAGGTATCGGAGGCGCGAATCCCCATCTTGTGCTCGCTGCGGTCGACCTTGAAGCCCGGGTTGTCGGTGGGCACGAGAAACGCCGACAGGCCTTTCTTGCCCAGATCCGGGTCGGTCACGGCAAACACGATGGCCAGCTTGGCCCGGCGCGCATTGCTGACGAACTGCTTGGCGCCATTGATCAGCCACTGGCCATCGACCAGCTCGGCGCGGGTACGCAGGTTGTGCGCCTCGGAGCCGGCCTGGGGCTCGGTCAGGCAGAAGCAACCGATCACCTCGCCAGTGGCCAGCCTGGGTAGCCAGGCCTGTTGCTGCTCCGGCGTGCCGTAGGCCAGCAGCGGCCCGCAGCCCACCGAGTTGTGGATGCTCATCAGCGCGCCGATGGCGCCGTCACCGGCGGAAATCTCCTCGACCGCCAGGGCATAGGCCACGTAGTCGGTGTAGCTGCCGCCGAACTGCTCCGGCGCGACCATGCCGAGCAAGCCCAGCTCGCCCATCTTGCGCACCACCTCGTCGTCGATCCAGCCGGCCTTCTCCCAGGCCTGGGCATGGGGCGCGATCTCGCCACGGGCGAAGTCCCGGGCCATGTCGCGGATCATGATCTGCTCTTCGCTCAGTTCAAGGTCTTGCATCTGTGTACTCCCGGGCTCACAGGCCTTCGAAGAATTGGTCGACGTGCTGGGCTGTCAGGCCTGCCAGGGTGGGCGGGTTCCAGCGCGGCTGCTTGTCCTTGTCGATGATCAGGGCGCGTACGCCTTCGATGATATCGCCGTATTCGAACCACTGGCGGTCGATGTGCAGTTCCATGGCGAAGCAGTCTTCCAGCGCCAGGTGGCGGCCGCGGCGCAGCAGTTGCAGGGTCACGGCCATGGCCAGCGGCGAGCGGGTTTCCAGCAGGTCGGCGGTAGCCAGCGCCCATTGGCGGCTGTCGCCGATGGCCACGGCGCGCAGTTGCTCGAGGATGCTGTTCAGGTCGGGCAGGGCGAAGAAGTGATCGATCACCGGGCGCAGTTTCGCCAGTGGCGCTTCTTCCAGCGACTGGGTACCCAGGCTGGCCAGCAAGCCTTGCAGATCCTTGCGCGGGTTGGCGCCGAAGGTCAGGCGATCGAGCCCGTCATCCAGGGCCGTGAGTTTTTCACTGTCCAGGTACCAGTCCGCCAGGCCGCAGTAGAGGGCATCGGCGGCTTTGACCTGGCTGCCGCTGACACCGAGGTAGATACCCAGTTCGCCCGGCACGCGGGAGAGGAAGTAGCTGCCGCCGACATCCGGAAAGTAACCGATGCCCACTTCGGGCATGCCCAGCCGGCTGCGCTCGGTGACGATGCGCAGGTCGCAGCCCTGGGCCAGGCCCATGCCACCGCCGAGGGTGAAGCCGTCCATCAGCACCAGCACCGGCTTGAGGTAACGGTGGAGGCACAGGTCGAGGGCGTATTCTTCTTCGAAGAAGTCATGGTGCAGGGTGTCGCCAGCCTTGTAGCTGTCGTGCAGCGAGCGGATGTCGCCGCCGGCGCAGAAGCCCTTGGGGCCCTCGCCGCGCAGCATCACCGCCTGCACGTGTGGGTCCTGGGCCCAGCGGTCGAGGTGCTGGCGCAGGCTGCGGACCATGTCGAGGGTCAGGGCGTTGAGGCCGGCGGGGCGGTTCAGCGTGAGGTGGCCGATGTGATTGCGGACCTCGGCCAGTACATGATCCGTTGCCGAGGGTTGAGCGTGCGCGGTCATCGCGGTCTCCCTGCTTTGTTATTGATTTTCCAAGTGAAGTCCTGGAATGCGCGGGCGGGTCGCTGGATCCTGTCATGCAAATTTGCCCTGCACAATTGGTAAATCTGCAGGGTCACCCTGCATTTTTATCGCTTCGCGCGTTCCTGGCCTGTCGCGGTCACTGTAGCAATTCCACGTCCCCCTGTAGGAGCGGCCTTGCGCCGCGAAAGGGCTGCGCAGCGGCCCCAGGATATCAATGCTGTTGCGAAGAATGCCGGGGCCGCTCTGCGGCCCCTTCGCGGCACAAGGCCGCTCCTACAGGTTCTGCGATAGCAGTCCACCTTCTGGCGCTCACTCCGAAGGGTGATAGCCGCTCCTGCGTCCCCATGAAACAATCCCGCCCAGCACTCACCCTGGCGGGGACGACAATAATGAGCAACGCCCAGCTGAATTCACCTGACTGGTACGCCCGCATGGCCTGCGTGGTCGATGCCATCGGCACGCCCGGTTTCGTCGAGGCGCTGTTCGCCGCGCTCAACCGGTTGGCGCCGTGCCAGGCGATCACGGTGTTCCTCTATCCGCGCAAGGGCCTGCCGTCGGCGCTGTTCGCCAAGGACGAGGACGGCCCCTGGCTGCCCGAGGGCAATGTGCAGAAGTACCTGGAAGGCTACTACCTGCTGTGCCCGTTCTACCGCGCCTGCATGGACGGCGTGGCTGCAGGCTGCTATCGCTTGAGCGATGTCGCGCCCGACCACTTCACGCGCAGCGAGTACTACACCGCGTTCTATCGCCATGCTCACCTGGAAGATGAACTCAACTACCTGGTGCCGCTGGATGAGCAACTGTCCATCGCCGTGGCCCTGGGCAGCACGCGGCGCCTGGCCAGTCGCCAGGTGGCCGAGCTCAAGTGCATCGCCCCTTGGGTGGCGGCGGTGGTGCGCCGGCACTGGCGGCACCTGGACGCCGAAGCTCAGGGCGGGCGCTTCGAGAGCGCGCTGGGGCGGCAGATCAACGCGGCGCTGAACAATTTCGGTTCGACACTGCTCACCGAGCGTGAGTGCCATATCGCCCAGCACCTGCTGCGCGGCCATTCCACGCGTTCACTGGCCGAGCGCCTGGGCATCAGCGAAGACACCGTCAAGACCCACCGCAAGAACCTCTACGCCAAGCTCGACATCGCCACCCAGGCCGAGCTGTTCTCACTGTTCATCGCCTCGCTGGCCCAGGCCCAGGAAGGCCTGAGCAAGGACCCGCTGGAAAGCTACCTGCGACGGCGCTGAACCACCGCTTCACCTCATCCGGATAACGACAATCACCGGCCCATGCGTGGCCGGAGGGGAGACCTGCGTGCATACGAAAAGCGATTGGCAGCAGCGCGCTGCACGGCAACGCTTCATCACCACCGCGTTGATCGACGGGCGCCCGGTCGCGGCCATCGACCCGGCGACCAACCAGTGCGTGGCCGACGTCGCCGCCTGCTCCGACAGCGAGCTCGACAAGTACACCCAGCTCAAGATCACCTGGATCGAGCTGCGCTGATCTTCACCCTAGGAGAACAACCATGAACGCACCTGTCTCGCCCAAGCGCGAAACCCGCGATTACCAGGCCAGCGATGCCGCCCACCACATCCACGCCTTCCTCGACCAGAAGGCGCTCAATGCCGAGGGCCCAAGGGTCATCACCCGAGGTGAAGGCCTGTACCTGTGGGACAACGATGGCCGCCGCTACCTGGACGGCATGTCCGGCCTGTGGTGCACCCAGCTCGGCTACGGCCGCAAGGACCTGACCGCCGCCGCCGTCGCGCAGATGGACCAGCTGGCCTACTACAACCTGTTCTTCCACACCACCCACCCGGCGGTGATCGAGCTCTCCGAGCTGCTGTTCAGCCTGCTGCCGGGGCACTACAGCCACGCGATCTACACCAACTCCGGCTCCGAGGCCAACGAGGTGCTGATCCGTACCGTGCGCCGCTACTGGCAGGTGGTCGGGCAGGCGCAGAAGAAAATCATGATCGGCCGCTGGAACGGTTACCACGGCTCGACCCTGGCGGCCACGGCGCTGGGCGGCATGAAGTTCATGCACGAGATGGGTGGGCTGATTCCGGACGTCGCGCACATCGACGAGCCGTACTGGTTCGCCGAGGGCGGTGCACTGACACCGGCCGAGTTCGGCCGCCGTTGCGCGCTGCAACTGGAGGAGAAGATCCTCGAACTGGGCGCCGAGAATGTCGCCGGCTTCATCGCCGAGCCGTTCCAGGGCGCCGGTGGCATGATCTTCCCACCCGAAAGCTACTGGCCCGAGATCCAGCGCATCTGCCGCCAGTACGACGTGCTGCTGTGCGCCGACGAGGTGATCGGCGGCTTCGGGCGCACCGGCGAATGGTTCGCCCACCAGCACTTCGGCTTCGAGCCGGACACCCTGTCCATCGCCAAGGGCCTGACCAGCGGCTACGTGCCCATGGGCGGCCTGGTGCTGAGCAAGCGCATCGCCGAGGCGCTGGTGGAGCGGGGCGGGGTGTTCGCCCACGGCTTGACCTATTCCGGCCACCCGGTGGCGGCGGCGGTGGCCATCGCCAACCTCAAGGCGTTGCGTGACGAAGGGATCGTGCGCCAGGTCAAGGACGATACCGGGCCCTACCTGCAGCGCATCTTGCGTGAGGTGTTCGGCGATCATCCATTGATCGGAGAAGTGCAGGGCGCGGGGTTGGTGGCGGCGTTGCAGTTCGTCGAGGACAAGGCCACGCGCGGGCGTTTTGCCAACGAGAACGACCTGGCCTGGCAGTGCCGCACGTTTGGGTTCGAGGAAGGGGTGATCATTCGCTCGACCCTGGGGCGGATGATCATGGCACCCGCGCTGGTGGCCAGTCGTTCGGAGCTGGACGAGTTGGTGGAGAAGACCCGGATCGCCGTGGACCGGACGGCGCGGTTGGTGGGGAGGCGCTGATTCAGGGAAGAGGTCGAGGGCGGTTCGCCAGCGAAGCTGGCTCCTGCAGGAGCTGCTTTGCCGGCGAACTTCACGGGTCCTGCGGATCATGCCCCAACGATTGCAGGAACAGCGAAAACAGCTCCGGCTGTGATGAGATATCCAGCTTGGCGTACAAGTGCCGCCTGTGCACCTTGACCGTCTCTGGTGAAATCGCCAGCCGCTCGGCCATGGCCTTCGACGAATACCCCCGCAGGACCAGCCGGGCAATCTCCAGCTCGCGTTCCGACAATACCTTGGCCCCGAACACGCTCATGGCATCGCGCACCTGGCTGGCCATGGCCGGGGCCGGGCGCTGGCCCTGGCGCTGCCAGTGCTGCCCCATCAATGCCAGCACCCAGGGGCAGATCATCGCCAACAGCCCCTGGCGCGCCGTGTCGAACCGTTCACGCGCCCCCAGCGACAGTGACAGCGCCCCGGCATCGCCCAGTTGCAGGATGAACTGCACCTCGTCCTCCAGCACATGGTCGTGGAAATACTTGAGGTAGTACTCGCTCTGGCGGAACTGGTCCGGTGCCACCTCTTCGAGGCGGTGCAGGCCATCGCCGATGCGCTCCTGGCACGCCTGGTAGAACGGGTCGAGCTGGTAAAGCCCGCTCAGGTACAGGGCCATGGCTTGGGGGTTGCCTTCGCCCTGGGCATCGTGGATTTCCAACGCCCGGGGCAGCCCTTCGCGGGGGTAGAGCATTGCCAGGGCGTTGTCGAACGGCAGCCACTGCTGCACCAGCAGGATCAACTGGCGCCAGAAGCGTGGCTGGCCGATCTGCTCGATGGTGCGGGCCAAGCCTGCGTGGGCGCTGGTTTCGGTGAACAGGTTGAGCATGTGGCCCCGTTGCTGATATTCGCGGTCTATGTCGACATGGCACACGCCTGTAGGAGCGGCTTCAGCCGCGAACACCGGAGAAGCCGGTGCCATCCACCGTACTGCCCGCTTCGCGGCTGAAGCCGCTCCTACAGTGGCCATGCCCAGTCTTGGGATGTTTCTTGTCTTCCGTCAAGGGGCGTACCCCCTTTAGGTAATTGGCCCCAGTGCCACCTCGGCCTACAGTCCAGCCAGGTCCAGCGGCCGCGCGACCGGGTTTTCCCCTCACCACCAATAACAATTCAGAGGAAAAACGCCATGAGCTCCAGCGAAGCTCCCGCCAGTGCGCTCAAGCCGCGCCTGGGCGTGTTCGATGTGGTCGCCATCACCGTGTCGGGGGTGACCCCGGCCAGTTCCGTGTTCGTCATCGCTCCGTTCGCCATCCAGCAGGCCGGCAGCGGTGCCTTCCTGTCCTTCATCATGGCCGCGGCCCTGGCGTTGATGTTCGCCTGGTGCTACGCCGAGCTGGGGCGTGCCCACAGCACCGCGGGCGGCGAGTACGTCTATGCCAAGCGCGTGTTCGGTGGCTTGGCCGGCTACGCCACGTTCCTTACCGTGCTGGCCTCGTTGCTGTTCATCCCACCCGTGCTGGCCGCAGGCGCAGCGACCTACCTGAACAACGCCCTGGGCACCCGTTTCGACACCCAGACCGTGGCGCTGGTGATCGTGGTGGCCAGCTACGCGTTGGGGATCCTCAATATCCGCCTCAATGCCTGGATCACCGGGTTGTTCCTGATCTGCGAGGTCGCCGCGCTACTGGTGATCGTGGTGCTGGGCTTCGGCAACGCCAGCCAGCCCGCCACCAGCCTGCTGCAGCCGCAGGTGCTGGAGCAGGGCGCACTGGTGGCCGCCCCCTGGGCGCTGGTGCTCGGCGCGGTGGGCATGGCCTTGTTCGCCTTCAACGGCTATGGCGGCGCGGTGCTGTTGGCCGAGGACATGAAGGATCGAGGGCGAACCGTGCACCGCGCGGTGCTGTGGTCGCTTGTGGTGGTGGTGGCGATCGAAGTGATCCCGCTGGCTGCCTTGCTGATCGGCGCACCGTCGCTGCAAGCGATGCTGGCCAGCGGCGACCCGATCGGCTACCTGCTCACCGCCCATGGCAACGCCACCCTGGCGCGCCTGGTCAGCGCCGGGATCTTCCTCTCGGTGTTCAACGCCATCGTCGCCATCGTCATCCAGGTCGGGCGGGTGGTGTACAGCAGCGGCCGCGACGCGATCTGGACACCGGGCCTGAACCGCGCCTTCACCGTGATCCATCCACGCTGGGAGTCGCCGTGGCTGGCTACGCTGTTCCTGGCGGTCCCCTCGGCGTTGCTGAGCCTGTCTGGCAGCCTCGAGGAACTGACCACGTTCACCGTGCTGCTGTTGCTGCTGATCTACCTGGTGGTCGCCGCCTGCGCCCTGTGCAGCCGGGTGCTGCGCCGCGACCGCGACCACCCTTACCGCATGCCGCTGTGGCCGTTGCCCGCGCTGCTGGCGGTCAGCGGCGCCGGCTGGTTGCTGGTGACCCTGCTGGGCGAGGCGTCCTGGCGTGAACTGTTGATCATCCTCGGGTTGCTGGCGGTGTCGGTCACCCTCTACAGCACCCACGGTCGGCTGAGCCCGACCTTCCAGAAACTGTGAACATCCAAGGAGCAGACATGCGTGCGCGTCAACTGGGCATCACCCTCGGCCACGGCACCCCGGGCCCGTTCAATGCCATTACCGATGTACCGGGGGTGCGGGTTGGCCACAGCACCCTGATCGACGAACAACGCCCGGCGCCGATTCGCACCGGGGTGACCCTCATCGAGCCCCGCGCCAGCGCGGCGCGCCTGCAGCCGTGCTTCGCCGGCTGCCATGTGCTCAACGGCAATGGCGACGCCACGGGGCTTGAGTGGATCCGCGAGGCCGGCCTGCTGACCACGCCGATCGCCATCACCAACACCCACAGCGTTGGCGTGGTGCGCGACGCGCTGATCGCCGCCGAGCGCGAGCGCTTGCCGGATGATGCCGTGTACTGGTGCATGCCGGTGGTGATGGAAACCTTCGATGGCGTGCTCAACGACATCTGGGGCCAGCATGTGACGCCGGCACAGGTGCGCCAGGCGCTGGACACCGCCACCTCGGGGCCGGTGGCGGAAGGGCCGGTGGGCGGTGGCACGGGGATGATCTGCCATGAGTTCAAGGGCGGCATCGGCACGGCTTCGCGGCGCCTGGCGGATGGGCAGGGGGGGTGGACCGTCGGTGCCCTGGTCCAGGCCAACCATGGCCAGCGCCGGGAGTTGCGGGTGGATGGCTACCCGGTAGGTCGCCAGCTTGAGCATTTGCCCTCGCCGTTTACCGAGCAACGCACCGGCACGCCGGGCATGGGCTCGATCGTGGTGGTGATCGCCACCGATGCGCCGCTGCTGCCGCACCAGTGCCAGCGCCTGGCCCAGCGGGCGTCGATCGGTATCGCCCGCACCGGTGGCGGTACCGAGGATTCCAGTGGCGATATCTTCCTGGCGTTCTCCACCGGCAACCAGGAACTGCCGCCAGCCGATTACGCACGCCAGGCACTGGCGCAGTGCTCGCAGGTGCGCATGCTCAACAACGACCACATCTCGGCGGTGTTCCTGGCGGCGGCGGAGGCGGTGGAGGAGGCCATCGTCAATGCCTTGCTGGCAGGGCGCACGATGGTGGGCAAAGGCGGGGTGATGGTGCCGGGGTTGGACGCGGATAGGTTACTGGAGGCCTTGCATGGTACGGGGTGGAAAGCGAATGCGACGCTGACTCGACACCCATAGCAGACCTTTGCGAACCGGACGTGCTGGTGAGCAACCCCGCGCGCAAACGTGCATTGCCGTGGGTCCATGGCGTGGGTCATCACGCCAACGGCGTTGGCGGCGATGCTTTGACGGAGGTGTGGGTCGAAGAACGAATTTCATGTAGTGCATTGACGATTCCAGCCAACAGGACGTGCGTATGAACCACCCGCTACTACATAAAAAAACACACCCGTTGAATAAAGACGGGTGTAGGGATTTCGGTCACTTTTTCAACCTGACCCCTGCCGGATCCTTGATATGCCTATAAGCGCCGCATCCTTTAAAGATTTTTCTGCCAACGATATTGCCCTGGTAAAGGGCGCGAAAGATGAGAATCACATTGGAAACCTGTTCGATCGAGCCTGGCGAGTGATGGTCGATTGGTTCTGCAATACAAAAAAGGATGACGCATGTCGATTGCTTTTTCATGTGATAAATGATGCAGAGCCTGAGCCAAGATGCAAGGCGTTTGAGGACCTGAAAGCCTTGGCGAGCGAACCGTTTCGTGAACGTTTCAAAAAGGCACTTAATGAGGAACGTCTGATAGAGTTCAAGATAGCCCTCGAAGGCGGCCCTGTAACGTTTGAGATTCCTGAGGGCTGTTCGCTGGCTGGCATCAATTTGTCGGGTGCTGACCTGCGGGAAATTGACTTGCGTGATAAAAACCTCGAGGGTGTGGATTTCAGTGGTGCAAATCTTGAAGGCGCCAAGTTTGGTGGCGCTAAACTTGAAAGTTCGAAGTTCAACGGTGCTAATCTATACGGTGCTGACTTTACGGGTGCCAATGTTTCCAGCGCTAAGTTTTGCTCCGCAGTCTTGGACAGCGCGGTTTTCATTAACGCCAACTTGCAGTATGCTGATTTCAGCGTTGATCGTTCCGGGGCGCCGGTTACCCGACTGGTTAACGCAACGCTGGATAGGGCAGACCTCGGTAGCGCGAATTTTAATGGAGTCGTTGCACCTGGCGCCTCGTTTAAAGAAGCAATACTGAAATGCGCTGTTTTTGTGGACGCCGACCTGTCGCGAGCAGACTTTAGTAATAGCAAGCCGTTAGAGACTAATTTTACCGGTGCCCAGCTGCATCAGGCGAAGTTTCAACGGTGCGTCGTAAACTCCGTCGTGTTCGAAGACGCCAAAATGACCGAGATTGACTTCACGGAGGCCGAGGTGTCCAACTCAAAATTCAAGGGTGCTGACCTGAGTCAGTCGAGGCTGACGAATGCCTCAGTTGTGAGCTCCGACATGAGCTCTGTCAACTTTGAAAAATCCCAATTGTTCAGTGCTCGGTTGACGAATGTTGATCTGGGCGGTACTAAGATGATTGAGGCAAATTTGCAGTATCTAACAATCGAGAATTGCCGTGTTGATGGTTTGGATGTAAAGAGAACTGCTGGGGATCATGTGATTCTTCGTGATCTTGATATGAAAGGTGTCATTAACAGGCAACATGCACCCGGCCTGCTGGCTGCTGATTGTCAAAGGGTCTCGAATCTGAGCAAAGTCTCTTGAGCATCCTCTTGAGTTGCCGCAAATGATACGTCGCCTCACCTGCGCTAGATGGCACGGCCATGGCGTTGATACGGGAGGTGAGCGTCATATAGTTGGACTTGCCCAATGCTTGTAGGTGTTGCGTCGGGGTAAAGCATAGACGGCGCTTACATGGACAGGTGTGGTGCGCCCCCTCATGCAAAGGCTCGAGGCATGGGGGGCAGGACACTAGCGGGCGCGGGCAAGCAAGGCGCTGTCTGCACGCGAAACCCGCAGTGCCACCAGGCTACCCACCACGATCAACCCCGCCAGCGCATACAGCGCCGCATCGGTCGAGCCGGTCTGGTCCTTGATAAACCCCACCAGGTACGGGCTGAGGAAGCCTGCCATCTGCCCCACCGAGTTGATGATCGCCAGCCCCGCCACGGCGGTACCGGCGCTGAGCAGCGCGGTGGGCATCGGCCAGAACATCGGCAGGCCGGTCAGCGCACCCATGGTGGCGATCGACAGACCGAGAATGGCGATGGTCGGGTTGGCCGCAAAGTTCACCGCGATCAGCAGGCCCAGAGCACCCATCAGCATTGGCACCACAAGGTGCCAGCGGCGCTCGTTGCGTAGGTCCGCCGAGCGGCCGACGACGATCATGAACACCCCGGCCAGCAGGTACGGAATGGCGCTCAACCAGCCGATCAGCAGCGGGTTGTCGAAGCCCATGTTCTTGATGATCGACGGCAGCCAGAAGTTGATCGCGTAGACGCCGCTCTGGATGCAGAAGTAGACGAAACCGAAGGTCCAGATCAGCGGGTTGGTCAATACCGCGAGCACGCTGTCGCCGCTGGTGGCGGGCTTGCTCGCGGCGTCGGCCTTGAGATCGGCCTCGATCATCCTGCGTTCGGCTGGGCTCAGCCAGGCGGCCTTCTGGTAGCCGTCGCTGAGCAGCACGATCGCCAGCGCGCCCAGCACCACGGTGGGCAGGCCCTGGATCAGGAACATCCACTGCCAGCCGGCCAGGCCGTGCTGGCCGGCGGCGAAGTGGTCGAGGATCCAGCCGGAGAACGGCCCGCCCAGAAGCCCGGAAACCGGGATCGCCGACATGAACAGCGCCATGATCCGGCCACGGCGGTCGGCCGGGAACCAGCGCGAGAGGTACAACACCACGCCGGGGAAGAAGCCAGCCTCGGCGGCGCCGGTGAGCAGGCGCAAGGTGTAGAACTCGGTGGGCGTGGTGACGAACAGCAGGCAGGTGGACAGGCTGCCCCAGGCGATCATCATCAATGCGATCCAGCGTCGCGGCCCGAAGCGGTTCAGCGCCAGGTTGCTGGGCAGGCCGCAGAGCACGTAGCCGATGAAGAAGATGCCGGCCCCCAGGCCGTACACCGTTTCGCTGAACTTCAGGGCGTCGAGCATCTGCAACTTGGCGAAGCCGACGTTGACGCGGTCCAGGTAGTTGAACAGGTAGCAGATGAAAATGAACGGGATCAGCCGCAGGGTGACACGCCGGTACAGCGCGTCGCGGGTGATCTCGGTGCCTTGGTCAAGGGCGGGGCTGTGTGCCATGATCGGGGTCTCTTTTGTTATGGTTGTGCACCGCGTCGCCTGTTCCGGCGCTCGCCTCGAAGAGTCTCGGGGAGTGTAGCGCGGCTGTCTTTGTGCTTTCGCACAGCGTGGGGCGCGGGCTGCTGTGCCGCCGACCAAAACCCGTCACTGCAAGGAACCCTGCATGTTCGAGCTGGACCACGACCTGGCCCAGGACATCGTCGACCGGGCGATGGCCATCCTGCCGTGCAACGTCAACGTGATGGACAGCCAGGGGCTGATCCTCGGCAGTGGCGAGCCCGGGCGCATCAACACCCGTCACGAAGGCGCCCAGCTGGTGCTGGCCAACGGCAGGATCGTCGAGCTCGACGTGGAGGCCGCCAAGTGCCTCAAGGGCGTGCAGCCCGGCGTGAACCTGCCGTTGATGCTCGATGGCCGGTTGATTGGCGTGCTGGGCCTGACCGGTGATCCGCAGCAGTTGCGCACCTATGGCGAACTGGTGCGCATGACCGCCGAAATGCTCTTGGCCCAGCGCTACCTGCAGGTGGAGCAGCAATGGCGGCGCCAGCGTTGCGACGACCTGCTGGCCTTGCTCCTGGGCGGCAGCGGCGACTCGCCGCGGCTGGTCGATGAAGCCCAGCAACTGGGGCTCAAGCCCAACCTGCCACGCATTCCCTGCCTGTTCGAACTGCACGCGGGGCCACCGGCCGAGGCATTGTCGGCGTGGCTGATGAGCCGCTACCCGGACAGCTGGTGCGTCAGCCCGGCGCGGCAGTCGTTGCTGTGGTGCCGCCCGGCAGGCGTGGTGCTCGACGAGGCGCGCCTGATCGAACGGCTGCGGCGTCATGGTTGGGAGGTGGAGCGCCTGGCTTTGGGGAGCCTGGCGCAGAGCCTGGAGCAACTGCGCCGGGGTTACCGGCGTGTGCGTGACCTGCTGGCCTACGGCCGTGAGGTGGTGCCCCACGAGTGTCTGCTCTCGTTGGCGCGCTACCGCTTGCCCGCGTTGCTTTGGCGTCACCGCAACGACGATGCCCTCGATGAACTATTGGAGCCGTTGCAGCGGATCCGCGCCAAGGATGTCAGCGGCCAGTTACTGGCCACATTGCGCGCCTGGTGTGCGCATGATGGCCAGAGCCAAGCCTGTGCCGATGCCCTGGGGATTCATCGCAACAGCCTGCGTTATCGGCTGGAACGTGTTGCCGAGCTGGGGGAAGTAGACCCGTTGCGGCTCGAAGGCATGCTGAGCCTGTATCTGGGGCTGCAACTATTGCCGGCGGAATGACCCACCCTTGATAGGAGAAAGCAGGCAACCGCCCAAACAACCCGCCTGCTGTTTTGTGCATTCGACCGAGGCCGCTGTGTCGCGCACCTGTCAGCATGCGCGGTATCAGGACAGGAGATCCCCATGAAAATCGTCATCGCCCCCGATTCGTTCAAGGACAGCCTCGACGCTGCCGGTGTCGCCCAGGCCATTGGCAGCGGCCTGGCCGAGGTCTGGCCGCAGGCTGAGCTCGTCGAGTGTCCGATGGCCGATGGCGGCGAAGGCACGATGGAGGCCATCGTCGCGGCCTGCCACGGTGAGCAGCGTCGCCAGGTGGTGCGTGGCCCCTTGGGCGAATCAGTCGAGGCCGCCTGGGGTTGGTTGCCCGACAGTCGCACGGCGGTGATCGAGATGGCCCAGGCCAGCGGCATCCAGCGGGTGCCCAGCGCCCAACGCGATGCCTGCCGCAGCAGCACCTGGGGCACCGGCGAACTGATCGCCGCAGCGTTGGCGGCGGGGGCTCGGCGGATCGTCCTGGCGATTGGCGGCAGCGCCACCAACGACGGTGGCAGCGGCATGTTGCGGGCGCTGGGCCTGCGCCTGTTCGACGCCGAGGGCCAGCCATTGGCAGAAGGCGGCCTGGCCCTGGCGCAGTTGGCGTGCATAGATGCCAGCGATCTCGACCCGCGCCTGGCCGAAGTGCAGGTGGAGGTTGCCGCGGATGTCGATAACCCTCTGTGCGGCCCCAACGGCGCTTCGGCGATCTTCGGCCCGCAGAAGGGCGCCAGCCCAGAGCAGGTGCAGGCGCTGGACCAAGCCCTGGCGAACTTTGCCGATCACTGCGCCCGTTTGCTGGGCAAGGACGCACGTGACGAGCCGGGCAGCGGCGCGGCCGGGGGCATGGGGTTCGCGGCCAAAGCCTTCATGGGGGCGCGCTTCCGCCCTGGCGTGGAGGTCGTCGCCGAGCTGGCCGGGCTGGATGCCCTGGTGCAGGGCGCCGACCTGGTGATCACCGGCGAGGGCCGTTTCGACGCGCAGACGTTGCGCGGCAAGACTCCGCTGGGCGTGGCGCGGGTGGCCAAGCGGCATGGTGTGCCGGTGGTGGTGCTGGCCGGCACCCTCGGTGCGGGTTACGAGCAGTTGTATGCCCATGGCATCGATGCCGCGTTCGCCCTGGCCAGCGGGCCGATGACGCTGGAGCAGGCGTGCGCCGAGGCCGGTGCGCTGCTCAAGGCGCGGGCAGGGGATGTGGCGCGGTTGTGGCAGGTGGCCCGCCTGTAGGAGCCAGCCTTGCTGGCGATGCCCGGCATAGCCGGGCCAGGGGTGCCACACGTTCTGTGTGGGGACGATAGTGTTGTTCTGAATGAGCCGGCCCTTTCGCCGGCAAAGCCGGCTCCTACAGGTGTGGCGCGACCCGTTCAATCGGCTATCAAGGTCGTTTGGAAAGCGCCATGATCCGTTCCAGCCCCGCATACTCCTTGTGCCCCACCGGCACCAACCCTGTTGCTTCCTGTGATGCCACGAAGCCCGCCAGCCCTTGCGGGTCCTCCAGCATCGCCTGGCGCAAGCGTTGCTTCAATGCCGGGCACAGGCTGGCACTGAACACATAGGGGTCGTAGTAGATCGGCGCCGAGCGCCACAGCACCCGCAACCGCGCCGGGTCGATGGCGTGCTCGGCCAGGTAGGCGTCGGCCCGTTCGCTGGCGACGAAGGCGGCATCCACCCGACCGTCGAGCAACGCGTCCAGGGCTTTGTCGTGATTGCCGGCATACACCAGCGAACTGAAGTAACCCTGCAGCGGCGCACCTACAAGGCCGGCGAACTCGACACTGGGCACCAGGCTGCCCGAGGTGCTGGCCGGGTCGCTCAACGCCACCCGAGAACCTTTCACGGCATTGAGGTTGACAGGCCCCTCGGCGCGGGTCAGCAACAGCGCCTGGTAATGGTTGCCGGCGGGTGTATAAGGCCCGGCATTGAGTGTGAAAGTGGCGAAAGGCTCGATGCGCGGGTCGCGGCGATGGGCGAGCAGGTAGGCGGCCGGGCCCAGCCTGGCGATGTCCGCGCCACCGGAAACGACGGCATCGACCACGCTTTCATAGGAGCTGTTGACCACCAGTTCCACCGGCACGCCAGCCGCCTTGCCCAGGCGCTCGAGCAATGGCTGGTGCTCGCGCCGCATGTCCTCGACGTTCTTGATCGGGATGATCGCCAACCGCAGGCTGTGTGGCTTGCAGTTGGCCAGCGCGGTGTCGGCCAGCAAGCTGGCCAGCGCCACTGCGGCAAGGGTCTTCAATACACGCATGCCTTCTCCTCGGTGTTGTTGAACGGCGGGTAGTCGTGCAGCTGGGCGGGCGACAACGGCCGGCTGAAATGGTAGCCCTGGGCGATGTCGCAGCCGGCGAGCTTGAGGCACACCACCTGTTCGCGGGTCTCGACCCCTTCGGCCACCACTTCCAGGCCCAGGCGCTTGGCCAGGATGATGGTCGAGGACACGATCGGGCTGTCGTCATGGCTGTTGCTCAGCGGGGCGATCAGCGCACGGTCGATCTTGAGTTTGGACAGTGGCAGCGATTGCAGGTGGGCAAAGCCCGCGTAGCCACGGCCGAAATCGTCGAGGCTGATGCCCAGCCCGGCGTCGCGCAGGCAATGCAGGTGCTCGATGGCGCAACCTTGCGGGTCGAGCACGGTGGTTTCGGTGATTTCCAGCTCCAGGCGCTGGGGAGCGATGCCGTGGTACGCCAACTTCGCCAGCAGTCGCTCGCTGAAATCGGCCTGGCGCAGCTGCAGGGCCGAGACATTGACCGCCAGCCGCGCCCCGTGGTCGCGCAGGCGCCAGCGCGCCAGTTCCTCGCAGGCCAGGCGCAGCACCTCCCAACCCAGCTCCACGATGAAGCCGCTGCGCTCGGCGACACCGATGAACCGATCAGGGTAGAGCAAGCCAATACTTGGGTGCTGCCAGCGCACCAAGGCCTCGTAACCCTGTACCTGCAGGGTGTCGAGGCGCACCTGCGGCTGGAAGTGAAGCACGAACTGGCGCTCGGCCAGGGCACTGCCGAACGCCTGCTCCAGAGTGAAGGCCTGGATATCGGTCAGGTTCAACGAGGGGTCGAAGAAGCGGTACTGGGCGCGCCCGGCCTGCTTGGCCGAGTACATGGCTGCGTCGGCGCAGCGGATCAGTGTGTCGATGTCCTGGCCGTCGCGGGGGCAGATGCTCACGCCGACGCTGGGGCTGGTGTTGACCTCCCGACCATCCAGGGCGTAGGTGGCGGACAGTTTCTCCACCAGCATGCGCACCCAGGCGTCGATCTGCTCTTCGCCGCGTTCCCCGGCCAGCAACACCACGAACTCGTCGCCGCCGAAGCGCGAGGCTTCGTCACCGGGCTCCAGCAGGCGCTGGATGCGTCCGGCCACGGCCTGCAACAACAGGTCGCCGAGCTTGTGCCCGAGTGAGTCGTTGATCGACTTGAAACGGTCCATGTCAATGAACAGGATCGCCATCAAGAGCCGTTTTCCACGTTGCTGGGCCAAAGCCTTGGTCGCGACCTCGACGAATTGGCGGCGGTTGTGCAGGCCACTGAGGTGATCGGTGGCGGCGGCGAGGCTGCTACGCCGGTGGGCGTCCTCCAGGCGATCGATCAGTTGCTGGTTGACCCACTGCGCATGCTCCAGCTCACGAAACGCTTCGTGGCGTTTGCGCAGCAGGCGCAGGCCCCAGCCCAGGCTGGCGAGGATCAGCAGGGTCATGCTCAGGTTGAGCCAGAACTGGCGGTGGCTGGCCAGCAGGGCTGGGGCGAGGATCTCGTCATGGCGTTGGCTGACCACCACGCTGAAACCACGTGCGGCGATGCGCCGGTACAGGCTTTGGAACGGGCCGTCGAGGCTGTACTGGGTGAGCAGGCCGGATGCTTCGCTGTCGCCCGGCAGCCCCGGCACCAGCGTGGGGCCGGCGATCACCACGCCGCTGGCGTCGATGCGCAGGCGCTCCTGGCCGTCGTCCTGAAGCAGGCGCACCAGCCCGCTGCGGCCCAGGTCGATGTGCTGGAACAACACCGCGAGGTAGCCGATGTCCAATTGCACCACGAGGATGTTGTCGATCTCATGGCCTGGCAGGTCGGTCAGTGGCAGCAGGAACGGCAGGCGCCAACTGGGCAGTGCCGTGTTGCTGTCGGGGGGCAGGGCACGGGGCAGGAAGGCCTTGAACCCGTAGCGCGAGACGTGAGTCTTGAGCTGGTCGAGCCAGGCCTGTGGGAGCTGCGCCGGTTCGTCGGGGTGGCTGGATGAAAGCTGCCGGCCTTGGCGGTCATATAGGCTCATGCGTTTGAAGGCCGGGTCTTCGGCGAGGAGCCGCGCGAGGCTGAAATTGCCTTGGCGCAGGCTTTTCATGTCGTCCTGGGTCACTCTGCCCACGGCCTGGGCGCGGTCGACCAGCTGGCGCAGGTTTTCGCCGACGATGCTCGCCAGGTTGAGGTGCTCGGCCGCCTTGCCAGCCAGGGCGTCGCGGCGCGAGGCGGCTTTCTGGTTGACGTGCAGGGCCCAGAGGAAAGTCAGAGTCATAGCGCACAGCGTCAACAGCAGCAGGGGTAACAGCCCGGCGGAAGAGAGAGAGCGGCGGATCATTGGGTTGGCTGTCCGGCCCGAAAGTTGTCTGGAGAAAATACGACAGGAAGATGTCATTAAGATGGCAGATTGCCTTATGCGGGGTGACCACCCTGCCATCAGGTACACGTTTGATCTCAACCTATGGAGGTGACGAGGTTTCAGCCTGGAAGCCTCGAACAGGTGAGCCTGAGCTTTTGCTGTTGTTCGAGGATTGGGGTACTTCAAGCGTTAGATTTGAATCAATTTAACAGTCGAATCACCGCTTCCACACCAGTCAGGGTGCCGTGCAAAAAAATCGAGGACGGATGCTTCATTGACAGATGCGTCGTAAAAAGGCTACGCAGCTCAATACCCAGATCGTGCCGCTGTATAAGTTCTTCGTCATGTTGATCGTTATGGAGCTGAAGGTAGGGGTTTAGATCGATACAGACGTGAAGTGCAAATTCAGGTGCCTGAATGGCAAGATGCAACGCGCCTTCTGAGTAATCCATTGAAAAGAAATTGGGCGCGCCTTGTATAAAGGGTACAGGACATCGATGCCTCCATTGTGGGTTCTGTTGGGCTTGGGGGTTTACATGTGCGCTTCGTCTTATTGTTTCACGCGTCAGGAGGCCGGGCCTTCATATTTGGTCTTGTTTTTTTATGCTGCATGGCGCTGGGATCGTGTCCCAGGAAGTGGTTAACTCATCATGGCTCTGGCCACTGAGTTTGCCGTTTAGTTGATCACGGCCGACAGCTTGGCCTGTGGATTATCGCTGACGGGGCAACGAAGTGGATCATTTGCTTGAGCACATCAGCATCGGCCCCTTTCTCAACCCGCTGGGTCAATGCGATAGTGGGCTTGGTCATCGTGGTTTCTCTGGTGAAGGTTAAGTCCGCAAACTCAACGTTAGCCAAGAACCACGATGACCATCCTCTTTCGCCTGTAGGGCGCCTTCGGCTGGTTCAGTTACACCACTTCCTGGGACACGATCGGCGCTGCGAAAAGCTTTGCGGCGATGATTCACATTAGCTTGCTGGCGACGGTGCCTACGGCATTACTTTTCGTACAGAGTCTAGTGGCGTGCCTTTAAGGTACCAGTTGGGTTTGGCCAAAATTATCGTATCCGTCATGAACTCCACCGGGTTCTTTGGTAGGGAAGAGGAGAATGCGATTTCCGCGCGCTTCGGCGCAGAAAAATCACCATACTTGATAAGTTTGCTAGGCCAGGTTTGCTGGTAGATACGCTCCCAGGCAAGCTTTGGTAGCACCAAAGGGCCGTCGATTTTAGGGAACTGGCCTGCAGTCAAATCAAAAACGTACTCCATGTCGCCCATTTTGCCGAGCAATACATAGTGATTGGAAGGCATTATGTCATCGGGCTTCTGCCATATGTACATTCCGCGAACTCTAATGTCGGTCATCCCCTTGTCAATCATGTATTTTTTGGTTTCATCCAAAATATTGAAGCAGTTTTCCTTTGGGTTATTCACCATCCTAGATAGGCTTGGGATCTTGTCGATGTCGGATCGGTAATTGCTCAGCGTAGGTGGTAGTTTGATCTCGGGTTGAGACGAGATGATTTCCCTGATGGGTTCATGTTTTGTTGGTGTATTGGCTATGGGCGTTTTCAGCTGTTTGATGCTCGCCTTATTGGTTTTGGTTTCCGCAGCCTTGGATAGGTGTTTGATTATTTTTGGAGTTGATGATTTTGCCTTGGAATAAATAGACATCAACCATTTTGCTTTTAGTGGCTTGAGCGCTGCGGAGCCACTGATCAAACCAAACACGCTGGACATGACAAGATCTTCTAGTGCTTCCTTTTCGCGCTCCGTTCCTTTGTCTTGTATATATCGATACGTATCTATTCCAATAATGCCGCCGCCAATAAAACCATTCGCCGCAGCGGCTGTGATCGTCCCGGTCAGACCAAATGGAAGCATCGATATAAGACCAGTTGGAATAGAAGCTGTTGCTAAAATATGTTTTAAGATCGCAAGCGCTAGATCGGTATTACGTTCGCGTTGTGAGTAAAACAGAAAGTCAATATTGCTGCCCGTATTGGTCAAGGTGTTGTCAGCGAGTGCATCAGCAAGCTCTCGTAATCCGCTCATCTCTTTAAATTCCAACGGGGTTTTATAACGGCGCATTATTCTAATGGTCGCTGATGCTTTCCGGCGTTTCCCTAGAGGGTTTGATTCTGCTGCGTGTAATCCTAGGTTGTCGCTGCAACTTTTAGAATCTCTTGTCGAAGTGTTTTCACACAAGAATTCCTTGAATTTTGGATTGTCAAGGTGGTGGTGGTATCCAGATGGGCTGGTATCTCCAGAACGGTTGATCGAAAAGCGATACGTGTTCTTTGAGTTTAATGATATGAAAAGGCCTTCTGGCACATTTTCGTACCTTTCGTAATAGGGCTTATATAGCGTCAGGCTGGATGTCTTTCCTAGCAGGAATACATTGGAAACAGGGGTGCCATTTATGCTTATGACAGAGGCTTTTAATTCGCCATTCAAAAAGCGAGTGATTGTGTTTTTACTTTCTGTGTCTATGCCACTCTCATTCAGCAACTGCAGGCAGTGCGAGACGATGTTGCCTGTATAAGCATTAGTCAGGTTGGCACGAAGGGCCGTTGTGCTTCTGATTTTTTCCACATTTTGATGCATCTCCTGACCTAGCTCTCTGAGCTTTTTTCTTGCGCCCATGGCAAATCGCTCAAGGTGTTCGGACTCAAAGTCAAGTGCGAGTGATTTCGTGATTAAGTCTGTGCTGCCCGATAAAAAAATACTTAGCGGCACGTTATGGTGGTTTGTTTTTTTTGTCGAGCCTCCCAGATAAGGAAGTGGCACATCTTCATGCGTGGTGAGTAGTATGTTGCTATCGGGTGTTAGATTCAGATTTACCTTGTTTGCTTTTTCATAAGCTGCTATTTCGCTTTTAATTTTCTCTTTAAGGTAGTCGAGTGGACTTAGCTCAAGCAGTATTTGATTGGTCTTGGCGGAATTTTCAAGGTGCTTCTCTATCGCCTGTAGGCTCGAGGGCGAAAATTCACCCGCAGATCCATTTTTTCGTATGTCTTGAATAATGTTTGCTACAAGGAATTCGGGTTCGTTAATATGGTGTTGGATTTCTTGGCTTATCCGATCTCTTAGAGACTGGCTCCAAGCAGGAAGCACACTGGCCAGCTGTTCGCCTATGGATGTCGATGATGGGACAAGGTTTAGCGTCCGGGTTAGCCCAATAAAATCACTGTCCAGAGATATTACAACTACGCCGGTAGGTGTATCTATGCCTACGGCTTCATCCCAATCGTCAAGCAAGCCAAGTGTTTTTTTTCCATCCAATACTGCCTGAATCGAATTTGCTATGTCTTTATTGAGCGGAAATGGTGAGTTGGCACTATTTTCACTTGTATGCCGAAGCTTATTCATGAGCCATGCCTGAATAATTTCGGGGCTCACCCGGTGAGCAGTGTTGTCGGTAGGCTTGTGGGTAACGGGCATCGCGCCAACTTCACTTATAGGGATAATGGATTTTATCGCCTTGTCCAATGCGCCGTCGGCCCATTTGACCAAGTCATACCCACCGTTAATACCCCAAGATAACCAGGTGCTCATGCTTTCAGAAGCGAAGTTCTGCGAGCTGGGTTGAGGCGTTGAATTAAACGTCGTGTTATGTTCGCCCGTTTTAGCGCTGCGGTGTTCAATATTGACTGCGGAAGGTGCAGGGGCGGGTAGAGACCAAGTGCTAAAGTTTAAAAAGTTGACGGCACCCTGGATTAGACTCGCCTTTTGGTGTTTTGGAAGTAAGTCCGGAAAGTTGCCGCTAATGTTGGTCTCCTTGGTGGCCCATTCGTTATGTGGTAGCTCTTGGATCACAGACTGGTATTCATGCCAGCTTAATGTTTCGGTGTTTTTTAGCACTGCTGCTATTCCAAGCGGCGACAGCGTGGTCTTACCATTGAAAACAAGACCGTTCATTGACATTAACTTGTTTAATACGTGCTCATGCTTCGGGATTTCGAAAGATGGTTGGCTAAAATAGTCTGCTGGGGCAATCAACTCACTTCGCTCGTGCTCGCCAAGTGCTGCCTCTTTAATGTAATCTCCCATTTTGTTTTTTTCGACTGCTTTCAATACTTCGTTCTGGCTGGCGCCTTTGAGCCAATATAAATTTTTCAACGCCAGCGCGAGATGGCATCGATAAGCGCTCACCTTGTCACGTGCTACATTATATGCCTTGACGTTATAGTCGGTGAATTCGTAATTTTGGGCGATGCGCTCAAGGCTTGCAACGGAAAAACAACCTTCTTTCGACGGCGAGTCTACCCACCAAAGCGGTTTACAAGATTGTTTTTCAGTCTTCCGAATGAATGATCTAATCAAGGGGGGGAGCGTATCAGGCGCATCGTCTAGGGTTGCACCTGCGAGCAACAGAAGTCGCGCATACTCAGGGTTTTTTGATGTATTGTCGGCGTGATTTTGGCCGAGGATTATTGATTGAGCCTGTGTCCTGATATTGGCCGCGAACGCATAGTCGGAGTGGCTTGCGCTCAGGGCCTCGATTGCACACTTTGTTATGAAAGAGGCGATTTCTCCTTCATGGGGGATGCATTTAAGAAGTCGTTCAATGCTGGCGGTACACTGGTTGTAGAATACTTCTTCAATTTGTAATTGAATGCTCTTGCCTGCCACGGTATCAGTAAGCTTTCCTGGCCTGGCGGCAGCCGAACACAATAGTTCGACAACATTGTTTTCTTCTGGCGTGCCCTGCTGGGCCTGTCCGGTTATTATTTCAAGTATCTTCATGAGGGGCGAGCCAATATATAAATGGCTCACCAGTTTAGTGGTGCCGGATCGGCGCCCCATCACTAACAGACGTCTTTTTTTAGGCAGTGTACGAAAAGTAATGTCGTAGGCACCGCCGCCAGC
>NZ_JARPQB010000057.1 GCF_029478665.1 Pseudomonas entomophila
AGTGTGGGCGAGTCCATACATAGGAGCGGCTTCAGCCGCGATCACCCGCAAGGCGGGTGCCAGACACCGCGATGCCCGCATCGCGGCTGAAGCCGCTCCTACAGTTCTGTGTGAGGGCAGGGCGTTCAGTGCAGCCGCACCCAAACACTCACCAGCACCGTCGCCGCCACCAGCCAGGCCACCGTGGCCAGCGCCAGTGAGGCCTCCAGGCGCATGCGATCGACCAGCACGTAGAGCGTCGCCAGGTACACGAAGTACGGAATTATCGACCACATCCCGAACAGGATGGTGGCCTTCAGATCCTCCAGCGACCGCCCCTTGCCGACGATGTAGTGGGCGATCAGGGCAAAGGTGGGAAACAGCGGCACCAGGCCGGCAATGTAGTAGTTGCGGGTCTTCGACAAGATCGCCAGAAGCACCACCACGCCGGCGCCCAGGGCCGCTTTGAATACCAGGTCCACGTTTGATTTCCAGGTTGAGATTGCCGATCAGCCGAGGCCGTACTTCTTCA
The DNA here is from genome assembly GCF_029478665.1 of Pseudomonas entomophila. Classification (GTDB taxonomy): domain Bacteria; phylum Pseudomonadota; class Gammaproteobacteria; order Pseudomonadales; family Pseudomonadaceae; genus Aquipseudomonas; species Aquipseudomonas entomophila_F. Next base: position 512 of record NZ_JARPQB010000057.1, read on the forward strand.
CTTTGTCGAACAGCGTGGTCTTGGCCATGCCCAGCTCCTGGCTGGCCTGGCTGAGGTTGCCGCCGGTGCGCTGCAGGGCGTCGCCGAGCAGGTTGCGCTCGAACGCCTCGACCGCCTCGGCGAACCCCAGGCCTTGGCTGGCACCGCCGCTCGGGCTTTTCTTGAATGCCGGCAGGCCGAGGGCGTGGCGCTCGGCGACGTTGCGCAGCTCGCGCACGTTGCCTGGCCAGTCGTGGGCCATCAGCCGCGACAGGGTCTGGCTGTCGATCTCCGGCGTTTCGCGGTCGAAGCGCAATGCCGACTGCTGCAGGAAGTGTTCGAACAGTTGCAGGATGTCTTCGCGGCGCTCGCGCAATGGCGGCAGTTCCAGCGTCACCACGTTGAGGCGGTAGTACAGGTCGCTGCGGAAGTGGCCGCTCTGGCCGAGCGTGGCGAGGTCCGACTTGGTGGCGGCGATCACCCGGCAGTCCACCGGGATGCTCTGGTTCGAGCCCAGGCGCTCCAGGGTGCGCTCCTGCAACACGCGCAGCAGCTTGATCTGCAGGTTGATCGGCATACTCTCGACCTCGTCGAGGAACAGCGTGCCGCCATTGGCGTGCTCGATCTTGCCGATGCGACGCTTGCCGGCACCGGTGAAGGCGTTGGCCTCGTGGCCGAAGATCTCGCTCTCGAACAGGTTCTCTGGCAGGCCGCCGCAGTTCAACGCCACGAACGGTTGGCCCTGGCGTCGGCTGAAGTCGTGCAGGCAGCGGGCGACCAGTTCCTTGCCGGTGCCGGTCTCGCCTTCGATCAGCACGTTGGCCGAGGTATCGGCGACGTTGGCGATCAGTTCACGCAGGTGCTCCATGGCCGGCGAACGGCCGATGATCCGGCCCTCCAGGCTGCTCTGCTCGGCCAACTGGCGGCGCAGGGCGAACACCTCGCGGGACAGCCCGCGTTGTTCCAGGGCACGGCGTACCACGTCGACCAGGCGCTCGGGCGAGAAGGGCTTCTCCATGAAGTCGTAGGCGCCGTTGCGCATGGCGCCGACCGCCATGTCGATATCACCGTGGCCGGTGATCAGCACCACCGGCAGGCTGCGGTCACGGGCCTTGAGGCGATTGAGCAGCTCCAGGCCGTCGATGCCGGGCAGGCGGATATCGCTGACCACGATACCGGCGAAATCGTCGCCGATGCGTTCGAGCGCCTGCTCCGCGCTGCCGACGCCCTCGCAGGCGATGTCTTCCAGGGCCAGCGCCTGCTGGCAGCCGAGCAGCACATGCGGGTCGTCTTCGACGATCAGTACGGTGAGAGGTGCTTGGTTCATAGGGGCTCAGCCAATTCGCTAGGGGGCGTGACCAGGGGCAGGGCAAGAACGAAGGCCGTGCCACCGACGGTGGGGTGTTCGACGCTCAGTGTACCCTTGGCGGCGGTGGCCAGGCTCGCCGACAGGGTCAGGCCCAGGCCCAGGCCGTGCTCGCCCGGTTTGGTGGTGAAGAAGGGTTCGAACAGGTGCTTGCGCGCCTCGAGATCGATGCCATGGCCATTGTCGCGTACCCGCAGGCGGTACTTGTCGCCCTGCAACTCGCCTTCCAGCCACAGCTGCGGCAGTGCTTGGGTGGCCATGGCGTCGAGGGCGTTGCCGATCAGGTTGACCAGGATCTGCTCCAGGCGGGTCTGGTCGATGGCCAATTGCTGGTCGTCGAACTCGCGGTGCAATTGCAGATTGCAGGCGCTGATGCGGTTGCCCAGCACCTGGAGCGTGGCTTCCACGGCCTTTTCCAGCGAGGCCTGGCCGCTGTCGTCGCCACGCCGGGCGAAGGAGCGCAGGCTGGCGGTGATGCGGCCCATGCGGTCGATCAGGTCGTTCATGGTGCGCAGGTTGGCACTGGCAGTTTCCAGCGCGCCGCGCTCGAGGAAGCGCACGGTGTTGCCGGACAGCGTACGCAGTGCCGCCAATGGCTGGTTGAGCTCGTGGGCGATGCTGGTGGACATCTGCCCGATGGCCGCCAGCTTGCCGGCCTGGACCAGTTCGTCCTGGGCGTGACGTAACGTTTGTTCGGCATGCCGGCGTTCGCGGATCTGGCCTTTCAGGCGTTCGTTGCTGGCGCGCAGGTCGGCGGTTCGTTCGGTGATCTTGCGTTCCAGTTGACTGTTGGCTTCTTCCAGGGCCTCGCGCGCGGCCAGGCGGGTGGCGATCACCTTGCGCCGTTCGTTCCAGGCGATACCCAGGATCGCCAGCAAGGCGAAAGCCACCCCCACCAGGATGCCCTGCACCATGGATTCGCGGCGCAGGTCCTGCAATGGGGTGAGCAGGGTGAAGTGCCAGGGGGTGTCGGACAGGCGTCGGGTCTGGGCCAGATAAGCGACCTCGCGCTGCTTGCCCTGGATGGTTTCGCTGTTGGCCGGGAAGGTGAGTTTCTCCACGCCATCGGCCAGGGTTTCGCGCGCCAGTGGCTGCAGCTCGTTGAGCGGCCACCAGTAGTACTGCAGGCTGCGCGCCAGGCGCTCCTTGATCTGCGGCGACAGCGGGCGCACCGACTTGAGGCGCCGCGCCGGGTCGCTGGAGAGAATGATGATGCCGTTCTCGTCGCTGACGAAAGCCTCCAGGCGTGCACGTTGCCAGCGCTCCTCGAGGGTATCGAGGCGCACCTTGATCACCGCCACGCCGATGATCTTGCCGTGCTCCTCCAGCCCGTGGGCCAGGTAGTAGCCGGCCTCGCCTGTGGTGCTGCCGATGCCGTAGAAGCGCCCGGGCTCACCGCGCACGGCGTCCTGGAAGTAGGCGCGGAACGACAGGTCCTCGCCCAGGAACGAGTCGGCATCGCGCCAGTTGCTGGTGGCCTGCACCCGGCCATTGGTGTCGAGGACGAAGATCGCCCGGCTGCGGCTGCGCCGGTTCAGGCCTTCGAGGTATTCGTTGACCGTCTGGCGGTAGCCGCCGTCCGGGTCGGTGAGCAGTTGCGAGACGCTGTCTTCCAGCTCGAGCAGGCTGGGCAGGTAGGTGTACTTGCTGATCTCGCTCTCGACCGTGCGCGCATGCAGCTCCAGCTGGCGCTCGCCGGTTTCGCTGAGGGTGCGGATGCCGTTGTTCTCGCTGATCAGGAAGCCGGCCAAGCCCAATCCGACCATCAACAGGATGACCAGGGGCGGCAGCAACAATTGGCGAATCAGGCGGGATTTCACGGTGGGCTGGGCAGGGCGAAGGAGCGAAGGGTCGCATTTCATCACAGTGGCCTTGTCACGACCAGCATCCGCTGCCTGGCGACGAGCCGGGCAGCGTCACTGTGGCCGACTTAGTGTTGCAGGATCTTGCTCAGGAAATGCTGGGTGCGCTCGTGGCGGGCATTCGGGTTGCCGAAGAAGTCTTCCTTCTGGCAGTCCTCGATGATGTTGCCCTTGTCCATGAAGATCACCCGGTTGGCGACCTTGCGGGCGAAGCCCATTTCATGGGTTACGCACATCATGGTCATGCCTTCGTGGGCCAGCTCGACCATCACGTCCAGTACTTCGTTGACCATTTCCGGGTCCAGCGCCGAAGTCGGTTCGTCGAACAGCATGACGATCGGGTCCATCGACAGCGCGCGGGCGATGGCCACGCGCTGCTGCTGGCCACCGGACAGCTGGCCGGGGTGCTTCTTGGCGTGGGCACCCAGGCCGACGCGGTCAAGCAGGGCCAGGCCTTTCTTGGTGGCTTCCGCCTCGCTGCGGCCGAGTACCTTGCGCTGGGCGATGGTCAGGTTCTCGGTGATCGACAGGTGCGGGAACAGCTCGAAGTGCTGGAACACCATGCCCACCCGTGAACGCAGCTTGGGCAGGTTGGTCTTCGGGTCGGCGATGGAGGTGCCATCGACCACGATGTCACCCTTCTGGAACGGTTCCAGGGCGTTGACGCACTTGATCAGCGTGGACTTGCCCGAACCGGACGGGCCGCACACGACCACCACTTCACCTTTCTTGACTTCGGTGCTGCAGTCGGTCAGTACCTGGAAGTCGCCGTACCACTTGTTGACGTTCTTGATGGAAATCATACGGTGATCCTTTTTTGCAGGCGCTTGACCAGCCAGGAAGCGGAGAAGCTGACGAGGAAGTAGACGACGCCGGCGAAGATCAGGAACTCATGGGAGCGCCCGATGATGTCGCCGTTGGAGCGAGCCGAGTTGAGGAAGTCGATCAGGCCGACGGTGTACACCAGCGAAGTGTCCTGGAACAGGATGATGCTCTGCTGCAGCAGCAATGGCGTCATCTTGCGGAACGCCTGGGGCAGGATGATCAGGCGCATGCACTGGCCATAGCTCATGCCCAGCGCCTGCGCGGCGCCCATCTGCCCCTTGGAGATCGACTGCACGCCAGCGCGGACGATTTCGCAGAAGTACGCGGCTTCGAACATCATGAACGCCACGACGCAGGAGGTGAAAGCGCCCACGGGGGTGTCTTCGCCGGTGATCCAGCGCAGCACGAACGGCACCGCCAGATAGAACCAGGTGATCACCAGCAGCAGCGGGATGGAGCGGAAGTAGTTGACGTAGGTGCCAGCGATATTGGCCAGCAGCTTGTTCGACGACAGGCGCATCAGGGCCAGGAGGGTACCCAGGGCAATGCCGCCGACCACGCCCATGACCATCAGTTGCAGGGTCAGGACCATGCCGTCCCAAAGGGCGGGCAGGGCCGGGATGATTTCACTGAAATCCATGTCCATTTACTTGCCCCCCACGGAAATCAGGCCCGGTACCGCGACTTTCTTCTCGACCATGCGCATGAGCAGCATCAGGCCCATGTTCAGGGTGAAGTAGATCAGGGTGGCCAGGGTGAATGCTTCGAACAGGTTGGCCGAGAATTCGGCGGTCTGCTTGGTCTGTGCCAGCAGCTCCATCAGGCCGATCAGCGAGGCCACCGAGGAGTTCTTGAACACGTTCAGGAATTCCGAGGTGAGCGGCGGAATGATGATCCGGTAGGCCTGGGGCAGCAGCACGTTCATGTAGATCTGCGGCAGGCTGAAGCCCATCGCGCGCCCGGCCGCCTCCTGGCCGCGAGGCAGCGCCTGGATGCCGGTGCGCACCTGCTCGCAAACACGCGCGGCGGTGAACAGGCCCAGGCAGATGACCACGCTGATCAGCGCCGAGGTGGTCGGGTTGAGGTCCTGCTTGAACCACTCCTGCAGGCCTTCGGGCAGCAGGTCCGGTACCAGGAAGTACCAGATGAACAGCTGCACCAGCAGCGGCACGTTGCGGAACAGCTCGACGTAGGCGGTGGCAATCCCTGACACCAGACGGTTGGGCACGGTGCGCATCACGCCGAGGAGCGACCCCAGCAGCAACGCGATGATCCAGGCGGAGATGGCGATGGCGATAGTCCAGCCCAGACCGGTGATGTACCAGTCCAGGTAGGTTTCGCTGCCCACGCCGGTGGACTTGAAGAACACGCCCCAGTCCCAGTTGTAATTCATCGGGATTTCCCCTCAGACGATTGTTTCACGGGCACCTCGATACATCCGGGGGCGTTCGACGCCCTCGGATGTAAAGGTTAGACACTAACTAAGTGGCCTGTTGGATGGATTCGCGCGGATGCGCTTCAGGCCACTATCTGAAGGTCAGGACTTCTTCTCGTCCGCGGCCTTGTCGGTCGGCTCGGCGATCAGCTTCTTCAGTTCGTCGCTCATCGGGAACTGCAGGTTCAGGCCTTTCGGTGGAATCGGCTGCTGGAACCACTTGTCGTAGCTCTTGTTGACTTCACCGGACTTGTAATAAGCAACGATGGCGTCATCGACGGCTTTCTTGAAGGCAGCGTCTTCCTTACGCACCATGCAGCCGTAGATTTCGTACGACTGCGGGGTGCCGGTGATGACCCAGTCGGTTGGCTTCTTGGCCTTGGCCATTTCACCGGCCAGCAGGGCGTCGTCCATCATGAAGGCCACGGCGCGGCCGCTTTCGAGCATGTTGAAGGCTTCGCCGTGGTCTTTGGCCGAGATCACGTTCATCTTCATCTGCTTGTCGGCGTTCATCGCCTTGAGGATGCGCTCGGAGGTGGTGCCGGCGGTGGTCACCACGTTCTTGCCGGCCAGGTCGGCGAAGTCTTTATAGGATGGCTGGCCATCCTTGACCTTGGTCAGCAGGCGGGTGCCGACCTCGAAGATGCCCACCGAGAAACCGACTTGCTGCTGGCGCTCGACGTTGTTGGTGGTGGAACCGCACTCCAGGTCGACGGTGCCGTTCTGCACCAGCGGGATGCGGGTCTGCGAGGTGACCAGGTTGTACTTGACCTTGATGTCGGTGCCCAGTTGCTTTTTCAGGGCGTCGACCACGGCCAGCTGGATGTCGTGGGAGTAGCCCACGGGTTCCGGCTTGCCGGCGAGGTAGGAGAACGGAATGGAGGAGTCGCGGTGACCCAGGGTGATGGTGCCCGAGTCCTTGATCTTCTTGAGAGTGCCGGTCAGTTCTTCAGCCATGACTGGCGACGCGATGACCGCGGCCGCGATGGCGGCGCCCAGCAATTGACGAACGATGCGCATCAAATTTACCTCGACGTGTTTGTTTTTTTTATGGAGCCGTTGGCGGACTCTTTCGTTCAACGAATACAGCATGAAGCGATTTGCATTCGGCTACCAAGTGTAGAGCATGACTCGTGCCAAGCCCTGACGCGGATCATAACCCCCCTGAAAGCCTGGGGATGAACGCTGTGTGAAGGTTTTTCCCGATTCCCCCGCGGTCGGAATTCCGAACGAATGACTTGTCGGTGTTCGGTGGTCCGAATGAGTGGCTGGCTGGAAAGCGTATGTCCGCAATCGCTACCCCGAGCGGTCCAAGGCCTTGGCCGCACGGTTTCATGAACAATTGGCCGGATGCGAGAGCGAGGTACAAATGTCGGTCGAGGAGCTTTGCTTCGAACGTGCGGCCGCCTTGATGGAAGGGCTAAACGCCCAGGGGCGTGCACGGCGTTGGCGAAGGAGGCTTATGGGCGGGGAGCTTGAGGCGACGGCGACCGCCAGGCGGTCGCCGTGAGAGAGAGTCAGGCAGCGTTGTCGCGTGCGCTGCCGTGCTCGAGGTAGCTCAGCAGTGTGCGTTGCTCGCTATCACTGGTGAACAAGCCCAGCTTGGTGCGTCGCCACAGGATATCCTGGGCGCTGACGGCCCACTCGTTGTCGCGCAGGTAGTCGACTTCACGGGCAAACAAGCCACCGCCAATCGCTTGGCCCAGATCTTCCGGGCATTTCACGCCTTCGAGCAGGCGCCAGACGCGGCTGCCATAGGTGACTGCCCAGCGTTTGGCGATGTCTGGTGCAAGCCACTGATGTTGTGTGAGCAGGTCATCGACCAGTGCCTGAGGTGTGGTCATGTCCTCACCGCCGGGCAGTGCTGCGGTTGCGGTCCAGCTTGCGCTCATTTGGGTGAAGAACGGTTGAAGCTCGGCCATGGCCGACTCGGCCAGCTTGCGATAGGTGGTCAGCTTGCCGCCGAACACCGACAGCAGCGGTGCCTCGCCCTGCGCCGCGGACAGCGCCAGGGTGTAGTCACGGGTGACCGCCGACGGGTTGTCGGACTCGTCGTTGCACAGCGGGCGCACGCCGGAGTAGGTGTGCAGGATGTCGCTGCGGCTGAGCTGGTGGTTGAAGTGCTCGTTGACCACCTTGAGCAGGTAGTCGGTTTCCTGGTCGGTGATCGCCACCTTGGCCGGGTCGCCGCTGTATTCGCGGTCGGTGGTGCCGATCAGGGTGAAGCGGTCAAGGTAAGGAATGCAGAAGACGATCCGCTGGTCTTCGTTCTGCAGGATATAGGCGTGCTCGCCTTCGTACAGGCGCGGGACGATCAGGTGGCTGCCCTGGATCAGGCGGATACCGTAGGGGGCATCGAGCTTGAGGTCGTCCTTGATGAAACTGGCGACCCAGGGGCCGGCGGCGTTGACCAGGGCACGTGCCTGGATGGTCTGCAGGCTGCCATCGGCGTGCTGCAACTCCACCTGCCACAGGCCATCGATGCGCTCGGCGCGCAGGCAGCGGGTGCGGGTGTGGATGTGCGCGCCTTTTTCGCGCGCGGCCATGGCATTGAGCACGACCAGGCGGGCATCATCCACGGCGCAGTCGGCGTATTCGAAACCGCGGGTGATGGCTGGCTTGAGGGGGTAGCCCGGGCCGAAGCGCAGGCTGCGCGAGGCGCCGAGGCGCTTGCGCTTGCCCAGATGGTCGTACAGGAACAGGCCGGCGCGGATCATCCAGGCCGGGCGCAGGTGCGGCCGGTGCGGCAGGACGAAACGCATTGGCTTGACGATGTGCGGCGCCTTGGCCAGTAGCACTTCACGCTCGGCCAGGGCCTCGCGCACCAGGCGGAACTCGTAATGTTCCAGGTAGCGCAGGCCACCATGGATCAACTTGCTGCTGGCCGAGGAGGTGTGCTGCGCCAAGTCGTCCTTTTCACAGAGGAACACCTTCAGGCCGCGCCCGGCGGCATCCGCGGCGATGCCCACGCCATTGATGCCACCGCCGATCACGGCGAGGTCATAGCAGTCGGCGGGGGATGGCTGGGACGAAACGGGCTGGGACACGGCAAGGCCTCCTGAGGCTCTTCACAGCGAAAGTGAACATTGATGTTCGTTTCCGAAAATATTAGCGCAATGGAAAGCCTGTCGCCAGTCAGCTTTCATAGAAAAAACTGATTGTATGGCGGGAAAATGAACATTAATGAACATCGACCTGTAGGAGCCAGCTTGCTGGCGAACCATCGGATGGTTCGCCAGCAAGCTGGCTCCTACACGGGGAGGGGCTCAGACCACGTCGAGGCGGATCTTGTACTGGTTGAGCAATTGGGTGAGGGCAGGGGACGGAGCCTGGTCGGTCACCAGGCAGTCGATCAGGCTGATCGACCCCAGCCGCACCATGGCATTACGGCCGAACTTGCTGGAGTCCGCGGCGAGAACCACCTGCCGGGCATTGGCGATGATCGCCTGGGATACCCGCACTTCCTGGTAATCGAAGTCCAGCAGGCTGCCGTCCTCATCGATGCCGCTGATCCCCACAACGGCGAAATCGACCTTGAACTGGTTGATGAAGTCGACGCTGGCCTGGCCAACCACGCCCCCGTCCCGGCGCACGGTGCCGCCAGCCACCAACACTTCGAAGTCATCCTTGGCGGCCAGGATCGCGGCCACGTGCAGGTTGTTGGTGATGATCTTCAAGTGGTTGTGGTTGAGCAGGGCCCGAGCAATGGACTCGGTGGTGGTGCCGATGTTGATGAACAGCGAGGCGTGGTCGGGGATCTGCCGGGCCACGGCTTCGGCGATGCGCTGCTTTTCGTCACGCATCTGGTCGGCACGCATGGCGTAGGCGGTGTTCTCGATACTCGAGTCGTAGGCCGCGCCACCGTGGTAGCGGCGTAGCAGGTTGGCCTCGGCGAGCTGGTTGATATCGCGGCGGATAGTCTGTGGGGTGACGACGAACAGCTGCGCCATTTCCTCGATGCTGACATAGCCACGTTCACGGACCAGCTCGAGGATTTGTTGTTGGCGAGGGGGCAGATTCATGGGCGGTCCTTTGGGGCAGCCGGACAAATTCTGCAATGATGCCGTAGGAAGGGGTATACGACCAGTCTGAATGGACCGCCATTTCTGTAGGAGCCAGCCTTGCTGGCGAACGCTTTTCAGCTGTTCGCCAGCAAGGTTGAAATCAGGCGTCGTGATCTTCCCAGTCGCGGGTGCGATCCACGGCCTTGCGCCAGCCCTTGTACAGCTTCTCTTTCTCGGCTTCAGCCAACTGCGGGCTGAACTCGCGCTCGATGATCGCCTTGTCGCGCAGTTCGTCGAGGCCGCTCCAGAAGCCGCACGCCAGGCCCGCCAGGTAGGCGGCGCCCAGCGCGGTGGTTTCACGCATCTTCGGCCGCTCGACACAAGTGCCGAGAATGTCTGCCTGGAACTGCATGAGGAAGTTGTTGGCCACCGCGCCGCCGTCCACACGCAGCTCGGACAGGCGCTCGCCGCAATCCTGCTGCATGGCGTCGAGCACGTCGCGGGTCTGGTAGGCGATCGATTCCAGGGCAGCGCGGATGATGTGGTCCACCTTGACACCGCGGGTCAGCCCGAACAGGGCGCCACGGGCATACGGGTCCCAGTAAGGGGCGCCCAGGCCGGTGAAGGCTGGTACGAGGTACACGCCGTTGCTGTCCTTGACCTTGCTGGCGAAGTACTCGGTGTCGTGGGCGTCGTTGACGATCTTCAGTTCGTCACGCAGCCACTGCACGGTGGAGCCACCATTGAACACCGCGCCTTCCAGCGCATAGGCCACTTCGCCGCGCGGGCCGCAGGCGATGGTGGTGAGCAGGCCATGGGATGACTTGACCGCCTTGTCACCGGTGTTCATCAGCAGGAAGCAGCCGGTGCCATAGGTGTTCTTGGCCTGGCCGGGTTCCACGCACATCTGGCCGAACAGCGCCGACTGCTGGTCGCCGGCGATACCGGCGATGTCGATACCGCTCTTGGTCTTGCCATAGACCTCGGACGATGGGCGCACTTCAGGCAGCATCTGCCGTGGAATACCGAGGATGTCGAGCAGCTTCTCGTCCCACTGCAACGTGTGGATGTTGAACATCAGGGTGCGCGAGGCGTTGGTGTAGTCGGTGACGTGCACCTTGCCGCCGGAGAACTTCCAGATCAGCCAGGTATCGATGGTGCCGAACAGCAGCTCGCCGCGCTCGGCACGTTCACGGGCACCCTCGACGTTGTCCAGGATCCACTTGAGCTTGGTGCCGGAGAAGTAAGGGTCGGTGACCAGGCCGGTGGCTTCGCGGATGTACTGCTCGTGGCCATCGCGCTTGAGCTGGGCACAGATCTCGGTGCTGCGGCGGCACTGCCAGACGATGGCGTTGTAGACCGGGCGACCGGTTTCCTTGTCCCAGACGACGGTGGTTTCACGCTGGTTGGTGATACCGATGGCGGCGACCTGGGCGTGGCTGATGCCGGCCTGGGCCAGGGCCTCGACCATGGTGGCGGACTGGGTGGCGAAGATTTCCATCGGGTCGTGCTCGACCCAACCGGCCTGCGGGTAGTGCTGGGCGAACTCGCGCTGCGAGGTGCCGACCACATTGGCATCGCGATCGAAGATGATGGCGCGCGAACTGGTGGTGCCCTGGTCCAGGGCGATGATGTAGTTCTTGTCCAGGTTGTCAGTCATGTCGATGGCCTTGCACGAAATGGGAGTAGGTCAGGGCGTGGCGGGCGCGGGTCAATCGACCCAGGCGCCCGGCGCTGGCATCAGGAAGCCTGGGTGTCACCCTGAGGATTATCGTCTGTCTGCAGGTTCGCGGCTTGCGTCGTCGGCAGGTTGCGGGCAATCAGGCCACGGTAGAGGGCCGCGCCCAGGCTGGCGCCGAGAATCGGGGCGAACACCGGAACCAGGAAATACGGGATGTCGCGCCCGCCTGTGAAGGCGATTTCGCCCCAGCCGGCCAGGAATGTCATCAGTTTGGGCCCGAAATCACGCGCCGGGTTCATCGCGAAGCCGGTCAGCGGGCCCATGGCGCTGCCGATCACCGCGATCAGCAGGCCGATCAGCAGCGGTGCGGTGGCGCCACGGGGCAGGCCGTTGTTGTCGTCGGTCAGGGCCATGATCACGGCCATCAGGATGGCCGTGATGATCACTTCGACCAGGAACGCCTGGCTGATCGAGAGCGACGGATGCGGGTAGGTAGAGAACACCGAGGCCAACTCCAGGCTGGCCTGGCTGCCGCGCAGCATGCTGTGGGCCTGTTCGAAATCGAAGAACAGGGTGCTGTACAGGGTATAGACCAGGGCGGCGCCGCAGAACGCGCCACACACCTGGGCGAGGATGTAGAACGGCAGCTTGCGTTTGTCGAAGCCGGCGAACAGGGCCAGGGCGATGCTCACCGCCGGGTTCAGGTGCGCGCCGGAAACGCCGGCGGTCAGGTAGATCGCCATGCTCACGCCGACCCCCCAGATGATGCTGATCTCCCAGAGGCCGAAGCTGGCGCCGGCGACCTTGAGCGCGGCGACACAACCTGTGCCGAAGAAGATGAGCAGGGCGGTGCCGAGGAATTCGGCGAGGCACTGGCCAGAAAGCGTGGGTTGTCGTAGAGCAGTCGTCATGTATGACCTCGGTTTTTTGTTGTTGTGAGGCGCTGGGCGCTCGACAGCAAAAAGCCCGGAGTCTATCCCCATGGACGCCGGGCAGGTACGGGAAGTGCACCTTATAGGTGCACCATTTATTCACAAACGAAAAAATATAGACAAGAAACGCTGATGTCAAAGGTCGAAAATGAACGTTCGGCCACAATCTGACTGCCACGCCGTGGTGCGAACATTCAGCCGCTGCTCTAGCCTGGGGCTTGTGCTGTTCGGTCTGATTGAATTGCCCTAAAGTACCCGTCGACCCGTGACCGCCTGGAGCCATTGATGACCCCTGCCCTGGACCTGCTGAAGAAGGCGCGTGCCGAGCACCGCGTGCACAGTTACGAACATGACCCGAAAAGCGCTTCCTACGGCCTGGAGGCTGCGGAAAAGCTGGGGCTCGATCCGCTTCGGGTGTTCAAGACCCTACTGGCCAGCAGCGAGAAAGGGGAGTTGCTGGTGGCGGTGGTGCCAGTGGTTGGCACGCTGGACCTCAAGGCCCTGGCCCATGCCGCAGGGGTGAAGAAATGCGAGATGGCCGACCCGCAGGCTGCCCAGCGAGCAACCGGTTACCTGGTGGGTGGCATCAGCCCGCTGGGGCAGAAGAAGCGTTTGCGCACGTTCATCGACCAGTCGGCGCAACATCACGAAACCATTCATGTGAGTGCTGGGCGTCGTGGACTGGAAGTCGAGTTGGCCGCGTCAGTGCTTGCCACCCACACCCAAGCCCAGTTCGCCGAGATCGGTCGCCCGTAGGAGCCGGCTTGCCGGCGAACGCGAGTGCCCTGGCAACGACGTTGCATTGTCGATCGCATTCGCCGGCAAGCCGGCTCCTACAAGGGTCAGTGCGCTGAGCTGTAGCGGCGCACGCCGTTTTCCTGGCGAGGCAACTGGGCCGCGACGCTGCCCGGCACCGGGAACAACACCAGGTGATCAGCCGCCACGGCGATACCGACGTCCTGGCCGACCTGGTGGTCGATGTGGCTGGGGAAGATCGCCTCGAGCTGACTGCCAGTGGCCAGTTGCAAGCGGTATAAGGTCGAAGCGCCGAGGAAACTCTTGCCGACGATCTGCGCACGCAGCTCGCTGTCGGGCGCGTGGAGAATGTCGTCCGGGCGCAGCAGCACATCCACCGAACTGCCCAGCGCCATGGTGTAGGCGCGATTGCCACGCAGCTCGCCGAGCTCGGTAACCACCGCGTCATGGCTGCTCATCTGGCCACGAATGAAGTAGCCCTGGCCGATGAAGCTGGCGACAAAGGGCGTCTGCGGTTCGTGGTACAGGTTGTAGGGCGTGTCCCACTGCTCGAGACGGCCTTCCTTGAACACGCCGACATGGTCGCTGACGGCAAAGGCTTCTTCCTGGTCATGGGTCACCAGGATGGCACTGGTGCCACGGCTCTTGAGAATGTCGCGCACTTCATGGCTGAGGCGTCGGCGCAGTTCCACGTCGAGGTTGGAGAACGGTTCGTCGAGCAGCAACAGCTGTGGCTCGGGCGCCAGGGCGCGGGCCAGCGCCACGCGTTGCTGCTGGCCGCCGGACAGCTCGTGCGGGTAGCGCCCGCCGAGGCCGCCGAGCTTGACCAGTTCGAGCATCTCTTCGATGACTTGCGCCTGGCATGGGTGCTTGCCAATGCCGAAGGCGATGTTCTGCGCCACGGTGAGGTGGGGGAACAGCGCATAGTCCTGGAACACCATGCCGATTCGGCGTTTCTCCGGTGCCAGGGTGAACCCTGCGCGGGAGATGACCTCGCCAGCCAGCTGGATCTCGCCTTCGTGCACCGGCTCGAAGCCGGCGATGGCGCGAAGCGTCGTGGTCTTGCCGCAACCGGAAGACCCCAGCAGGCAACCAATGTCGCCTGCGTTCAGGTGCAGGTTGAGGTTCTGGACGATGCGCTGGTCGCCATAGCCGCAGGCGAGGTTGCGCAGGTTGAGCAGTAGGGGTTGACTCATGCGTGGTGGTAAGCCGGTTCTACAAGGAATTCCAGGAGGGCCTTCTGTGCATGCAGGCGGTTCTCAGCTTCGTCCCAGGCGACCGAGCGTGGGTCGTCGAGCAGGTCCTGGCTGATCTCCTCGCCGCGGTGGGCGGGCAGGCAGTGCATGAACAGGGCGTCGGGTGCCGCCAGGTCGAGCAGCTCGCGGGTGACCTGGTAAGGCGCGAAATGCGCCAGGCGCCGTGCAGTTTCCTCTTCCTGGCCCATGGAAGTCCAGACATCCGTGGTGACCAGGTGGGCGCCGCGCACGGCTTCCTTGGGGTCACGGATAATCCGCACGCGCTCGCCACCCAGTTGCAGGAAGCGTGGATCGGGCTCGTAACCTTCGGGGCAGGCGATGCGCAGCTGGAAGTCGAACTGCACGGCGGCCTCGATGTAGGAGTTGCACATGTTGAAGCCATCGCCGATCCAGGTCACGGTCTTGCCCTGGATCGAGCCGCGATGCTCCATGAACGTCTGCATGTCGGCCAGCAATTGACAAGGGTGCGACTCGTCCGAAAGACCATTGATCACCGGCACCTTCGAGTGGGCGGCGAATTCGGTGAGGGTGCTGTGGGCGTGGGTGCGGATCATTACCGCATCGACCATGCTCGACAGCACGATCGCGCTGTCGGCGATGGGTTCGCCACGGCCCAGCTGCGTGTCGCGGGGCGACAGGAAGATGGCCTGGCCGCCGAGCTGGATCATGCCGGCTTCGAAGGATACGCGGGTACGGGTGGAGGATTTTTCGAAGATCATCCCCAGCACGCGGCTCTTCAACGGCTCGAACAATACGCCGCGCTTGCGCAGGTCCTTCAGCTCGATGCCTCGACGGATCACGCCGAGCAGTTCGTCAGCAGTGAAATCCATCAGGGAGAGAAAGTGCCTTGCGCTCATGATTGACTACCTTATCTGCAACGGTGTGCAGGTCGACCGTATGGTTTTTTTGACAACGGGGGTGACCTGCGGCGTAAACCGCACGGGGCGGACGGAATAGGGAAAGGCGCAATACTATAATTAAATGTCGCCTTAAACCAAGAGGGGAAACAGTGGCTCTGTATCAGAGGGTGTCGCAAACCCTTGGAGCCAGACTGTTTTTTATTTGCTACAGAGGTTGTACACGGCTCGGCGAGGCTTTGGCAAACCCGCCGTCGCGAATCGTGCGCCTGATGTCGCCCGATTCACGGCACGAACCTCGCTGGCACGCCTGCGGTGGGCAGCGCATAGTCGTTCATCCAGAACAACAAGACAGAGGCGGCCATGACCAAGACCCTGCATCACCGAGCCTGTCACTTGTGCGAGGCCATCTGCGGCCTGAACATCGAAGTCACCCATGAAGCCGATGGGCGGGCGCGTATCAGTTCGATCAAAGGCGACCCGCAGGACCCGTTCAGCCGCGGTCATATCTGCCCCAAGGCGGTCGCCCTGCAGGATATCCAGGAAGACCCCGATCGCCTGCGCCAGCCCCATAGGCGCATCGGCGAACAATGGCAGGCGGTCAGCTGGGACGAGGCCTTCGAGCTTGCCGCCGAGCGCCTGTGGGCGGTCCAGCAGAGCCATGGGCGCAATGCCGTGGCGGTGTACCAGGGCAACCCCAGCGTGCATAACTACGGCCTGATGACCCACAGCAACTATTTCCTGGGGCTTCTGAAGACCCGGAATCGCTATTCCGCCACCTCGGTGGACCAGTTACCCCAGCACCTGATCAGCCACCTGATGTATGGGCATGGCCTGCTACTGCCGATCCCGGACATCGATCACACCGACTTCATGCTCATCCTTGGCGGCAACCCGCTGGCTTCCAACGGCAGCATCATGACCGTGCCGGATGTAGAGAAACGCTTGAAGGCACTGAAGGCCAGAGGAGGGCGGCTGGTGGTGGTCGACCCTCGGCGCAGCGAGACGGCGGCGATGGCCGACACGCACTTGTTCATTCGCCCCGGTGGTGATGCGGCGCTGTTGTGTGGGGTATTGCACACCTTGTTCGCCGAAGACCTGGGCCGTGGCTCGCACCTGCCGGTCAATGGCCTGGAGCAGGTGCGCGAGGCCATCACTCCCTTCGACGCTGGCGCCATGAGTGAGTTGTGTGGCGTGGCGCAGGACGATATCCGTCAACTGGCTCGTGACTTCGCTGCCGCCGAAAGGGCTGTGTGCTATGGCCGGATGGGTGTTTCCACCCAGGCGTTCGGCTCGCTGTGCCACTGGCTGGTACAACTGATCAACCTGGTCACCGGCAACCTCGACCGCAATGGGGGGGCCTTGTGCACCGAGCCTGCGGTGGATCTGGTCGCCAGCACCGCGGGTGGGCATTTCAACCTATGGCAGAGCCGGGTTTCCGGGTTGCCGGAGTACGCTGGCGAGTTGCCGGTCTCGGCATTGGCCGAGGAAATCCTCGAACCCGGCGAAGGGCAGGTGCGGGCATTGGTGACGGTGGCCGGCAACCCGGTGCTGTCCACGCCCAACGGTCGGCGCCTGGACGAGGCACTGGCGGGGCTCGACTTCATGCTCAGTATCGATCTGTACATCAATGAGACCACCCGTCATGCGGACCTGATCCTGCCCTCAACCTCGGCGCTGGAAAACGACCACTACGATTCCACGTTCAATCTGCTGGCAGTACGCAATGTCACCCGTTTCAACCGGGCGATCCTGCCCAAGCCGGAAGGCGCCTTGCATGACTGGGAGATTTTCGTCGGGTTGGCGAAGGCTTTCGCCAGGCGGGCGCAGGTCGAACTCAAGGCGACGCTCCCTCCGGCGCAGATGATCGACATCGCCCTGCGCAAAGGGCGTCATGGCGACTTGTCGCCGCTGCAGTTGTCCGTGCAGGCGCTCGAGCAGCATCCGCACGGCCTGGACCTGGGGCCGTTGCGGCCGAACCTTGCGGCGCGCCTGGGCACGGCCAGCCGGGCGGTCGAGGCGGCGCCCTCGGTGCTGCTCGCCGACCTGCAGCGCCTTGCCCGGCAGGCGCCGCTGGCCCCTGGGCAACTGCTGCTGATCGGTCGCCGCCATGTGCGCAGCAACAATTCATGGATGCACAACTTTCATCGGCTGGTGAAAGGCAAGCCACGCCATCAGTTGTTGATGCACCCGGATGACTTGCACCTGCGGCAATTGCAGGACGGCCAGACCGTTCGAGTGCGTTCGCGTACCGGTGTGCTCGAAGTGCAGGTCCAGGCCAGCGAAGAGATGATGCCAGGCGTGGTCAGCCTGCCCCATGGCTACGGCCATGCCCGCCAGGGCGCGCAGCTGCGGATCGCCAGTGCGCAGCCCGGCGTCAGTGCCAACGACCTGACCGACGAGCACCTGCGCGACGGTGTTTCCGGCAATGCCGCACTCAATGGCGTGCCGGTGGAGGTGGAAGCCGCCTGAGGATCGGCAAGGCCGAGCATGCCGCTCGGCTTTCCGTTACAATGCGCCACCGTGCCGACGATCACGTCGGAAAGTTCAGCCGAGGTGCTTCATGGATATCATCGAAACAATCAAAGAGCAGATCGCCAACAACACCATTCTGCTTTACATGAAAGGCTCGCCGAATGCCCCGCAGTGCGGCTTCTCGGCCAAGGCGGCGCAAGCCGTGATGGGTTGTGGCGAGAAGTTCGCCTACGTCGACATCCTGCAGAACCCGGAAATCCGCGCCAACCTGCCCAAGTACGCCAACTGGCCGACTTTCCCGCAACTGTGGGTCGCCGGTGAACTGGTCGGTGGCAGCGACATCATGAGCGAGATGTTCGCCAACGGCGAACTGCAGACCCTGATCAAGGAAGCTGCCGCCAAGGCCAAGGCTTCCGAGGCCTGATCCGGTCCTTGCATGCAAAAAGCCCCGCGATTGCGGGGCTTTTTGTTTTCTGAACCGATTCGACGCGTGCTTCTGTAGGAGCGGCTTTAGCCGCGATCACCCGCAATGCGGGTGCCAGGCACCGTATTGCCTTCATCGCGGCTAAAGCCGCTCCTACCGGCGATTGAGCTTATTCTTCGCCCATCTGCGATTGCAGGTAGTTCTCGATGCCGATCTTGTCGATCAGGCCCAGCTGAGTCTCCAGCCAGTCGATGTGCTCTTCCTCGGATTCGAGGATGTCTTCGAGCAGTTCACGGGAGCCGAAGTCACCGGCGGTCTCGCAATGGGCGATGGCGGCCTTGAGGTCGGCGTGGCCCTTTTTCTCGATCTTCAGGTCGCACTCGAGCATCTCTTTGGTGTGCTCGCCGATCAGCAGCTTGCCCAGGTCCTGGACGTTGGGGATGCCTTCGAGGAAGAGAATACGCTTGATCAGTTTGTCAGCGTGCTTCATCTCGTCGATGGATTCCTTGTACTCGTGCTTGCCGAGCTTGTTCAGGCCCCAATCTTCGTACATGCGCGCATGCAGGAAGTACTGGTTGATTGCGACCAGCTCGTTTCCGAGGATCTTGTTGAGATGCTGGATGACGCTTACGTCGCCTTTCATGATGGGGTCCTGCCCTGTGGAAGTTGAGCCAATGAATACAAGTCTGAGCCTGGCTACCCCCTATGTCAAACCTAAGTTATTGAATAATAAGTGAAATTTAATCGGAATAAGAATGTTTGTGAACCGCGTTATGGCGCTAACTTATTGAATTACAGACATAAAAAAACCGGACGCGAGGTCCGGTTCTTCAAATTCTGTCTTGTTACGCCGCGTTGAATTCAACGGGGTAGGGGAGCACGGCCTGTTGGCTGAGTTGCAGCTCGGTCAGGGTTTCACGCACCACCTGCTTGGCGAGGCAGGCGCACTTGCCACATTGGCTGGCGACATTGGTGGCGGCTCGAACTTCCTTGTAGCTGCAGCATCCTTCGTAGATCGCATCGCGGATCTGTCCGTCGGTGACACCGACACAGAGACACACATACATAAGGGCTAACCATCGCGGGTTGAGTCGATGGGTTGGAGAGTAATGGTAATGAGAATGCTTGTCAAAGCACTTTCTGAAAGGGCCGTCCTTGAGCGACCGGTGGTAGAGATTCGGCCTGTCACCCTAAGCCGTGTATGATGGTCGGCCTTTGTCGGATTCCGGGTGGGCACGTCTCATCCGGACAAGGTTTTACCCCTCATCAGGAGAAATCGAATGAGTGTACTCGTAGGCAAAAAAGCCCCTGACTTCACCGTACCGGCCGTGCTGGGCAACGGCGAGATCGTCGACAGCTTCAACCTGGCCTCGGCCATCAAGGGCAAGTACGGCCTGGTGTTCTTCTACCCGCTGGACTTCACCTTCGTCTGCCCGTCCGAGCTGATCGCCCTGGACCACCGCATCCCTGACTTCCAGGCACGCAACGTGGAAGTGATCGGCGTGTCGATCGACTCGCACTTCACCCACAACGCCTGGCGTAACACCCCGGTCAACAACGGCGGCATCGGCCAGGTCAAGTACACCTTGGCTGCCGACATGACCCACGAAATCTGCAAGGCCTACGACGTCGAGTCCGAAGGCGGCGTGGCCTTCCGTGGTGCCTTCCTGATCGATACCAACGGTGTTGTCCGTTCGCAGATCGTCAACGACCTGCCGCTGGGCCGCAACATGGACGAGCTGCTGCGTCTGGTCGATGCCCTGCAATTCCACGAAGAGCACGGTGAAGTCTGCCCGGCCAACTGGAAGAAAGGCGACAAGGGCATGAACGCTTCGCCGGAAGGTGTCGCGGCTTACCTGAGCGAGAACGCTGGCAAGCTGTAATTGCCTCGCGCATAAAAAAACCGGCCCATGTGGCCGGTTTTTTTATTCCAACGGTCAAGCTTAACCCTGTAGGAGCCGGCCTTGCCGGCGAACCAGCCAGCGCAGTGGATGGCACCCGCGCTGCCGGTGTTCGCCGGCAAGGCCGGCTCCTACAGGGGGCGAGTTCAATCGTTGAAATCGCGCCAGCCGCCCATTTCTTTCCAGCGGTTGACGATGCCGCAGAACAGCTCGGCAGTCTTCTCGGTGTCGTAACGTGCCGAGTGGGCCTCACGACCATCAAAGTCGATATCCGCGCTCTGGCAGGCTCGTGCCAGTACGGTCTGACCATAGGCCAGGCCGGCGAGGGTGGCCGTGTCGAAGCTGGAGAACGGGTGGAACGGGTTACGCTTGATATCGTTGCGCGCCACCGCGGCGTTGAGGAAGCCGAGGTCGAAGCTGCTGTTGTGCCCGACCAGGATCGCCCGCTTGCAGCCGTTGGCCTTCAGGGCTTTACGCACACCACGGAAGATGTCGGTGAGTGCGCTTTCCTCGCTCACCGCCATGCGTAGCGGGTGGTCCAGCTTGATGCCGGTGAACTCCAGCGCGGCCGCTTCGATGTTGGCTCCCTCGAACGGTTCGACCCGGTAGAAGTAGGTGTGCTCGGGGAACAGGAAGCCTTTCTCGTCCATGCCGATGGTCACGGCGGCGATTTCCAGCAGTGCGTCGGTGGCACTGTTGAAACCACCGGTCTCGACATCGACTACTACCGGCAGGTAGCCGCGGAAGCGCTCGGCCATGGGGTGGCGCGAGCCGCTGCTGACCTGGCTGTCCTGGTCGTCTTCGTAGAGGTCTTCGCTCACGCGTTGTCCTCCAGCAGGCGCCAGCGCAGCTTTTCACCTGCGCGCAACGGAATCACGGTGTTATCACCAAACGGCAGGCTGTCCGGCGCGGTCCACTCGTCACGCACCAGGGTGATCGTGTCGGTGTTGCGCGGCAGACCGTAGAAGTCCGGGCCGTGCTTGCTGGCGAAGCCTTCGAGCTTGTCCAGCGCGTTGCGCTGCTCGAACGCCTCGGCGTACAGCTCGATGGCGGCATAGGCGGTATAGCAACCGGCGCAGCCACAGGCGGCTTCCTTGGCGTGCTTGGCGTGGGGCGCCGAGTCGGTACCGAGGAAGAACTTCGGATTGCCGCTGGTGGCGGCATCCAGCAGTGCCACCTGGTGGGTGTTGCGCTTGAGGATGGGCAGGCAATAGAAGTGCGGACGGATGCCACCGACCAGCATGTGGTTGCGGTTGTACAGCAGGTGCTGGGCGGTGATGGTCGCGCCGACATTGGCCGAGGCCTCGGTGACGAACTGCGCGGCATCGGCGGTGGTAATGTGCTCGAACACCACTTTCAGCGTGGGGAAACGTTCCACCAGGCGGCGCATGTGCTCGTCGATGAAGCGCTTCTCGCGGTCGAATACGTCGATCTCGCTGCGGGTCACTTCACCATGCACCAGTAGCGGCATACCGACTTCCGCCAGTGCCTCTATGGCCGGGAAGATGTTGTCGATGCAGGTCACGCCTGAATCGGAGTTGGTGGTGGCACCGGCCGGGTACAGCTTGGCGGCGTAGACGATGCCACTGGCCTTGGCCGCGCGGATATCCTCGGGGCTGGTACGGTCGGTAAGGTAGAGCACCATCAGCGGCTCGAAGCGGCTGCCGGCCGGGCGAGCGGCGAGGATGCGTTCGCGGTAGGCGTCGGCTTCAACGGCATTGCGTACCGGCGGTACCAGATTAGGCATGATGATAGCGCGGGCGAAGGTGCGCGCCACGTCGCCGACGGTATGTTGCAGGACGGCACCATCGCGCAGATGGATGTGCCAGTCGTCGGGGCGCAGGAGGGTCAGGCGATCGGACATTGGGAATTCCAGGCGGGTCGAACTCAGAAGCCAATCGTACCGGAAAACCCTTGTTCAAGCACGGCTATCAAGTTTTCCGACGAGCGACCGATAGCCTTGAGGTAAGCCGTCAGAATCTGTGGAGCCGCCCGTGCGCCAGCGTTACCTAGCCCTGTTCACCCTTGTCGCCAGCTTGCCGGCCGGGGCCCTGACTTTCCAGACTCGCGTGGAGAACGTCGCCTGGAAAGTCGAGGGTGACCAGTTCGAGTGTCGCCTGATCCAGCCGATCGACGGTTTCGGCAGCGGTGAGTTCGTGCGCCGCGCTGGCGAGCAGCCGACCTTCCAACTGCGTTCGGACAGCAATGTGCTGGGTGCCGGCTCCGCCATCCTGCTGGCGGCGGCGGCACCCTGGCAACCGGGGCGCGGCGACGTGAACCTTGGGCCCGTGCGCATGGCCCGCACCGGGGTGTTGTTCACCTCGTCACAGGGCCAGGCCAGTCGTTTGATCAATGGCCTGCTCGATGGGCGCAGCACGGTGGTGCGTAACTATACCGGCGAAGGCGGGCGGCCGATGGAAGTGCACGTGCTGCCCGTGAGTTTCACCAAGGCCTATGGTGACTACCAGGCATGCGCCGCGAAACTGTTGCCGATGAACTTCGACCAGATCCGCCAGACCCAGGTCGGCTTCCCTGGCGCAGGTATCGAGCTCGACGCCTCGGGGCGCGCGCGCCTGGACGTGATCCTCGATTACCTGAAGGCCGACCCGTCGGTCAACCATATCGAACTCGACGGCCATTCCGACAACAGCGGCAATCGCCTGACCAACCGCGACACCTCCCGCCGCCGCGCCCTGGCCGTGGCCGAGTACCTGAAGGCCCATGGTGTGCCGGACGACCAGATCACCGTGCGCTTCCATGGCGAGCGCTACCCACTGGCCAAGAACAACAGTGCCGCCAACCGTGCGCGCAACCGCCGAGTGAATATCCAGCTCGACCGCGTGACCCCGGTGGAGAAACCCGTGGAAAAGCCTGCCGCACCTGTGGTGCCGGCCGCAGCCGCACCGATTCCGGCCACGCCTCCTGCGCCTGCCGCAACCCCCGTGAAACCTGCGTCCGCAACCAAGGCCTGAGTGCGACCACGGGTCGCGCCCTCGACAGTTACTGTCGCTTTGTCGTCACAAGCTGTCGCCCCATTGTAAATTTTTCGGCAACGCCGGTAGAATCAACGCCTTTCCGTACAATCCCGTGGAGTGATGGCATGGCGGACGTAAAAAAGGTCGTATTGGCGTATTCCGGCGGCCTTGATACTTCGGTGATTCTCAAGTGGCTGCAGGACACCTACAACTGTGAAGTGGTGACCTTCACCGCTGACCTGGGGCAGGGCGAGGAGGTCGAACCGGCCCGCGCCAAGGCCCAGGCGATGGGCGTGAAAGAAATCTACATCGACGACCTGCGCGAAGAGTTCGTGCGTGACTTCGTCTTCCCGATGTTCCGCGCCAACACCGTCTACGAAGGCGAGTACCTGCTGGGTACCTCCATCGCCCGTCCGCTGATCGCCAAGCGCCTGATCGAAATCGCCAACGAAACCGGCGCCGACGCCATTTCCCACGGTGCCACCGGCAAGGGTAACGACCAGGTGCGTTTCGAGCTGGGCGCTTATGCGCTCAAGCCTGGTGTCAAGGTTATCGCCCCGTGGCGCGAGTGGGACTTGCTGTCCCGCGAGAAACTGATGGACTACGCCGAGAAGCACGGCATCCCGATCGAGCGCCACGGCAAGAAGAAGTCGCCGTACTCGATGGACGCCAACCTGCTGCACATCTCCTACGAAGGTGGCGTCCTGGAAGATACCTGGACCGAGCACGAGGAAGACATGTGGCGTTGGAGCGTCTCGCCGGAGAACGCCCCGGACCAGGCCACCTACATCGAGCTGAGCTATCGCAATGGTGACATCGTCGCCATCGACGGCGTCGAGAAATCGCCTGCCACCGTGCTCGCCGACCTGAACCGGATCGGCGGTGCCAATGGCATCGGCCGTCTGGATATCGTCGAGAACCGTTATGTCGGCATGAAGTCCCGTGGCTGCTACGAGACCCCGGGCGGCACCATCATGCTCAAGGCCCACCGCGCCATCGAGTCGATCACCCTGGACCGCGAAGTCGCTCACCTGAAGGATGAGCTGATGCCGAAGTACGCCAGCCTGATCTACACCGGCTACTGGTGGAGCCCTGAGCGCCTGATGCTGCAGCAGATGATCGACGCCTCGCAGGTCAATGTGAACGGCGTCGTCCGCCTGAAGCTGTACAAGGGCAACGTAACTGTCGTGGGCCGCAAGTCCGACGATTCGTTGTTCGATGCCAACATTGCGACCTTCGAGGAAGATGGTGGCGCCTACAACCAGGCTGACGCGGCAGGTTTCATCAAGTTGAATGCTCTGCGCATGCGTATCGCGGCCAACAAGGGGCGTTCGCTGCTCTGAGTCTGGATGGTGATGAAAAAACCCGGCCTTTGCCGGGTTTTTTATTGCCTGTCGCTCAGGGAGGGTGATGACTGTTCGGTGGTGTTTCGACATTGCCCTGCATGGGGCTGACCGTGAACTGGATGCAAGTGCGTGTATCGAGGTTGTACAGCGTCCAGCGCCGGGTCGCTCGATGCGGGCGATTGATCAGGCGCAGTACCTGGTTCTCGATCAGCTTGCGGCTGTCCGGACCGGAGATTGCGATGACCATGGGTTCTTCGCTTGAATCAAGTGGCTTCTCGGCAATGGTTCGTGGCGCCAAGCTGTCGGGAGGTGTGCTGGAGGCCTGGGAGGGCGATGCATTGTCTGGGGGCGCGCAGGGCGCTGGCGCATTGGGCTTGTCGGGGGCGAACAACGTGTTGCTGTTGAAGTTCAGCGTCAGAAAAAACAATACAGTCAAAAAAAACGGAAACCCCACCAGGAACCATGTGTAGATGGTCTGACTGCTTTCGCTCAGGAATGGCAGCGAAGCCAGTGCCGAGGCTTCGATGACACCGGCGAACACGGCGATGATGGCCAGTGGACTGATTGATTCTTGACTCATGATAAGTGCCTGCGAGGGGTATCGCTCATCAGTAGCCGGTTTGACGCCACAGGATAAGCCGGTGTTGGTTCCTTGTGAGGAAAACCGACTTATCGAGTGATGGGCTCGAATATTCCGCGCAGGGTGTTGAAGTTTCCTTCGTGGAATGTAAATGATTTGCGATTTTATCCATCCCGCGCCAGTGCTATTTTTTAAATGCTGCAGCCTGCAAGACCACGCCCTCGATTTTCGGTGGACATGTAGGAAATTTCTTTGAATTGAGTAAGTAGTTTCTGTGAATGTCTCTGCCAAGGAAACCGTCGCATAAAGCGTTGCGATGTTCGGTTATGGTGGAGTGTCGTAATTAAAAATAACGAAATAATGGATATCGCATGAACAAAGTGCTGATCGTGGATGATCACCCGGTCATTCGCCTGGCGGTACGCATGCTGATGGAGCGGCATGGTTACGAGGTGGTGGCGGAAACCGATAACGGCGTGGATGCCTTGCAACTGACGCGGGAGCATCTACCCGATATTGTCATTCTGGATATTGGAATTCCCAAGCTCGATGGGCTGGAAGTTGTCGCCCGGGTAACCCTGGTCAGTCCTGCGAGCAAGGTGCTGGTACTGACCTCCCAGGCACCGGGGCATTTCTCGATGCGCTGCATGCAGGCAGGCGCCGCTGGTTATGTCTGCAAGCAGCAAGACCTGACAGAGTTGCTCAGTGCGATCAAGGCTGTGCTGTCAGGCTACAGTTACTTCCCCAATCAGGCGTTGCACAAGGGCAGGACCGGGGTGGGCGGCGGAACGGAAGTAGAGATGGTCGAACGTCTCTCTGGCAGGGAGATGATGGTGTTGCAACAACTGGCGCGCGGCAAGAGCAATAAGGATATCGCCGACAGCATGTTCCTCAGTAACAAGACGGTGAGTACCTACAAGACGCGTTTGTTACTCAAGCTCAATGCACGGTCTCTGGTGGATCTCATCGAGCTGGCCCAGCGTCACGGTCTGGCCTGAATGCCGAAGAAAAAGCCTCCGTTCGGGAGGCTTTTTCTTGACTGTGCTACAGGTCGTAGTCGAAGTCGGCCAACTGCTTCTGCAGGCGTCGTTCTTCCAGCATGTTGTCAATGGTGCGGCGCTTGCTGAGGTTGGTCTTGGCCGGTTCGGCCTGCGGTTCCACGTCCTCGTCCGCGCTCTGGAAATCTTCGTCGATATCCAAGTCTTCTTTATCGGTGCTCATGCGTCACTCCAAGCCAAAGGGCCCTTGGCCGTCCTTATAACGGGAATCACGAAGCGGGTAAAAAAGATTTTTTCAATCGTATTCAGCAGTTTTTACCTATCGTCTCAATCGTCCGAAGTCTTGTGCTTGTATTCGCAAAGGTCCTCGATACGGCAACTGCCGCAGCGGGGCTTGCGGGCCTGGCAAACGTAGCGCCCATGCAGGATCAGCCAGTGGTGGGCGTCGAGCAGATAGTCCTTGGGGACGAACTTGAGCAGCTTCTTCTCCACTTCCAGAACGGTCTTGCCGGGGGCGATGCCCGTGCGATTGCTGACGCGGAAAATGTGCGTGTCGACTGCCATGGCCAACTGGCGGAAAGCGGTGTTGAGTACGACGTTTGCGGTTTTGCGCCCCACACCGGGCAAGGCTTCGAGTGCTTCACGGGTCTGAGGCACTTCACCATCGTGGTGTTCGACCAGCAGGCGGCAGGTCTCGATGACATTCTTCGCCTTGCTGTTATAGAGCCCGATGGTCTTGATGTACTCACTCAACCCCTCCACGCCAAGCGCGTGAATGGCTTGTGGGGTATTGGCCACGGGGAACAGGCGCGCGGTAGCCTTGTTGACGCCCACATCGGTGGCCTGGGCCGAGAGGATGACGGCGATCAGCAGTTCGAAAGGTGTCGAGTAAGCCAGTTCGGTCTTGGGGTCGGGATTGTCTTCATGCAGCCTGCGAAAGATCTCCAGGCGTTTGGCGGCATTCATGGGGTCAAAGGGTTCCTTGACGACGGGGTGAGGTAGGCGGGCGCAGGTGATTGTACAAGCCCAGCAGCAGGCCGAGCAGTAGGAGGGCGCCAGGGGCGAGCTGGGCAATATGCAGCCCCAGCCAGTCATTTGCCAGCTGGCGGCAGGTGGCCAGTGCCAGGCAGGCCAGTAACAGGCCGCACAGGTTGATCAGCAATGGGCGCCAACGGCCCGTGGCGGGTAGCTGCAGGTCAATGATGAGGCAGGGCAAGGCCAGGAGCGTCGGGTAGTAATCCAGGGTCAACGCCAGGGGCAGAGCCCAGGCACGTAGCCCCAGTTGCAGGCAGGTTGCCAGGGATACCGCCAGCATCAGGCTCGCATACAGGCGTGGCAGGGGGGGGAGAACGTTGCGTAGCGGGGCCATCAAGCCTTGGTGCAGGCTCACCAGCAACAGGCTGCAAACGGCTATGGCCGCGCCCTGCATGATTGTCCCGGTTGCGCCGATCAGGGGGGGCAGGCTGGCAATCAGCAACCCATATCTGTTCATCGGCGGTCCTCGCTGCTCAGCAGTGGCTGATGCTCGTCGACGTAACGCAACGCATCCTGAATGGCGTCGATCACGGCGCGCGAGGTCACCGTCGCTCCGGCCAGTTGGTCGAATGCACCCTGATCGCGCTTCAGCGCCCAGGCCTGTTCGGGAGGGGCGTCACGTCGACTACCGACAAACTGGTCGAGCCAGTGCGATGTCGGGTTGGCCAACTGGTCGCCCAGGCCGGGGCTTTCCTGCTGGTGGAGGACCCGAACGCCGATCAGCCGGCCTTGTGCATCGATAGCGATGGCCAACTCGATCGGCCCACCATAGCCCTGCAACCCGCTGCGCAGTACGACGGCTGCCGGCTTGCCGGCACGCGTTGCGCGGTAGCCGGCAAGCAGGCGGCTATGGCGCAAGGTGGTGTCCGCCAGCTTGAGCGGGGCCAGCAATGGCTGGTTGTCATAGCTGCCCTGTGGTAGCACCGCCAACCACTGGCGCTCCTGCAACTGGCGCTCGGCTTGAGTGATACTGTCGGCGGTCCAGTGGCGCCAGGCCAGGCTGAGGGCCACGCTTAGCCCGGCGACTGCTATCAACACGAGGGTCGTGCGTGCGCGAGCGTTCATGCTTGCACCTGTTCTCGGCGCTCAGCCCAACGATCCAGGCCTGGTACCGTCAGGTTCATCAGCAGGATGGCGAATGCGGTGCCATCGGGAAAATTGCCCCAGATGCGAATCAGGTAGATCAACAGGCCACAACCCATGCCGAACACCAGGCGGGCAAGTGGGCGCCGGCAACCGGAAACCGGCTCGGTGGCAATGAAGAACGCGGCAAGCATGGTCGAGCCCGAGAGCAGGTGCAGCAGTGGTGAGCCGTGGGAGTCGGAGCCTGAACCATTCCAGCCCAGCAAGCTGCACAGGAAGATGGCTCCGAGCAGGCCTGCGGGGGCGTGCCAGGTGCATACCTTGCGTTGCAGCAGGAACAGGCCGCCCAGCAGGAATGCCAGGTTCACCCATTCGCTACCGCGTCCCCCCAGATAGCCGAAGGCCGGGTTCTGGTTGAACAACTCGTCAATCGTCAGGCTGCGATTGTGCTTCAGCACATCGAGCACGGTCGGGCTGGCCCAGGCGTCGATCTGCTCGCCTGGATTGAAGGCCTGCCGCAGGCTCTCGATCAGGCCGACCGCCTGCCCGGGCCAGTGGTGCATTTGCTGGGGGAAGCTCAGCAGGACGAATGCGTAGCCGACCATGGCGGGGTTGAACAGGTTGCGACCGACGCCACCAAAGGCCTGTTTGCCCAGGCCAATGGCAACGACCGTGGCGCAAAAAGGCAGCCACCAGGGAGCCTGGCTGGGCAATGCAGCGGCAAGCAACACCGCGGTCACCAGTGCGCTGAAATCACTCAGGGCGCTTTCCAGGGGCTGTTTGCGCAAGGAGAGTAGCAGCGCCTCCGTGAGCAGTGCGGCACTGGCGCATAGCGTCAGGTTGGTCAGCACGCCCCAGCCCTGCAGCCAGAACAATGCCAGAATCCCCGGGGCGCAGCCCAGCAGGACCACGCCCATGGCGTTGCGCAGGCGCGGGTCAGGCGCTGGCATGGCCTTGCAGCTCTTCGAGGCGTTTGCGGGCGTCGATGCGTTGAATCAGACTCATTGTGCGAATATTCCGTTGAACCCGGAGAACGCCAAGGCCATCACGCCGGCCCCGAGCAGTTCGATCGGCAAGCCGCGCAAGGCCACGGGAATTTCCGCATGGCGGCTGCGCTCGCGCAGGTCGTTGAACAGGATGAGAGCAAGCCAGAAGCCCGCGCCAGCCAACGCTCCCCGGATCAGGGCCTGCCATGGGTCGTTGCCCTCTGCTGTGAGTTGCAACATCAAGCCTAGCAGCGCGACGTTGCCCATCAGCAAGGGTTGCAGGCCGTTCGTGGGCCAGTTCGGGCGAAGCCGTTGCAACAGATGCGGTAGGCCCCAGGCCAGGGCCATCATCAACGGCACGAACAGGTACAACTGCAAGCCCTGCCATTGCAGCGGGGCTAGCACGTAGCGCTCCAGCAACACACCGCCAGGAAGCCCGAGCAGAAACAGAAGACCACTGCACAGGCCGAGCACATGCAGTCGATCGCGCTTGGCTTGCCCCGGCTGCAAGGCCAGGAGATTGATCAACGTGGCGCTGACCAGAACCAGGACGTAGTCGCTCATGACAATGCCTACCGCCTCGGGATGCCGTGATTATCCGGCAGCAGGCGCTGGATGGAAATGCCCCGGCCAAAGGGCCGGGGCTCGGAGTTTCACTTGATGCGCTGGCCAGGCTTGGCGCCGCTGTCAGGGCTCAGCAGGTAGATCTCTTCACCGCCAGGGCCGGCGGCCATGACCATGCCTTCAGATACCCCGAAACGCATTTTCCGGGGCTTGAGGTTGGCCACCATCATGGTCAGGCGGCCTTCCAGCTGGCTCGGGTCGGGGTAGGCCGACTTGATGCCGGAGAACACGTTGCGACGCTCGTCACCGATGTCCAGGGTCAGCTGCAGCAGCTTGTCGGCGCCCGGCACGGCTTCGGCCTTGACGATCAGCGCGACGCGCAGGTCGACCGCGGCGAAGGTGTCGAACTCGATCTCGGCCGAAAGTGGATCCTTCGTCAGTTCGCCATTGCCGGCGGGTGCCTTGGCTTCTGCGGCGAGCAGGTCTTCCTTGCTGGCGGCGATCATGGCTTCGACCTTGGCCGGCTCGATGCGGCTCATCAGTGCCTTGAACGGGTTGAGCTTATGGTTTTCCAGGCGGGACAGGTGGTCGTTCCAGGTCAGCGGGGCGACGTTGAGGAACGCCTCGGCGTCGGCGGCCAGCAGTGGCAGTACCGGCTTGAGGAAGATCACCAGCTGGCGGAACAGGTTGATGCCCTGGGCGCAGATGGCCTGAACTTCGTCCTGCTTGCCCTCCTGCTTGGCCAGCGACCACGGAGCCTTGTCGGCGATCCAGGCGTTGGCGCGGTCGGCCAGGCCCATGATTTCGCGCATGGCACGGCCAAAATCGCGGCTTTCGTAAGCCTCGGCGATGGACGGGGCGGCGGCGAGGAAGGCTTCGGTCAGCTCGGGTGCGGCATCGCCGGGCACCATCACGCCGTCATTGCCCTTGTGGATGAAACCAGCGCAGCGGCTGGCGATGTTGACTACCTTGCCGACCAGGTCGGAGTTGACCTTCTGCACGAAGTCTTCGAGGTTCAGGTCGAGGTCGTCGACGCCACGGCCGAGTTTGGCGGCGTAGTAGTAGCGCAGGTATTCCGGCTGCAGGTGATCGAGGTAGGTGCGGGCCTTGATGAAGGTGCCGCGCGACTTGGACATCTTCGCGCCGTTGACGGTCAGATAACCGTGCACGTTGACCGCGGTGGGCTTGCGGAAGCCCGAGCCTTCGAGCATGGCTGGCCAGAACAGGGCGTGGAAGTTGACGATGTCCTTGCCGATGAAATGGTACAGCTCGGCCTTGGAGCCTTCGTTCCAGAATGCATCGAAGTCCAGCTCCGGGCGGCGCGCGCAGAGGTTTTTGAAGCTGGCCATGTAGCCGATCGGCGCATCCAGCCAGACGTAGAAGTATTTGCCCGGCTCACCTGGAATCTCGAAGCCGAAGTAGGGCGCGTCACGGGAGATGTCCCATTCCTGCAGGCCCGAGTCCAGCCATTCGGCGAGCTTGTTGGCCACGGCATCCTGCAGCGTGCCGCTACGGGTCCACTGCTGCAGCATGGCCTGGAAGTCCGGCAGCTTGAAGAAGAAGTGTTGCGAGTCGCGCAGCACCGGGGTGGCGCCGGAGATCGCCGACTTCGGGTTCTTCAGTTCGGTCGGGGCGTAGGTGGCGCCGCATTTCTCGCAGTTGTCGCCGTACTGGTCCTCTGCCGCGCACTTGGGGCAGGTGCCCTTGATGAAGCGATCAGCGAGGAACATGCCCTTTTCAGGGTCGAAGTACTGGGTCACCGAACGGGTGGCGATGTGCCCGGCGTCGCGCAGACGGGTGTAGATCAGGCCCGACAGCTCGCGGTTCTCCTCGCTGTGCGTGGAGTGGAAGTTGTCGAAGTCGACCAGGAAATCGGCGAAGTCGCTGCTGTGCTCGGCCTGGACATTGGCGATCAGCTGTTCTGGCGTGATGCCTTCCTTCTCGGCGCGCAGCATGATCGCCGAACCGTGGGCGTCGTCGGCACAGACGTAGATGCACTGGTTGCCGCGCAGTTTCTGGAAGCGAACCCACATGTCAGTCTGGATGTACTCGAGCATATGGCCAAGGTGGATGGATCCATTGGCATAGGGCAAGGCGCTGGTGACGAGAATCTGACGTGGCTCGGACATGGTGGCTCGGCTACTTATCTGGCTACGGGTAAAAAATGAGGGTGATCGGCCACTATAAAGGGCTGGCGAATTTATTTCACCCCGCGTTCGCATCTGCTGACGATTGACGGGTTAGCATAGGCGTCTGTCACGTATTCAGTTTGCCAATGGGAGTCTCCATGAGTGCCGTCACCCGTGCCGCCGTCGAGGGCGTGCTTCGCCAGTACACCGACCCCTACCTGAACCAGGATCCGCTCAGCGCCGGTTGCGTGCGCGCCATCGACATCCAGGGCGGGCAGGTCAGCGTGCAATTGCAGTTGGGGTATGCCGCCGGCTTGTTCAAGGGCGGCTGGGCGCAGGTGCTGCAGAACGCGATCGAGAACCTCGAAGGCGTTGCATCGGCCCGGGTGGCCATCGATTGTGTGATCGCCACCCACAAGGCCCAGGCCCAGGTGCCGGCCATGGCCAGCGTGAAGAACATCATTGCCGTGGCCTCGGGCAAGGGCGGGGTGGGCAAGTCGACCACCGCCGCCAACCTGGCCCTGGCCCTGGCCCGTGAAGGCGCCCGGGTGGGTATCCTCGATGCCGATATCTATGGCCCAAGCCAGGGGGTGATGTTCGGCATCCCTGAAGGCACCCGCCCGCAGGTGCGCGAGCAGAAGTGGTTCGTGCCGATCAAGGCCCATGGGGTCGAAGTCATGTCCATGGCCTTCCTCACCGACGACAACACACCCATGGTCTGGCGCGGCCCGATGGTTTCGGGGGCGTTGCTGCAACTGGTCACGCAAACCGCCTGGGATGACCTTGATTACCTGGTGATCGACATGCCCCCTGGCACCGGCGACATCCAGCTGACCTTGGCGCAGAAAGTCCCGGTGGCGGGTTCGGTGATCGTCACCACTCCGCAGGATCTGGCCCTGCTGGACGCCAAGAAAGGCGTGGAGATGTTCCGCAAGGTCAACATTCCGGTGCTGGGTGTGGTCGAGAACATGGCCGTGCACATCTGCTCCAACTGCGGCCATGCCGAGCACCTGTTCGGTGAAGGCGGTGGCGAGAAACTGGCGGCGCAATATGGTGTCGAGCTGCTGGCCTCGCTGCCGTTGTCGATGCTGATCCGCGAGCAGGCCGACAGTGGCAAGCCCACGGCCATCGCCGAGCCGGAAAGCCAGATCGCCATGGTGTATCAGGAACTGGCGCGGCAGGTGGGGGCGCGGATCGTGTTGCAAGAGGCCGCTGCGCCGGCGATGCCGAACATCACCATCAGCGAGGACTGACGGCTCTGGCGTGACACCTGTAGGAGCCAGCCTTGCTGGCGAACACCGGCACAGCCGGTGCCATCCACCGCGTTGTCTGGTTCGCCAGCAAGGCTGGCTCCTACAGGTTGTTGATCGCCGAGGCACAAAAAAAACCCGCCAATGGCGGGTTTTTTTTTTGAAAGCTAGGAAGCGAGATCGACTTAGGCGATCTGAACTTCTTCAGCCTGCATGCCTTTCTGGCCGCGGGTAGCGACGAAAGTAACAGCCTGGCCTTCTTTCAGGGTTTTGAAGCCGTCAGCTTGGATGGCTTTGAAGTGCACGAACAGGTCGTCGCCCGACTGAGGGGTGATGAAGCCGTAGCCTTTCTCATCGTTGAACCACTTGACAACACCGGATTGACGGTTGGACATGTTTCTGTCTCCTTGGACAAAGTTGATTACGGTCAGGAAACACCCTGACCGGGACTGAGCGCAAAGAGAGCAGAAAATTCAGCGATGGGCCGATGAGTATCGTGCATCAAACTAGAGATTCTCGGTGTCACGTGCAGCACAGTGGCGCCACCTTAACCCACTTTCCACGGCCTGCCAATGGCCAAGAAGCGCTTTGGCGAAATTCGGATCGGCGGCCTGTGCAGGCCCCGTCCGGCGCGGGATGGGGCAAGGAACTTTAACCCGGGCGTCGGGACCGGTAAGATGCGCATCTCGTTTTTTACCTCGAATTCTTCAGGACACCCCGCCATGAGCATCAAATCGGACAAGTGGATTCGCCGCATGGCGCAGGAACACGGCATGATCGAACCGTTCGTCGAGCGCCAGATTCGCGGTGAGCACGACAGCCGGGTCATCTCCTTCGGCGTCTCCAGCTACGGCTACGACGTGCGTTGCGCCGATGAATTCAAGGTGTTCACCAACATCAACTCGGCCACCGTCGACCCGAAGAACTTCGATGCCGGCAGCTTCGTCGACGTCAAGAGCGACGTTTGCATCATCCCCCCGAATTCGTTCGCGTTGGCCCGCACTGTCGAGTACTTCCGCATTCCGCGCAATGTCCTGACCATCTGCCTGGGCAAGAGCACCTATGCACGCTGTGGCATCATCGTCAACGTCACCCCGCTCGAACCCGAGTGGGAAGGCCACGTAACACTGGAGTTCTCCAACACCACCACACTACCGGCGAAGATCTACGCCAACGAAGGCGTGGCGCAGATGCTGTTCCTCGAGTCCGATGAAGAGTGCGAAGTCTCGTACAAGGACCGTGGCGGCAAATATCAGGGGCAGCGCGGCGTCACCCTGCCACGCACCTGAGCCGACAAGCGCGGGGAATTACTTCCCTGCCTGGCACTCCAACGAGAGAACAGCGCCCGGTGCGCAGCACGCGCGCCGGCTCTCGTCAGGAGCAGCCCATGAAACTCGACCCCGCCATCAGCAGAAAGCTGGCCGTGTTGCAGCCGAACCAGATCGGCCTGCTCGCCTGGTCGCTTCTCGCTCACCCGCCCATACCGATGCAGATGGGCGGCGTCCCGCACCAGCCCGATCCTGATACGCCCCTGCCGGCTGAGCCTGGTGAGCATCCGCCTATGGAGCCGGGTGAGCCGACCTTGCCCGACGAACCGCCACCGGCACCGGTGGCGTGATCAAGGCGCCCGAGGGTCGTCAGTTACCCAGCAGGTAACCGCTGCGGCATACCTGTTCGCCGGCGATATGGGCGACCACCATGCCCGCCGTTGCCATTCGCCGCAGGCTGCGGGCGTACAGCAGGCCTGCCTGAGTGTTACGCAACGATGTGACCCGGTCGCTCAGTGGGTCGATGACCTCGGCGATCAACTGCCCGGCTTCCAGGTACTGCCCTGGTTTGGCGTGGAACACCAAGAGCCCGCCCAACGGGGTGGTCAAAGGCTCCACCGCCGCCAGAGAGGTGGCGGGGTAGCGTAGGGCGGGCAGCGGCGCGGGCTGACCTTCGATCACGCCGCTGTGAGTGAGGAAATCCAGGATTGCCTGGCAGTCCTGGCTTGCCAGTGGGTGGCTGACATCGGCCTGCCCACGCAGTTCGATGGTCACCGAGAAGCTGCCGTGGGGAATAGGGAAACGCTTGCCGAAGCGTTGCTGCAATTGCCACCAGACCAGGCTGAAGCACTCGTCAAACGACTGGCCGCCCGAATCGGTGGCCAGCAGGCTGGCCTGTGCGCCC
This sequence comes from Pseudomonas entomophila, assembly GCF_029478665.1. GTDB lineage: Bacteria > Pseudomonadota > Gammaproteobacteria > Pseudomonadales > Pseudomonadaceae > Aquipseudomonas > Aquipseudomonas entomophila_F. The sequence goes on from NZ_JARPQB010000057.1 coordinate 35,383, forward strand.
AGGTAGCGCGCCAGCGGCTCGACCTGGGGCCAGGCCTCCGGCGTGGTGTACAAGTGCTCGACGGCTTCGAAGTCGCAATGCAGGTCGAGCACCATGTCGGCATCGCAGGCCAGGCGCTGCAGGGTGAGGCGTTGGGATTGCAGTGGGGTCTGCGCGGGATGGGCGTCCAGGCCGCGGCGCAGGTACTCGCGAATCAGTGCCAGGTTGTGGGCCGGGTCCTGGGTCAGGTGGGCTTCGACCTGGTCGCCGATGCTGTCGGACAGGTCGACGAAGTTGCGGTTGAAGTTTTCGCCGCTCTGCAGTTCGAAGCGACCCAGGGGTGCGTCCAGCAAAACCTGCTCCAGGCCCACTGGGTTGGCTACTGGCACCAGGATGATCTCGCGGTTCAGCCGCCCTTGCTGTTCGAGTTCGCCCAGGCGCTGCTTGAGGTGCCAGGCGACCAGCATGCCCGGCAGTTCGTCGGCATGCAGCGAGGCCTGGATGTACACCTTGCCAGCGCCGCGCGGGCCGAAGTGGAAACTGTGCAGCTGGCGGGCGATGCCGGGGACGGGAGACAGCAGGTCGTGGGTCGAATGGTGCATGGTGGTCCTGATGGAAACGGTCTGGTCCGGGATGATGGATAGAAGCACAAGTTCGTGCTCCGTGCATCATTGTCCGGCCCGGAACGTTCCGAGCACCGGTTCGCCAGCAAGGCTGGCTCCTGCAGGTAGGAGCCAGCCTTGCTGGCGAACGCTTTACTTGCCGGGCACCAGTGTCAATCGCTGGCTGCCATAGGCGCGCGCGAAGTTCTGCTGTTGCAGCGGCAGGCTGGTGAAGCGCCCCTTGAACCAGGCGTCCAGGCCATCGCTGTAGTGCCGGCTCGCCGGGTTGCCGGACTGGCCGCTGCTGGTCAGCACTTGCAGCGGTTCGGCCTGGCCGAAGTCGACGATCATCCGCGCCGAGGCGGGCAGGCGGGTGTCGAAACTGTTGCCCCAGGCATATGGCGTCAGTGCCAGGGTGCTGAAGTCGCCACCCGCGGCCATCGGTGGGCGGGCAAGGCTGTCGCCCAGCCCTTGGTAGTTGGGCGCCGGCCAGCGGTACTGGTGCAGTTTGCCCCATTGCCACGCGCGGCGGTCGGCACCAAGCTGAGCGGTGCCCGCATCGATCGCGCCTGCCAGGCTGCGGGCCAGGATGGTGGGTTTGTCCTCTTTCTGCGGCGTGCCGCGGTCATCCCAGAACGGACTGTCGTCACGACCGAGCAGGTGGTCGGCCTGGGCCGAGTAGGACAGCTGGGCATTGCCGACGAACGCCTGCCAGGCCGGGCCGGACTCCGGGCCGAGGTCGTCGAGGAAGGTCTGGCGGGTGACTTCCTGAAGGAATAGCGCGTACAGCGCGGCATCGGCCGAAACCGGGCTCAGCCGGCCGTCGAAGGCCTTGAGCCGGGCCAGGGCGTCGCGGGCCTTGTCGCGCTGGGTCGCTGGCAGGGCATCGATGGCCTGCTTCAGTGGCAGGGCCATGCCCGGGGCGTCGAACATCTGCTTGAGCTTGCCGGCCAGTGGCGTGACCTGGTCGTTTTGCAGGGCCATCAGGCTGCGGCTATCGTGGCGGCCATTGCCGGCCAGCTGGGCCAGGCGCTCGGCACGCTCGGGGTAGTACCAGGTGCTCGACAGCTGCATGCCATAGCCCTTTGGCAGGCTGCGCTGGTTGGCGTGGCCGATGAAGCCGGCCGGTGGGTCCTGGTCGTAGGGGTGCAGCATGGCGTCGGCGTAGCCGTCCCAGTCATAGCGGCCATCCCAACCCGGCGACGGCAGCAGGCCCTGGCCATCGCGGCGGTTGGGGTAGCGGCCGCTGACTTGCCAGCCGATATGCCCGGGCTCGGCGAACACGAAATTGAGCGCGGCGGCGGCGACTTCGCGGGTGCTGTCGAAGGCGCGCTCCACGGTCGTGGCGCGGGTCAGGTCGAACAGGGCGTCGAGGCTGCGGTCGTCCTTGAGCTGCGGCAGGTGCAGGGCCAGTGCCAGGCTGCCGTGGCCCGGCAACAGGGTACCGTGGCGGGTGTCGTACATCACCTCGCGCTGGGGGCGCTGGCCGCGCACGAAGAAGGTTTCGTTGCGCCCGCGGGCCTGTTGCCACTTGCCGTCGGCCAGGTAGGTCAGCTGGTTGCCCTGGCGGCGCACTTGTTCAAGGAACACGTCCTGGTTATCGGCCATCACGGCGCTGCCGCTCCAGGCCAGCTTGCCGTTGTAGCCGGTCAGCACGATGGGCAGGCCGGGTAGCGAAAGGCCGGCGACCTGGTACTTGCCGGTGTGAATCTGCACGGGGCTCAGCGCCCAGATGGCGCGGCTGTCACTGGCCAGCAGGCTCTTGCCGCTGCGGCTGCGCTCGGGGGCGAGGGCCAGGTTGGACGAACCCGGGCTGCCCAGCAGGCCGAGCTCGGCCAGTTGCTGGGCGGCGGCGGCGAGCGAGGCCAGGCCCGGCAGTTGGCTGGTCAGGTTCAGGCCCTTGAGCTTGTCGACTTCGCCATCGGCCAGTGGCTCGTCGGGGGCGCCGGGTAGCAGCCAGGCCAGTTTGTCCGTGCCAACCTTCTGCGCGAGTGTGAGGGCCGAGAGTTCTTCCTGCAGGTTCACCGACTGGCTGAAGGCATAGAGGCTGAAGATCAGCGCCGAGTCCTCGGGCTTCCAGTACTCCGGGCGGTAGCCGCTGCGGGCCAGTTCGGCGGGCAGCTTGTCGCGGTAGCGGAACAGGTAGGCGTTGACCCCGCGGGCGTACACTTCGAAGAAGCGCTTGAGCCGTGGCGAGGCATCGGCGTAGAGCTGGCCGGCGCTCTGCTTGAGGTTGGCGGCGCGCATCAGGCGGTCGATTTCCAGGGCATCGGGCCCGGCCAATTCGGCCAGGCGCCCTTGGGCGAGCAGACGCATGCTGACCATCTGCCCGATGCGATCACCCGCATGCACGTAACCGAGGCTGAACAGCGCGTCATGGAAGCTGGCGCTTTCGATCAGCGGGGCGCCCATGTCGTTGCGTCGAATCGAGACGTTCTGCGCCAGGCCCTTGAGCGGCTGCACGCCAGTGGTCGGGGGCACGCTGTCCTGGTAGCCGCCCATCTGGCAGCCGGCGAGTGCAAGCATGCCGAGCAGCGCGGCGGCGCCGCCGAAGCGGGGGCGGGACGGAGGAAGGACGGCGGCGGCCATGACGGGGCTCCTGCAAGGCGTGGCGGGGTTTGGAAAGGCGCTAAGGTAGTGAGCGCGCAGTCGCCGTGCAAGGTGTCGAGTGGCTTTATTTACGAATGGTCGGGGGCGGGCGGCAAGAAAAAGCAGGCACTGGGCCGGGTTGCCTTTTCTTGCCGCTGGAAGCTTGCCGCCTACGGCTGTTTTACGCGCCGTGGCACTTCTTGAACTTCTTCTGGCTGCCGCATGGGCAGGGGTCGTTGCGGCCGACGTCCTTCAGGGCGTTGCGCACCGGCTCCTGGTGGCCGTGGTTGCAGTGCGGGCCGTGCACATGGCCGTGGTCATGATCATGCTGGTGGTCGTGATCGTGGTTGCAGTCGGGGCCATGGACATGGGGTTGCTGGGTCATTGCGGGGCTACTCCGGTATTAGATCGCCGGGGATTATCTCACCACTGCGCGACAAGTGCAGGTCCCGATGGATGAACAGGCCGGTGGCCAGGTCGCCTTGCAGACGGTACTGCAACGGTTGCTTGCTGCGCAGCAGCTTGGCCAGGGGCTTGAGGTGCTGCCAGAGGTTGGTGCGCGCGGTGATCTTGAAGGTACGCCGGGCATGGCCAGCGACACTGCGCCACAGGCTGACCTCGTCCTGCGCCAGCAGCAGGTCGCCCAGGTGCACCGAATAGGCGATGGTGCGGATGAACAAGCGTTCGTCATTGGGGTTGTCGACCTGCAGGTGGAGCACGAACTCCTGCTGGTGCAGGTGCATCTTGACCTTTTCCACCTCGACCAGGTGCACCTCGGGCTGGCGCCAGGTGTCCTCGCCCCAGCTGGCGCAGCCCGCCAGCCAGCCCAGCAGGAAGCTGAGCGTGAGCAAGCGGGCCAGGGCACGCATGTTCAGGAGCCGAGATAGCTGGCGCAGCACTTCTTGAACTTCTGCCCGCTGGCGCAGGGGCAGGGATCGTTGCGCCCGGCGCTCAGGGGCACGGTCGGGTCGATGAAGTACCAGCGCCCGGCATGCTGGACGAAGGCCGAGCGTTCGCGGTGTTGGTGGTCACCGTCGGTATCGTGCCAGCGCGCGGTGAAGGTGACGAAGGCATGCTCGGGTTGCCCGCCGAATACCTCGGCGCTTTCCACCTCCAGCCCCAGCCAGGTGCTCTGGGCGCTCCAGGCGGCCATGCCGGCACGGTCCAGGCCGGGCTGCTGGGCGGGTAGGGTGGTGCCGACCAGATAGTCCACCAGGCCGAGCACGTAGGCGCTGTAGCGACTGCGCATCAGCGACTGCGCGTCTGGTGCCGGGGTGCCGGCGTGATAGTGCCCGCAGCAGGTGTCGAGCAGGTTGCCAGTGCCGCAGGGGCAGACCGAGACACTCATTGAATCACCACCAGTACTTGCCAAAGTTTTCAGGGTTGGCCCAGAACCTGGCATTGAGCCAGTCCGGGACCTGCTTGTAGTCATGCAGATCATAGGTGAACAGGCTCAGTACCTGTTCGTCGCGTTGGAATTTTTCGCTGGCGGAGAGTGCCAGGGCAAAGAAGTCGGTGTCGTGCCAGCCACTGGCGGCCAGGTCGGTGAGCACCGCCACCCGGCTGGCATTGAGATTGCGGATGCCACCCAGCAACTCCAGGCCGACACGCTTGGGCAGGTGTTCGAGGCAATCGACCAGCACGGCCAGGTCGAAGCGCTGCGCGGCCACTGACGTCGGCAGCGGGCCGGGGGCCGCGATTTCGATGTGGGTGTCCGGATGCGCCGCGGCGAAGGCGTCGAGTGCCGGGAAGCGCGCGCCCACCAGCAGCAGGCGGTGGGGCGTGAAGCGCTCGAGCAGGGCGGCCAGCGCCTGCTGGGGTGTGCGTGGAGAGAAAACCTCGGTCATTGCCATTCCTCGTTCAGATCGCTCAAGACTAGCGGCCCCGGACGGGATGGCAAAGCGCTCAAGGGCTGCCTCGTGGCTTATTGCTGGCAGAGCGGGAATCGGCGGTCTTTACTCCCAGAGCGTCGGTTCAGCACCGATTCCCCTAGGAGAAGCAACAAGATGAGCATAGTACGCACAGCGATACCCCTGGTTCTGCTCACCAGTGTGTTGACTGGTTGTGCAGGTTTGCAGAAAACCGACTGGCCGAAGTGTGCTGCCGTCGGGGGCGTGGGCGGCGCGGCCCTGGGCGCCATAGAAAGCTCCAGCTGGGCTGGCTGGGGCGCCTTGCTCGGTGGTGGCCTGGCGGCCGGGTACTGCTGGGCCCATGGCGATGGCGACGAGGATGGCGATGGCGTGCCCGACAGCCGCGACAAGTGCCCGGGCACGCCACGTGGCGTGCAGGTCGATGCCAACGGTTGCCCACCGGCGCCGGCACCGGTGGTCGAAGAGGTGGTGGTACAGAAGGAAGAAGTCATCGTCATCCGTGACGTGCGCTTCGAGTTCGATTCGGCGCGCCTGACCGCCGCCGACAAGGAGCGCCTCAACACCATCGCCACGCGCCTGAAGAAAGAAGCGCCGAGCGCGCGCCTGAGTGTCACCGGCCACACCGACAGCGTTGGTTCCGACACGTATAACCAGAAACTCTCCGAACGTCGGGCCCACTCGGTGACCGAGTACTTGATCGAAAGCGGCGTGCCGCGCGCCAGCTTCGTTTCGGTGGTGGGGGCCGGTGAAACCCAGCCGGTCGCCGACAATGCCACGGCCGATGGGCGTGCCATGAACCGTCGAACCGAGATCAAGATCCAGCGCTGATGGCCGTGCGCCCGTGCCTTGAGAAGTGGCGCGGGCGCGTCTTTACTCCTGTGTGACCGGAAGCGGCCGGTGACACAGGAGCATTCACCATGCGTGTTTTGTCGAAGGCGGCGCTGCCGCTGGTGGTGGCCACGAGCCTGCTGGCAGGCTGCGCCACCCACAGCGATGGCAGCGCGCCCCTCAATCAAAGGACCTGGCCCCTCTGCAGCCTGCTGGGCGGGCTGGTCGGCGGTGGCCTGGGGGCCATCGAGAGCTCAAGCTGGGCGGCCGGTGCCGGCGCCGCAGGGGCGATTGCCGGTGGCTTGATCTGTTACGCCCAGGACGGTGACGAGGATGGCGATGGTGTCTTCGACCGCCGCGACCGTTGCCCAGACACACCCGCCGGCACCCGGGTCGATCACATGGGCTGCCCGCTGCCGCAGTATCCACCGTCGCAGCCACAACCCGAGCCAGCCGCGACATCCGAAGTGATCACCCTCGACGATCAGGGCCAGGTGCTGTTCGCCTTCAACTCCGACAGGCTTGAGGCCGGTGCTCAAGAGCGCCTGCACAGCTTGCTTGCCAAACTCAACGACCCTTCGGTGCTCAGCATCAAGGTCATTGGCCACACCGACAGCGTCGGCTCCGACAGCTACAACCAGGGGTTGTCCGAGCGCCGTGCCAGCAGCGTCGCCGAGTACCTGATCAGCCAGGGGCTGGCGCCGGAGAAAGTGACCAGCCAGGGCCGTGGCGAGAGTGAACCGGTGGCCGACAATGACACCGACGAAGGCCGGGCGCACAACCGACGGGTGGAGCTGCACCTCAACTGAACCCCTCTGGCGCGTTGCCTGGCGTTAGGGGTACTGTTGCCGTCGCGGCCCGCTCGACCGGGCCGCTTCGACATAACAACAAATCGATCGGGGGCGGGGTATGAAGTTCATCCTGGGCCTGGGCAAGGTCCTGACGGTGGTGTTCTGGTGGGTGGTGCTGGTCAATCTGTTCATGCCGCAGCCGTTGCCGCTCAATCTTCTCATCAACGCCGCGGGCATTATCCTGCTGACGCTGCATGTGCTCGAAATCCTCTTCTTCAACGGTAGCTTGCGCGGGCGCAGCCATCGTTGGTTCGACCGGCTGCAAATCCTGCTGACCGGTATTTTCCATGTCATGTCCATTCCCAGGCCGCAGGAGGCGCCGAGCCATGCGTAATCTGATGTTGCTGGCCGCGTTGGCGGCTCCCATGGCCCAGGCCGAAAGCCTCGAAGTTGCCGCTCATTCCATGTTGCGCCTGCCGAACAAGGCGGCCAGCGTACATCTGCAGCATTTGCGGGTAGCGGATTCGGGGACCTTGCTGCTGCCGGCCAGCTTGAGCGAGCTGAATATAGACCGGCTCGAATTGGGCCGTGATGCGCGCATCGCTGTTGCGCCAGCCGAGGGGGCGTTGAGCATCGAAGTGGCCCGTGCCTCCCTGGGCGAGGGGAGCGAGATCAGTGCTCCAGGTGCGCCTGGCACCTACGAGCGCAGTGCTCGCCCTGGCCGTAACCTGGAATTGCGATTGGCGGAACTGGAGGCTGATCGGTTGGCGATCGATGCCCGCGGGGGCGCGGGGGCACCGGGGTATGTCGGGCTCGATGGCGCCAATGGCAAAGCGGGTGGGTGCACCTGGGGGCAGGCCAGCCGTGGGGCCAATGGCGATGACGGTGGCAATGGGCACGATGGGGCATCGGGTGGGCGGGTTCGTCTCGCGGTGCCTGACAGTTTCCCACATGAACGGATCGTGGTTCGTCTGGATGGCGGCGCACCGGGCAAACCGGGGGCCGCAGGCCGGGCCGGGGCTGGTGGGGCGAGCAAGGGCTGCCTGGTCTACAGCACCGATGCCGGGGCCAATGGGCGGCCTGGGCGGGAGGGGCAGCCTGGTTTGGCGGGGGCTTCCGGAGAGTTGATCATTCAGCGGTTGTGAGTGGGTTGGTTTTGGGTTTTGGGGCATTCCATCAGTGATGGGCATGCCCACAAAACCCCAAAGCCACACGCTGACACCGAAGCCAAACCACCCCACCCCCAATGGTCTAGTCTGAAAAAGACCGGCACCGGCCCAATCCCAACCAAGAGCGCCCGGACCGGACAACCATTCGGAGTCCCCTGGGAGGTGCTCTCATGAGCCTGCTGCTTGAGCCTTACACCCTGCGTCAGCTGACCCTGCCCAACCGCATCGCCGTTTCCCCCATGTGCCAGTACTCCGCCGTCGACGGCCTGGCCAACGACTGGCACCTGGTGCACCTGGGCAGCCGCGCCGTCGGTGGCGCGGGCCTGGTGATCAGCGAAGCCGTCGCGGTTACCGCCGATGGCCGCATCACCGCCGAGGACCTCGGCCTGTGGAATGACGACCAGATCCCGCCATTGCAGCGCATCACCCGCTTCATCACCGCCCAAGGCGCCGTGCCCGGCATCCAGCTTGCCCACGCCGGTCGCAAGGCCAGCACCTACAGGCCTTGGCTGGGCAAGCCAGGCAGCGTCAAACCAGAGGAAGGGGGGTGGCAGCCGGTAGGCCCTTCGAAGATTGCCTTCGATCCAAAGCATACCCCACCCCGCGAACTGTCCACCGATGAGATCAAGGGCGTCATCGGCGCGTTCGTGGCGGCAACCGAGCGCGCATTGAAGGCCGGCTTCAAGGTCGTCGAGATCCACGCCGCCCATGGCTACCTGCTGCACCAGTTCCTGTCACCGTTGAGCAACCAGCGCCGCGACGATTACGGAAGCTGCTTCGAGAATCGCATTCGCCTGACCCTGCAAGTGACCGAGGCCGTGCGCAAGGCCTGGCCAGACGATCTGCCGCTGTTCGTCCGGGTGTCGGCCACCGATTGGGTCGAGGACGGCTGGAACCCGGATGAAACCGTGGAACTGGCCCGCCGCCTGCGAGCCCTGGGCGTCGATCTGATCGACGTGTCTTCGGGCGGTACCTCGGTCAATGCCGAGATCCCGACGGGCCCCGGCTACCAGACTCGCTTCGCCGAGCGTGTACGCAAGGAATCGGAGATCGCCACTGGCACCGTCGGCATGATCACCGAACCGGCCCAGGCCGAGCACATCTTGCGCACGGGTCAGGCCGATGTGATTTTCCTCGCCCGCGAACTGCTGCGTGACCCGTACTGGCCATTGCATGCCGACGATGACCTGGGCGGCAACAAGGCCACCTGGCCGGCCCAGTACCAGCGGGCGACCAGCCGGGCGAACCCGATCCACGAGTCGGACCTGCGCGACTGACTCAGCCGCAGGCTGCCTGGCTGAGAATATCGCTCACCCACTGGTTGATGCTCTTCTGCGCCAGTTCGGCCTTGGCGGCCACGCTGGCGTGGAGGGCTGGTTCCAGGCGCAGGCTGAGTTTTCCGGAATAGGCCTTCTGCGGTTCACGGCCCAGGCGCTCGCAGGTGTCGAGGTAGTCGTCGACAGCCTCTTCGAAGGCCTGGCGCAGCTCGGCGATCGACTCGCCGTGGAAGCCGATCACATCGCGGATGCCGGCGATGTGGCCGATCAGCAACTGGTCTTCGTCGCTGTATTCGATGCGGGCTGAATAGCCGCGGTAGTTCATGATGTTCATGGTGTGACTCCTGCCTGCTCCAGGAACTGACGGGCGTCCCGTACCTGGTAGGGTTTGGCGTGCCGGTCGGGATGAGGGCGATGGAATGTCGCGACCTCGCCGTTGAGCTCGAAACGCACGCGGGACCCTCTGCCTTCGACGACCTTGGCGCCAAGCGACACCAACAGCGACTCCAGGCGCTGCCAGTCGAGTGTTCGGGGAACAGGTTTCTTGAATACGAGTTCGAGTAATGCGCGCTGATGATTATTCATGGTATCAGTCTGTGATACCAGAGGTGCGCGGCTCAATGGATGGGCGGTAGGCTGGAGCAGGTGCAAAGACAGGGAAAACTCTACTGAAGGGGCAGTAAAAAAGCCGGCGGGAGCTGAACCCCGGCCGGCCTTCATCACAGCAGGTTCAGTGCTTGAACATCACATGGCGCACGCAGGTGTAGTCCTCCAGCCCATACATCGACATATCTTTCCCGTAGCCGGAATGCTTCTGCCCGCCATGGGGCATTTCGCTGACCAGCATGAAGTGGGTGTTGACCCAGGTGCAGCCGTATTGCAGGCGCGCTGCCAGGCGATGGGCGCGACCAGTGTCGCGGGTCCATACCGACGAGGCCAGGCCGTACTCGGAATCGTTGGCCCACGCCAGCGCCTGGGCCTCATCGCTGAAACGAGTGACGGAAACCACCGGGCCGAACACTTCGTGACGGACGATCTCGTCGTCCTGCAGGGCATCGGCGAGCACGGTCGGTTCGAAGAAGAAACCGTCACCCGCGATGGCCTTGCCACCGGTGACCAGGCGAATGTGCGGCTGAGCGATGGCGCGCTGGACCAGGCCCGCCACCTTTTCGCGGTGCTGGGCGCTGATCAGGGGGCCGAGTTCGGTGTCGGGGGCGTTCTGCAGGCCGGGCTTGAGGCTGGCCACCGCCTTGCCCAGGCGTTCGACGAAGCGCTCGTAGATGCCGTCCTGCACATACAACCGGCAGGCCGCGGTGCAATCCTGGCCGGCATTGTAGAAGCCAAAGGTGCGGATACCCTCGATGGCCGCGTCAATATCGGCGTCGTCGAACACCAGGACCGGGGCCTTGCCGCCCAGTTCCATGTGCATGCGTTTCACGCTGTCGGCGGTGGCGCCGATGATGTGCGCGCCAGTGGGGATGGAGCCGGTCAGCGAGACCATGCGCACCTTGGGATGGGTGACCAGCGGATTGCCAACGGTCTGGCCGCGGCCGAAGAGAATGTTCAGGACGCCGGCCGGCAGCAGGCCCTGGACGAGTTCACCCAGGCGCAGGGCGGTCAGTGGGGTCATCTCCGATGGTTTGATCACCACGGTATTGCCGGCGGCCAGGGCCGGGGCGATCTTCCATGCCAGCATCATCAACGGGTAGTTCCAGGGCGCGATGGACGCCACCACGCCCAATGGGTCGCGGCGGACCATGGAGGTGTGGCCAGGCAGGTACTCGCCGGCCGCCGAACCACCCAGGCAACGCGCGGCACCAGCGAAATAGCGGAACACGTCGACAATGGCCGGGATCTCGTCGTTGAGCGCGGCGGAGTAGGGCTTGCCGCAGTTGTCCGATTCCAGTTTGGCCAGTTCCTCGCCATGGCGTTCGATCACCTCGGCGATGGCCAGCAACACGGCGGCCCGCTCCTTTGGTGTGGTCTGCGACCAGCGTTCAAACGCCTGGTCGGCGGCGCGCACGGCGGTGTCCACCTGCGCTTCGGTGGCCTCGTTGATCTGCGCCAGGGCGCTGCCCTTGGCCGGGTCGAGCACGGTCCAAGCCGGTCCTTCGCCATCCACCAGGCGGCCATTGATCAGCATTTGGGTTTGCATCGGGGGCTCCTCCAGGGTCATTTGCCACTGCCCGCGACGCTTTCACCGCCGCGGGTCAGGTAATAGGCGCCGATAATCGGCAGCATGGTCACCAGCATCACCAGCATGGCGACCACGTTGGTCACCGGCACGTCGCGCGGGCGGCTGAGCTGGTTGAGTAGCCAGATGGGCAGGGTGCGCTCGTGGCCGGCGGTGAAGGTGGTGACGATGATCTCGTCGAACGACAGGGCGAAGGCCAGCATGCCGCCGGCCAGTAGCGCCGAACCGAGGTTGGGCAGGATGATGTAGCGGAAGGTCTGCCAGCCGTCGGCACCCAGGTCCATCGACGCCTCGATCAGGCTCTGCGACGTGCGCCGCAGGCGGGCGATGACGTTGTTGTAGACGATCACCACGCAGAACGTCGCGTGCCCGACCACGATGGTGAACAGGCCAGGCTCGATGCCCAGGCGCTTGAAGGCCGACAGCAGGGCGATGCCGGTGATGATGCCGGGCAGGGCGATGGGCAGGATCAACATCAGCGAGATACTTTCCTTGCCGAAAAAGCTGCGTCGGTACAGCGCCGCCGAGGCCAGGGTGCCCAGCACCAGGGCGATCAGCGTGGCCAGGCAGGCCACCTGCAGCGATAACTTGATCGCCTCCAGCACGTCGGGGCGGGCGAAGGCCGCGCCGAACCACTTCAGGGTGAAGCCCTGGGGCGGGAAGCTGAAGGCCGCGTCCTCGGTGTTGAAGGCATAGAGCAGGATGATCAGGATCGGGAAGTGCAGGAACAGCAACCCGCCCCACGCCGCCAGGCGCAGGCCTGTCGAGGCTTTTTCAGAGTGCATCGAAGGCCCCCAGGCGTTTGACGATGGACAGGTACACGGCAATCAGCACGATCGGCACCAGGGTGAAGGCCGCGGCCATGGGCATGTTGCCGATCGCGCCTTGCTGGGCGTAGACCATGCTGCCGATGAAGTAGCCGGGTGGGCCGATCAACTGCGGCACGATGAAGTCACCCAAGGTCAGGGAAAAAGTGAAGATCGATCCGGCGGCAATCCCCGGCACCGACAACGGCAGGATCACCTGCAGGAAGGTCTGGCTTGGTCTCGCGCCGAGGTCGGCCGAGGCTTGCAGCAGCGAGGGCGGCAGGCGCTCGAGCGCGGCCTGGATCGGCAGGATCATGAATGGCAGCCAGATGTACACGAACACCAGGAAGCGCCCGAGGTGCGAGGTCGACAGGGTGCTGCCACCCACGCCAGGAACAGCGAGCACCAGTTGCAGCAGCGCCTCCAGGTGCAGCTGCTGGATGAACCACTGGGCCACGCCGCCTTTGGCCAACAGCAGGGTCCAGGCGTAGGTCTTGACGATGTAGCTGGCCCACATCGGCATCATCACCGCGATATAGAAGAACGCCTTGGTGCGGCCGGTGGTGTAGCGTGCCATGTAGTAGGCGATGGGGAAGGCCAGCACGGCGCTGGCCAGTGACACCGCCACGGCCATGCTCAGGGTGCGCAGGATGATGTCGAAGTTCGCCGGGTTGAACAGTGCGGCGAAATTGGCCAGGGTCAGGTCCGGCGTCACCGCCATGGTGAAGTCGTCGAAGGTATAGAAGCCTTGCCACAACAGGTTCAGCAGCGAACCGAGGTAGATCGCGCCGAACCACAGCAAGGGTGGAATCAGCAGCATCAGCAGGTACAGGTTGGGGCGCCGGTAGAGCACGTTGCTCAGGCGCCGCAGGGGCGAACTTGCCGGGTGCGCCGAGGCAAGGTTCATATGACGCTTTCCTGCAATGCCGTCATTGCCGCTCGTGGCCAACGGGCATGTACGCGCTGGCCGGTTTGCCAGGTCGGCGCATGGGCGAGCCACTGGTCATTGGCCTGACTCACGGCCAGTACCTGGCCGTTGTCCAGTTTCACCTCGAAGCGAGTGGTGCTGCCCTGGTACTGGATGTCGTGGAGTTCGCCGCTGACCTGCACTTCGTGGCCGCTGGCCTGGCCGTCCAGGCGGATGTGTTCGGGGCGGATGGAGAACGGCAGGGGGCTGCCGCTGAGCTGTTGGGCCAGCTCGCCGCGCAGTACGTTGGAGGTGCCGACGAACTCGGCGACGAACGTGGTCGCCGGCTGCATGTAGAGGTTGCGCGGCGAGTCGACCTGTTCGATGCGCCCACGGTTGAACACCGCGACCCGATCGGACATCGACAGCGCTTCGGTCTGGTCGTGGGTGACGAAAATGAAGGTGATGCCCAGCTGGCGCTGCAGCTTCTTCAACTCGCCCTGCATCTGCTCGCGCAGCTTGAGGTCGAGGGCACCGAGCGGTTCGTCGAGGAGCAACACCCGCGGGCGGTTGACCAATGCCCGGGCCAGGGCGACGCGCTGGCGCTGGCCGCCGGAAAGCTGCGCCGGTTTGCGTTCGCCGTAGCCGCCTAAAGCCACCATGGCCAGGGCTTCTTCTGCACGGGCGTGGCGCTCGGGCTTGGCGACGCCCTTGACCTTCAGGCCGTAGGCAACGTTGTCGCGCACGTTCATGTGCGGGAACAGCGCGTAGTCCTGGAATACCGTGTTGACGTCACGCTGGTAGGGCGGCAGGCCTGCGGCCTCGGCGCCATGGATACGGATCGAGCCGCTGCTGGGCTGTTCGAAGCCGGCGATCAGGCGCAGGCAGGTGGTCTTGCCCGAGCCGGACGGGCCGAGCATGGAGAAGAACTCGCCATCCTGGATATCGATGCTGACCTGGTCGACTGCCTTGACGTCGCCGAAGGCGCGGGAAACCTGGGTGAACTGGACGGCTGGGGGCATGGTGCTACCTGATCGGTTGATGCGAGTTCATTCGGGCCCGTTTCGCCGGCAAACCGACGATATGCCATGTCGTCTGTAGGAGCGGCTTTAGCCGCGATGCGGTGCCTGGCACCCGCTGCGCGGGTGATCGCGGCTGAAGCCGCTCCTACAGAGGTCATATCAGATCAATGGGTTGAATCTTGCTCCGGGGCGCTCCTATCGCCCGCCCATGATCGCAATGTAGTCCTGGGTCCAGCGGCTATAGGGCACGAACTTGCCCCCTTCGGCCTGCGGGGTCTTCCAGAAGGCGATCTTGTCGAAGTTGTCGAAGCCGTTGGTCTTGCAGCCCTCGGCCCCCAGCAGCTCACTGCCAGTACAGGCCGCCGGCACCGCTGGAAGCGAACCGAACCAGGCTGCCACATCGCCTTGCACCTTCGGTTGCAGTGACCAGTCCATCCACTTGTAGGCGCAGTTGGGGTGCTTGGCCTCGCTGTGCAGCATGGTGGTGTCGGCCCAACCGGTGGCGCCTTCTTTCGGTACCACCGAAGCCACTGGCTGCTTGTCGGCCTGCAGCCCGTTGACCATGTAGCCCCAGGAGCTGGTGGCGACCACGCCCTCGTTCTTCACGTCGCTCATCTGCACCGTCGCGTCGTGCCAATAGCGATGGATCAGTGGTTGTTGCTGGCGCAACAGGTCGAGCACGGCCTTGTACTGTGTCTCGGTCAGCTCGTAAGGGTTCTGGATGCCCAGCTCGGGTTTGGCGGACTTGAGGTAGAGCGCCGCGTCGGCGATGTAGATCGGCCCGTCATAGGCCTGCACGCGGCCTTTGTTGGGTTTGCCGTCGGGCAGGTCCTGCGCTTCGAACACCACGCTCCAGCTGGTCGGCGCTTGCTTGAACACGTTGGTGTTGTACAGCAGCACGTTCGGGCCCCACTGGTAGGGGGTGCCGTACACCTGGTCCTTGACCACGTACCAGGCACCGTTGTGCAGGCGTGGGTCGAGGTTCTTCCAGTTGGGGATCAGCGCGGTATTGATCGGTTGCACGCGTTTGCCAACGATCAGCCGCAGCGAGGCGTCGCCCGAGGCGGTGACCAGGTCGTAGCCGCCCTTGGTCATCAGGCTGACCATCTCGTCGGAGGTGGCGGCTGTCTTTACGCTGACCTTGCAGCCGGTTTCCTTCTCGAAGCCGGTGACCCAGTCGTAGGCCTTGTCGCTTTCACCCCGTTCGATGTAGCCGGGCCAGGCGATGATATCCAGCTGCCCTTCACCGGCGCCGAGCTTGTCTGGCAGTTGGGCGGCCTGCAGGCTGGCAGTGGCCACCAGAGCGCCGAACAATACAGTCGTGTTCACTGACATGGTGTTCCCTCTTGCTGAGTCGCGTGGACGGGGGAGAGGTCGAGGCCGGGCATTGTCCAGGCTTCGAAACAGGCGAGGAAATGCCGGGGCAGACGCGGGTCGTTCATGGGCGGCCTTCTTGTTGGTCTTGATGGCCAGATCGAGTCTAGTTCGTTTTTTGTCGACTTCCCGCGCAACATTCGGAAGCATTTGCACGGGTGGCGAAGCGGCTGCCCGGGCCTACTCTGGGGGCCTCTTTTCCTACAGCGGAGACATGCCAGATGAATACTCGGAGCCTGCTCGACCAACTGCTCAAATCGGGTCAGGAACTGCTCGGTAACCAGGCCGGCAAGGGCGTGGCCGGCAAGTCTGCTGGCAACAGCCTGGGCAGCCTGCTTTCCGGCGCGGGTGGCGGTGCGCTGGCAGCGGGCGCCATGGGCTTGCTGCTGGGCAGCAAGAAAGCGCGCAAGTATGGCGGCAAGGCCCTCACCTACGGTGGCCTCGCCGCGCTGGGCGTGCTGGCCTACAAGGCCTACGGCAACTGGCAGGCGCGCCAGGGGGCGGGCAACCACGAGCCGCAGACGCTGGACCGCCTGCCGCCGGCCCAGGTCGAGCAGCACAGTCAGGCGGTGCTGCGTGCGTTGGTGGCGGCGGCCAAGTCCGACGGCCACATCGACGAGCGTGAGCGGGCGTTGATCGAGGGGGAGTTCACCCGCCTGGACAGTAGCCAGGAACTCCAGCACTGGTTGCACGCCGAACTGAACAAGCCATTGGACCCGTCCGAAGTGGCCCGTGCCGCGCAAACACCGGAAATGGCTGCCGAGATGTACCTGGCCAGTGTGATGATGGTCGATCAGGAGAACTTCATGGAGCGCGCCTACCTCGATGAGCTGGCACGGCAACTGCGTCTAGACCCGGCGCTGCGCCAGGAACTGGAAAACCAGGTCAGGCTTGCCGCAGGTCAGTGAGCTGGCATTTGGCCAATTCGTCAGGCATGGATGCCTGAATCTATCCGTATTCAGCCGTAAATGCGTAGGAAGCCTGGGCTATACTTCGGCGATTTTTCCCGCTCGTATCGAATTCCTGAGGGCTGAATGTGAAGAACTGGACCTTGCGCCAACGGATCCTGGCAAGTTTCGCCGTGATCATCGCCATCATGCTGCTGATGATCGTGGCCGCCTATTCCCGGCTGGTGGCGATCGAGTCCAGCGAAGAGGCGGTGGGGTCCGACAGCATTCCCGGTGTCTATTACAGCTCGATGATCCGCAGCGCCTGGGTCGACAGCTATGTCACCAGCCAACAGCTGGTGGGGTTGTCGAACCACCGGGAGTTCACCTCGGCGGACATCGAACTGTTCAAGAGTTTCGACGACCGTCTCAAGCAGCACATGGCCAGCTACCAGGCGACCATTCGCGACAAGGACGACCAGGTTGCCTTCGACGAATTCACCAAGCTCGAGGAGGCTTACGTGAAGATCGTCGACCAGGTGTTGGACGCGTATCGGCAGAAAAACTATGCCGAGGCTCAACGCCTGATCATCGATGTGCTCACACCCGCCTGGGTGGATGGGCGCAAGCACCTGAACGGGGTGATCGAGCGCAACCGTGAATCGGCCGATGCGGCGACCAACGATATCGTCAGCTCCGTGGCCACCGCCAAGGGCAGCATGATCGTCTCGCTGCTGCTGGCGATCATTGCCGCTGGCATCTGCGGCCTGTTGCTGTTGCGCGCTATCACCGCGCCCATGCAGCGTATCGTCCATGCTCTGGACAAGCTGCGCTCGGGCGACCTGAGCATGCGCCTGGCGTTGGACCGCAAGGATGAGTTCGGCGCCATCGAAGGGGGCTTCAACGAGATGGCCGAGTCCCTGGCCAACCTCGTGGCCCAGGCCCAGCGCTCGTCGGTGCAGGTGACCACCTCGGTCACCGAAATCGCCGCCACCTCCAAGCAGCAGCAGGCCACGGCCACCGAAACCGCGGCCACCACCACCGAAATCGGCGCGACTTCGCGGGAAATCGCCGCCACCTCGCGCGACCTGGTGCGCACCATGACCGAGGTCACTTCGTCGGCCGACCAGGCCTCGAGCCTCGCTGGCTCCGGCCAGCAAGGCCTGGCCCGCATGGAGGAAACCATGCACCAGGTGATGGGCGCCGCCGACCTGGTCAATGCCAAGCTGGCGATCCTCAACGAGAAGGCCAGCAACATCAACCAGGTGGTAGTGACCATCGTCAAGGTCGCCGACCAGACCAACCTGCTGTCGCTCAACGCCGCCATCGAGGCGGAAAAGGCCGGCGAATACGGGCGTGGTTTCGCCGTGGTGGCCACCGAGGTGCGCCGCCTCGCCGACCAGACCGCCGTTGCCACCTACGACATCGAACAGATGGTGCGCGAAATCCAGTCAGCGGTCTCGGCCGGGGTGATGGGCATGGACAAGTTCTCCGAGGAAGTGCGCCGTGGCATGTTCGAGGTACAGCAGGTAGGCGAACAATTGGGCCAGATCATTCATCAGGTCCAGGCCTTGGCCCCGCGGGTGTTGATGGTCAACGAAGGCATGCAGGCCCAGGCCACGGGCGCCGAACAGATCAACCAGGCCCTGGCCCAGCTCAGCGACGCCAGCACCCAGACCGTCGAGTCGTTGCGCCAGGCCAGTTTTGCCATCGACGAACTGAGCCAGGTGGCCACCGGCCTGCGTGGCGGTGTGTCGCGCTTCAAAGTCTGACGACGATGAACGACCTGCACCCCCGTGAAACGCGCGCGGCCGTTGGCAAGGGCGCGCTCTACCTGCAGTTTCGCATTGCCGAGCAACGCTTTGCCCTCGACGTGCGCGAGGTGATCGAGGTGTTGCCGCGACGTGCACTCAAACCTATCGCCCAGGCGCCGTCCTGGGTCGTCGGTGTGCTTGCCCACCGCGGCGCGCTGATTCCAGTGATCGACCTGTCGGCCCTGAGCTTCGGTGTCGCGGCGCCCGCGCGCGGCAGCACGCGCCTGGTGCTGGTGCATTACCGCGCCGACCCGTTGCGCCCCGACCTGCAACTGGGGCTGGTGCTGGAGCAGGCCACCGATACCCTGCGCTGCCAGCCCGATGAGTTCCAGCCCTATGGCCTGGACAACGCGGATGCCCCTTATCTGGGGCCGGTGCGCCAGGACAGCCAAGGGTTGCTGCAGCGAATCAGTGTCGACGTCCTGCTCCCGCCCGCTGTCCGTGAGCTGCTGTATCCCGCCGAGAACGGGCAGGTGCCAGCATGAGCGAGCAACGGTTCTTCCGCTTTCTGCGCGAGCGCATCGGCCTGGATGTGGAGTCGGTGGGGGCTCCGATGATCGAGCGTGCCTTGCAGCAGCGCTGTGTCGCGGTGCTGGCGGCGGACCTGGACGACTATTGGCTGCGCCTGCAGCAATCAACCGAGGAACAGCAAGCGCTGATCGAGGCGGTCATCGTCCCGGAAACCTGGTTCTTCCGCTATCCCGAATCGTTCGGCGCCCTGGTTGGCCTGGCCCACAAGCGAGTGGCCGAACTGGCTGGGACACGCCCCTTGCGTATCCTCAGCCTGCCCTGCTCGACCGGCGAGGAGCCCTATTCGATTGCGATGGCCCTGCTCGACGGAGGCGTCGCCCCAGCTGCGTTTCGCATCGATGGCATGGACATCAGCCCCAACTCCGTGGCCAAGGCGCTGCAGGGGGACTATGGCCGCAACTCGTTCCGTGGCAGTGACCTGGCGTTTCGTGAGCGGCATTTCAGTACGCTCGCAGAGCTGCAGCGTATCAATGAGCGCGTGCGCCAACAGGTCAACCTGCAGGTGGGCAACGTGCTGGACCCTGCGCTCAAGAGCCGTGACGGCCTGTACGACTTCGTGTTCTGCCGCAACCTGCTGATCTATTTCGATGTGCCGACCCAGCAGCGGGTGTTCGAGGTGCTCAAGCACCTCATTCATGCCCATGGCGTGCTGTTCATCGGCCCGGCCGAGGGTAGCCTGCTGGCGCGCCTGGGCATGCGGCCACTGGGGATCGCCCAGTCGTTCGCCTACGTGCGCCAGGAACCGGTGCCCGCCGCGCCGGTAAGCCGTTCGCTACCGGCGGTGCGACCGATCGCACCGCCGCCGAAAGTGGTCGTGCTGCCAACCCGCAGCGTCAGGCCGACTCCCGCGCTGACGCCGACCATCGAGCCCCACGAGAGCGAGGCGCAGTTGCTGGGCGCTATTGCCCGCCATGCCAACACCGGTGACAGCGAGCAGGCCAGGGCCAGCTGTGAGCGCTATCTTCGCCAGCACGCGCCCAAGGCGCAGGTCTACTACTGGCTGGGCCTGCTCAGCGACACCGAAGGCGATGCCACGCAGGCCATCACCCATTACCGCAAGGCCCTCTACCTGGAACCCCAGCACGCGGAAACCCTCGCGCACCTGGCCGCGCTGCTGGCTTCGCAGGGCGACGAGGCGGGCGCGCGGCGCTTGCAGGAGCGCGCGGCCCGGGCGGGAAGGGAGTCTGAACGATGAGTGGCGGATACCAGATGCATCTGATCGCCCGCGATGACGAGGTCATCGACGATTGCTGGAACCGTATCGGCGTGCGCGGCGACAAGCGGTGCCCGTTGCTGGAACGGCATGTCCACTGCCGCAATTGCGAAGTGTATGCCGCCGCGGCCACCCGCCTGCTGGATCGCTATGCGTTGATCGAGGGGGAGGACGTCGAGGCGAGCGTCGTGGAGGAGGTCGCTGTCGGCCGCTCCATGCTGCTGTTCCGTCTGGGTGAGGAATGGCTGGCCCTGGCGACCGCGTGCCTGGCCGAAATCGCCCCGCAACAGCAGGTGCATTCGCTGCCGCACCAGCGCTCGCGGGTGCTGCAGGGCGTTGCCAACGTGCGCGGAGCACTGGTGCCTTGCCTGTCGCTGGCCGACCTGCTGGGCGTGCCGCCCGAGGCAACTGTCGAGCGCAATGGGCGGGTGCTGCCGAGAATGCTGATTCTTGCGGCCGACGGCGGGCCGGTGGTGGTGCCGGTGGATGAAATCGATGGTATTCACCGGCTGGATCCGGCCCGCATGGAGACGGGCCGCGATACCGCGCACTTCACTGCCGCTGTCCTGCAATGGCGAGGGCGCAGCGTGCGTGTCCTGGACGAGCAACATCTACTGTCTGCCGTGAAGCGGAGCCTGTCATGACCCCGGAGCAAATGCGCGACGCATCGCTGCTCGAACTGTTCAGCCTGGAAGCCGAGGCCCAGACCCAGGTACTCAGTGCCGGCCTGATGGCCCTGGAGCGCAACCCTGCCCAACCGGACCAGCTGGAAGCCTGCATGCGTGCGGCCCATTCGCTCAAGGGCGCGGCGCGGATCGTTGGCATCGATGCGGGGGTCAGCGTGGCCCACGTCATGGAAGACTGCCTGGTGGCCGCCCAGGAAGGGCGTCTGGTGTTGCGCCCCGAGCATATCGACGCCTTGCTGCAGGGGACCGATCTGCTGATGCGCATCGCCACGCCAGGCGACCTGGGCAGCGAAGCCGCGGTCCCGGCGTTCCTGGTACAGCTGTCCGGCCTGTTGGCACCGACGACGGCTGTCGTGCCCCCGACGCTGCCACCTCTGCCGAGCGCAGCTGTCGAACCTTCGCCGCCGACGCCCATTGTTTCGGCACCAGAGCCTGTCGTCGACGCCGAGCCTGTTGCCGCGTCGAAGGCCGGCAAGCGAGCGGGCGACGGTGGTGAGCGGGTCTTGCGGGTGACCGCCGACCGACTGAACAGCCTGCTCGACCTGTCGAGCAAGTCACTGGTGGAGACCCAGCGCCTGAAGCCTTACCTGGCCACCCTGCAGCGCCTCAAGCGCATGCATGGCCAGGGCATCCGCGCGCTGGATGGCCTGAAGACCCAGCTCGAAGGCAGCGGGCAGGGCCCGGAAGTGCTCGAAGCCCTGGCGCAGACCCAGCAGTTGCTGGCAGAAACCCAGCAGATCCTGCTACAGCAGGCCACCGACCTCGACGAATTCGGTTGGCAGGCCAGCCAGCGTGCACAACTGTTGTACGATACCGCGCTGGCCTGCCGCATGCGCCCCTTCGCCGACGTGCTGACCGGGCAGAGTCGCATGGTCCGTGACCTGGGGCGCTCGCTGGACAAACCGGTGCGCCTGGTCGTCGAAGGCGAGAAGACCCAGGTCGACCGCGATGTGTTGGAAAAACTCGAAGCACCGTTGACGCACTTGCTGCGCAATGCCGTCGACCACGGTATCGAGTTGCCCGAGCGGCGCCTGCTGGCGGGCAAGCCGAGCGATGGCACCGTGCGCCTGCGCGCCTCGCACCAGGCCGGCCTGCTGATTCTCGAGTTATCCGATGACGGTGCCGGTATCGACCTGGAGTGCTTGCGCCAGAGCATCGTCGAACGCGCGCTGTCGCCGGCCGAGACCGTGGCGCAGATGAGCGAGGCAGAGTTGCTGACGTTCCTGTTCCTGCCCGGCTTCAGCCTGCGCGATACCGTCACCGAGGTCTCCGGCCGTGGTGTCGGCCTGGATGCGGTGCAACATATGGTGCGCGAACTGCGTGGCTCGATCGAACTGACCCAGGTGGCAGGGCAGGGCTGCTGCTTCCATCTGGAAGTGCCGCTGACCTTGTCGGTGGTGCGCAGCCTGGTGGTTGAGGTGGGCGGTGAAGCCTACGCCTTCCCGCTGGCCCACATCGAGCGCACCCTCGATGTGCCGACCGAGGCCATCGTGCAGATCGAGGGGCGCCAGCATTTCTGGCACGAAGATCGCCATATCGGCTTGGTGGCCGCCAGCCAGTTGCTCAACCGGCCTGCCGCCCAGGACCCGGGGCAAGGCTTGCGGGTGGTGGTGATCCGCGAGCGTGAGCAGCTCTATGGTGTGGCGGTGGAGCGCCTGATCGGTGAGCGCGTGCTGGTGGTGATGCCGCTCGATCCGCGCCTTGGCAAGGTCCAGGACATTTCCGCCGGGGCCTTGCTCGACGATGGTTCGGTCGTGCTGATCATCGATGTCGAAGATTTGCTGCGCTCGGTGGACAAGCTGCTCAGCACCGGCCGCCTGGAGCGTATCGAGCGCGGTGCCAAGGGCGGCAAGGGGGTGGCGCGCAAGCGCATTCTGGTGGTCGACGACTCGCTCACCGTGCGCGAGTTGCAGCGCAAGTTGCTGGGTAACCGGGGGTACGAAGTGGCCGTGGCGGTGGACGGCATGGACGGTTGGAACGCCCTGCGCAGTGATGACTTCGACCTGCTGATCACCGATATCGACATGCCGCGCATGGATGGCATCGAGCTGGTGACCCTGGTGCGCCGCGATCATCGCCTGCAGTCCCTGCCGGTGATGGTGGTGTCCTACAAGGACCGCGAAGAGGATCGCCGCCGTGGACTGGATGCCGGCGCCGACTATTATCTGGCCAAGGCCAGCTTCCATGACGATGCGTTGCTGGATGCCGTCGTGGAGCTGATTGGAGGTGCGCAGGGATGAAGATCGCCATCGTCAACGACATGCCCATGGCCGTGGAGGCCCTGCGCCGGGCGCTGGCGTTCGAGCCGGCGCACCAGGTGATCTGGGTCGCCGGCAATGGTGCCGAGGCGGTGCAACGCTGTGCCGAGCAGACCCCGGACCTGATCCTCATGGACCTGATCATGCCGGTGATGGATGGCGTCGAGGCCACGCGTCGAATCATGGCCGAAACCCCATGCGCCATCGTGATCGTCACCGTCGACCGCAAGCAGAACGTGCACCGGGTGTTCGAAGCCATGGGCCACGGCGCCCTCGACGTGGTCGACACTCCGGCGCTGGGCGCGGGGGATGCCCGGGAGGCCGCAGCACCGCTGTTACGCAAGATCCTCAATATCGGTTGGCTTATCGGGCAACAACGGCCCAGCGCTCCCCGCGCCGTGGCCGCGCCATTGCGCGAGGCTTCCCAGCGCCGCGGCCTGGTGGCCATTGGCTCTTCGGCGGGCGGTCCGGCGGCGCTGGAGGTGCTGCTCAAGGGGCTGCCGCGCGAGTTCCCGGCGGCCATCGTGCTGGTGCAGCATGTCGACCAGGTGTTCGCCGCCGGCATGGCCGAATGGCTCAGCAGCGCCTCGGGGCTGCCGGTGCGTCTGGCCCGGGAGGGCGAGCCGCCGCAGCCGGGGCAGGTGCTGCTGGCCGGCACCAACCACCATATCCGCCTGCTGCAGAACGGCCAGCTGGCCTACACTGCCGAGCCGGTCAACGAAATCTACCGGCCTTCGATCGATGTGTTCTTCGAAAGCGTCGCGCGCTACTGGTCGGGCGAGGCGGTGGGCGTGCTGCTCACCGGCATGGGCCGCGATGGCGCCCAGGGCCTGAAACTGATGCGCCAGCAGGGTTTCCTCACCATCGCCCAGGACCAGCAGAGCAGTGCGGTGTACGGCATGCCCAAGGCTGCCGCGGCCATCGACGCGGCCGTGGAAATTCGCCCGCTGGAGCGAATCGCCGGACGACTGATGGAAATCTTTTCGAAATGACGATATGTATTGAGTCACGCCGCCTGGCCGGTAGTGATCTGGTGACTAGGGATGAATGATCTACCAATCGAAGGTTTCACGACCATCAACGAAAGTGCGGCGATGGTCCTGCTGGTAGACGATCAGGCGATGATCGGCGAAGCGGTGCGCCGTGGGTTGGCCCACGAGGAGAACATCGACTTCCATTTCTGTGCCGACCCGCACCAGGCCGTGGCGCAAGCCATGCGTATCAAGCCCACGGTCATCCTCCAGGACTTGATCATGCCGGGCCTCGATGGCCTGACGCTGGTGCGCGAGTACCGCAACAACCCGGCCACTCAGGATATCCCGATCATCGTCCTGTCGACCAAGGAAGACCCGCTGGTCAAGAGCGCGGCGTTTGCCGCCGGGGCCAATGATTATCTGGTCAAGTTGCCTGACTCCATCGAGCTGGTGGCGCGTATCCGCTATCACTCGCGCTCCTACCTGACGTTGCTGCAACGCGACGAGGCCTATCGTGCCTTGCGCGTCAGCCAGCAGCAGTTGCTCGACACCAACCTGATGTTGCAGCGGTTGATGAACTCCGATGGGCTGACCGGGCTGTCCAATCGCCGCCACTTTGATGAGTACCTGGAGCTGGAATGGCGTCGGGCCATGCGTGAACAGCAGCAGTTGTCGCTGCTGATGGTCGATGTCGATTACTTCAAGGCGTTCAACGACAGCTTCGGCCATCTGGCCGGCGACGAGGCCCTGCGCCAGGTGGCCGAGGCCATTCGCGGTTGCTGCTCGCGGCCCACCGACCTGCCTGCGCGCTATGGCGGCGAGGAGTTCGCCCTGGTGCTGCCCAACACTTCACCGGGCGGTGCGCGGTTGATTGCCGAGAAGTTGCGCCATACCATCATGGGCCTGAACATTGCCCACACCGTGCCTGAAGCTGGTTCGCTGCTGACGGTGAGCATTGGCGTAGCGACATTGACGCCGAGTGTCGGCAGCCACTGCCGGCAGCTGATCTCGGCGGCGGACACTGGGTTGTACAAGGCCAAGAACAGTGGGCGTAATCAGGTAGGTGTCGCTTAATCCTGTTTCCACAGGGGCAGGGCATATTCAAGTTTGCACTTTCCCCTGTAGGAGCCGGCTTGCCGGCGAAAGGCCGGATCAGCCAGCACATAATTAGCGGTAATTGCCCAGTATTTTTATAAGTATTGCTCTTGCTCTTGATCTTGCTCTTGCTCTTGCTTTTAAGCGCGCGATATTTCAGGCGCCGCCAAATGCGACTTCAGGAGGCCGTATGAACGGAGCCAGCGGTTTTTGCCTTCTTTTGCCCGCGTGCAAAAGAAGGTCGCCGTAAAGGCGAAAAGGTGAGTTAGCGCCTCCATCGCAAATGGATATGCTCACGAATTTCAATGCCAATACTCTGAGAGTCAAAGTCAAAGTCAAAGTCAAAGTCAAAGTTAAGTGGGTATCTGAATATATAGGCATATCCATTTACGATAGCGACTCGAAGTCACCTTTCCGCCC